>JAFMHB010000008.1:0-34297 GCA_017854795.1 Candidatus Nanopelagicales bacterium
GAGTCTGCCTCTGGGCTCCTCACGCCGACAAAGTTGAATTCTGTGTAATTACAGGCGATGTCACTCAGGGTTTCACGGAAACTAATTTCCTCCTCGAGCACAATGAGCGCGGTGCGCATTACTCCCAAATTCCTGGCATTGGTCCGGGGACAAGGTATGGCTTTCGGGTTCACGGTCCATGGGACCCCGAAAACGGAATGCGTTTCAACCCGAATAAATTGCTCCTCGATCCCTATGCATTGGCGATCGTTGGAGAGCTTCGAAACAATCCTGCAATTTTTGATTACTCGATCGATGATCCCTCATCAATGTCGACCCTTGATAGCAGGGATTTCGTTCCCCACAGTCTTATTGTTGCGTCGAACTTTGACTGGGAAGGTGACACACCTCTTCAACTCCCGTGGAATGACACAGTCATCTACGAGGCCCATGTTAAAGGACTCACCTACTTGCACCCATCCGTCCCGGAGAATGAAAAGGGAACTTTTCGTGGACTGGCCAACAAGGATGTGATCGATCACCTGCTTCATATCGGAGTTACTGCGGTTGAGCTCCTGCCCATCCAACATTTCGTCGATGAAACTCACCTCTTGGAAACCGGACTTCCGAATTATTGGGGCTACAACACCATTGGCTTCTTTGCCCCGCATGCGAACTACGCGGCTACTGCGGGAAATCAGATTGACGACTTTAAATATATGGTGAAGCAACTTCACCGCGCAGGCATTGAAATCATTCTTGATGTTGTGTACAACCATTCAGCTGAGGGTGGTGCCTTGGGTCCCAGTCTGTCTTTCAAAGGCATTAACAATAAAGATTTTTATCGGCTCACCGAAGGTGGGGAATATGTTAATTTCACAGGTTGCGGAAACACGATTAATGCGAATCAACCGCAGTCGCTTCGACTAATCATGGACTCACTCCGCTATTGGGTAAATGAAATGCACGTAGATGGGTTTCGATTTGACCTTGCATCAACGTTGGCGCGTTCAAATGATGAAGTCGATACATTTGGCAATTTCTTGACCACGATTTCTCAGGATCCCATTTTACGGGAAACGAAACTCATTGCGGAACCATGGGATTTGGGGCCAAACGGTTATCAAGTCGGCTCATTCCCTTCCCCATGGAGTGAATGGAATGATAAATATCGGGACGATGTGCGGGATTACTGGCGAGGCGCAGGCGGGATTTCCGCCATTGGCTGGCGACTCGCCGGTTCACAAGATCTCTTTGGCGGCAAAGCCCGGGACCAATACGCATCCATTAACTTCATAACAGCTCACGATGGTTTCACGTTGCTTGATTTGGTGAGCTTCAATGAAAAACACAATGAAGCCAATCTTGAGGAGAACCGCGATGGCACCAATAGCAATCGCTCCTATAACTTTGGCGTTGAAGGCACCAGTCGGGACACCACAATCGTGGAAACTCGGGCTCGAATGGTGCGAAATTACCTTGCAACTTTATTTCTCTCCGGTGGCATCCCCATGATGACGTCCGGCGATGAACTGCATAAGACCCAAAGAGGTAACAACAACGTCTACTGCCAAGACAATGATTATTCGTGGGTTAATTGGGACCTCGGCCAGCCAGAATGGGACCTCATCGACTTTGTTGCAACTTTGGCCCATATTCGTCGGTCGCACCCAATGCTTCGACAGCGTCATTATTTCCGAGGCGAGCCAAATTATGATGGTGGAGCGAAAGACCTGGCGTGGTTCGAACCCAACGGGCAAGAGATCACGGACTGGCACCACGGCGATCACACGTCAATTGGCATGTTTCTTTCTCATGGTGACAACAATGAAGCAAATATTTTTGCTATTTTTCACGCGGGTGTTGACCAACTGGAATTTACACTCCCCACCGTCCCCAATGCGCAAATCTTTGAGGCAATTCTGGATAGCAACTCAAACAATGGAGCACCCATTGAGGGTTTCTATTCTGCGGGGACAGTATTTGTTTGCCATCCGCGTTCAACCTACGTATTCACTACTCAGAATTAATCCAGAATGAATAACCCAGCTTGAATTCACCAGAATCTGTGTCGACGCTCCGCTAATCTCATCACATGGTTCACGCAATGCCCTTGGCATCGACTCCCAAAAGATTTACCGTGTGCGACGTCTCCCCCGTGGTCGAGTGCGGAGCCTATCCCGCAAAAGCTGCCGAACACGAAATCATTCCATTCCGTGCGACCGCTTTCCGCGAAGGTCATGACTGTATCGGGGTCGAACTCACATTAACCGGTCCAAGCGGAGAGATCAGCGGCCCTTTCCCTATGTCCAATCTCCATGGAGGCGATCAATTCGGGACACACTTCGCCGCTTCCACCATCGGAAATTGGAGTTTCAGTATCACGGTCTGGAGTGATCCACTCACGACTTGGCGTCGTAGGGCCGAGATCAAGATCCCCGCGGGGCTAGACGTCGATCGTGAACTCCGTGAGGGTGCTTCTTTGATTGAGCAAATAGTAGGAGAGTTGAATGCGCGAGATAGGAAGTTTGTGATCAGCGCACTAATAACGATGCGCGATACTGCCCTGCCAGACAACGTGAGGTACGCCGCGGCCACAGATCTCGCAGTTACACAACTTTTCGAAAAACATCCAATTCGAGAATATGCGTGTGACTATGGCCCTTGGCCACTCCTTGTTGAGCGCCGCAGATCCCTTGTTGGATCATGGTATGAATTCTTTCCACGCAGCGAAGGCGCAACTCTGGACCCTATGAAATCAGGGACTTTTTCCAGTGCGGAATTAATTCTTCCTCACATTGCTGAAATGGGTTTTGATGTTGTTTACCTGCCACCCATCCATCCCATCGGGGTGGAAAACCGTAAGGGTCCCAACAACACCCTCTTATCTGGTCCAAGCGATCCCGGCTCTCCTTGGGCAATTGGATCAGCACTGGGTGGACATGACAGCGTCAACCCTGATCTGGGAACACTTGATGACTTTGTCCACTTCGTCAGTGTCGCAAACAAATTGCACTTGGAAATTGCTTTGGATCTAGCACTGCAATGTGCTCCTGATCATCCGTGGGTTTCTAGCCATCCAGAATGGTTTACACACCGTGCAGACGGGACCATTGCTTACGCTGAGAATCCACCGAAGAAATATCAAGATATCTATCCGCTCAATTTTGATAACGACCCCGATGGCCTCTACCGTGAGATTGAGCGAATTGTTCTTTTCTGGATCCAAGCAGGTGTGCACATTTTTCGGGTCGACAATCCACACACGAAACCAGTTTGGTTCTGGCACAGGCTGATCAGCGCCATTAACACCAAGCACCCTCAGGTTATATTTCTCGCGGAGGCATTCACCGGCGAGCCCATGATGCGAACCCTGGCGCAAGTTGGGTTCCAGCAGTCTTATACCTATTTCACATGGAAAAATTCCAAGTGGGAACTGGAGGAATATCTCACTGAACTTGCTGGGCCTAAGTCGGTGTATATGCGACCGAACCTTTTTACAAATACCCCTGACATATTGAGCGAATACCTGCAGTTGGGCATTCCCGCGGCATTCGCAGTGAGAGCCACGCTGGCGGCCACTTTGTCTCCCACCTATGGAATATATAAAGGTTTCGAATTTTACGAACACCTAGCACTGCACCCCGGAAGTGAAGAATACCTCGACAGCGAAAAATTCCAGTTACGCCCACGCGAGGCGAATTTTGCACCAGAGACTGGACCTAACTTAATCCCGTATCTGACGTTACTCAATGAGATTCGACGCAGTAACCCAGCACTGCAGGAATTACGAACACTTCGTTTTCACCCCACCGACTCCCCTGAAATCATCGCATTCTCAAAACGCGGCGGCAAGAATGGTACGGATGTAATCTTGTGCGTTTGTAACACGGATCCAGTGAACGAGCATTCAACGATCGTTCACTGGAACATGCATGAACTCGGTCTGCATTGGGGTCACGACTTCGCGGTCACGGATCACATAAGTGGAAGTACTTGGCGTTGGAATGAGCACACTTTCGTCAAATTGAATCCCACTATTGAAGTTGCACACATCACGAAAATTATTTCACCCCTGGAGCCGCTCACAGTCTTCACTGAGGCACAATCGACAGTCGCAGAAGTGAAAAATCAATGAACATCCCCGATCAAGAATTAGACAGGCTTCTCAATGGTTCGCACTTTGACCCGCACTCGCTGCTAGGCAGGCATATCAGAGATGGTCAATCAAACTTTCGAATCATCAAACCAGGTGCTCTGTCGGTAGACCTTCACATTGGTGAATCCACATTTCCGATGATTGCGGAGGCACCGGGTGTCTGGTTCAGGTCAATCTCCGCTCGAGAATGTGACATGAGCTCCTATTCGTATGAAACCCAATACGAAACGGGAAGTTTTCACAGTTATGACCCATTTGCTTTCTTACCTACCCTAGGGGATACCGATCTCCACTTGATAAGCGAAGGACGACATGAACAATTGTGGCAGGTACTCGGGGCTCACCCACGGTCCCTGAAACTAGGCGATATCGATGTTATTGGCACTGCCTTTTCCGTGTGGGCGCCAAATGCCCGAGGTGTTCGAGTGGTCGGTGATTTCAATTATTGGGACGGGTCCGCTCACCCAATGCGAACTTTAGGCTCTTCAGGAGTCTGGGAGATTTTCATTCCTGGCGTAGTCCCCGGATCAACCTATAAATTTAGCATTCTGGACCACTATGGGAATTGGCACACTAGAGCAGACCCCATGGCATTTGCAACACAGATCCCACCAGAAAACGCATCAATAGTTACTCAGTCTCAATATGTTTGGGGTGACACTGATTGGCTCGATAGGCGCGGGAGCCTTAATCCACATGTGCAACCTATGACCACTTATGAAGTGCATTTGGGTTCCTGGAGATTGGGCTTGGATTACCTGAGCCTTGCACGTGAACTCGTTGACCACGTGAGCTCTTCTGGGTTCACACACGTTGAACTCATGCCCGTCGCTGAGCACCCGTTCGGACCTTCGTGGGGTTATCAGGTCACTTCCTACTACGCCCCCACTTCACGTTTTGGCACTCCCGACGAGTTTCGGTACCTTGTTGATGCCTTACACCAAAATGGAATAGGCGTGATTCTTGACTGGGTCCCCGCGCACTTCCCTAAAGATGAATGGGCACTCGCGAATTTCGATGGCACCCACCTCTATGAACATGCAGACCCACGTCTGGGACAACACCCGGACTGGGGAACACTCATTTTTGATTATGGACGCAATGAAGTGCGAAATTTCCTAGTGGCAAACGCCGTGTATTGGCTCGAGGAATTTCATATTGATGGGCTAAGGGTTGACGCTGTGACATCAATGCTTTACCTCGACTATTCACGCGAAGTCGGTCAGTGGCTCCCCAATCAATATGGGGGCAACGAAAATCTTGATGCGGTGACATTTCTCCAAGAGATGAATGCAACCGTTTATCGCCGAGTCCCAGGTGTGATCACAATCGCTGAGGAATCGACGTCTTGGCCCGGCGTCACTCGGTCCACGGATCTCGGCGGTTTGGGATTTGGATTCAAGTGGAATATGGGCTGGATGCATGACTCTCTCGGATACGTCCAGCACGAAAGCATTCATCGAAAATATCATCATGACGAGATGACTTTCAGTTTGATGTATTCCTTCAACGAGAACTTCGTTTTACCCTTCTCCCATGACGAGGTTGTCCATGGAAAAGGTTCGCTCATCGCACGGATGCCCGGTGACCGTTGGCAAGCACTCGCGAATTTACGAGCATATCTGGCATTTATGTGGGCCCATCCAGGGAAAAAGTTGCTATTCATGGGATCTGAATTTGCGCAATCAAGTGAGTGGTCAAGTGAACAGGGATTGGATTGGCACCTCTTACAGTTTGAAGAGCACCAAGGAATTTTGCGAACCGTCTCCGATCTCAACGATCTCTATACGCGTAGTCGTTCGTTATGGGAGCGCGACAGCGACCCTCGCGGGTTCGAATGGATCGATAGCGGAAATACTGAAGCCAATATTTTTAGTTGGATTCGTTGGTCCGATCACGGTGAA
Organism: Candidatus Nanopelagicales bacterium; assembly: GCA_017854795.1. Lineage (GTDB taxonomy): Bacteria > Actinomycetota > Actinomycetes > S36-B12 > S36-B12 > UBA4592. The sequence continues at coordinate 6,043 of JAFMHB010000008.1, forward strand.
TGCATGGCGTTTATTGCGAACTTCTCGCCAAGGGTTCATCATGATTTCCCTCTTGCCTTGCCCAAGCCGGGGACATGGAAGGAAGTTCTCAACACCGATTCTTCTTACTACGGTGGTAGCGGCGTGGGGAACCTCGGAAACATCGAGGCGATACCTACCGAGTGGTCAGGCAAACCAGCACTTGCTCGGATAACGGTCCCGCCCCTTGCCGCTATCTTCTTTGAATTTACTCATTAAAAAAGCGCATTAGCCAATGCGATGCGAGCACCGGGAACACTGGGGTCTTCACCTGCAAGAGCAAAGTATTCAACGAGACGAGTGCGGGCAAGTTCACGCTCGGCACCGCTGGAGATCTGAACGGCTTGGATCGCCGCAGCCAAAGCGCTCTCCCAATTACCCCCTGCCGCAGCAAGATCTGCGGTGACGAGTAAGTCATCAAATGAATCACCCTGTGGTGGCTCCACCCCGTCCGTACGCTCAAAAATTCCGACCATGATCAATCCACCTTGAGCATCAAGATCACCAGGTTCACTGTCAAGGATTCCTTGATAAGCCTTTGTTGCCAAGCCCCAGTCCCCTGCATTCACCGCGTCCACGGCTGCATCAAATCGCGGATCCGCCGTCTCTTCAACCTCAACATCGAGCAAGTCTTTTACCTCACCCGAACCCGCTGGGCTGAGCCCTTGCTCTGCCGCAAGTTCTAGTAGTTTTTCGAATATTTGTTTGACCTGATCTTTCGGGTACGCCCCTTGGAAAAGGGGGATTAATTGCCCCTTGATAACGGCGAATACGGAGGGAATTGACTGCACTTGAAGAGCTTGGGAAATAGACGGTTCGGCATCGGCGTCCACCTTGGCGATGAGAAGTCGGCCGGCGTACTCAATTGCTAGCTCTTCAAGGATGGGTGACAGTTGTTTGCACGGGCCGCACCATGTAGCCCACACATCAATGATGACGGGGATTGATTCTGAAGCCTTGAGAATAAGTGTTTCGAATCCCTCGGTCGTAACATCAATGACGGGTGAGTCTCCAGCGCGTGCCGGTGCCTTCTTGGCACCTAATGAAGAAAGGTCAACTGCTCCGGCAAATGAAGGGGTACTCATGGTCCTATTGTGGCTTATGACCCTGCTTTTATCGCATTGCGGATCAGATCACAGGCTTGGTCCTCGCTCAATTCCCCTGCAGCACAATGAACCGCCACGTCTTGCTGTGATTCAATTTCCTGAGCCTTGAGCGCTAAGTCGTTCATGGTTCGGGCCAAAAGCGACTCACGAATTCGTCCGATTCGCTTCTGTTCAAGCAAACCTTGATCCACGAGGTAGGCATAATGTTGGGAGATCGATTCGCACAACTCGACGAATCCCGATCCATCCGTTGCAATGGTGGGTATCACCGGCGTCTCCCAACCTGAACCGCTCGGAGCCGCCGAAACCATGGAGAGCATCCCCTTGAGTTCGCGCACGGTTGCATCAGCACCGGGGCGATCCGATTTGTTTACCGTGAAAATATCTGCGATCTCTAAAATTCCTGCTTTGGCGGCCTGAATGCCGTCGCCTGCACCGGGTGCAGCAATAACAATTGATGTATCAGCCATTTTGGCAATTTCGATTTCGGATTGACCAACTCCGACCGTCTCAATAATTATTAGGTCAAAACCGGCAGCGGAAATCACTTTCAGCACACTGTAGATAGTTCCTGTTAGCCCACCGAGGTGGCCTCGAGATGCCAGAGAACGGATAAAAACCCCGGAATCCAAAGCGTGATCTTGCATTCGGATTCGATCGCCAAGGAGAGCGCCCTTACTAAAGGTCGATGACGGATCAACCGCCAGAACTGCAACACTTTTACCTTCGCTGCGCAATTGAGTGATCAACGCTGAGGTGGACGTGGATTTACCCACCCCTGGCGGTCCAGTAATGCCCACAATATGAGCACTCGGGGTCGGCATGGACGCGAGTAATTGCGTTGAACCCGTTCCAGAGTTTTCAACCAGCGTTATTTGCTGAGCCAACTCTCGAATCTTGTCTCCGCTTACTTCGCCTGATTTCATGTCACAAGGTTATTGGCATGGCTTGGCCTCATGTCAGGGGACACGAATGAGTAGCGCGTCTCCTTGCCCTCCTCCGCCACACAATCCGGCGGCTCCAATACCGCCACCACGTCGGCGCAATTCATGGGCTAGGTGGAGAACCAGCCGCGCACCGGATGCGCCCACTGGGTGTCCAAGTGCAATCGCACCACCGTTGACATTCACGTGGTCAATATCGGCTTTGGCGCCTTCGTCGGTAAGGATCCGCGAGGAAATTATGGAAACCGCCGCAAATGCCTCATTTATTTCAAATAGATCAATGTCGGCAAGGCTAAGGCCTGCTCGTTGCGCCGCGGCCAAGATCGCTCTCGCTGGCTGTTCATGCAGGCTGGTGTCAGGGCCTGCCACATTGCCATGTGCGCCAATTTCAGCCAACCAGGTTAGCCCCAACTCGACCGCCTTACTTTTACTCATGACAACAACAGCGGCAGCACCATCAGATATTTGTGACGCATTTCCGGCGGTAACGGTGCCTTCGTTACTGAATGCCGGACGAAGTCCGGCGAGGCTTTGTGCGGTGGTCTCTTCTCGAATACCTTCGTCCATGGACACGATGATGGGATCGCCCTTACGAGCGGGTACGTGAACTGGGACGATCTCGCTTGCGAAAAGTTCGCGCGCAGCCGCGGCACGTTGATGCGATCTCGCAGCAACATCATCTTGTTCTTCACGACTGAGGTCATAGCGTTGGTTGTACCGTTCGGTTCCTGCACCCATAGCCTCTTGATCGAATGAGCAGGTCAGTCCGTCAACCGACATTGAGTCCGCCATAGTCCATTCACCAAACTTGACCCCCTCACGCGAACCAATAAGCAAGTGTGGCGCTTGAGTCATTGATTCCATGCCACCTGCGACAACACATTGTGCTTCACCCGCGCGGATCAGTTGATCGGCGAGAGCAATTGCATCAAGGCCTGAAAGACACATTTTGTTAATCGTCAGTGCTGGGACATTCATGCTTATGCCACCAAGTACTGCGGCCTGTCGAGCTGCGTTTTGTCCCGCGCCAGCTTGTAGAACCTGACCCATGATCACGTAATCCACCTCGGATGCGGGAACTCCAGCGCGGTCAAGTGCTCCCGCTATTGCGGCACCGCCCAGTTGCGCGCTCGACATGGATTTGAGCGCACCTAACAGCCTTCCTACCGGCGTGCGGGCCCCCTCAATGATAACGCTGGGTTCAAAATCGCCGCTTGTAATTCTGGGTTGCGTCATGCTGACTCCTTGGCTTAAACACTCGTGGGCACTTTGGCCCGCTGTACCTCGCAAATGTACATTAGTGGCATGCCTAGTGAAACTGAAACTGATTTGAACAACTTGATACTTGGGATTGATCACATTGGTATCGCCGTCCCCGACCTCGATACCGGGCGGAATCTCTTCGAAGGAATCCTTGGCCTACATGAGCATCATGCTGAGATAAATGAGAGTCAGGGGGTGAGTGAATCCATGATTGCATTTCCTGACCAAGGTGCGCAAATCCAACTCCTCGCTCCACTGAGCCCCGACACCACGATTGGGAAGTTTCTCGCCAATAAAGGCCCCGGCATTCAACAGCTCGCACTTCGAGTCAGTGACGTCGAATTAGTAGCTTCCCACGTTCGCGCTAGTGGAATTCGAATGCTCTATGACGCCCCTCGAATTGGCACCGCCGGTAGTCTGGTCAATTTCGCCCACCCCGCGGATTGCGGTGGCGTTTTGATCGAGTTCGTCCAGTATGCCTGAGTCCGACATCCTGAGTTCCCCCGTAGTTTCCCTGTTGATTGGGGCTTTCGGAGCACTCATGTTGATCTCGCTGTTTCGAAAGGCACGCAAGTTATTGGTCGTGAGTGTGATAGGTCTCACCCTCACTATCGGCTTGTTTATCCTGAAAGCAAGCGCCTAAAACGCATTTTGTTGATTTAATGCCCCAATGCAAAACATCCTAGATGCAATTGAATCAAGGGCGGATCGCGCAACTTTTGAAGCCTTAGAGTTGCCCGTCACCTATCGCGCAGCAATTGTCCGCATGGAAGACCAAGAGATGTTTGCCGGAGTGGAGTCAAAAGACAAAGACCCCCGTCGAAGCATCAGTATTGATAATGTCCCGGTCCCCCAGTTAGCACCCGGCGAAGCACTCATAGCCGTGATGGCGTCAAGCATCAATTTCAACACAGTATGGACATCAATCTTTGAACCCGTCTCGACATTTGGCTTTCTGAAACGTTACGCAAAGTCTCATCCCGATGGTGCCCGACATGATCTTCCCTATCACATCATCGGATCAGATGCTTCGGGCGTAGTGCTGCGAGTGGGACCTGGCGTAAACGCATTTGCGCCCGGCGACCGTGTGGTCGCGCACTGCCTGAGCGTGGAATTGGAGTCCCCAGCCGGGCACAATGACTCGATGCTTGATCCCGAGCAACGAATTTGGGGATATGAGACTAATTTTGGTGGCCTTGCTGAACTTGCGATCGTCAAATCTAATCAATTGATGGCAAAGCCCGAGCACCTCACCTGGGAGGAAGCAGCCGTACCTGGTCTAGTTAATTCAACCGCATACCGGCAGTTGGTTTCCAAAAATGGTGCGGACATGAAGCAGGGCGATGTTGTTCTCATTTGGGGTGCGTCCGGTGGGCTGGGATCGTATGCAACCCAGTATGCACTTAATGGAGGCGCCATCCCGGTCTGTGTCGTTTCAAGCCCAGAAAAAGCAGACATAGTGCGCTCTATGGGAGCCACCTTGATCATTGACCGAAGCGTAGAGAACTATAAGTTTTGGAAGGATCCGCAGACCCAAGACCCGAAGGAATGGCAGCGCCTTGGGAAAAAGATTCGAGAACTTACCGGAGGAGAAGACCCCGATATCGTCTTTGAACACCCAGGCCGCGAAACTTTTGGGGCAAGTGTCTACGTGGCTCGCCGGGGCGGCACTATCGTGACGTGCGCCTCAAGTACGGGATTCATGCATGAATACGACAACCGGTATCTGTGGATGAACCTGAAAAAAATTATTGGTACCCACTTTGCAAATTATCGGGAGGCCTTTGAGGCCAATCGACTTATTGAAAAGGGCGTAATTCACCCGACCTTGTCAAAAGTCTTCCCCCTAGACCAAACAGGTGAAGCGGCATTTGAGGTTCATCGGAATCTGCACCAAGGCAAAGTGGGGGTTCTCGCCTTAGCCCCAGAGCCTGGCCTTGGCGTTACCGATCAAGCTCTCCGAGACCAAGTTTTAGAAAAAATCAACTGGTTCATCGAAAAATAGCCTTACTTAAGGTCGTTCCAATGTTTCATTGGACCTTGCGACTCAGGCCAGTCGTTAGGCAATGGAGCAAAGTTTGGTGAAACCAGTTCCGTTATGCGATTCAATACCGTGTACACGAACTTCTCCCCCACCCACAAATGCTTTGCGCCTTCGACGGGCTCAATGATTACATCACTGGCTTCGGAGAATCTTTCGATGGCCTTCTCGGGCACGAGATAGTCGTCGAGTTCAGGTATGAGCGCGTGCACGGGTACACCTGTGCCATTCCAGCGAAGTAACTCCTGCGCGCTCGTGAACCGTAATGGCGGGGAAAGTAAAATGACCCCGCTAATTCCCTCTGGGTCCAGATTGCGCAGAATGACATCAGTTCCAAATGACCAGCCTAAAATCCAGATGTTTGGCAAATTTCGTTTGCGCGCAAACTCAATAGCCGCCGCAAGATCGCGACCCTCTCCGTTTGATTGATCAAAGCTCCCGTCGCTTTTGCCGATAGCGCTCTCGGTGCCTCGCGTGTTAAATCGCAACACAGCAATGTTCGCGAGCGCCGGCAGGCGCCATGACATTTTTCGCAAAATATGGCTGTCCATCATGCCACCGTGAGTTGGCAGTGGGTGAACACAAATTATGGTTGCCACGGGGTGCTCTGGGCTCGCCAGCTCCCCGACGAGCACAAGTGAATCAGCGGTATGTAACGTTATGACTTCACGCGTTGCAGGTAAGACCGAATTCGGTGAGATTCGATTCACATTCGACCACGCGGACCACGATTGCCTCTGTTACTCCAACAGGGAGTGTGCCAGTGGCGTCTGTCGGCAGCCCCTTCGGGAACATCAGCCGGCCAAGCAACTACGTGTGGTGTCGCAGGTCGAATCTCCTGATCACAACCAGGGCACCTATACGTTTTAGTCGCGGAAGATCCCGTCAATTTTCGAACATGCCATTCGCCATCAGGGTGGGATTCCGTCGCCATTGAGTTGCCGGAAAGTGGCTTGGACTCACTCACGGCCCTCCGATTCTTGCGACCCACCCGATTCATCCTCCCAATCCAATGACACCAAATGCCGCTTAGTACTTACGAAAACCCCTTCCAACTTTACGCCCGACAAAGCCTGCGGTAACCAAGTGCTCCAATTGAGCTTCCGGGGCGAATCCTGGCTCACGAAACTCGCGGTACAACGTGTTAACAATTGCCAGCGAAACATCTAGTCCGACAACGTCGAGTAACTCAAATGGCCCCATGGGGTAGCCACACCCCAACTTCATGGCGGCATCAATGTCCTCGATTGAGGCGTAGTTGCTCGATGCCATTGCGATGGCGTTATTGAGGTAGGGAAACAGCAAAGCGTTCACGATAAAACCCGCCCGATCTGAGCACTGCACGGGCTTCTTCCCAAGTTCACGCATTAAATTCGTACAGCGGAGCACAACGTCGGGGTTCGTTGCAACAGTACTGACAATTTCCACGAGCGACATGATCGGCGCTGGATTGAAGAAGTGGATCCCGAGGAATCGATCCATTCTGTTGGTACTGGACGCAATTTCAATGACTGACAGACTGGAGGTTGTCGTTGCAAAAATCACCTCTTGTGACAATAGTTGATCAAGTTGGGAGAAAATCTCACACTTAGCTTGTAGTTCTTCAGCAATAGCCTCGATGACTACATCAACCTGACCCACAAGCGCTTCCGAGTTCTCACATGTTCTAACCCGCGCAAGATAATCACTTTTTTGCTCCTCAGTGATTTTTCCCTTTGCAACAAGTTTTGACCACGATGCATCCAGGGATTCCCGCAGTTGGTTTGATCTCTGTTCGCTTCTGGTCAGTGCAATGACACTGAGCCCTCCAACAGCAAGAACTGAAACGATTCCCGTCGCCATAGTGCCCGAACCCACTACCGCGGCCCTGGTGATACCCGATACAGAGTCCGAATCTGCAAATACTGGCGTCAATGAATCATTGACCACCAATGGCGCATTCGATTCGGCATAAGAATAGAAACCTCGACCAGATTTACGCCCGAGCCTGCCCGCGGCAACTAACTGTTTGAGTAGGGCGCTTGGCGCATGAAGCCGATCACGACTCTCGCGATACATGGTGTCAAGGATTTGAAGAGCAGTATCTAAACCAATCAGGTCAAGCAGTGTCAGAGGTCCCATCGGAAGACCGCAGCCGAATCTCATCGCGCTGTCAATGTCTTCACGAGATGCATATTTTTGTTCATACATTGTGACTGCTTGATTCAAATAGCCGAATAGCAATGAATTTGCAATAAATCCGGCTCGGTCATGCACTAACACTGGTTCCATTTCCAAGTCTCGAGTAAATCCCAGACATACGTCAATCACTTCTCGATCGGTCGTCACCGTTGACACTATTTCAACAAATTTCTGGACCATTGCAGGGTTGAAAAAATGCATACCAATTACGCGACTGGGTCGACTCGTAACTACGGAGATTTCGGTCACCGATAATGCCGAAGTATTCGTTGCCATGATGGCTTCAGGACCAAGAATTGAGTCCAAGGTCATGAAAAGCTCAGATTTCGCGCTCAGATCCTCGGTTATGGCCTCGATTACCAAGTCACATGAAGCAAGATCCTCGAGCTTTGTCGTCAATTGAATTCGAGACCGTATTGCTAGACCGTCAGATTCAGTGATTTTCGAGCCCATGACCCCCCGATCTATCGAACCTCGAATCCTCGAATCGGCATAGCCGATTTCCTTGTCACCTAGATCAACACCTATGACCGAATATCCGGATCGCGCAATCACTTCTGCGATCCCAGAACCCATCGTTCCTAGTCCTACAACACCAATATTTTTCAGTTCCATGATGCACTCCCTATCATTGTTTTCCCCTAAAACAGTCGAAGGCTTGGGTCATCAAGACCTTTTAATGCCTCGTAATCAATACTGACGCAGGTTATGCCTCGATCATGTGCCAATGTTTTTGCTTGCGGCTTGATCTCCTGGGCGGCATAAATCCCGGTTACAGGTGCCAGCAATGGGTCGCGATTGAGTAGTTCCAAATAGCGTGTCAATTGCTCCACCCCATCAATTTCACCCCTGCGTTTTATTTCAACTGCTACAGATCCACCTCCGGCCGCCTTGCACAAAATATCGACCGGCCCAATTGCGGTGGGATACTCCCTGCGAACCAAAGTCAATCCCTGTGCCAAGGCATCAAGGTTCTCCGCCAATAATTTCTGCAGGTGGGATTCAACACCGTCCTTGATGAGACCTGGATCAAAGCCAAGTTTATGTTCATAGTCTGCGTGGACTTCGTGGATCGTGATCGTCAGAATCTCCCCCGCTTTGTTTACAACCTTAACTTCTCTTGATTCACCAACGGTCGATTCAGACACGCTGCATGGAGGGCTCATCCAATTCAATGGCTTATAAGAACCGCCGTCAGAATGAATTAAGACAGAGCCATCGGCTTTAAACATGAGCACACGCGTTGCGCGTGGAAGTTCAGCCGAGAGCCGTCCTTGATACACAGCCGTGCAATCTGAAACAAGTATCCTCATTTTTTCACGTACTCACGAGTTCACGTGCTCATAATGTCGACGATGGAATCCATGATCTGGGTGGCGTCGTAGTCCTTTGGAGTGAAAGTTGCTGCGACCCCTATCGATGCCAGCCAAGTTGCATCAGCGGGTGGAATAATGCCACCAACGATTACCGGAATATCGGATGCTTTTTCCTGAGCCAATAAATTGAGAATTTCACCTACCAAGGTGCGATGAGAGCCCGAAAGAATCGATAAGCCAATGACATCAACGTCTTCCGCAATTGCGGCTGCGACAATCTCTTCAGGTTTAAGTCGAATACCTTGGTAAATTACTTCAAAACCGCAATCCCGAGCGCGAACAGCAATCTGCTCGGCACCATTTGAATGACCATCAAGTCCAGGTTTCCCAATCAAAATCTTCGGGCGGTGTCCCAGCCGAGACGCTAACTCATCAGCGCGTATTCGAACGAGGTCTATCTCAGGTGTCCGATTTCCAATTGAGTCTACGACCCCCGTCGGGGATCGGTATTCGCCAAGTTGTGAACGCAAGACACTTGACCACTCACCCGTGGTCACTCCTACTTTTGCCGCACTGATGCTCGCTTCGACCAATCCCCAGCCCCGTTCGGATGCAGCAGAAATCTCCGCAAGGGCATCGGTCACGGCCACCTGGTCACGCCCCGATTTGAAAGATAGAACTTCTTCGACTCGTCGTGACTCAACCTCGGGGTCGACCAGCATGATGTTCAAATTTTGGGTCAAAGGACTGATTTCGGTACTCTGAAAGGAATTCACACCTACGACTGGTAAGTCTCCCGATTCAATACGAGCACGACGTTGGGCATGTGATGCAACCAATGCACTTTTAAGATAACCGGATTCAAGAGCAGCGATCGCACCTCCCATCTCGGAGATTCGATCAAGCTCAGTTCGAATCTGATCGGTCAGTTCGGTAACTTTCGCTTCAATTACCGTAGAACCCTCGAAAATGTCGCCGTACTCAAGGAGGTCCGTTTCCAATGCAAGCACCTGTTGCATCCGCAGCGACCACTGTTGATCCCAAGGCCTTGGCAAGCCCAAGGCTTCATTCCACGCAGGGAGTTGAATAGCCCGTGCGCGCGAGTCTTTTGCCAAGGTAACGCCCAACATCTCAAGAACGATACGCTGAACATTGTTTTCAGGTTGCTCCTCTGTGAGGCCCAGTGAGTTGACCTGCACCCCGTATCGAAAACGCCGGGCAGTCTCACTCGTTACACCGTAACGCTCAACAACTATGTCACTCCAAAGTCGACCAAAAGCCTTGAGTTTGCACACCTCTTCAATAAACCGAATACTTCCATTCACGAAAAACGAGATGCGACCTACTACGTGATCAAAATCAACATCAATATTTTGGCTGTCAATTTTTGCTTTCACCGAGTCCAAGACACTGATCGCAGCGGCAAGGGCAAAAGCGACCTCTTGGACTGCCGTGGCTCCCGCCTCCTGCAGGTGATAACTGCAGATATTTATGGGATTCCATTTCGGTGTGTTCACTACCGAAAACGCGATCAAATCAGTGGCAAGTTCAAGTGATGGCGCTGGCGGGAATGCGTAAGTACCTCGGGATAGGTACTCCTTAATAATGTCATTCTGGGTGGTTCCGGAAAGCAACTCGCGAGGTGCTCCCTGTTCGTCTGCCAGAGCAATGTACAAGGAATAGAGCCATACGGCCGTTGCATTTATTGTCATTGAGGTATTCATCTGCGCCAGTGGGAGACCGTCAAAAAGTGTCCTCATGTCGTTGAGGCTGGCAATTGAAACGCCAACTTTGCCAACCTCGCCACGAGACATCACGTCTTCGGGGTCGTAACCCGTCTGGGTGGGGAGGTCGAAAGCGATCGACAAACCTGTCTGTCCCTTTTCTAGGTTGGTTCGGAAAAGTTCATTTGACTCTTTTGCACTGGAATGTCCCGCGTACGTACGCATAATCCATGGTTTATCGGTCATCGCCACATCGTAACCAACTGGCCGGTAATCCACATTGTTTGGCAGACCAATCTGTTGCATAACCTGTAATTCTTGTCACAATAGGGACATGCCAATTGGAAACAGTTATTCCTACATTTTTGGCCCGATCGTGGCTCTGATGGGAATTGGCATGATGGTGTTGGTGCTTCGTTGGGCTTACTCCAGAGGAAGTTCGGTGGTGGCTGTTCCTGGAAAGTCCGGCCCCTCCGACTCTTATGGACTACTCGTGTGTGTCGCCAGCCCAACAAATTATGCAGAAGGTGAAATGATTCGGCGAACTTTGGAACACGCAGGGATTAAGGCCAACCTTGCCCAAACGACCGATGGGCCGAAAGTCATGGTGTGGCCCGTCGACGAAATGAAAGCAGCTGCAATCCTTCGAGGGTAGAAATTTATTCGTCAACTCGTAAAATGTTGGCTCCAAGTCCCTGCAAGGTTTCGACAAAGTGCGCATACCCACGGTCAATGTGACTAACACCGTAAACGGTTGTACTGCCTTGGGCGACCAGCCCAGCCAAAACCAGCCCAGCCCCAGCTCGGATATCCGTTGCTTCAACAGGTGCTCCTGACAGCTTCTCCTTTCCACGGATTAACGCGTGGTGTCCATCAGTTCGCACGTCAGCACCCAGTCGTGCGAGTTCTTGGACAAATCTGAACCGGGCCTCAAAGAGATTCTCTGTAACTAGGGATGCGCCTTGACCAATTGCATTGAGTGCGATGAATTGAGGTTGCAAGTCTGTCGGGAAACCTGGGAAGGGCAGGGTGACAACGTCAACACATTGAGGCCGAGTATCCATACGAACATGAATCGTCTGTCCGCCACTGTCAATCTGGGCACCGGTCGCTTGAAGTTTTTCCAATGGGAGGGCTATATGCTCCGCGGGAACACCATGAATTGTGAGTTCGCCCTGTGCCATCGCGACCGCCACGGCCCAGGTGCCCGCAACTATTCGGTCCGAGACAACTCGATGGGTTATTGGTGTGAGGTCGCTAACACCTGTGATTGTGATGGTCGAAGTGCCGATGCCAGCAATATCTGCCCCCATCCCTACCAGCATCTCGCAAATATCAACTATCTCCGGCTCACGAGCAGCATTCTCAATTACTGACTCGCCACGAGCCGTAACGGCGGCCATCAAGATCGTCTCGGTTGCACCCACACTGGGAAAATCCAGCAATATATTTGCTCCGGTGAGCCCTTCACACTCAGCTAATAAGTATCCATGCTCGTTGTTGACATGGACGCCCATTTTCCTCAGTGCTTCGACATGCATATCCAATCCACGGGAACCAATATTGTCCCCGCCCGGCACGGCGACGTCGGCGGCGCCGCAGCGGGCAATCAGTGGACCTAATACGCAAATGGAAGCCCGCATTTTGCGCACCAGGTCATAATCGGCACGATGATCAGGTCTGAGCGGCACCTGAATAAAAATAGTTTCATCGACGTGCTTAACCTCGCAGCCAAGCCTTCGGAGCAATTCCGACATGATCGTTACATCTTCGATGTCGGGGACGTTGGTGAGCGTTGATAATCCTGGTGCCAACAAAGTCGCTGCCATCAGTTTGAGTACGGAATTTTTTGCTCCGGGAACGACCACTTCTCCGCGAAGGGTCTCGCCGCCCTGAATCCGAAATACCGACACGACGCAATCGTAGGCGAGCCAAATCCGTGAGGTCCCGATAGAGTCATCTAGTGGTCAATTTAACGAAGATATATACGCGAACAGGTGACGACGGAACAACTTCCCTCGGTGACATGAGTAGGACCGGTAAAAATGATCCTCGGCTGAAGGCTTATGCCGACGTCGACGAGGCAAACTGCACAATTGGCGTAGTTCTGGCTACCTGCGAGGTACGCGAAGATATCGCCACGGTCCTTTTGTCTATCCAAAATGATCTTTTCGATGTGGGTGCGGATTTGTGTACTCCCGTAAAGGATGATGAAAGTGGCGCGCTTCGTGTCACTTCCGCCTATATTGACCGAATTGAAGCTGCCTGCGACCATTACAACGAAAGTCTCGAGCCTCTGCGCTCATTTGTTTTACCAGGTGGAACACCTGCCGCGGCACAGATGCACGTGGCCAGAACAGTGTCCCGCCGCGCTGAGCGGTCCACTTGGGCTGCACTGGATGCGTATCACGGTGGTATGAATCCGCTCACTGCAACCTACTTGAACCGGCTTAGCGATCTACTGTTCATTCTTTCCCGAGTCGCAAACCAAGACAGTGTTGGCGACATCTTGTGGAAACCCGGCGGTACTAGCGCCAGATAGTCGCAATTAGGCGCTGGCAACCTGAATGCGAGCTTCGGCTCTGCGTACCGCTGACAGATCCGGTGTTTCTATAAGGGCTTGGGCACGAGTCAGTGCCGCCTTCGCGCGATCAATATCAATGTCTTGGGCAAGTTCGGCTGACTCAGCGATCACATTCACCTTGTCGCTGTCAACAGAGAAGAAACCCCCATGAACTGCAACCAAAATCTTGCTGCCGTCTTCTAACTCAATTCGAAGAGGAGCTTCCACCAAGAGTGCCAGCATTGGCTCATGGCCGCGCAAGATACCCACGTCACCTTCAGGCGTCTTTGCTACAACACTCTTTGCCGAGCCACTCCAAATTGAGCGCTCAGCCGAAACTACAGCTACCTCAAGTGGGCCTGACATTGTTATCTCTCCTTGGCTAGTGCAGCCGCATTCTTTTCAACGTCTTCAATTCCACCGCACATGAAGAACGCCTGCTCAGGAACATGGTCAAATTCACCATCGGCGAGTGCGCGGAATGACGTGATTGTCTCTTCAACAGGAACAAATGATCCAGGCTGACCTGTGAAGGCTTCAGCCACGAACATGTTTTGGGAGAGGAAACGTTCAATGCGTCGCGCACGACCAACGAGCACTCGGTCTTCCTCTGAGAGTTCGTCGATACCGAGAATCGCAATGATGTCTTGGAGATCCTTGTAACGCTGCAAGATTTCCTTCACCCGAGCAGCAACGGCGTAGTGCTCGTCACCTACGTAGCGAGGGTCAAGAATTCGAGAATTGGAGTCCAGTGGATCTACCGCAGGGTAGATACCCTTCTCCGAAATTGGGCGGCTCAACACGGTTGTTGCGTCCAAGTGGGCGAAAGTTGTCGCTGGAGCCGGGTCAGTCAAGTCATCTGCGGGAACGTAGATCGCCTGCAATGACGTGATCGAGTGCCCACGAGTTGAGGTAATCCGTTCCTGTAGAACGCCCATTTCGTCAGCGAGGGTTGGTTGGTATCCCACTGCCGATGGCATACGGCCAAGCAGAGTCGAAACTTCTGAGCCAGCCTGGGTGAAGCGGAAAATATTGTCAATGAAGAGCAATACGTCCTGCTTTTGTACGTCACGGAAGTACTCAGCCATGGTGAGTGCGGTCAGCGCCACCCGCAAGCGGGTGCCGGGTGGCTCATCCATCTGACCGAAAACAAGGGCGGTCTTTGAGATAACGCCGGACTCGGTCATTTCAAGGAAGAGGTCATTACCTTCACGGGTGCGCTCCCCCACGCCAGCGAACACCGAAACACCACCGAAGTTCTCAGCAACACGGTAAATCATTTCCTGGATAAGCACTGTTTTTCCTACACCTGCACCACCGAAGAGGCCGATCTTTCCACCTTTTACATAAGGGGTGAGCAAGTCAATAACCTTGATACCGGTGTTGAAAACTTCGGTCTTTGACTCGAGCTGATCAAATGCTGGTGGCTGGCGGTGAATACTCCAGCGCTCTTTAATATCGAGATCCGAGGCCTTCACATCAAGGGGAACGCCAAGGGTATTCCAGACGTGACCCTTTGTTACATCACCGACGGGGACCAAAATCGCATCGCCGGTGTCGCGCACGGCTGCACCGCGAACAAGGCCATCGGTTGGCTGCATCGAAATTGTGCGCACCATGTTGTCACCAATGTGCTGGGCAACTTCGAGCGTGAGAGTGTGCGTCTTGGCACCTTCATCGCCCTGATCCAGGGTGATGTCAACATTTAGCGCGTTAAACAGCGCCGGCATCGCCTCTACGGGAAACTCAACGTCCACAACCGGGCCGGTTACACGTGCTACACGCCCTACACCTGTGGCGATTTCTACTGCTGCGGTCATGTCTATTCCTCTTCTTGTGTTCTCGGACTATTTGTGGACTAGGCGGTCAGGGCGTCGGCTCCACCGACAATTTCACTAATTTCTTGGGTAATTTCGGCTTGACGAGCAGCATTTGCAGCACGAGTCAACGCTAGGACTAGGTCTTCAGCATTATCTGTTGCCGACTTCATTGCCCGACGGCGCGCAGCGTGCTCGGATGCCGCTGAGTTGAGCAGCGACAAATACACCATTTGATCAATGTAACGGGGAAGAAGCGCGTCGAGTACATCTTCTGCACTCGGCTCAAATTCATACAGTGGGAACGGCTGAGCATTTCCACCCTCGACATTTTTCTCAACTACTTCATCAACAACTTCGAGCGGAAGAATCCTGCGAACCCGAGTTTGTTGCACCGCCATATTTGTGAAGTTTGTGTACACGACATGAATTTCGTCCACACCGCCCTCATTTGAAGGTGTCATGAAGGCTTTGAGTAATTCTTCACCTATTTCTTTAGCGTGGGCGTAGGTTGGTTGGTCGCTAAACCCTACGTATTCACCACCCATGGGGCGATTGCGGAATCGGTAAAAAGCCACGCCTTTTCTTCCGACGACGTAAGGAACTACCTTCATTCCCTTTTCGCTCAGATTGCGGGTAAGCGCTTCCGCTTCCTTAATGGAGTTGGATGAATAGGCGCCAGCAAGCCCACGGTCGGCAGTGATCACCAAGATCGCCGCACGTACCGGATCAACCGACCTTGCCGTCAAAGGATGCTTGGAAACATCCGATGCGTGGCTTGCTGCAGCCGAAACCGCGTCAACTAATTGCGTCAAATACGGCAAAGATGCGTTGAGGTGATTTTGAGCTCGAACAATCCGCGCCGAAGCAATGAGTTCCATTGCCTTCGTAATTTTCTTGGTCGCCTGCACCGATCGAATTCGACGCCGGTAGACCCGCAGTTGTGCACCCATATCAGCCTCGAACAGCTCGCTTGATTTGTGTTGGATCAATTTCTTCGTCACTGAGAGCAGCAACGGGCTCGTCCTTGATCAACAATTCTCCACTACGTGTGGTGAACTGCTTCTTGAATTCAGCAATGGATTTTTCAAGGACGGTCACCGTGTCATCGGAGAGATCGGTAGTTGTGCGAATTGCATCAAATACCTCTGGCGCCGAACGATCCATGTAAGCCAAGAACTCCGAATCAAAGCGACGAATATCTTCCAGTGGAACTTCGTCGAGCTGACCGGTGGTACCCGTCCACACGGAAACCACTTCACGCTCCATGGCCTGCGGCTGATACTGGGGTTGCTTCAGCAGTTCAACCAGGCGTGAACCACGCGCAAGTTGGGCTTTGGAAGCAGCATCAAGATCCGAACCGAAAGCTGAGAAAGCCTCCAGCTCACGGAACTGAGCCAGCGACAGACGTAAGCGACCAGCTACCTTTTTCATCGCCTTCGGCTGCGCTGCTCCACCGACTCGTGAGACTGAAATACCCACGTTGATAGCGGGGCGCACACCGGAGTTGAAAAGATCAGACTCAAGGAAGCACTGGCCATCGGTGATGGAAATTACGTTGGTGGGAATGAAGGCCGAGACGTCATTCGCCTTTGTCTCAATAATGGGAAGACCTGTCATGGAGCCACCACCCATTTCAGCTGAGAGCTTTGCACAGCGCTCAAGCAAACGGGAGTGCAAATAGAAAACGTCGCCTGGGTAAGCCTCGCGGCCCGGTGGGCGGCGAAGAAGGAGTGAGACGGCGCGGTATGCGTCGGCTTGCTTTGACAGGTCGTCAAAGACAATCAGAACATGCTTGCCCTGGTACATCCAGTGCTGTCCAATTGCTGATCCGGTGTAGGGAGCGAGGTACTTGAAACCGGCTGGATCAGAGGCAGGTGCAGCTACAATCGTGGTGTATTCCATTGCGCCATACTCTTCAAGCGCACCCTTGACAGAAGCGATTGTTGAACCCTTTTGTCCGATGGCGACATAGATGCAACGGACCTGCTTATCAGGATCGCCGGAAGCCCAGTTTTCCTTTTGGTTAATGATTGTGTCGATGCACACCGCAGTTTTACCTGTTTGGCGGTCACCAATTATGAGTTGTCGCTGACCCCGCCCAATCGCCGTCATAGCGTCGATTGCCTTGATCCCAGTCAACATGGGCTCGGTCACCGGTTGGCGCTCAACAACGGACGGTGCCTGAACCTCCAGTGGACGACGCGCATCCGCTTGGATCGTGCCAAGTCCATCGATTGGATTGCCTAGCGGGTCCACAACCCGGCCAAGGAATGCATCTCCGACGGGAACGGAAAGGACCTCCCCTGTCCGGCGGACTGCCTGACCTTCCTCGATCTTGGATGAATCTCCCAGGAGAACGCAACCAATTTCACGAATATCGAGGTTCAACGCGATTCCTAACAGACCTCCTTCGAATTCAAGTAGTTCGTTAGTCATGGCCGAGTGAAGTCCTTCGACTCGGGCAATTCCGTCGCCGGTCTCAAGAACGCGGCCAACTTCTTCTCGGGCGGTTGCCGGCGAGTACGCCGCGACGTTCCGCTCGATCGCTTCCCGGATTTCTTCCGGTCGGATCGTCAGCTCCGTCATGGGGTCCTGCTCTCTGTATCGGGCCGCGGTGCGGCGGTTTGTTTGTGGATCTTGTAGTGCTGGATGTTTTAAATTGTGGTGTTCAGGTCGACCAAGTTCACATTTCAGCCGAGAACTGCCCGATGGGCTGCCTCAAGTCGAGATGCAATTGTTCCGTCAATTACTTCTTCACCGATGACAACGTGGATTCCACCCAAAACTGCCGGGTCCAACGCCACATTGAGTCGTACATCTCTTCCCTTGAGTTTCGACAGGGCAGCGATCAGGCGCTGCGTCTGGTTCTCGCTGAGGGGCTGAGCAGCTCGGACCTGCGCAACCATTCGTTGACGCTGCGCCGCGGCTAAATCTCCCAGTCGTGCAATGACAGAATCCAAACGGCGACCGTGCAGGTGGGAGACGGCGTATTCGAGTAGTTCCTTTGTCGCTGAGGTCGCATTCGAATTCAGGAGGTCAGCCACGATAGCTGATTTAACGCTCCCCGCGGTTGCTGGATTTGTGAGTGCCATCTGCAGGTCGGCTGATTCATCTACTGCGCGCCCGAAGAGGAAAATCTCTTCCTCGGTTGCATCAAGTGTGTTATTGGTCTGCGCCACAAATAAAACTGCCTCCGCGGCAAGTTCTTCCAAAGCTAAAACCAGGTCCATGTCCTCTGACCAGCGCTGCGAAACGGCAATCAGTAGCAAGTCAGCGCTTGCCGCTGAAACGCGCTGCCCAAAGACCTCGGATGCAAGGTTTGTGCGAACTTCGATTCCTTGACCGGAGTCGGCTAGTGCCGAACGAAGTACTTTTTCCGAGTCGAGAAGGGATGCAATTGCGAACATCTCTGTTCCCAATTGTGAACGATCAACCGCACCAGGAAACTGATCCAGTGCTCCACTGCACAATGCGAGTGCATCCCGACTTGATCCAAGCATTATTTCGCAGCCGCCCGCTCAAGATCGGCAATGAATGCGTCAACCGTTGATGCGACCCGCGCATCATTGGAGAGTGCTTCGCCAACAACTTTGTCCGCAAGTGACAACGCAAGTTCGCCGACCTGTCGGGTGAGGGCTGAAACAGCTTGGGCACGCTCGGCAGCCATTGCCGCTTCAGCTGCAGCGGTGACACTTGCAGCCGCGATTCGTGCCTCATTGCGCGCTTCTTCGACGATTGCAGTGCGATCAGCCTGAGCAGCGGTGCGAATTGCCGAAGCCTCTTCCCGTGCACCAGCGAGTTGCTTCTGGTACTCAGCCAAAACGACAGCAGCTTCCTCTTCCGCCTTTCCTGCACGCTCTAACCCACCTTCGATTAGGTCAGCTCGCTCATCAAGAGTTGCCTTGATTTTGGGCAGGACAAATTTGGCTAGCGTGCCAAATACCAACAGGAACGCAATGAGACCAATGATCAGTTCATCAAGTGGTACTGCGAGCACTGATGGCATTTCCTCGCTCTCAGCAGCGAGGATTGTGGCGAATTCAAACATAAAAGCCTCTTTCCCTGTCTAGGTTGACTAATCCGTACTTAATGACAGATCAGGTACCGTAAACGAAAGGAACAACGAAGCCAATCAGTGCAAGGGCCTCAGCAAGTGCGAAACCTAGAAGCATGTTTTGGCGAATAATGCCGTACGCCTCAGGCTGGCGAGCAATTGCTTGCACACCCTGTCCGAAGATGATACCGATACCGATACCTGGACCAATGGCCGCAAGGCCGTAGCCGATTGAGCCAATCGAACCGCTGATTTCCGCGAGAAGCGACATATCGTTTCCTTTTCATTGCGCACCGGCTGTTGCCGATTTGGTGGTTTGTATCAACTACGTTGATGTTAACTTTTCAATTTTTTATTAAGTTGTAAGTCCTATTTGTTCTTGCGGCCTGGCTCGTCCCGCGTTTTTTAGTGTTCCGCGTGTAGCGCACTCCCAATATAAACGGCAGCGAGCAAGGTGAAGATGTAGGCCTGAAGTGCTTGAATAAATGCCTCAAACGCCGTGAGCATCACTGCCAGAGTGAAGCTGGCTGCTGAGCCAATTATGCCGATTACGCTGAAAGTCAAAAGGTAGAAGGCCGCAATACTAAATGTCGCCAGAAGAAGGTGACCTGCGAACATGTTGGCGAACAATCGCACTGCGTGAGTAAATGGGCGAACCAAGAAATTCGAGATCAATTCAATCGGGGTGAGAAGAATGTACATTCCCTTGGGGACACCCGGTGGAAACATGATGTTCTTGAAGAACCCGACGAATCCCTGCTTATAGATACCCAGTGGCACCCAGGTCACATAGACGATGATGGCGAAAGTGACCGGAATCGCAAAAATAGATGTGACGGGCAGTTGTGCCCCAGGAACGATTCCCCAGAAGTTGAGAATCCATACGAGGAAGAAGAAGGAAAAAAGGAACGGAACGAACTTCTCGCCACCTTTTCCAATGGTCTCCTTGACAATTCCATCTCTGATGAACAGGTATCCGAGTTCGCCAACATTTTGGGCGCCGCGGGGAACCAGCTTTGGCTTCCGGAATGCGTAACCAAAAAATCCAATAATTACCACGACTGCCAAGAGCAGCAGGAACGTAACTTTGGAGACGTTGAAAGTCAATCCCCCGATACTGAAACTCAGAATGGCATCAAATTGAAAGATCTCTGCTCCGGGGGCGGGGAATCCGCATCCGGAGAAAATCTTGCAGTTGGGTCCACCGGAGGCGAGTACGCTAAATGCCATTAGTGATCCCCTTCTAATTTCGGTCCGGTATTCCGGTCTAAAGCTTTTTGTTGTTCCTTATTTTCGCGAGCTAACCCGGTGAAAATAAGGTAGTACGAGAGTCCAAGTCCTGTCAGTGCACCAAGTGCCATGAACAGAGATCTGTTCCCCAACCAAAGGGAAAGAAGAAACCCTAGCCCCGTGTACAAAATTAAGCCTGCGATTAAGCGGCTTGAGATTATCCACGCAGCATTATCCATTGCAGCAAATTGACGCGCTGGCGCATTTCCTGAAATCGAACGTGCGCGGGAACGGTACCACTTTGGATCACCGAGCGAGCCTTCGGGCTGATCAATATTGAGTGTCATTTGTCACTTTTTTCTGATGGAGAATTTTCCGTTGAATTTGGTTCCACATAGAGCACTTTGGTAGTTCCAAAAATCCACACCTCGATGACCGTCCAAACCAAGGTACAGATCAAAATTGCAAGGGCAAAACTCTTGGTATTAAAGGCCGTTGTGTCTGCAAATAACACAAGAATAACTAAAAGGACCCCGATTTTTACCAGATAAATAGTCATGGCCATGGTGAGGGCCATCTGCGGGTTATTTCGCAGAACCGAGCCAAGGGCAAACTGGCCTACAGAAAAAAATACGATGACCAGTGCGGTTCCAAGAGCTGCGCCCAGTGCCGCAGATCCGCCCGACACCACCGCCGCGATGATCGCAACAATCACACCTGCAACAGCAGTCCCAATTCCAGCCCTCAGCAACACCAGCGAATCGATACTGCGTGCTCTTGGCACCGATAACACCTCGCAATTGTTAAGAAAACGATGACTTCCGGGAAAACGCTGGCAACAACGCACCGGTTGAGAGCCTTCCAGCGTCAGGTTACAGCATTGATAGTGAATAGATTCAACCGATCCGGCCGATCGGACCCGTTTGTGATTCCACTTGATTGACCGCAGTTTTCGGGGGTGTTCGTCTGACTAAGAAAACCATGATCACCACACCGATTGCCGTTCCTATCCCCGCATAAATCAGCGGGAAGAACGCAATCGCAAGGGCCGCACCTGCGATCAGGGCCGTCCAGGCGTACATCAGGAAAACAGCTCGACGCTGCGAATGTCCCATCTCGAGTAATCGATGATGTAAATGCTGTTTGTCGGGGGCAAATGGATTTCGACCAGCGCGGGTACGTCGGATCACTGCAAGTCCAAGGTCAACCAAAGGCAGAGCCATGACAGCAAACGGCAAGATCAAAGGCAATAGTGTGGGCAGGAAGGCACCACCAGAAAGGGCGCTGGGGTCAACTTGCCCTGAAAGCGTGATTGTCGCGGCGGCGAGTAAAAGTCCGAGCAGCATAGAGCCGGTATCTCCCATGAAGATGCGGGCAGGGAACAAATTATTCGGCAAGAATCCCAGCCCCATCCCGACTAGGAGGACACTGACTAACGTTGCAAGGGTGGCGCGCTCGAGCCCTAAATCGACCGACAGCAAATACGCGTAGACAAAAAATGCTCCTGCAGCTACCGCAACAATTCCTGCGGCCAATCCATCAAGCCCATCGACAAAATTTATTGCGTTAATACTGACAACCACAATTATTACGGTGAAAAGCACGCTGGTTAATGGATCAAGAACTAAAGTTCCGCCAATCGGTAGCCAGATAATGGCGATCCCTTGAAATGCCATCACGCCTGCAGCAAGTACTTGACCGGCGAGTTTGGTCGGTGCGTCAAGTCCCCATTTGTCGTCAACTATTCCCAAGACAATAATGATGGCCGCACCTGAGAGCAGCGCAATGACAACATTTGAACCCTCAAAAACTGAGCTCATCATGGGTAACTTGCTCGCAAGCAGTAGTCCAGTTAAAAGCCCACCTGCCATTGCCAACCCACCAAGACGCGGAGTAGGCGTGTCATGAACATCACGGTCCCGAACAGGGGCAACAATCCCCCAACGAAGAGCCAGTGCGCGTACAGGTGGAGTCAGGAAATAGGTGACAGCGGCTGCAGCGAATAGACACAACATGTATTCGCGCATGACCTACTCCTTTCCACTGCCACTTACCGACGAATCACCTAGGGTAAGCGGGAAATGCTGCCACCAATTCATGTGTTTGCATAGCAATTTCAGCACTTGGTGAACTCTCACGAACGGCCCGGTCTATGAGATCCGCTATGACAGCCATCTCTGGCACACCCATGCCCTGAGTAGTAACAGATGGAGTCCCCACTCGAATCCCCGACGCGATCGAAGGCGGCAACGTATCGAATGGAATGGCATTTTTATTCAGCGTAATCCGCGCCGCATCGCAGCGCATCTCAGCTTCGCTTCCGTTAACTCCCGTGCTCGAAAGATCGATGAGTGCCAAGTGTGTATCGGTTCCGCCACTGACCGCTCGCATTCCTCGTTCAGCCAATCCGGAAGAGAGTGCTTGCGCGTTGCGAATAACCTGCTGCGCATAATCTTGAAATTGCACCGTACTCGCTTCTTTGAGTGCAACAGCCTTTGCGGCAACTGCATGCATAAGCGGCCCGCCCTGCATCATGGGGAAAATCGCCTTGTCAATTTTCGCGGCGTGCTCCTCCTTGCACAGGATCATCCCTCCGCGAGGCCCACGCAGAACTTTGTGCGTGGTGAAACAAACGACATCTGCATAGGGAACGGGACTGGGAATTGCTTTGCCCGCGATCAGACCGATGATGTGTGCGGCGTCAACCATTAGGACTGCACCTACTTCGTCAGCGATCTCACGGAAAGCGGCGAAATCAATTAACCTCGGGTACGCTGTCGCACCGCAAATAATCATTTTCGGCTTGTGCTCAATGGCAAGCCTTCGTACTTCAGTCATGTCAATTAAATCCGTTTCCGGCATAACGCCGTAAGACACTACGTTGAACCACTTACCCGAAAAGTTGACTGCTGACCCATGGGTGAGGTGTCCCCCGTGGGAAAGACTCATTGCCAAAACGGTTTCACCGGGTTTAACAAATGCTCCGTACGCGGCCAGATTGGCACTGGCTCCGGAATGGGGTTGAAGATTGGCGTGCTCAGCGCCAAACAATTCCTTTGCCCGCTGAATTCCAATAATCTCTGCTTTATCTACCTCTGAGCAACCACCGTAGTAGCGCTTGCCCGGATAGCCTTCGGCGTATTTATTGCTCAGCGTTGAACCGAGTGCTGCAAGGACAGCAGGTGACGTGAAGTTTTCACTCGCGATGAGCTGCAATCCACCACGTGCTCGTTCCAACTCCGAAAGCAGAATTCCGGCAATCTCTGGATCCTCAGCCTCGAGTTCTCCAAAATCTGGGCCCCAAAAAGTCACGCCGTCACATTCCTTTCATGTTGCGGGATCAAACTCCTGCAATATTAATCTTTGAGGCCCCAGCCTATTGGATCAGAGTTCAACTCGCCCTTAAGCGCAAGGGCATCGAGTCGAGTTCTTGATCACTTCACCCAGGAACCCCATGATAGGAAATGAAATCGCTCAATGCTTGCGAGTCAATGGCTCCCTCGCGCAAGATTGTCGGTTTTTCTCCCGTGCAGTCAATTACGGTGCTGCCGCTACCGGAGACAAGGTCCCCAGCCGCGATGATCACTGATACCGAATCGATCTCGCAGGCACCAAGTTGAGTCGCTTGCGCAATCCGGGGCATCCCTGCCTGTTGCGCACCCGATGAGGCAAGTGGACCTGTTGTCATAAGTAATTCCAATAAAAACGGATGTACCGGCATCCGCACGGCAATAGGAGCACCGACAGGGTGATCCCATGCCAAAGTCGTTCCAGCTTTGAGTAGCAGCGTCAGCTCTCCTGGCCAATAACACTCCATTATCTCTTTGGCAATATGGGGAATTGATGAAGTGATTCCGGAAACCGCAGCGGCATTGGGAACCAGCACCGAGAGCGGGACCTGCGGTCCAAGGCCCTTGTATTCCCGCAAAAGTGATGTACCTCTGGGTGAAAAAGCGTCCGTGACAACCGCGTATTGAGACTCTGTGGGAACAATGACTAATCCGCCACGACGTATCGTTGAATAGGCCATCGAGATGGCTCTATTCCGATTTTGTGTATCACCACCTTCGATGCGCACACTCACGTGAACAGCCTAAACCCGGTAACTTAAATCCGAGTCGCCACAGTGAATCGTGGGCGCTGATTAAAATCCTGTCGATCACTAACCCCCGTAAAAAATAGATCTCCCGGTACTCCGGGCATGTAGGTAGCAAGTTCCTCATCAAGTTGAGCACCTCGAAGAACGCTAACGACGCCCATTTCACCCGCATCGGGACCCTGTACATCTGCATGCTCAACAACGAGTAAACCTCCGGGCTTGAGCAGCATGCCGGCTGTTTTCGCAATACCTCGGATTACATCGAGGCCGTCGGCGCCACCGTAGAGGGCCATTGCAGGTTCGTGGACACGTACTTCAGGGTCGCGAGGAATCATGTCCATCGGAATATATGGTGGGTTACACGTCACTACATCACATCTACCCGACAATCCAATGAAAACTTCAGCCGAATAATCGGTGGCATCGATCTGGTGCACTTCAACAGGTATCAGTGGATCAAAATTTCTGATGTTTTTTTCAAGCCACGGGAAGGCATCTGGACTGAGTTCAACTCCGACAACACGAGTTCCCGGAACCTCCATCGCCAAAGATATGGCAATAGCCCCTGAACCAGTGCACAAGTCAACCGCTATCGGATTTTCTAAGTCATTCAAGAAACGAATTGCGGCCTCCGCGACCAATTCACTTTCAGGCCTCGGGATAAATACTCCAGGTCCAACTTCGAGTTCAATTCGGCGAAAACCAGCAGTGCCCACAATGTGTTGAAGTGGAATGCGATTAAGTCGCTTCGCCATCAGCCTTTCAAATGAAATGCGGTCATTCTCGTCAAGTGCATCTTGCATGAACAAACGATTCCGCGGAACCGCAAGGACGTGAGCCAGCAACTCCGCCGACTCAGTAGCTGCTGAATCAATACCGGCATTCGACAGTCGGTGTTGGGCATCAACGAGTATGTCGCGAATAGTGCTCACGCCGAAGGCTCTGCCAACCGACTCTGTTGATCGGCCGTAACGCAGGCTTCAATGACCGCGTCTAAATCACCGTCAAGAATTTGATCTAAGTTATGCGACTTGAACCCGACCCGGTGGTCATTGAGTCGGTTTTCCGGAAAGTTATATGTCCTAATTCTCTCGCTGCGATCCACTGTCCGTACTTGTGATCGCCTGATATCTGATGCATCCTTTGCCGCAGATTCTTCAGCGACAGCAAGGAGGCGGGCGCGCAATATGCGCATAGCCTGCTCCCTATTTTGCAACTGACTTTTTTCGTTTTGACAGGAAACCACCACGCCGGTCGGCATATGAGTAATTCGAACAGCCGAGTCCGTTGTGTTAACACTTTGCCCACCTGGTCCCGAAGATCTGAAGACGTCGATCCGTAAATCATTGGGGTCGATACTCACATCGACATCTTCTGCTTCCGGTGCGACCATGACGCCCGCGGCTGAGGTATGAATTCTGCCCTGAGACTCTGTGACTGGGACTCGCTGCACCCGGTGGACACCCCCTTCAAAACGCAAGCGTGCGTACGGTCCTTCACCTGGTCCGGGAGCCACCTTCGACTTCACAGCAATGGAGATGTCCTTGTAGCCGCCCAAATCTGATTCGACGGCATCGAGAACTTCGGTGGACCAGCCCCGACGTTCGGCGTAACGCAAATACATTCGCATGAGGTCGGAGGCAAAAAGTGCAGATTCATCCCCGCCTTCACCCGCTTTAATTTCAACAATCACGTCTTTGTCGTCCATTGGGTCACGTGGAAGCAGTAATTGCGTGAGTTTCTCGGCAAGAGCAGCCTGTCGAGGGAGGAGTTCGACGGCCTCAGCCGCAAAGGATTCATCTTGATCCGCGAGCTCTTGCGCCGTTTCAAGATCCGAAGAAACTGCCAACCAATCGCGGTAGGCCGCGACTATTGGACGAAGTGCTGCATAACGCCGTCCTAACTTCCGAGCCTGCGCTTGATCTGCGTGAATTGCGGGGTCTGCAAGCCCCGCCTCGACGGTATCGAGTTCTTTTGCAAGTAGGGCACATGATTCAAACACGTTTCGCTCCTCAACTTGCTTTGGTTACTTGACTGCTGTCAAAAACACTAGGGACAACAGTGAACTTAAAAAGCGGGCGCCGGTCTGGGACCGACCGCGCGACGGGGGAGACACGCGGCCGATCCCAGGCCGGCGCCCGGGAAGTAGTTATGCAGACTCTGTGGTTTCGTCTTCCACAGGAGCAACACCGTAGCGGTTTTGGAATCTAGCGACTCGGCCACCCGTGTCAAGAATCTTCTGCTTACCCGTGTAGAACGGGTGGCAGTTTGAGCACACGTCAGCGTGAATGCTGCCACTCTTGGAAGTACTACGCGTTTGGAAGGTGCTGCCACATGTGCAGGTAACCGTCGTCTCCACGTAATCTGGATGAATACCAGCTTTCATGTTTTGCTCCTTTATCAATGTCCGGGTCGAAATCACCAATTCGGTCTCCTGCGAGTGCAGAGGCTTTCAATCGAAACGCAATTTCGTGAACCGGATCCAACACCTCTAGTATGCCACGTTATCGGTCTCTCGATTTCAGTAGCCCTGACCTCTAGTCGTCGTCGTCGGATCCAGGCCGAGCCGGGGCGGTCTTTTGAACCTGCTTGAGGAATTCAAAGTTGGTCTCCGTTTCCCTCAACTTATTGAGCAGCAACTCAATCGACTGTTGGGGATCTAGGGCATGCAGGACCTTTCTCAGGGTCCAAACCACCTTGAGTTCCTCCGGTGAAAGGAGTAATTCTTCCTTGCGAGTACCCGATGGATCAACGTCGACAGCAGGAAAGATCCTTTTGTCAGCGAGACGGCGATCGAGTTTGAGTTCCATGTTGCCGGTTCCCTTGAATTCCTCAAAAATTACTTCGTCCATCCGAGACCCTGTTTCGACCAAAGCCGTTGCCAAAATAGTCAGTGAGCCACCGTTTTCAATGTTTCGAGCAGCTCCAAAGAATTTCTTCGGTGGGTAGAGGGCGGTTGAATCAACTCCACCAGAGAGAATTCGACCCGAGGCTGGGGCTGCCAAGTTGTAGGCCCGACCCAATCGAGTCATGGAGTCGAGTAGAACGACTACATCCTGACCAGATTCGACCAAACGCTTTGCCCGCTCAATTGCAAGTTCAGCGATGATGGTGTGATCTTCGGCTGGTCGATCAAATGTGGAGGCGATTACTTCGCCTTCCACACTTCGTTGCATGTCGGTGACTTCCTCAGGGCGTTCGTCAACCAAAACCACCATGAGGTGACAGTCAGGATCATTAACAGTTATTGCATTTGCAATGGCCTGCAATACCATCGTCTTGCCAGCTTTTGGCGGCGAGACGATCAGCCCACGCTGGCCCTTGCCTATTGGTGCCACAAGATCAATAACCCGAGTTGTCAGGTTCGAACTCGTTGTTTCCAACTTAAGTCGTTCCTGCGGATATAGGGGGGTTAACTTGGAAAAATCAGGCCGATTTTTGATGGCCTCTAAGTCATAACCATTTACCGAATCGACCTTCACCAGCGGATTAAACTTTTCGCGACGCTCACCTTCGCGTGGCTGCCGCACGGATCCAATAACAGCATCGCCCTTGCGAAGCCCCAGTTTGCGAACAAATGAGAGCGACACGTAAACGTCATTGGGGCCAGGCAGGTAACCGCTCGTGCGAACGAATGCGTAGTTGTCTAGCACATCGAGGATGCCTGCAACCGGCACGAGGACGTCATCTTCGGTCAGCTCAGTCTCGTAGTCATTAAAGTTGTTTTGGCCGCCACTGCGACGATTGCTCGGTCTGTCACGGCGGTCTCTGCGATTCCGGTTTCGACTGCGACTACCTCGGTCATCAGACCCACTGTTGCGATCGTCATCACCGTCATTTGAATTCCGGTCGTTGCTATTGCGATCATTGCTATTGCGATCGTTGCTATTGCGATC
>JAFMHB010000008.1:34307-94449 GCA_017854795.1 Candidatus Nanopelagicales bacterium
TTGCTATTGCGATCGTTGCTATTGCGATCGTTGCTATTGCGATCATTGCTATTGCGATCGTTGCTCGTTCGCTCACGATTGTTGTTGTTGCGGGAATTGCGATCACGATTGTTATTTCGGTTGCCGCGCTGATCCCGCTGCGAATCCTCGCGTGTATCTGATTTCTCTGTCTCTCCCTGCGCTGGTGCAGCCACTTCTTTTTGCGCCTTCTCGGGAGCAGCCTTCTCGGGAGCAGCCTTCTCGGGAGCAGCCTTCGGGGTCGTTCGACGGGCGCTAGCCTGCTTCTGTCGATCACCAATGGCCGAGACCAGGTCTGATTTGCGCATTGCGCTCGATCCGGCAATTCCAAGTTGCTGAGCGAGCTGCTTTAGCTCGGGCAACAACATTCCGGAGAGTCCCTCGGTACGACGCTTTGAATCTGTTGTTTCTGACACTCAATAATCCTTTATGTGTATGGGCGAGAATTGCCCTGGGCCAAACATTATTACGTTTGTGAGATACCCGGTAAAATGTGAAACCGTGCTTCCGGCTAAAACTCCATCCACCTGGAACAAGAACTCGAAACTTCGATTTTCCGATGAACGTGATTCTTTCAAGAAGCTCGCCACGACTGTGGACTGTCCTAGGCTAACACAGGTAGCGAGATTTACCTTGGGATGGGCCTAAACCGGGAGTGGGAGTGCCCTGACGCCCTCGAAATCAATTGGAACAGCGATGCGAGTCCACTCATCTGGAACCACGCTTAATGCATCTTCAAGTTCGTGAACTTCATTGCGGTCAACTAAAAGTAAAACGGCAGGACCTGCCCCCGAAGCCATTGCTGCAATATTTTTAGCTCGCAACTGCAAAATAATTGTGCTTGTTTCGGGATAAACGTGTGCTCTTGCGTCTTGATGCAACTGATCTGAAGTAGCCTCCAACAGAAGTTTTGGGTCGTGCGAAATCGCATAAACCAACAAGCCTGTACGCGAAAGATTATGACAAGCAGCTGATCGATGAACTTGCTCAGGCAAGACTCCCCTTGCTTGTGTTGTCGCAAGTTCATGGGGTGGAATCAATACAATTGGCACGACATCAGGATGGACAATCGGCTGTACAGCACCAGCAATTTCCGCGTTGTGAAGCCATGAAATATTGAATCCACCGTAAAGCGCTGCCGACAAATTATCCGGGTGATTCTCAAACTCAAGTGCAATATTGAGAATGTCCGAATCAGGGAGAAGTGTTTCGCCCCCCTCAACCAGAGAGCGGGCCATTGCTAGGCCACCTATCACTGCAGAAGCTGATGAACCCAAGCCTCGTCCATGCGGTATTGCATTACGACATTTAAGGATGAATCCTGCGGGTTTCGCGTTCATCGCCTCAAATCCTCGATTCATGGCACGAACAACCAAATTCGACTCATCGGTTGAGACGATTCCAGCGCCCTCCCCCTCGACGTCAACTTTGATACCAACATCATTCGTCACCATTGCAATAAGTTCGTCATGCACAGCGAGAGCCAACCCAATGGAATCAAATCCTGGACCCAAATTCGCACTAGAAGCAGGGACCACAATGCGAACAGCACCTGATACGAATGTCGTTTCGTTCATCACATTAAACCAAGTTTCTCGGCTGCGAGTGCAGAATCAACGGAGATAACCACTGGGTCTGCCGCTCCCTCAAGCGCCCATTGAGGATCCTTAAGTCCGTTGCCCGTCAACGTGCAGGTGACAACCGATTCAGGTGGGACTCTCCCCGCAGAATGCATTTTAAGTAATCCGGCAACACTCGAGGCACTTGACGGTTCACAGAACAAACCTTCTTTTTCAGCAAGCAGGTGGTAGGCCGACAATATTTCTTCGTCGGTTACCGAATCAATGAGTCCATGTGAATCATCACGCGCGGCAATTGCGAAATCCCAAGATGCAGGGTTTCCAATTCGAATCGCTGTCGCGATTGTCTCAGGGTTGGAGACCGGACTTCCGATTACTAAAGGAGCCGCCCCTGCAGCCTGAAATCCCCACATGGCGGGGGTTGAATCGGAAACACCTGTTGCCTGGTACTCCTGGTATCCGCGCCAGTAGGCGGTGATATTCCCGGCATTCCCAACGGGCATGCAGGAAATGTCCGGGGCTCGACCCAGTCGATCAACTATTTCAAATGCCGCAGATTTTTGACCTTCGATACGAACCGGATTAACGCTATTAACTAATGCAACCGGGTATTGCTCCGACAGTTCTCGAGCGAGCACCAAACAGTCATCAAAGTTGCCTTCAACTTGGAGCAAAATTGCACCATGAACTACGGCTTGGGCAAGCTTGCCCATCGCGATTTTTCCTTTGGGAATGAGTACTGCGCATGTCAGGCCCGCCTTGACCGCGTATGCGGCAGCACTCGCTGATGTATTCCCCGTCGAGGCGCAAATGACCGCTTTTGCCCCCTGGAATGCGGCATCTGAGATGGCCATCGTCATACCGCGATCCTTGAATGAACCCGTGGGGTTAGCACCTTCGTATTTGAGCCAGACGGACGCACCGACCATCTCACTGATGGTGCAGGCGTAGATCAGTGGAGTGCCACCCTCGCCAAGACTCACGATCGGTGCGGATTCAACAAGTGGCATGCGATCGCGGTACTCCGCGATTACGCCCCGCCATTGGTGTGCCATCTACTCTTCACCCTCTACTCTCATTACCCCAACCACTTTACGAACTTCATCCATTGATTCCAGCTGAACAACCGTAGCCCGCAAAGCCGCTTCACTCCCTCTGTGCGTCCGCACGATCAGCCCAGCCTCGTATCCGTGGCCATCTTGTCGAACCACTTGAATACTCACGCCGTTCGCCGCGAATGCATGAGCGATTTGCGCAAGAACTCCGGGCCGATCCCGTACGTCGAGGTTAACGTAATAACGTGTCTCAGCCCGCCCAATGTCGAGGACTTTCAGACCCGAATAGGTACTCTCCCCGGGTCCACGCCCACCCAAAACTCGGTGGCGCGCAGCTGCAACAACGTCCCCCAAGACAGCACTGGCGGTCGGGTCTCCACCTGCCCCACGACCATAAAACATCATTTCTCCGGCGGCTTCTGCGTGAACAAAGACAGCATTGAAGGAACCACGAACGTTTGCCAGCGGGTGATTCAACGGAATCATTGCTGGGTGCACTCGGACGACAATTCCGTCTTCTTGATCATCCGTTGAAATCAATTCGGCAATAGCCAGCAATTTGATGACAAATCCCATGTCACGCGCGGCCGTGATGTCCGCTTTTGTCACCGATCCGATTCCTTCGCAATAGACATCGGCCAAGGTCACTCTTGTGTGAAACGCCAACTCGGCCAAAATCGCTGCTTTAGCAGCAGCATCGATTCCGTCGACATCAAGGGAAGGGTCAGCCTCTAGGTAACCGAGTGCATCTGCTTCCGCAAAAACTGCATCGTAATCGGCACCTTCTTCATCCATTTTTGTCAGCATGAAGTTAGTAGTACCGTTCACAATTCCCATGACTTTCGTAACGCGATCTCCCGCTAGAGACTCACGTAATGGTCGGATGAGCGGAATAGCTCCGGCAACCGCCGCCTCGAAATACAAGTCAACACCTGACTCTTGAGCAGCGGAGTACAGGGCGGCGCCGTCTTCCGCCATGAGTGCCTTATTGGCTGTAATGACACTTGATCCAGCATTCATGGCAGCGAGAATCAGGGATCGTGCAGGCTCAATTCCACCCATAACTTCGATCACAATGTCGGCTCCCGAGAGGGCCACAGATTGGAGATCCTGAGTCAGTAAGAACTGGGGTATCCCCTCGCGAGGTTTATTGATGTCCTTGACACCCACTGCAATTAATTCGAGATTTGCACCGACTCGATGCGCAAGATCATGCTGATGTCGGGTGAGGAGCCGAGCCACTGAGGATCCAACCGTTCCTGCGCCCAACATGGCAATTCGGATAGATGGAGCAGACTTATCACGCTCTGACATAAATCTCCTCACATGACATTTTCTTGGTCCAGCACCCGTATTCTGCCAAAGTGAATCGTGGTGGTTGCACTAGCCGGCAAAAGGATCCAGGGCCAGCAGGTCATCAAACGTCTCCCGACGCAAAATTAACTGGCTTTCCCCACCGCGAACGGAGACCACAGCAGGACGGGGCATCTGGTTGTAGTTAGAAGCCATGGATCGGCAATAGGCGCCGGTAGCGGCAACAGCTATGAGGTCACCCGGTGTGACGTCTGAGGGCAACCAGGCGTCTTTCACCACAATGTCCCCCGACTCACAATGTTTTCCTACCACTCGGCTGAGGATTTGCTCCGACACTGAACTTCTCGACACAAGTGCAACGCAATATTGAGCCCCATAAAGCGACGTCCGGATGTTGTCACTCATACCTCCGTCAACCGAAATGTAGGTGCGCTCACCATGATCAAGCTTCACTTTCTTGACCGTTCCCACCTCGTAGAGGGTGATTCCAGCTCTGCCGACTATCGCTCGACCAGGCTCATAACACAATGCAGGGACGGGTATCCCGACGTTGGCACACTCGCGAGTAACAATCTCTCGGATTTGACTAGCCATGATCTGCACGGAAAGTGGATCGTCTTCTGGAAGATACGCAATCCCCATGCCACCACCGAGATTGAATTCCTCGCATTCAATTCCCTGTGTGTCATAAATATCGTAGGCAACTCCCACCACTCGCGTTGCTGCAATCTCGAATCCAGCAGAGTCAAAAATCTGTGAACCAATATGTGAGTGCAGGCCCATGAAGCGCAATGACGGCAACTTGGTAATGCGACGGACAGCCTCTTCCACGTCACCTTCTTGCACCGAGAGTCCAAATTTTTGATCCTCATGCGCGGTCGCTATGAATTCATGCGTGTGCGCTTCAACTCCGACGGTCGCCCGAACCAATACTTTTGCTACAACATTGAGTTCGGCAGCGATCGCTGCGACCCGGACGATCTCGTCAAATGAGTCAATCACAATTCGTCCGACTCCATAATCTAAAGCCGTTCGTATTTCACTTTCAGATTTGTTGTTCCCGTGCATGAGCAATTTCTCACCTGGAATTCCGGCGCGAATCGCTATCGCCAGTTCGCCACCGGAGGCAACGTCAATTCCTAGACCCTCTTCGAAGACCCACTTAGCTATTGCGACACTGAGAAATGCTTTGGCCGCGTAATACACCGTTCCACGTTCGTTTTCGGTTAAATACGCCCGTGCAAATTCCTTGGCACGATCTCGAATATCTTGTTCATCGAAAAGAAATAAAGGCGTTCCGTACTCGGCCGCTAATGCTACGACTCCCCGACCGCCGACCTGAAGTTCTCCACGATCGTCTCTGTCAGCACTCTCTGGCCACACTATGGACTGGGTGGGATCCTCAACCGGGCTTGAGGCCTGCGACTCCCGTGCCATTTGTGCGTGACGAGGGCCCGCCGGATGTGCCTGCATGAGGGGAGCCTATCGGTTTTCACATTTTTTCAGGAGCGCTGACTCCAAGGAGATCCAAACCATTGGCCAGTGTTTGCTGGGTCGCAGCGCAGACCCATAACCGAGCTACATGAACGCCACCGAGTTCTTCGTCAGATCGGGGAAGAACACGACATGCGTCATAGAAACGGTGGTAGGCGGTAGCCAGCTCTTCCAAGTAGCGGGCAACACGGTGCGGCTCTCTCAATTCGGCAGCGGCCGCAATAACCGCAGGAAATTTCTCAATTACTCCAAGAAGTTCATTTTCCTGTTCTGAATCGAGAAGCTCCGGGGAAAATTCAGTATTGCGCCAATCCACACCAACATCATGTGCATTGCGTAAAACTGACGCAATACGTGCATGGGCATACTGGACATAGAAAACCGGATTGTCATTGGCTTTTCGGGCAATTTCTTCAAGGTCAACAACAAGTGGTGTGTCCACTGGATATCGAGCCAACGTATAACGTGCCGCGTCCACTCCAACTTCTTCCACAAGCTCTTCCAATGTCACAATCTGGCCGGAGCGCTTGGATAGTTTGACCTCAACTCCTCCGCGCGTAATTTTGACAAGTTGACCAATCAAAATTTCAATATTTTCATCCATATTGTCACCAGCACAAGCAGCAACTGCACGCAGTCGATTCACGTAACCGTGATGGTCCGCGCCCAGCAAATAGATTGCCGTGTCAAATCCGCGAGTTCGCTTATCAAGGTAATACGCGGTGTCGGCGGCAAAGTAAGTTCGCTCACCATTTTCTTTTATCAAGACCCGGTCTTTATCGTCGCCAAATGTTGAGGTTCGCAGCCATAGGGCGCCTTCAGATTCGTATACGTGCCCTTGCTCGACTAACCGTGCCTGAGCCCGCTCGACAGATCCAGAGTCATAGAGCTTGCGCTCGGAGTACCACACATCAAAATGAGTACGAAAAAGCTCAAGGACGTCTTTTTGCTGCTGCAATTGCAATGCATACGCCTCCTCACGAAAGGCGACCATTTGTTCGCTGGCAGGTAGCTGATGAAACTCCGGGTGCTCGCGAATGATTCGCGCAGCAAGGTCCAGAATGTAACCGCCGTGGTAACCATCTTCTGGAACCGCTTTTCCCCACGACGCAGCCATGACCGATTCACCGAACTTGTCCATTTGAACACCACGGTCATTGATATAGAACTCACTTGTGACGTCCGCTCCCGCCGCCGCCAATACTCGGGCTAGCGCGTCGCCAACGGCTGCCCAACGTGTATGCCCCAGATGCAATGGCCCTGTCGGATTCGCTGAAATGAATTCAACGTTGAAACTTTTTCCCATCAGGGCGTCATTGCGGCCATACGCCGAACTGAGATTAACGACACGTTCAGCAATTTCTCCCTGAGTTTGTGCGGAGAGCCGAATATTGACGAAACCGGGACCTGCCACGCTCACCTCGGTAAAAGCCGGGTCAGCTCTCAAGACGTCAGCAATCCTTAACGCTAAGTCTCTAGGTGCAAGCGTCGAGGATTTCGCGGCGATGAGTGCCACATTGGTGGCGTAATCCCCGTGCTCACGCGACTTTGGGCGCTCAAGGGTCACTTCCACGCCCTCGGTTATTACTCCTTGCGCCAATAGTTCATCCACAACACGCTGAACGCTCTCACGAGTGTCATTAATTGCCACGGCGTGAGCGTATCTGCCTACGAGCAAGTGGTGACATAGAGTGCTCATATGGCTTCCGATGACGAAATCGAAAAACTCCTACGCGAGATCTCAGCGCAAGATTCACAGCAATCCGCACCCTTACAGCGCAAGGACTCAGGCTCTCCAGCTCAGCGAAATGAATCAACTTCTGGTGGAAGAATTGCGTATGCCACGATGGGGGCCGCGATCATGGGGGCCGGCGGAGCTGTTTCTGGCCTACTTCTTCCGGGGATCTCGATGATCAGCACGGGAATTGGCGCCGCTGTCGGTGCGTTCGTGATCGCTCTTGTTAGTGGCCCCCCACGTTGGTTTTCGCGCTAAGGCGCGGTCAGAAATTATTCCCTGGACAATTGACCCAACAAAGAATCCAAGAAATACAAGATAAGTCCAGATCAAAACAGCAATCGGAGCCCCAAAGACTACGAGTGCCGATCCCACGGTCGATGATTGTTCAGCATAAATTCCGAATGCTCCGATTGACAACATGATTAAGACTGTCGCGACGAGCAGACCAGGTGATCTCCACGTTACGACTCCAGAAGATCCGCTCGTATGTCGCATTACGAACCAAGTCAAAAGGTACACAAACAAAGCGGGTGTCAACCAGCCAAATGTGTCGAGTAATCCCAAAAAAGTTGTTTCAACATTAAGGTTACTTAAAAAAACCGGGACAAACGTCACAGCTAGAAGTGATGCCACGATCACAATGATCACGATCAATGCGATGATCGCGGATCTCACACGGGCGAATGCCCCTGGCGGGGTTCGCTCGCTGTTGAAGATGTGATCTTGAACTTGGAGTACCCCGTAAACCACCTTTTGCGCCACGTAGACCGCCACAAGCAAACTTACAACTGTCGTGAGGGTGACCGAGCCAGTTGTCGAAGACTGCGCCAACGAAGCCAGTGAATTCACTGCCGGATCAAGGCCACTCAGCGATTCGGGTCCACGGCTGACGAGGGAATCCCACCCTGAAATGAACTGCGCTTGATCAATGAACAACCCCGTAATAGCGCCCACGGAAATGGCGATTGGTGCTAGAGCCAAAATTACGTAGTAGGCCAAGCCACCTGAGACCAGCGAGACGTTAAGCGTTCCGAACCGAGTGAGAAACTCACGCCCAAATCCAATTGTGGACTTCGCAAAAGACCGATCGGAAAACTTGTTCAGCACCGCACGGAAATTAGCCACCGCGACATGTTTGCACACGGGCACGCTGCTAGCCTTACCGTCCCCTGCCTCCGTAGCTCAGGGGATAGAGCGCCGGTTTCCGGTACCGAAGGTCGCAGGTTCGAATCCTGCCGGGGGCACAATGTCCGATATATCAACGACTCCGCTGAGAGCGCCCCAACCCGGTGGCGTTCATTTTGCGCGCACGGGTGGATCGTTCTACCCATACCTGTTAGCCATTTTTGTGGGAATTCTGCTCATCTCCAACATTGGTGCCACAAAATTAATTGAATTTGGGCCGCTCATTACCGACGGTGGTGTCTTTCTCTTTCCTTTGACCTACATTATTGGCGATATAATCAGTGAGGTTTACGGCTGG
The DNA here is from genome assembly GCA_017854795.1 of Candidatus Nanopelagicales bacterium. GTDB lineage: Bacteria > Actinomycetota > Actinomycetes > S36-B12 > S36-B12 > UBA4592. Next base: position 42,990 of record JAFMHB010000008.1, read on the forward strand.
AAGGCCGCGCGGCGCGCGATTTTTACCGGGTTTGCCATGTCGATACTGGCTGCCTTCACTTTTTATCTGGTCCAAATTTCACCTGCAGCTGACGCCTACGAATTCCAGGGCGCATTCGAATCGGTGCTTGGATTTGTGCCTCGAATCGTCTTGGCCAGTGTTTTGGGTTACTTGGTTGGTCAGTTGCTCAATGCTTATGTGCTGGTAAAAATCAAGCAGAGGACGAAAGAAAAACACCTGTGGGCCAGATTGATCGGATCAACAGTGGTCGGGGAATTCGCCGACACATTAGTTTTTTGCACCGTTGCCTTTTATGGAATAATCACTGGCGCTGAATTTCTCAACTACGTTCTCGTGGGTTACCTGTACAAAACATTGTTGGAAGTCTTCCTGCTGCCCGTAAGCTACCCCGTTATTAGGGCGATTAAAAAACGAGAACCTACCTACCTTGGGAACTAATTCTTTTTGGCATAGCGACCGGTCGTAAATCGTTCAACCCAGTCGCGCTTGAACTCAAAATATGTTCCGGCCAGCATATGTTCTCGAATTTGGTCCACCAGACTCACCGTGAATCGCAAATTATGGATACTGGCCAATGTTGGGAATATCAATTCATTCCCTTTGTAAGCATGATGCAAATACCCCTGAGAATAGTTCAGGCATGTATAACAGTCACATTCACTGTCGACTGGTTCATCATTTCCTCGGCTGTAGGCATTAGATACGTTAAATCGTCCTTCAACCGTCAACAGTGCCGAATTACGCGCATTCCGTGTGGGCGCAACACAATCAAAGGTGTCAGCACCATTTTCGACACCAACGAACAGGTCAAGTGGTTCACCTATCCCCAGAAGATGTCGGGGCTTGTCCTCCGGTAACTCATCAACCACCCAGCCAATAATCGTGCCTAGGGTTTCCTTATCCATCGCCCCACCGATTCCGAATCCGTCAAAATCCAATTTCCCGATTTCTCGAGCAGCTTTCCTCCGCAGATCTTCAAAGTGTGCACCCTGAATGACACCAAATAGCATTTGATAAGGCTTGGTCGAACGATCCTTAGTCAGCCTTGCGTGCTCATCGATACACCGCTGTGCCCATTCAAGGGTCCGACGCATGGCCAGAATCTGGTATTCCTTCGAGTTCATCAATGTCGTGCACTCATCAAAGGCGAAAATGATATCGGCTCCAATTGCATGTTGTACCTGCATAGAAACCTCTGCGGAAAAGCGATGCATTGAGCCATCAAGATGCGATTTAAATGTCACGCCCTCGTCATCAACATGTGCCAATCGATCTTTGCCGGGTGCGATCACATCACTCTCTACGGTATTAGCACTATCCATAGAGAGCACTTTTTTGAAGCCAACACCCAATGACAGTACTTGGAATCCACCGCTATCGGTGAAGGTGGGAAGCGGCCAATTCATAAAATTTCCCAGCCCACCAGCTGCATCGATTATTTCGGTCCCGGGCTGTAGATACAGGTGATAGGCATTTGAGAGAACGGCCTGAGCACCCAAATCCCTCACGCTCTCGGGCAGAACCGATTTGACCGTCCCTTTGGTCCCTACCGGGATAAAAGCGGGCGTCTGTATTTCACCATGTGGTGTGGTGATCACCCCTGTTCTTCCACGTGCCTGATCAAGCTGAGAGACAATTTCAAATCCGTGGGTCACCGCGCAATGCTACATATTGACGGCTTTTTGAAATTGCCGGTCGTAGGTCACGCGCGTTTCAACACCCAAGTACATAAACTCAGAGACCGTGTCCAATAGTTCTGGCGTAGGGAAAATCCATTTGTCTTCGACTAAATTCGGATCAATTTCTTCCATGGCTTCCTGCGCTCCGGCAACGGGACACACGTATTGAACCCATTCAGCAAGACGAGCAGCCACAACTGGGTCGTAGTAATAGTTCATCAGGCGTTCAGCGTTGGACTTATGCGTTGCAACTGAAGGAATCAACATATTGTCCGCCCACAGCATTCCACCAGAATCTGGGATTCCAAAACCAAACTTTTGACCCAACCCTAAAACATCACCCGACCAACCGATAACGGCAATTGCATCTCCGCTATCCAGTGCCGCAATGTAGTCATTTCCCGTGACCTGTCGGATAAAACCTTCATCAATTTTTTGCACTAGTACTTCAAGCGCTTCATCAAATTGCTGTGAGGTGAAGTTGGACATGTCGTATCCCAACCAATTGAGGATCAGACCCATGCTGTCCGTCATTTCCGTCAGGATAGTAACTCGTCCCTTTAATTTGGGGTCAAAAAATTGATCCATTGAGGTGATTTTCTTTACCCCGAGTTCACGTTCGAGAAGTGGCGTGTTCCAACCGATTCCCGTAAATCCAGACTGCCACGGAAGTGAGTATTGGCGGCCTGGGTCAAATGGGACTTCCTTTAAAGAGGGTAGCAAATTCACCCAGTTAGGTATCAGCTCTTTATTCAATGGTGCGGCAAAACCTGAGTCAATAAAGAGCTCAACACCTTCTTCGGTGAGCACGACGATATCTCGGTCAATACTCCGACCTTGCTCCAAGTTCGTCTGAACTTTTGCAAAAAACTCGTTACTGTCATTGATGTCATCCGTGTAGACGACATCAATTCCGGTACTGGACGTAAAATCCTTCAGCGTTGTGGGATTTTTTTTTTGAGACATCAATGTATTGCGGCCAGTTGGAAAAGTAGATTACTTTTTCCGAATCAGAAAGATCTCTGGCGATAGGTTCAGGGTTCGGTGATGACTCACTTTGGGACGCAGCCGTGGGCGCACCCGTTTCACGCGATGTCACGCCTGCACCACATGCGGCTAACGTCGCAGCGCCTGCTCCTACGCCGCCAACGACTAGGAGCTTCCGCCGAGAAATTGATGATCTATTTGTCATAATTGAAACGTATGCCGGTCTGATGCTTCACGCAAATACCTTCGTGTCACAACTCTGTCGCACAATGCACCAGCGTTAGTAAATATTGACATTAAGCATTAAAGGCGCGAATACCAATTTCTTAATTGAGCAAAGCCCTCATCAATGGAAATGGTCGGGCTCCAGTTGAGCAACTTCTTGGTTTGCTCAATGTCGAACCAGTGGGCAGTCGCTAGTTGCTCAACGAGAAAAGATGTCAATGGTGGTTCACTGGTGCGATTTCTCCAAGCAAATTCCGCGGCGCGACCAGCAGCCATGGCGATTCGAAATGAAACGCTGCGAGAGGGCCCTGGCACGCCGGCCGCTTCGGTTATTCGCATGAGCGTTTCACGTACCGTGCGAGGTTCCCCATTCGTCACCATGTGAGGTTTCCCAAAAGCTTCCGGGGAAGCGTTCAGTGAGCAAGCGAAAGCCTGTCCAGCATTGGTCACATAGGTGGTATCTATTAAGGCATAGCCTCCATCGATGTAGAACAGCCTGCCTGAACGAGCCCGCTCCACGATTCGTTCAATTAGTTGTGTATCCCCTGGGCCCCACACCAAATGCGGACGCAAAGCCACAGTAGAGAAACTGGAAGTGTTTGCGGCCAGTACATCCAGCTCCGCAAGAGCTTTTGTCTTGCTGTAGGCACCCCTCACACTTGCGGGTCGCGCTGGTTGAGCCCCTGCACCGATCAATGCACTTCCAGTATGGGCAACCGATGGTGAGGAGGCGTAGATAAACCTTTTAACACCATGCTGCTTCGCTGACTCTAAGAGCATTTGGGTTGCTTTGACATTTGCTTCGTAGAACTCTTGATAACTCCCGACAATCCCCACTTTTGCCGCCAGATGAACAACCGCATCTACTTCAGCCAGCCACTGGTCGAGGTTCCTTGGTGCGGTGAGGTCGTCAAGAAACTCGCGTGCCCCCGCAATGCCGCTTGGATTCCTTTGAACAACAACGCATTCGTGGCCCAAGTTCAGGATTTCCTGAACAACCGATGACCCAAGAAGACCTGTCCCGCCAGTTACGAGCACTCTCACGCGGAGCCCGCCAATTTCTTACTGGCCCATCGGGAAATCTCTTCGCGATTAAGTTTTGCGTTATGACGAATATCCGTTGGCAGCGACTTAACGAGAAGGATCGCGGCAATCTGGGTACCTGCAACTTCTCTGACTCGGTCTTCTCGCTGCAACTGCGAAAGTTTTCGCCCTTGATCAGATTCGATGTACACAATTACAACAACTGAAGCGTCCTTTGGCCCAACCCCAACACATGCAGCCTGGCGAACAAAATCTAATGATTCAACCCTTTGTTCAACTGGAACCGGTGTAATTACCCCCATCGGCGTAGTAATCACATGCGACTTTCGTCCTTCAATCCACAATGCGCCATCGGCATCGAGATGACCGACATCCCCTGTGCGATGCCAACCTAAAAATTGGGAACTCATCCGCTCGGTGAAAGCGAGGTTGTTGTAACTGTTTTTCATGTGGGGAGCACGCACGACAATTTCGCCCATCAGGCCAGCATCATTCGTCAAATGATTTGGGTCACTCCAGGGAGCAATCTTGATGTCAACTCCAGGGAGCCCCTTACCAACAAGCACCCCGTGATCCTCGTCGGAACTCAGAATCTCCGCGAGTGAAATTTCACTCAGGGGCAACGCCTCCGTCATGCCGTAGGGAGTCCTGATCGAAGCGCTCGGAATCAATTCAGCCAAACGCTTCAGTAATGATTTAGGGACCGGCGCTCCCGCACTCAGAATTAATCGAATACCGCTCCAATCAGCATTTTCGCGTTCTGGAACAGTGTCGAGAACATTGGTCAATGCGGCGGGAGACGCCCACAAAAGCGTGCCTCCTGCACGGACCACACTTTCATTGAGCGCACGGTAGGTCAATGAACTGGGTTTGCCAGGGTTCATGTCCGGTAACACCGATGCGATTCCTAAGGCTGGACCAAAAACGGCCCATGGCGCAAAGGCCGCGATGATGACGTCGTGGGAATTAATTGAGTACTGCGACTGCAGTGCGGCCACCGTGCGCGCAATGTGTCCTCGCGAATACTGCACACCTTTTGCTGGACCCGTTGAACCGGAAGTGAAGACAACAGCACCTAGATCATTTGATGGAAACTCGTAGTTGGTTGCTGCGTCAACAACGGCTCTTGATTGACCCCGCTCACTTGCCCTGTCCAGTTCTTTTGTGCTGATTCGAGATCCGGGGATTTGCAGACCACGCATGAGTGGCCATGCTCGCGGTATTCCCACCACGTGATCAATGTGTGCACCGCGCAGAGCACGAAACATTCCCCGCAATCCCAGCCCCGAGTCCGCAAGTACCACGGCGGCGCCAAGATTCCATGTGGCATAGATCAACGGAATAAGCAACGGGCCTGGAGGAACAAGGAAGGCGACACGGTCACCAGCGGTGACGCCTTCCTCAGACAAATAGCGCATGGAAAATTCGGTTTGGGATTGAAGTTCTCTCCACGTCACCGAGCGGTGTTCGTTCATAGCCGTGAGTCCCACCACATTTGGTCGATGAATAGCCTGTTTTTTCATCTGCTCACCAAAATCGACCATTGAGTTATCGAAGTCACCGGACGAGTCAACGTTAGGTCCCGTCGGTGAGGCAATCCAATGAAATACGTCACTCACAAGATCTGGAGCATCCTCACTTACCAAGTGAGAAGCCCCTTCATACCTGTGCACTTCTGCATGCGGAATTCGTGATTTCAGATCCCGAAGGTAAATGTCAGAAAAGACGGGATCATTAGGACCCCAACACATCAAAACTGGCGTTTGTGACAGCAAATTAAGGTTCAAGGCGATCTCATCCAATGTCGCACGGCTCACATGATCTTCTTCAAACGGGATGTCGGCAACAAAACCATGGATTGCCTTCCGCGATTCACGCTTGCGATACGGCGCACGAAAACCAGCAGCAACTTCGCGTGACATTTTTGAACCACTGAGAATCCGTGTCCCGAAAACAAATCCTTGGGTGTACTCAGTTACCGGCGCAAGCAATCCCCGAGCTCGCGCAAGGCGAATCACAGCGGGATTCTTAAATTCTTTTGGCTGGTGCACAGCGGTATTGAGCAAAATCACTCCGGCAATATCGTGATCTCCTGAGGCAATCTCACGCTCGACCCAACCCAATGAAATGGGGCCTCCCCAGTCGTGCGCCAAAGACATAATCGGTGTTGTGATTTCCAAGGCACGAATCAAACGAGTGAGGTCGTCCACCCTTTGATCCAATACCCGGTCAGAATCAAGCCTCTCCGAATAACCCATGCCGAGGTGATCAAGGGCGATCACTCGAATGTTAGATGGGGCCTTCACCAGGAAATTGCGCCAAAGATAGGACCACGTGGGATTTCCATGGACGCACACCAACGTGAGATCCTTTTCCTGGCCTGCTCCAGTATCCAGAACATGCATGCTCCGCGGGATGCCATCGCGGTCGGTGAACGTGACAATTCGGGACCAACTGGCATTCAGTCCATGGACGTGCTCAGGCGGTAATTGAGCCGGTCTGCTCACTGTTACCAATCAATTTCGATAACAGCCGCATTTAAGCCTGACCCAATTCCCATGCATGCGATTCGGTCACCAGTTTGTAAGTCATCAACTGACTGGGCCAAAGTGAAAGGAACTGAGGCGGGCCCGATGTTCCCTTGCAGCGGGAAGGTGGTCGGGACTTTCGTGGAATCAATTCCCAGTGCGGAAATAATTGCTGCATTGTGTACTTGGGAAACCTGATGCAAAATGTACATATCTAAATCGGACCAACTGAATTGTGATTGTGAGTCATCCCATGTTGCTTTGGCCAGAGCAACCCCTGCTTCGAGTAGCCCACGGCTGTCGGTTCGCATTGAATCCAGATCACCCATACACAGCTGATTGTGTTGGGTTGCGGCGCGACTAACCCCTCCGCGGAAGCGGTGACCCCCATGAACCGAAGCCTTGCCCAAAACCATGGCTGCCCCACCCGAACCCAAAGTCATGGTGGCGAATTGATCAAGTACGTCTTTTTTGGTTGAGTCATTGCGAGCCAATCGGGCAATTGTTGCCTCCTGTGGTCTGCGACTACCTTCACCATCAACAACCAGTGCATATTCAATTTGTCCGGAATCGATCATCATGGACGCGACTTGCATCCCGTTGATGAAGCCCAAGCACGCATTACTCAGATCAAAGTTCAAGCACGACGAAGAAAGCCCAAGCTGCTGGTGAATATCAACAGAGGCTGAGGGCTCAAGTCGCTCCCTGCACACCGAAGTGTCAATGAGAAGGCCGACCGACTCTGGATTAACTCCAGCCTCGGCGAGGGCTTTTGCTCCAGCCATTGAAGCTGCGTCTGCAAATGTGACATCGGGTGACCACCATCGGCGTTCTTTGACACCGGCCAGATTTTCCAGCATGCCCGGTCGCAAGCCAACTCGTTCGTAGGTCTGCATTAATTGTGCGTCAATTTCGTCGCTCGTTACAACGATGGGGGCTACAGCCGCCGTTACCGCAAGGATCGCGGTGTCTGAATACGTGAAGGTGGCATTGCCACTCATAATGAGCCTTTCCCGGTGCTTGAGCGCCTAGCCTGCCATGTGATGGATAATTCAGCGAAGTCAGGTAGGTCGCGGGACCTCAGAACGCAAGGAGTCAGCGTGAGCAACTTTCAGGTCAAGGTGCGCCGTTCGTTGTCTGTGCTTATCGGCGCCTCCTTGCTCTTTTCGCTCACGAGCACCCCCGCTAAAGCAAATCAGCCGGACCCCCTAGACGTTTTCTACACACAATCTCTTCAGTGGACCAAATGCGGTAAAGCGTCCTGCGCCCTCGTGACTGTCCCATTGGAATACGGTCAACCCGATGGAGCCACCATCACCTTGTCAATCAGGCGGATCGGGTCCTCGGATTTACCTCCATTAATGGTAAACCCTGGTGGCCCCGGATCAGAGGGCACCGCATTCGCTCAGAGCATCGCGGCATCCTTGGATTCCTCAATCACAGACGTCTTCACACCAGTGGGCTTTGACCCACGGGGCACCGGAGATTCGGCTCCCGTGAAATGCTTCACAGGCCCGAGTGCAAATAAATGGCTGAGAACTGACTCAACTCCCGACACCGCGGTTGAGGTGTCCCAGTACATGTCGGCCGCGGCTAAGATTTCTCCGGCTTGCCAACGAATGTCACCTGAGATCGTGGCGCATATTGGCACTGAAAACACGGTTCGAGACATGGACATTATTCGAGCAACATTAGATAGCCAGAAACTCAATTGGCTTGGGTTTTCCTATGGCACTTCACTGGGGACCCGATACGCGGAACTTTTCCCCGACAGGGTGGGTCGCATGGTGCTTGATGGTGCGGTTGACCCTGCCCTTGACTCAATGGAGTTGTCACGGGGCCAATCAATTGGGTTTCAAAAAGCTATAGATCGATTTAACGGGCAATACCCTGGATCGATAACCATGATAAATAAACTTCTACGCTCACTCGATAAATCCGAAATGAAGACTGACAGATCGCAAACCCTGACTCAAAGCCAAGCAAACACGGCGATCTTTTTATCGATGTACAGCACATCATTTTGGCCCTCACTACATGACGCTTTAAAGGAAGCGACTAAGGGAAACGGAACGCAGCTCCAAGAGTTGTCCTACTTAGCCAATGACCAAATCTCCCCCACCAAATTCTCCAGCAACATACTGTCGGCATTCATTGCTATAAATTGCTGGGACTATCCGCCAACTCCCACTGCCACAGGACTAGCCCGAAGTGCCCGCCAATTTTCACGAAATGCGAGGGTGCCCGAACTAGCGCGAGCTATGAGTTGGGGTAACGCGCCCTGCACAACTTGGTTTGAACATGCATCAATTAAGCCTGCGCCGGCGGAAACGACAACGAGTGCCCCGATATTGATTATTGGGACGACGTACGACCCCGCGACTCCCCTAGCCTGGGCTCGCGCATTACATCAACAATTGCCCACCAGCTCACTACTCACATTTGACAGTGACGGACACACTGCATATTTGGGCGGCAATCCCTGTGTTGATCGGGCAGTTGACAGGTATTTGCTCACCGGTTTGGCACCGGAAACGAAAACTTGTTAGAGATCTGATTCCTTGTCGGCCTCTTTCGCTGAATCGATTTCAGCTAGAAAGGCTTCAACTTGTGCGGCTATTTGATCTGCGCTTGGAATGTCAGCGTCGGCGACACCGCCTGCGCCACTGTTTAAGGCTTCGGCGATTTGGTCGTATTGGCCTTCAAGCGCTTGAACCACAGCAGCAAATTCCTCATTGCCGGACAACTGTTCGGTTATGTTTGCAAGCGACTTTGCAGCCAACTCGGTGAGGTCTCCACGAGGGATCGCAATGTCGGGACCAGCCATCAACCCATCCAGTAAGGCCAAGGCTCCCTGGGGGTAGTCAAATTGCGCCAAGTAGTGGGGCACTTGGGCGGTTATGCCCATGGATTTCAATCCGTTCTGGCCTAAGTGAAACTCCACGAGCGCCCCCACATGACCGGGCACTTCAATCTCACCAATTACTGAACCAGCACCAAAGATGAGTCCTGGATCGTTCCCATGGACCGTGAGTCCCAATGGACGAGTATGCGGCATTGGCCACGGGATAGCTGAAACACCAATTGCCAATTCCACGTTGTATCTATTCACAATGACATCCGTCGCGGAGAGAAATCTGTTCCACTGGTAGTCCGGCTCGGGACCCGAAATAAGGAGAAAATGTTTCCCATTTGCGTCGAGCACGTCATGAACATCGATGCTGGGAAATTCAACTGACGAAAAGTGGTCGACAACAAATTGCATTTTGGGGCGCCTGGCGCGGTAGTCGATGAGTTCATCTACATCAAAACTGGCAATCAGCGTGTGATCACAATTCTCGAGAATGTGCTCAGCAAGCTGTCGCACACCACCACCTGCATCAACGAATCCACTAAAGGCGTGGATGAGGATGGGTGGCTCTAGAAACTGGACTTCATTATGAAATGTAATTAGTTCCATTGGGTCACGCATTGTCACACCTCCTACTTGATCTTAAGTAAACCACGGATCACACTGGGAAGTTCAACGACGATGCATACACTTCGCCACTGGCATAAAATCAAGGAGGCCAGCACCCTCGGTGCCGCGATTAGTCCAGTTCTTGGGTCTCTGATTTGGAGGTTGTTTTCTTCGCAGTCGACTTTTTGGGCATTGGTTTCTTTTCCGCAGGGTTGGCGGCCGGTGGTGCAATTTCGACCGGCGAATCCATGTTGGGTGCTTGAACAGTCGAAACTGCCGCTGGCCAAGGATCGGCGTTTACCTCGTTAGCCGCAATAACCTGATTGCGTTTCCACCACATAAAGCCACCGACGCCCAGAATAGTGATGACCAGTAATCCCAGAATCTTTCTCATAGCATCAACCGTAACACCAAATGGCGATACCCCACAGAATTGGAGAGCTATTTTTCGGACTTCAGGTATCCATTAAATGCTTCTCTCACTTGGGAACTGGAAAAAAATGATTCTTGTTCGGTATCTGGCAATGTCACGGCGTACTCGCACACTTTCACCCAGGCAATACCGATTGCCCGGGTCAAGGTCGCGGCCACCGTGCCGGAAATAACAGATCCAGCAATGACCCCGCCCGGGAGGAACCGCAGCAAGTGAGTCGCGACATATCGACCCGCATAGGTGGCTCCGCCGGTAAGAATTGCACTTCCTGCCATGGAGAGTGCGCTCGCCCGCGATCGTGGCAGGCCATAAATAGCCGTGATCCTCGCAATCATCGCCACTTGATTGGGTACCAGAAGTGCGGCGTCTGCTACAGGGATCGGAACAGCGCCAATCCCACTTGCCACCACGGTCGCTTGCTTAATGACCGCGGCGGCCGCGTCTTTTTTTCGCCGGCCATCAACACCTTGCGCGGCAGTTAAAGCAGCCTGAGCCGCTAACGGAACAACTTCATATGTGGCATCGAGTAATTCCTGAAGTCCATAAATAACCGTGTCGCTAAAGGTATCCGGCAATGCATTTGTCAGAAGGACTTTTCCCTCACCAAAAGTTGGTAATTTCAAAGATTCAATATATTTCGCAAAAACAACCGCATCAGGGTGGATCTCGAGTGCTCCATCACGTTGAATTACCGGAACCTGCGACATGACAATAATTACGGGTAAACCCAAGGCGGCAATAGCAGAAATGAAGGACTGCTGGGCAACTTCACATCGTCGGTCAGACCATCGGATTAAGTACCAGGCTGCATGAATTCGCTGATCCATCGGCCCACTGTTTGATTTGCTCACAATACGATCAAGACCCGTCAGAATTGCATCTCCAGAGGTGCCCGTTTCGAATCCTTCTGAGTCATATATCCCGAGGTATCCATTTGGATGTCGGTAGTAGTTCAGCCCTTTAGTAACGGGCTTACCAATTCCGGTCGAAGCGATTGCTTGGTCGAAAATTGCATTGAGCAAAGTCGATTTACCGCTACCGGTCTTTCCAAAAATAGCTAAGTTAAAGCAGCCGAGGGACTCGAATGCCTTTTGCAACTCATCATTGAAAAGACTGGCGAGCGCGGCCGAATTTAAATCTCGCGGGAGTCTTTCCTGCTCGCTGGCCACCCGATTATCCTACCGCCATATCGCCTCGGGTTATGGTAGGTAAATGACGATCAAAGCAGCGCCCCATCGGCTCCGCTCTATCGCCGTTGTCGTCATGATCTTTGGAATATTAGGTCTGGGCGTTTTCTCTTTGGGCAAAATAATTCCCAATTCCATAAGAGAAGATATTTTGGGCGCGCCGGTAACTATTCCGATCGAGTATGCAGCGTTAATCAAAGATTCCGCTAAACGTTGTCCTGCCATTTCCGAAGAACTATTTGCTGCTCAAATCCACGCGGAGAGCGGTTTCGATCCAGCCGCAGAAAGCCCTGCAGGTGCTCAGGGAATTGCGCAATTCATGCCCTACACGTGGAAGCACTATGGAATAGATGGTGACGGTGATGGCGTGATCGACGTTTGGAATCCTGAGGATGCAATTCCCTCGGCGGCTCGGATGAATTGCATCAATCGAAAGGGTGTCAAAGACCTTGATGGCCCTCGATTGAAAAACACTTTCGCCGCCTACAACGCTGGCATCGGATCCGTCCTGAAATATGGTGGCATTCCACCATTCCCTGAGACTGAAAATTATGTTGAAAAGATTTTTACCAACAGCCAAACGATCACTTGGCCGTGACGAAGCCTCTATTTAATTACCATGATTGACTGCAGGTTTTCAACAACAAGCCGCCCATCGGGCGTCCACAATCTCCTGAGTTCACTCATGAATCCGCCATGAACGGAACTGACCGAACTCTCGTGAAGGAGTGGGGAGCGTTCCCCTGCGACTGATTTAATGCTCTTCGGATCAATGAGCAAATTCGCACTGAAAGATACCGTCGCCACCGGGCGCATGGTCTTCATCAGTGTGTAAGGCGAAGGCCACCACGCATCCACCGTGGACAACAGTTGCCCCGACGTCCAATTCCCACCGGCCACTGTTTCTTGTGGCAGGTTAATCCAGCCCAACACGACCGCTTCCGTTCCCATGGTTGGCAGAGGTGTGATCGGACGGAATTCCAAGTGTTGTCCAAAGTCTGGGCCAAACGGCGGCCTAATCTGCACTATCTCAACTTGATCATGCGCTGGCACTTGAGGAAATATTGCAGTCCCCCACTTGTCAGCGGAAGGATCAAATGTTAAATCTTTGTCTTCACCCGTGACGACCTGACCGAATGCAACCGTGAGGTCTTCCCTTTCACGAATTATGTCGACCTGCCACATGGACATGGCGGATCCCCTTCGAATCATGCGAGTGAGGACGCGGTGTGCCTCGGGAAGCACTGGTTCTGGGATTTGAACGGTGATCGACCGCACTTCACGTTTCGCGACTTCATTGCACACGACGGCTTCCACCATGGTGAGAATCGGAAGTCCGCCCCAAGCGCCACGTCCTTGCTGCCAGGTGTCAGGCACTTCCCATCTTGACTCGAAATTTAGCTGCTCACTCATCAGGCACTTGCAGGTTTTGCATCAGCGAGGGAACCACTTCCCTCATTTGTGTCCGTGTTGACATTTGCGCTACCCGAGTAAGAAGCTGACTTTTGGAGCCACTTGTTCCACGAGATATTCCAAAAACCGCCGGGACCATTCCATGGCTCATTAATTGTCCCACCCGTGTTCCTGTAAAAAATTACATCACCTGGGATGGTCTCGTCGAAAATCCACTGTGCGTCATCCTCGAACATATTGGTACAACCATGCGAACCGTTGTAAACACCCAATCGACCATAAGCCCATTTCGCAGCATGAATAAATTCACCCGTGGGGGTTAACCGGGTATTCCATTTTGCATCGAGTTCATATTGATCCTCGGGATCGGTGAGACCCAGCGACTCACTTCGATACACTTTGTTCACTTCCTTCGCGGTGCTGACAACTTTCGTTCCGTTGCGCGTTTCCCATTCGTCTTTCCCAAGTGAAACTTTGAACGTTTGAACTTTGACCCCGTCAACAAAAACTTTCATCTTCTTAGTTTTTCCATCGACTTTGGCGATCAACGAACGTGCAGTTTGAAATGTATAAGTTGTGTTAAGCCTGGCTAAACCAATCAGCGATTTCGACCCACTCTTGCCAAGAACCGTTCTACCAAGGGATGAAGCGACTCGAATTGTTGATTTTCCCGGCCAATATTTTTTAGGACGGAAAACTGCAGACGTCTCATTAATCCAACCCCACGCGCCGACAACTGGAACGAGTTTTCCACTCGGTAATTGTGCTGAAACGACTAGGTTCTCTTCAACTATTTTTTTATCTGAAATTTTCTTGGAGAAGACAATCTTGGGCAGTACCCCTACGCCCACTCTGACCTTTGATCCGTCGACGCCCAGCGAATTACTTGCAGCGATAAATTTTGCATTGACCCACAGTCGATTCTTCGGAAGTTTTTTTGGCTTAGCAGGATTCGTGTCCCGTGGAGGTTGAGTTGTTGCCACGATTGGGCCCACAACTGCACTGGATGCCAAACCTTGAGCGGATCGCATGTACACGCCGTAACTACGCAATGGTGCCAAGCTTGAAAGTGGGCAAGTCCCCTGGATCAGACTGCCCACAACGGTGCCTTCCGTAGTGGGTAGCGCAGGGCACGGGTACCAATTAACCGTGTCAACGGAAATTTGATAATCGATTGGTGAACCACCACTGAGTTCAGGAGCAGGAACTTTGGCGGCGTAAACAACGTCGAGAACAGTTGCACTAGCTCCTGGAGTCACTGAAATAATCGAAGGGGGTTCGAGTTTGCTCTCCTCCGCTACGACTTGCGCTGGTATCAGCAAAGCAATAACGGAGGCGAGAACGCCACTGCTCACGACTGTCCGAACAGAGCCTCGCATGTACTTTTCCCCTAATCCTGACGCAGGTGGTTACACGAATATGGATTTACGCCTTGGCAAGGATAAGCACCTTTGAGGAATAAATTCAACCGGCTACCAGGGAACTACCGCTCGGTCCTCCCAGAGCAACCCTGTGGGAGGGGAATTTACCACTCCCAACTGCTGGCCTCGCCCAGCCAGATCGGTGATAGCGAGCCAGGTGACCGTTTCCGCCCCTTGTTCTGCCGAACGAGGCGCGTCTGGGCCTCCCATAGGCGTCCGGCAATGGTTTGGGCACACCGCGTCAACGAGCACCCCTCGAGATCCCCATCCCGTTTCCGCCGCAAAATTTCGAATCAGGGCGTTCAATGCTGCCTTGCTCACCCGGTACGGGGCTAGTCCACCACTTGTTCCCGGACCGCTAAACCTTCCCAAGCATGCTGAGAGTGCAATGACCCTGCCGGAGCGGGCTGCCACCATGGGTGGGGCGAAATTCGTAAGGGTGTTCACTACACCAAATAGGTTGATTCCCATAACCCTATGCCACTCCTCGCTGGTGGATTTCAAGGTTTTTGACATTTTCTCGCTCATGACTCCGGCCGAACACACCAAGACCTGGGGCTGAGCTAACGGACCTAAACGTTCCCGTAATAGCGACACAGCTGAGGCGTCTGCAAGATCAGCACCCTCGCCAAAGGCGTCAATTCCTAGATCGCGCAACTGCGCTGCGGCGCGCTGGCCACTCTCAGTCGTGCTACCCAGAACCGTGACCGTAAATCCCGCTAGGCCCAGTTGTTTGGCAACGGCAAAGCCGATCCCCGACGCTCCACCGGTAATGAGCGCGGTGCCCTGATCTACATTTTCCATTTCCTCAGCCTTCCCTAGATTTAGCACTTCCGCACCCTCACAGGCGTCCCTGATCACTGCGTCATAGGGTTATGTCGCAATTAGGTCGTCAGCGAGAGGAAATACCGTGGCTAACGTGGCTTCTGAGCCTCCCGACCAATTTGGACCCAATGACTGGCTCGTTGACGAGTTGTATCAGCAATTCCTGAATGATCGAAATTCTGTTGATCCCGCCTGGTGGGATTTCTTCGACGGGTTCACTCCCCAAGACCCTCATGCGGTGATTACCCCCAGCACGCCAATTCCAACCGCCCTCACTCCGCCCGCAATCACCCCATCAACTGCCTCGGTAAAAGTGACTGAATCAACACAGTCAACACCGTCAGTCTCGTCACACTCTGCGTCAGAAAAAATCGAGCGACTCAAGGGTGGTGCTGCTCGAGTAGTCACCAATATGGAAGAAAGCTTGACCGTCCCCACAGCGACGAGTGTGCGTTCACTTCCCGTAAAACTTCTTTTTGACAATCGTGTGGTCATCAACAACCACCTGGCGCGCGGTCGTGGTGGAAAGGTTTCCTTCACCCACATCATTGCCTACGCGCTTGTGCAGGCAATGAAATCGCAACCCGAGATGAACTATGCATATGAAGAACTTGATGGGAAACCAGCGGTCCGACTCAACACGGATATCAATATCGGCTTGGCTATCGATATTTCGAAACCTGACGGGACCCGTCAGCTACTCGTACCCAATATCAAAGCTGCTCAAGACATGGACTTCGCGGCCTTCTGGGCAAGCTACGAAGACATTGTTCGGCGCGCTCGTTCAAATAAGTTGAGTGTGGAAGATTTCGCTGGAACAACTGTGAGTCTCACAAACCCCGGCACGATTGGAACGAATCATTCGATTCCTCGTTTAGTCAAGGGCCAAGGGGCAATCATTGGGGTTGGTTCCATGGAATACCCGGCCCAATGGCAAGGTGCCTCAGAGGAATCAATCGTTCGCAATGCCGTTTCGAAAATCTTGACACTCACCTCCACCTACGACCATCGGATAATTCAGGGTGCCCAGTCGGGGGAATTCTTGCGCAAAATGCACGCATTAATTCTGGGCGAAGATGACTTCTATGTAAATATTTTCCGCGACCTTCGAATTCCCTATGAACCGATTCAGTGGGCCGTTGATATCTCCGCCAGTCACGAGACAGACCTTGATAAAAATGTTCGCGTCCAGGAAGTAATCCACGCTTTCCGGGTTCGCGGACACCTCATGGCCGACATCGACCCTCTGGAATACCACCAAAGGATGCACCCCGATCTCGACGTACTCTCCCACGGGTTAACACTCTGGGATCTGGATCGCGAGTTTGCGACAGGGGGTTTTGGCAACGAACCCCTGATGAAGTTGCGCCAAATATTAGGAGTCCTTCGAGATTCGTACACCCGAACCGTGGGAATCGAATACATGCACATACAGGACCCAGCGGAGCGCAAGTGGATTCAAGAGCGGGTTGAAATTCCGCATGTAAAACCAGATCCCGCTGACCAACTTCGAATACTAAGAAAACTCAATGAAGCAGAAGCGCTGGAATCCTTTTTGCAAACAAAGTACGTCGGTCAAAAAAGGTTCTCTCTTGAGGGCTCCGAGTCACTCATTCCCATGCTCGATGAAATATTGGCCAAGTCAGCCAATAATGAAATCCTCGAAGTTGCAATTGGGATGCCTCACAGAGGTCGCTTAAACGTCCTCGCCAACATTGCAGGGAAATCATTCGGACAAATTTTCCGTGAGTTTGAGGGCGAATACGCCGAAAATTCCGTTCAAGGATCGGGCGACGTTAAGTACCATTTAGGCACAACGGGCTCATATGTTTCGGCCGATGGTGGTTATACCTCCGTTTATCTTGCTGCAAACCCGTCACACCTGGAAGCAGTTGATCCGGTACTTGAGGGAATCGTGCGAGCCAAACAAGATCTATTGCCCGCGGACCGCCGCCATGACATCTTGCCGGTCCTCATTCACGGTGATGCTGCATTTGCTGGTCAAGGTGTTGTGGCTGAGACTTTGCAGCTTTCACAGTTACAGGGGTACCGAACCGGCGGCACTATCCATATTGTCGTCAATAACCAAGTTGGCTTCACGACTTCACCTCGTTACAGCAGGTCCTCCGTTTATTCAACCGATGTGGCACGCATGATCCAGGCACCAATTTTCCACGTGAATGGTGACGACCCAGAGGCGGTTATCTTCGTTGCCCAACTCGCTTTTGATTTCCGTCAGGAATTTGGAAAAGACGTGGTGATTGATCAGGTTACCTACCGTAGGCGCGGCCACAATGAAGCCGATGATCCCTCACTTACTCAGCCGCTCATGTACGCGATCATTGATAACAAACGGTCAGTACGAAAGCACTACACGGACTCGCTAATTGGTCGCGGAGATATCACCCTCGAAGAAGCAGAGGAAGTACTCAAGCACTTCCAGGAACAGTTAGAGAATGTTTTTCAAGAGACTCGTGTTGACGAACCCGAAACTGAATTCAGCGCGCGCGCGAAGGCCATTATTGAAACCGGTCAACTCAATCTGGTTCCACAAACACCTTCACAAGATGTCGACACATCAATTACCCAAGCTCAAATTGACACGGTGATCGAATCTCAACTGACCTTGCCTGAGGGTTTCAATGTACATCCGCGACTGGCGCCTCAACTTCAACGTCGCGCCCAGATGGTCGCCGACGACACAATTGACTGGGGCATGGGCGAGGCTCTCGCTGTTGGATCACTGCTCATGGAAGGACGGACTGTTCGCCTAGCGGGTCAAGACTCACGTCGTGGAACATTTGGACACAGGCACATGGTTATTGTTGACAAGGAAACGGGCTGGCAATACAAGCCACTCAAGCAGTGTTACCGCGATGGTGGAAAACTCTACGTTTACGACTCCTCACTAAGTGAGTTCGCTGGACTTGGATTTGAGTACGGCTATTCGGTCGCCCGCCCCGATGCACTTGTCATGTGGGAAGCCCAATTTGGTGACTTTGTTAACGGCGCGCAAACCATTATTGACGAATTCATCTCCTCGGGGGAACAGAAGTGGGGCCAACGTTCGTCGGTCACCTTGCTCCTCCCCCATGGTCAAGAAGGACAAGGACCTGATCACAGCAGTGGTCGGATCGAACGCTTTTTGCAAATGTGTGCTCAGGACAACATGTCAATCGCCGTACCCAGCACCCCAGCGTCATATTTCCACCTCTTGCGCTGGCAAGTTTTGGGTCGACTTTCGCGTCCACTCATCGTATTCACACCGAAATCACTTTTGAGATCAAAAGCTTCTGTCTCAACCAGCGAAGATTTCACAACTGGCGTCTTTCGGCCCTTCATTCCTGATACGGAATTCACGGGAGAGGGTGTCAAAAAGGTTCTTATTTGCTCAGGCAAAGTCTACTTTGAGTTACTCGCCTACCGAGCTGCCCACAACATCACGGATACTGCAATCGTGCGTCTTGAGCGGATCTACCCACTACCGGGCGTGAGCTTGCCAGCAATGGCCAAGCAGTATCCGAATGCAGATATTCGGTGGGTACAAGAGGAGCCTGCCAACCAAGGTGCTTGGAGTTTTATTGCCCTCAATGTCCCAGCTTTGATTAACCGCGCAATCTCCTGTGTTTCGCGGTCGGCTTCCTCCGCACCAGCGGTTGGAACCCACCAGCGACATGATGAGGATCAAAAGACCCTCGTTGAATCAGCATTTAATTAGAGGTTGCGAGATCACTGATGTATGACACGGATCGCGGAGCCGAAGAATTAGCTAGGCGAAGAGGTGAAGAGGAAGTTTCATTTGATTGGCTCGCCGAAAGATTCGCTGAATTCGTCAATCTCAATCCGGAATTCGAAAACGCAATCGATCGCTTGGCCACTTGGCTTGCACGCCTCGATGACCTCGACGAGGAATAAACCTCATTTCTTAATCACAATTCCTTTTATCGATGCAGAATCGATTGGCCCAAAATCCCTCGAGTCAGTGCTTTCCAACTCATTGTCACCGACAACCCACCACTTACCATTTCTCTTGTGTACGAGACGTTTGAGTTCCACCAATTCAGGGCGCACGGGGTGTGTGAAGACTGCGATCGCACCCGGTCGGGCGAGAAAATGGCCCTTCACTGCCATGCACTTTTGACCGTTTTTCAACGTAGGTTGCATGGAGGGACCAATCACCGTGACCTCGAATATCGGGATCAACCGTGCAATCAGTGACATGATCCCAGATTAGCCTGCTGCGTCTTGCACGAAGAATCATTGAGGCTAGAGTTGGGCCGTCGCATAAATCGCGATCACCATCACCCACACGATAGGAGCAAAACGTGCGTAAGCATTTCGGAGCCCTGCTAGTTAAGAAATTCATCCCACAAATATCCGCATACGCTCACTGCGATCTTCCCTGCGGTGTCTATGACCCCGCACAGGCTCGCTTAGAGGCCGAGTCGGTCAAGGTTTGCATGGAAAAGCACAACGCAACGGACGATATGGACTTCAAGGCGCGCGCCCTCCTTGTCAAAGAACAGCGCTCGCACTTGGTCAAGGAGCACCTTTGGGTTCTTTGGACCGACTACTTCAAGGCCCCACACTTTGAGAAGTACCCCAATCTCAATGAACTGTTCAACGAAGCAACCAAGCTTGCCGGTGCAGGTGGAACCAAGGGCACCGTTGATGTTGCAGTTGCAGATCAGCTACTGGCCAAGATCGACGAAATTGCAGTCATTTTCTGGGAGACCAAAAAAGCATAAGTTGGTCAACGACATTGTTTTTTCATGGAAACGACC
Organism: Candidatus Nanopelagicales bacterium; assembly: GCA_017854795.1. Taxonomy (GTDB): domain Bacteria; phylum Actinomycetota; class Actinomycetes; order S36-B12; family S36-B12; genus UBA4592. The sequence continues at coordinate 62,997 of JAFMHB010000008.1, forward strand.
GTGAATCCCTCCAGCGAGTGGGGTTCACGGTCGTTTCCATGTATAGCCGGATTTAATTGTCTAAAACAATCACGTGCCGGTAGCTTCCATCGGCGCGCTTGGTCGTAATGACCTCACCTTGAGCCGACCGATATTTTCCGGTACCACCCACAACAGCGATTCTTACAGGAGCGTTGTCGTTATTAAAGTTTGTTGTTCCCTTGGCAGCGTAAATTGAAGTTCCCAACGCCACGATCTGTCCACGCGGAAGGACAAACACCAATTCACGGTAGCGAACAGTTGCCTCCCCTGATTCAGGAAACAAATTAATCACTGTGGTTTGACCCGTGAGTAGGCCGATCCGCTTATTGGTAGTGCTACGCAATAAACCCTCGAAATACAACGTTGAGCCAGTTTGCCCGATTTCCACGACTTTCTCATTTTGCTGAATTACAGGAGCTTCCTGTATCACCACAATTTTGTCCGTCGCGGCACTTGCTGGTGTGCCGATCCCCATTGACACGGCTAATGCACTTATGGCTGTTCCTAGGATTATTCTGCGTGCGAATCCCATGTTTCTACTTCCTCCGAGGTCTATCTTAATCGGAGTGTTGACAATACAGAGTACTCTCGCAACGTTCACCCAATACGACACCGCCACAAAGGCGTTAATGGAATGAGTTAATGGAATGAAAGGCGTCATGACGAATTTTGTTGTCCGACCAGCTACTCCACAAGACATCCCAACCATTCTCGCGATGGTCACCGAACTTGCAGAGTACGAGCGTGCCGCCGTTGAAGCAGTAGCCACTGTTGCTGACTTTGAATCGGCACTTTTTGGCGAAAACCCTGCAGTTTTCGCGGTGCTGGCAGAGGTTGAGGGACAAACCGCTGGTTTTGCCCTTTACTTCAGGAATTTCTCCACGTGGTTGGGCAAGCACGGTATCTACCTCGAAGACCTTTATGTTCGACCGGAATTTCGCGGAAGTGGAATAGGACAAGGACTTCTGTCACACCTTTCGCAAATTTGTGTTGATAACGGTTATCCACGTTTTGAATGGTGGGTTTTGGATTGGAATGAAAGTGCACGAAAAGTTTATGACCATTTAGGCGCAAAGGCTCTCACCGAGTGGATCCCCTATCGCGTTACCGGTGATGCTCTCATTGACCTAGCCGCAAAGGCTCAACAGTCGTGACCAAATCCCCTGAGATCTCACTCTGCGTTCCTAACCAGGCCGAGTACCTCAGAGTCATTCGACAAATCGCCATGGTGGTGGGGGCGAAAGCCGATTTAACCCTTGAAGCTCTCGACGAAGGCCAACTTGCCAGTGACGAAGCGGCCAATATCTTGATGAAATTTGCTCAGCCGGATGACGTGCTCTATTTTGATTGGTCAGTTCAACCAGGCTCATTGCACCTTCGATCTAGGACCCGCTGTCTTTTGCCTGAACTCCCTGATTTGCCCGAGACTTTAGAGTACGCCTGGGTGATCATCCAAGCGATTACCAGCGAACTCGATATATTCCTTAAAGATGGCCAAGTCCACGTGAATCTCACCGTAACAAGTGCCCGGTAAACATGCTCAGCCCTGGTGCAGTGAATGCCTTGATAGTGGAATTGCGCGCACCTGATGTAACTGAATCTCGGGCTGACGAGATCAAGAGCGAGATTGTTGCTGGACATCAGGGTTTGATTCGCCACTTCATCCGATTGCGAGACCCTCAAATTTATGAAGACCTCGTGCAGATTGGCACGATTGGAGTCTTGGCTGCCATTGATAAATTCGATCTTGATCGAAATGTGTCATTCGGAACCTTTGCCAGCGAATACATTAAAGGTGAACTTTCCCATTTCTATCGTGATGACGGCACTATAAGAATCTCTCGGTCCGTTCAATCACATCTGGGTCAAATCCGAACAGCGCAAGACGCCTTCGTTACCCAGAACAATGCCCAACCAAGTTTCACCGAGCTTGAAAATTGTGTAAATCTCAATCGAGGCGAAATTTTCAATGCCCTGCAGGCTAACTACAGCACCCACTACAGCTCCCTGAGTGATCCAGATCTCCATATTGACGTCGCTGATTCACGGAATGAATATGACTTCATTGATGAATGGGAATCCGTACGACCGGCAATCGATTTGCTCACTCCACTTGATCGAAAAATTCTTGGTATGCGCTTTATTGAACAAAAGAAACAGGGAGAGATTGCCAATGAACTCAATATGAATCAAATGGCGGTTTCCCGCCGTCTGACTGCGATTCTGGAGCAGCTTCGTCACGAAGTAGATGCCGAGTAACGGTCGGCGTGAACGCGAGAAAGATTCCGACTATCGCCGCGAGGGTTACCAGAATCGCAGCCCATTTCTGTAGTAGATCGGTAGCGCCCATCAAAGGCACACTGACAACGAGTGCCAGAAGTTGCGCCAATAAGAATGGCGCTCGCGCCCAACGTTTCGCCGCGAACCACCCACCTGCCACTAGAAGCATTCCCAGCCCAAAAAATAGGAAAATGACGACCTCTAGAGTCACACCTGACGCGTTAGCTACTTCGTTTGGTCCACTAACGCCGAATCGGGCCACCCCAACGACGATAAGAACCGCGTAGGCAACATAAAAGACTCCCTGAACGCCACTGAGGCCTCCCAAGATTTGCAAACGTCTGATTACCGATGTCTCACCCTTCACTTCTTCAGCCTAACGCTGCAGGCAGCTCGTGAGACGCCAACGTGGGGCAAGTCAGCGTAGAGTGAGATGGTGCGCGCACTACTGGTAGCCAATCCGAATGCAACAAGTACCTCACCCCGCGTCATAGACGTGATTGTGAGAGCGCTTTCACATGAACTTGACCTTGAAGTAACGATGACAACCCACAAGGGACATGCGCAATCAATTGGCGAGTACGCGGTTGAGGCCGGAATCCCGTTGGTGATCACTCTTGGCGGGGATGGCGTGGTCAACGAAGTGATCAATGGAATCATGTTCGCAGATCCGGAGAAAAGTAAGCCAGCGATTGCGCCGATTCCTGGCGGAAGTGGCAATGTTTTTGTTCGTGCATTGGGGCTTCCCATTGATCCGGTTGAAGCCACCGGTGCGATCATGGAAAGTTGTCGTGCCAATAGGTTTCGCTCAATCAGTTTGGGCCTAGTTGAGGCGATACGAACGGATGGCGAAGAGTTCAGCCGGTACTTCGCTGCCAACTCGGGGATAGGTCTTGATGCAACGATTATCGCGACGATGGACAAGGATCGGAAAAAAGGGGCCAACGCTTCGCCGATGCGTTACTTGGGAACCACATTGAGAGAGTATTTTCGTCGCAGTAATCACACTGCCTCGATAACCATTTCCCGACCTGGAACCCCCAGCATTGATCACGTCTATGTAGCTTTAATCCAGAACTCGTCGCCATGGACGTTCTTTGGCTCCTGGGCTTTGGATCCCAATCCAGCGGCCAGCTTTGATACCGGGCTTGATGTCTTTATCGTGCGCAAACTTGACCCGATTTCAACAGCTCGAGCCGCCCGCCGAATTATCGCGAGAACGCGGCGTAAGACTGCCGCAAGCGCTTACACGAGTTGGCATGACCAACATGCTTTTTCAGTTCAATCAGACCCTGAAGTGCCCATTCAAATTGATGGGGAGGCCTTAGGAAGTGTTACACGGGTCAAATTCACACATCACCCTGAAGCGCTTCGGGTGATTCAACCTTGGTAACTGTTCGCGGATAAACAGACATTTGAGACATTTAACCCATATGTGACCCATTCAACACGAGAAATATGAAATTATCATGAAGTTTCTGTCGTTTCCACTTGTACCCGGCGCCAAGGTCTGCGAATCTATACCTGCCCTTGTTTTGACGGGCTGGCCGCCTTCCCCCATGGGCCAGTGAAGCGAACCTTCACCCCCAAGTGGAAGCCAGCGCGTGAAAGCATTCACAAGTGCTGGCAAACCCAGCGCATCAGCACAGATGGAGTGATCCCGCATGGACTGGCGCCACGAGGCAGCCTGCCGTGACGAAGACCCTGAGTTGTTCTTCCCAATCGGCAACACCGGACCAGCATTGGTCCAGATCGAAGAGGCCAAGGCCGTCTGTCGTCGTTGTCCCGTCGTCGACGATTGTTTGCGCTGGGCACTTGAAACGGGCCAGGATTCAGGCGTGTGGGGTGGGCTCAGTGAAGATGAGCGACGGGCACTTAAGCGCCGTAACGCTCGCCTGCGTGCTCGCACATCGGCTTAGGCTCCCGCATCACGTCGAGCTAGCGGGACAATTATCCGTACGCTCGTTCCTCGTCCTACCCCATCAGTAAACTCCGTGGGCTCAATTCGCACTTGACCATTGAGTTCGCCGACAATCAAATCGGACACAATCGTAAGTCCCAGCCCGACATTCGGGAACTCACTCAGTGACATTGAGGAAGTCATTGGGGAGCTCATCACACCGATCCCGTTATCAGTCACACTGACGCTCAGCACTCCAACGTCACGCTTTGCTTGTACAAGAATTTTTGTGCATCGCGCATGCTTCACACTGTTGTGAATTAATTCCGAGACAGCCATAGCCATCGGCGTTGCAATGCGAGAACTCACGGTACCGATACTGCCTTGCATCGCGGTTTCGAGGTGAACCCTGTCATCATGAATCAACCCAAGTAGCGATTTGACTAACGCATCAAAATCAATACTCGTGGCCCCTTCGAGCGAAAGCGAATCGTGTATTGCTGCAATGACCCCTATGCGGGATTGGGCATCACGCAGTGCTTCGACTACACCAGGGTCGCTCGCGCGCCTACTTTGTAATCTCAACACTGATGTGACCATCTGCAAATTGTTCTTCACTCGATGATTGATCTCTTTGATTATGGCATCTTTTGTCAGCAATTCCCTTTGATGTTCTCGCACGTCGGTGACATCTTTGATGACAATTACCGTGGATTGAGTGCCTTTTCCAAGGCTCGAAGTTGTGACCACCGGGCATAAAAAATACGAGGCCAGCATCAACGTTGCACCATGGCCATCGAGGTCTGCCAATGTGGACGCGCCACCGCGAGCCAACTTGACCAATGGTGCGGACATTCCTGCAGGCGCGACACTCATTTTCTTAACGATTTCAAAAAACTGCTGACCCACTAAGTCAAGGGCCAAACCCATTTTCCGAAAAGAACTCACTGCATTTGGACTGGCAAAGTTAACTTTCCCCAATGCATCAAGGCGCAGAACGCCGTCACCGGCTCGAGGCATTTCCCATGTGTCAAATTCGTCGAGAGATTCGGGTAACCACGACTGCCCATCGGCGATCATCGAAAATATTGCATCAGCGCTCTCTAAATAGACCTGTTCCAACTGACCCGCAACGCGTGGCGCTTCACTGGAATGGCGAGCGATTACTCCTATCACCCGCTCATCCAGTTTAACGGGAATTGCCTCGACTCCAACAGGAGAAAGTGGTGCATCAATTTCACGCTTTATAGTCGCTCTGCCTAACACTTCAGCCTGATCGAGATAATGGAATCTCCCCCGCGGAGCAAAGGAACCAACAACATCTTCCGCCAAGGATGTGGGTGCGGTAGCCGGGCGTATTTGTGCAACAGCCACCATTCCACCCTCGTTCCACGTCGGGACCCAAAGGATCAGGTCGCTCAAGGCTAAATCCGCTAGTAAGGACCAGTTGGACGTAAGGGATGACAGAACGGCGATTGCCTCAGCCGGCAACTCAGTCCGCTCCTGCAAGGTTTTGGATACATGCCCCACGCCCACACACTAACGTGACCCCATGAAAGGTGACCCCATGAACCACAACGAATCCAAGTCAGAGGAAATGCCCGCAGCAGGTCACCAAGTGATCGCCGCAGCCGAAAAGTTTGGAGTGAAGCATCTCTTCACGCTCTCTGGTGCCCATATTTTTCCACTTTATGACGCCTGTGAGAAACGACCAAACGCGCCTGAGCTCGTTGACACCCGAAGCGAACAAACTGCCGGCTTCGCTGCTGAAGCGACCGCACGACTCACTCGTACCCCTGGATTCGTTGCGGCAACTGCCGGTCCAGGTGTCACCAACCTGCTCACGCCCATCACCAGCGCCCTTTTTAATGGGGCACCCGTCGTAGCGATTGGTGGCCGATCCCCCGATTTCCGCTGGGGTCTTGGCGCATTACAGGAATTGGATCAGCCTCCCTTATTTTCATCAGTGACGAAATCGGCGAATACCGCACACGATTGTCTTCATGTAGGTCTCTTGACTGAGGAAGCATTCGCGACTGCACTCTCACCGCACCAAGGACCAACCTTCCTCGACATCCCAATGGACATACTCTTTACGCCAGCACCATTAAGCCCTGAGCCATTCGCGCAGATCAATCCACCCGCTGCGGATCTTTCTCATCTTGATACAGCCCTTGACCTAATCCGAAGAGCACAACGGCCTATTTTTATTGCAGGTGGTGATATTTGGCAAAACCGAGCTGAGGAAATATTCGTCCGTTTCATCGAGGCGGTGCGCATCCCTGTCATTGTTAATGGAATGGCGCGAGGCATCCTTGCTCCATCCGATCCGCTGCTAGTTACTCCCGCGCGGTCATACGCCCTCAAAAATGCCGACCTCGTGATCGTGGCCGGTACCCCACTTGATTTTCGACTCGGCTACGGAGACTTCGGAGACGCGCGCGTAGTTTTTATTACCGATGATCCCCGGTCGTCACTCCAAGTCAAGGCAACTCGAATCACCGGTGACCTACCTGGGCTGATCAACACTCTCAAGGACCAGCTCACCGTCCCCATGGGTACAGATGCTTGGCGAATTGATCTAGCGGAACGCAGTACTCAAATTCGAATGGGTAACCAAGAACTCATGAATACCCGTTGCGAACTAATCCACCCGGCTGAGATTTATGGTGCACTGATTCCGCGCCTCACCGAATCCACGATCACAATTGGCGACGGCGGGGATTTTGTCTCATTCGCAGGGAAGTTCATCGAACCAAACCGCCCAGGACGCTGGCTGGATCCAGGACCTTTTGGCGCTCTGGGAACTGCCATGGGTTACACATTGGCCGCCGGTAAAGCATTCCCTAGTGATCCCCTTGTCGTTCTCCTAGGTGATGGCGCTGCCGGGTTTTCCCTGATGGATGTGGATTCACTCGTGCGGCACAATGTTCCGGCGACAATTCTTATTGGGAATAACTCGGGCTGGGGCCTTGAACGTCACCCGATGCGTTTCCTTTACGGCTATGACGTTCTCGCCGACCTCGAACCAAGCCGCTACGACCAGGTTGTGAGCGCACTGGGTGGCGCAGGCGAAGTGGTTACCGACATTACTGACTTGGGCCCAGCATTGGACCGCGCCATGAATTCTGGGGTTCCCTACGTGGTTAACGTCATGACCGATCCAGAGGTGGCTTATCCGCGGACAACAACCGGTATCTAGTTCGGCCAGGTTCTTCGGTCAACTCGCACCCGAGTGATTTTTCCTTTACCCACTGGCGCTTGGGCACTGCTCAACTCAACCGCGAAAACAATGCGATCACCGGAGACGGACTCGACTAGCGCCTTGGAGTGAACCAACTCACCCACTAATGACGGTGACAGGTGCGAGAACTCAATTTTGTACCCCACCGTTGTGCAATTGCTACAGATTGCGGGTGAGATCGCGGCAATAGTTGCTGCTTCGCTCCAGGTAATCGCCATGGGGGTTGCCAAGACATTTACTGAGCCACTACCCAATGCAATCGCAGTATGTGTCTCAGCCACCGTAAATTCACATGTTGCGGCATTCCCAACAACATTATCCAAACAGGCACATGACTTGCTCATAGCAGAATTACAAGCAAATCACCCTCGTTGACAACGTCGCCAATGGCCACGGCGAACTCGCTGACCACACCGACATGCTCTGCCAAAACTGGTATTTCCATCTTCATCGATTCAAGTATCAAAAGTGTGTCGCCGGGTGAAACCTGGTCACCTATCGCGGCCTCAAAAGAATGGACGGAAGCAACCATTTCAGCGACTACATGCATAACGTGATCTTAGTCGTCCTTAAGGAGTTCCTCGATCAGCGCAGGCGAATTATTGCGCACTGAATTGACTTTGCGATCAACCGGAATTGCCTGCAGATCTGAGCGCGCAACCATTAAATCCAACGCCACCCGAACATCAATCGACGGTTCAAGCCAATCATCCCAATGAGCCGAATCGATGCAGGCTGGCATTCGATCATGGATCGATTCCAGATTCGGGGCTGCAGCAAGGGTAATGATTGCGCAGGTCGGTACCACTTGACCATCAATCACACTGTCGGTGATTAGCCCCGCCATTGGCATAACATGCGAGTCACCCGGCAGGGGCGAAATGAAATAAGGGTCCTTTTCCGGGCGTTTCCACTCGTAGTATCCGTTTGCCGGGATCAAAATTCGACGCGTGGCGAAGGCTTTTGCGAAAGTAACTTTTTCGGCAACGCTTTCACCCCGTGCGTTAATCAGCAAAGTGGATGATTTCGTGCTCCATTTGGGAACTACCCCCCAACGCACCGCCCTGATTTCACGAACTCCAGAGACCGCGGTAATCACCGGGATATTGCGAGTAGGTGCCACGTTGTAATTGGCCCGATATTCATGCCCGGCTAGGGCGGGATCAACCTGGGCATCAAATTCGACACTGAGCTCACTCAGGTCATTAGTTAAGACATAACGACCGCACATGTACAGATAGTAGGCCGCAAGTGAAAGACTGACCCCATGACCGACTGGGCAGCACCTACGGCAAGTAGAGCAATCAATGCCACCATCACGCTGCCCGGTTCAAAGTCCTTAAGCAACCGTGAACTTATTTTGTGCTCTCTAGCGGATTCACCCTCGGTCTTGCATGGAGTGCTTGATGCACGGGACACGGCCCTGATGATCGAGGGACTCCAAGCACTCGGTGTACAAATAGATGAACTTGGCAATGATGAGTCGGGAAACTTAAACCTGCGGATTACTCCACATTTCATGCGCGCAGGAGCGGAAACACCAACCGTTATTAATGTCGGTCTCGCTGGAACCGTCATGCGGTTTCTGCCCACCGTAGCCGCATTCGCACACGGAGATTCCTATTTTGACGGCGATGCGGCAGCGCGCAAGCGTCCAATGGCAACACTCCTCGAAGCACTGAAAGATCTTGGCGTGGAAATCGAAGACCGGGGTCGTCTCCCTTTCATTATTCGCGGCAATGGCCACGTGCGTGGCGGTGAAGTCGTCCTTGATGCTTCAAAGTCAAGCCAATTCGTATCAGCGTTACTTCTCTGCGCGCCACGTTGTGACGCGGGCGCCACTATCCGTCACGTACCAGCAGAGCTGGGCAATGCGGGCACGGTGCCCAGTCTCCCGCACGTTGACATGACAATTAATTCCCTTTCCCAGCACGGTGTAACCGTTCGCCGATCAACAAACTTGCAGGACTCTTGGCACGTTGATCCGCAAAATATTAATGGGGTCGATCTTGTAATTGAAGGTGATCTTTCTAATGCCACACCGTTCTTTGCTGCGGCAATGGTGGCTGGTGGCAGTGTTTCCTGCTCGGACTGGCCGACGGGTTCCATGCAACCCATCTTGCGAATCATTGAGGTATTCGAGCAACTTGGAGCCGTCATTACCCGCGATGGAACTACATTGCGCGTTCACGGTACCGGCGAGATCAGTGGCATTGATGCAGATCTTGCAGACATAGGAGAAGTGGCACCAACAATTGCAGCACTGTGCGCCTTGGCGAATACCCCATCTCATCTGCGCGGGATTGGGCATTTGCGCGGTCATGAAACAGATCGCCTCAGCGCTCTTGCAGCTGAAATCAACGCACTCGGTGGTAAAGTCGTCGAAGAACCAAGCGCCTTACGCATTACCCCCGCGGCACTTCACGGTGCAACTTTCCACACGTATGAGGATCACCGTATGGCTACCGCCGGTGCGATATTAGGACTGAGAGTTCCGGGAATCACCGTCGAAAATATTGAAACGACAGGAAAAACGCTCCCAAATTTTGTTAATCGGTGGGAAGAGTTGCTGAATACGTGAAGAAACATAATCTTGATGAGGACGACGTTCGGATAAGACCTGGCAAATCCAAATCACGACCACGCACAAAAGATCGTCCCAGTTTTGACAACATGTTCTTCGGTTCCGTTTCGACGGTTGACCGCGGCCGCTTCACGGTTAATCCCGAGGGTGACACCAATATTCTTTACGCGGTGAAAGCGCGTGAACTCGGACGTAAAGGCTTGGTGGTCGGCGACCGAGTAGCCATGGTCGGTGATCCCGGTGGCGGAATTGATCACCAGGTGCGGATTGTTCGCCGCGAGCCGCGGTCAACCGAATTACGAAGAACCGCTGACGACAATGACCCCCAGGAGCGCGTAATCGTTGCCAATGCCGACCTGCTCGGTATTGTCGTTGCTTCAACCAACCCGGAACCAAGAATTGGGTTCATTGACCGCGCCATAGTTGCAGCGATGGATGCAGGAGTGACCCCCTTTCTGGTCGTGACCAAGTCTGATCTCAAGGATCCCAGGGAACTCGTAAATGTCTACCAAGAACTCGGGATTCCGATTTTTGTTATCGCTAGCGGGGTCGCTCCCACCTCAATCAAAGAATTTGTCCAGGGACATGCCAGCATTCTTATGGGCCACTCTGGGGTGGGTAAATCAACACTAATTAATGAGTTGGCACCCGACGCGCATCGCATTACAGGGACGGTGAATGACCTCACCGGCAAGGGCAAGCACACCTCCACCAGTGTGATCGCTTTTCCGCTACCGGGCGCTGACGGAATTGTGATCGACACCCCTGGAATCCGGTCCTTTGGCCTAGCCCATGTCTCCCGCGAAACGATTATCAACGCCTACCCCGACCTCATGCGCTACACAGAAGATTGCCCGCGCGCCTGCAGCCACAACGAACAGGACTGCGCACTGGTACACATAACCGATCACATAATTCTTGAACGGGTAAAGTCAATGCAAAATTTGCTTGCGGGCAATACTGCGACAGGAGCGCAATGACCCAATTTCGTGACGACCTCGAGTTCGTACAGCATCTTGCTGACCAAGCTGACGCAATTTCCCTTCCAAGGTTTAAGGCACTTGATTTGCAGGTCACCCAAAAGCCTGATCTCACCCCCGTCAGCGATGCTGATTTCGCCGTTGAAACGCACCTTAGAACACTCATTACCGAACAATTTCCCAACGACAGTGTCATTGGTGAAGAGTTTGCTCAGAAATCACTCGGCGAACGGACCTGGATCATTGATCCGATCGATGGAACCAAAAACTTCGTCCGTGGCGTACCCGTTTGGGCGACGTTAATTGCTTTGCGGGAAGGCGGCCAGATCACACTCGGTTTGGTAAGCGCTCCGGCATTAGGCCGGCGGTGGTGGGCAATGACCGGTCACGGGGCATGGGTTAGTGAACTGACAAACGACTCCCCCAGGCCGATGCAGGTGAGTTCTGTGGAAAAACTTGTTGACGCTTCATTTTCTTTTTCTGATCAAACGGGCTGGAATCAGGACCAGTTCGACGCAATTCGAGCCGCTACCTGGCGTCAACGGGCTTACGGGGATTTCTGGTCCCACACGCTTTTGGCTGAAGGAGCCATCGATCTCAGCGCCGAGCCAGAACTCGCCCTCTATGACTATGCGGCGTTGGTGCCAATTGTCGTTGAGGCAGGCGGAACCGCAACCCAATTCAATGGTGAAGCCCTGCCAGTTAATGAGAACGAAAGCCATCCATCCTTCATCTGTACAAATGGTTCGCTACACCGCGAATGCGTGAACTTATTAAATAATGAGACATAGGGCACCAAATTTGCCACACTAGGTGAAACACCCAAGGAGGCAAAATGAAAATTTCCACAATCCTTGCAGACAAGGGATCCGATGTCGTGACGGTGGCACCCGATCACAGTGTCAAGGATCTACTCGCACTCCTTTCACATCACAAAATTGGGGCCTTGGTCGTATCCGTTGACGGAAATGCAATCATTGGGATCGTCTCGGAACGAGACATTGTGTGGGCTTTGGCTCACTCCGAATCGATTATCAACGAACCAGTCTCGAACATTATGTCTACCGAGGTTTTTGTTGCATCAATCGATTCCAAAATCGATGAGTTAATGGACGCTATGACCTCACAACGGATTCGACATATTCCGATCACTTCCGATAGCGGTGAATTGCTGGGAATCGTGAGTATCGGGGATTTAGTGAAAGCACGATTAGACGAACTAGAGACCGAGCGTGCCGCTTTAATGGAATACATCACGAACGGCGGTTAGCGCGCAATTTAACTCCACCGACGGGTCGAATTGTTACCAGGGGATCACTTGCGGGTAGGCCCTCCCCTGCAGGGAAGGCGAACTCAAGCCGTTCACACAGGCTGGCCAGAATCATCACACCCTCGACGTAGGCAAAATCTTTTCCGATGCACTGACGTAAACCCGCACCGAATGGAATGAAGCTTTCGCGTGGATAGGAATCCAAGAAGCGTTCTGGATTGAAGGCGTCCGGGTCACTCCAAATATCTGGGTGTTGGTGTAATAGAGCAGGGCTCGTTATGACAAGTGCGCCAGCAGGAATGTCATGTCCATCAATGCAGTCTGCATCGATAGCTTTCCGCGTGATCAACCAAGCCGGCGGATATAACCGCAAGGTTTCATTGAATACCGCTTGGGTGTAAGGCATTTGCGCAATCTTTGAATCAATTGTCTGTCCCGAAGAGCCCCGCGCTTCCTCTGCCACCCGGTTCTGTTTCTCCGGGTGCGCTGCCAGTAGAGCGATCGACCAAGAGAGTGCACTAGCCACAGTCTCGTGCCCGGCGATAATGAATGTGACGATTTCATCGCGGATGCCATCGAGATCAATACGGCCGTCCCGCCGTGCTGCCAACAACAGGTCAACAAGATTGGAAACTTCCTGCGGGTTGGTTTTCGGGTTGACACTTTCACGTGATTTCACGATTGAGGACACGGCAGCGTCTAAGGTCCGTAAACTCCGCTTGAGCACTCGATTCCCCGGTGTGGGAACCGCCTTCGGTGGAGACAAGGGAACACGCGCCCGCTTAATCACAATTTCTAGTGCCTCAAGCGTCGCAGCCGTGATCGCATTGGCGTCTTCACTCAAATCTGAACCAAAGAGAAATTCACCAACAACTTCTAGGGCTGCATTCAACATGAATTGATCAATATCAGTGACGCTCCCAGCAACCTCACCTTCAATATCAGAAAGCATCCGATCAGCAGCCCGACGCGTTACGGGAATCAAATTATCGAGGACCTTTTGGTGAAATGCCGGTTGAATAATAGGCCTTCGCTCACGCCAGAGGTCTGTATTTGCTGTGAGCAGACCGTTACCGGTTACCAGTGAGAGCGCTCGGTACTGGATAGTTAACTTGTCATAATTCTTCGCGTTATTGACGAGTACTTGCCGAACACCCGTTGGTGAATTCACCAGGTAGGTCGGTGGTTTGGGGATAGGGAACTGAATAACATCACCGTGAGTGCGCCATGACTTGAAGAGAAACTCAAGTGGATTTCGACGAATTAATGCAAAATCCTTGAGCATTTCCGGTCCAAGTGGACCAGGGGCCGTTGCAGGAGTTCCCAGAAAATGATCAGGCATTAAGCCGCCGGCACGGTGAATGTTGACTCGATTCGTCCGTAGAGGGTTGTCCTTTCCACCAAGGTGCGACCAAGGGGCTCAACAACCTCACGGAATTGCGTATCTGAGATTCCTTGCCCGTGGCTTGCTCCCGCAGCGCGAGAAATATTTTCATCCATCAGAGTTCCACCGAGGTCATTCACACCGGCCTGAAGCAATTGTCGCGCGCCTCGGGGCCCCAATTTCACCCATGAGGCCTGAATGTTCGGAATAGTTCCGTGATAGGCAATGCGACCAACCGCATGCATCAATACGGTCTCACGCCATGTTGGGCCGCGGCGCGCACCTCGTTTCAAATAGATCGGTGCGGCCATGTGAACGAAGGGTAGTGGCACAAACTCAGTGAACCCACCTGTACGCAATTGCAGGTCCCTGGTGCGAACAATATGTTTGGCCCAATGCTCAGGTCGTTCGATGCTGCCAAACATGATGGTGACATTCGACCGAAGACCCAGTGAATGAGCAACCTCGTGCACGTCGAGCCATTGTTGGGTGTTTATTTTATCGGGACAAATTACTGAGCGAATGTCATCGGATAAAATTTCAGCCGCGGTTCCGGGCAGTGTGCGAAGTCCTGCCTCTTTGAGCCGGGAAAGATAGATGTCGATTGGTTCATCAAGTCGTTTTGCGCCCTCATAAACTTCGAGCGCAGTGAACCCGTGAATGTGCATTGATGGTACGGCCTCTTTAACAACTCGCGCAACGTTTATGTAGTAGTCACCGTCAAAACTTGGATGGATTCCACCCTGTAGACACACTTCGGTTGCGCCCAATTCATGGGCCTCAATGACGCGATCAGCGATTTCAGAGTCACTGAGCAGATACGGAGCACCACGAAGGTTGAGTGAGAGTGGACCTTTTGAAAAGCCACAGAATGTGCACTTAAACGTGCACACATTTGTGTAGTTGATATTCCGATTGCGAACGAATGTGACTTCATCACCGATCACGGATTGGCGAAGCTCGTCTGCAGCGGAAGCGATAACTTCAACATCTCGTCCCCTGGCGCGGAAAAGAGTCGCAATTTGTGATTCATCGATTCGATTACCGGCTCGTGCTTCAGTCAAGATTTCATCGATGTGTGCAGAACCCGGCCCAGCCACCCTGCCTGAGATTAGGACCGCTGGCGCGGTGTCAGCGCCGGAGTACCACGCGGTTGACCGGCGGCCAATCTGAATAACTTCCGCACCCGTTCCCACATTGACAGCATCCTGGTATTTTTCAGGGAACGTTGCACCAACATCATCGCGGGCGAATCCGTCAGCATCACTTCGATCCATCACGGCAAAATGCATCTCGGGGGCAATCCATTTGTGGGCATCACGCACAAACTCTGGGTAAACAGTGAGCCGAGCAACGAGGGTTCGACCGCTTGCTTCTACCCGTTCCCGAAGGAGCTCAAGGGAAGGCCATGGTTTTTCCGGATTCACGAAGTCTGCCGTGATCGGAGATATCCCGCCAAGGTCGTCGATCCCTGATTCGAGCAGTGAGTCGAGATCGTCACTCAAATTGGGAGGGGCCTGCAAATGAATGCTTGCGGGAAGTATCTCTCGCGCAATCCGAATCGTGTCCAAGAGTTCATCGTGTGAACAGGCTGGCCAATTCCGCATTTCAGTATCAAGCTTGGGAACGAAATTTTGCACGATCACTTCTTGAACGTGTCCAAATTTTTCATGTGCGGTAGCTATGGCCTCTAATGCTGTGATGCGGTCGGCCCGGGATTCGCCAATTCCGATCAGGATGCCGGTGGTAAAGGGGATCGCAAGTTCACCCGCAGCATCTAGCGTCGCCAATCGACGCTCAGGGGTTTTGTCAGGTGCTCCTCGGTGCGCGGCAAGATCAGGGTTGAGTGACTCAATCATCATGCCTTGACTTGGGGAGACGCTTCGCAGGAGAGTCAGATCCGGATGGTCGAGTGCACCGGCATTCGCATGCGGGAGGAGCCCAGTTTCTGCTAATACTGCAGCCGCTGCTGCGGCTAAGTATTCAATAGTGTTGGCATAACCGTTCTCATCAAGCCAGGCTCGAGCCTCTTCGTATCGAAACTCGGGGTACTCCCCCAGAGTGAACAATGCTTCATGGCAACCGGCCGCAGCACCCGCTCTGGCAACTTCAAGGATCGCCTCGATGCTGAGGTACGGGCTCTCAACCCGATGAGGGCTTTTTGCAAATGTGCAGTAGCCACAACGATCTCGACATAGAGAAGTGAGTGGGATAAACACTTTTGGTGAGTACGTGATTATGCCCGACATGGGTCGAGTCTACTGCCGCGATAGAGGGCCGTCAGACGGCCGAGACTCCCGTGCTGTGAGTCAACTCATAATGTGAGAAACGGCGGGATCAAACTCGCGGACACTGGCCCGTGAGGCAATCCAAGTCCACCCTGGTGCGCGTGCTGGCGCGGTCACTGAAACAAGTGGTAAACCAGCCAGCAGGGCATTGTCAAAATTGTCATCAACATGAATCACATTGTCGTAGCCGAAGTGTTCCAACATTGACGTGACCGCTGATGCCCGGTAGCCCGATCCGCAGTACACGTAAACGTCCCTATCACGAGGAATTTCCTCGAGCCGATCCATGACTTCATAGAAAGGAATGAATACCGAGCCCTCCACGTGAGCCGCTTCCCACTCCAAGATCTGGCGGGTGTCGATAACCAGCGCATCAGGATTTTCGGCCCATTGGTTTTTCATAGTGCCGAAATCAACGCGCCTAGTGACTGCGGGTAGTTCACCGTCTTCCAACCAAAATGTTGGGTCACCCACAGCTTGGGCTTTCGGGGTTGTAATTCCCACCCGCACGAGTTCGCGCATCGCGGCTTCAACCTGTTCTGTGGTTGCACCTACCAATGTCACCGGCGTTCCCCAGGGCATCATCCAGGCCAGATAATTGATAAACGCGCCATCAAGATCAAAGTTGAGGGCTCCGGGAATGTGTCCTTGACTGAAAACTTCACGCGAGCGTAAATCAACGATCCATTCGCCGCGGGCAATGGCCTCGCGCAAACTTTCAGGGTTGGCTAGTTTCGGGAGTTCTAGATTGACATCGGCGGGGCCTGCGGCATTTGCCGGTCCCATGTGTGCGTAGTAGGCCGGGAATACATCCAGCCCGTTGAGTACTTCGTTGACAAAATCATTTTCGTCGTGGGTCAGCGCTGGGTTGCCCAACTTTTCCTTACTGATTGTGGACTCGTACCCGCCGGCCGCTTGGGTTGCCGAACAAAATGAACCAAATCCATGGGTGGGAAACACGCCTGTCTCACCGGCCAAATCTGCGGCAAGGCGCCGGACTGACTTCCATTGATCATGGGCTTGCTTCTGGGTGAGTTCAGCGGATACAAGATCGGGACGACCAACACTTCCGAAGAGCATTGAACCACCGGTGAAGACTGCCCCGGGGTGTCCATCTTTTGACGCTGCAAATGCAATGTGGTGCGGAGTGTGACCAGGGGTATGAATAACGTCAACGTCGAAAACCCCGACCGTGAATGAATCACCGTCACCAACGGCCTGCACGAATGGCTCACCAAGGTAGGCAAGATCAACGTCACCGGGAACTACATAGGTGGCACCGTGTCTGCGTGCAAGTTCTAGCCCGCCCGTGACGTAGTCATTATGAATGTGAGTCTCAGCTACATGGGAAATTTTCAGTCCATGTTCGGCGAGCACCTGTTCAATTCGATCAATATCGCGCTGAGGATCAACAACAAGGGCCACAATGCCGTCATGTACGACATAACTGCGGTCTCCAAGTCCGGTTGAATCAATTACTACTACGTGTGGTGCACTCGTCGATGTCATTTGTTTTCCTTTGCCGAATTTATTGAGCAGGATTACTTAAGTTTTTGGTGTCTACATTTCGATGGGAAAGCCCGCGGCGATCCAAGCCTTTGTCCCACCGTCCACATTCGTTGCCGGGTAACCGTGTCGTGTCAGGTAATCGGTGACTTGCCCGGATCTGTTTCCTGACTGGCAAATCACCCAGATGTCTTCATTTTTTTCAATTTCGTTCATTCGAACTGGGATAACACTCATGGGAATGTGTATGGCTCCTGGGACATGACCACTGTCAAATTCATGAAGCTCGCGGACGTCAATCACCCGCTCACCTCGCGAAATGGCGGCTTGCAGTTCCGTGATTCCAGCTGACTTGACTTCACTCATTTCCCGCATTTCCCCTTCACTTGTTCGTAAGCGAAACTATACCCCCTGGGGTATAGGCATGTCTAGTCGGCTTGCCCAAGAAGGCTCACCCAAAATTAGATTACTCAAAGTCAACGGTCAGCGGGGCGTGATCACTCCAGCGCTCGTCATAGGTTGCCGCTTTCCCAACAATCGCGGACTGAGCGAGTGCTGCAAGCCCTGGCGTTGCGATTTGATAGTCGATGCGCCAGCCACCGTCGGTGTCAAATCCCCTGCCACGCCACGACCACCAGGTGTAAGGACCGGGCCCCTCACCACCGAGTTCACGGCCTAAGTCGGTCCAAGCGCCAGCAAACCAACCGTCAAGGTGGGCGCGTTCTTCTACAAGGAATCCTGACTTACCTCGGTTGCCTTTCCAATTCTTAATATCAACTTCTCGATGCCCAATATTGAAATCCCCACACACCAACGCTTCGCGACCGGTGCGCTTGGCCGAGCGGGCCAACGTTGCTAAACGCTTGTCAACCCCGTTAAGGAATGCAAACTTGGCAATCTGCTTGGGGGTGTCGACCTCACCGGAATGGATGTATGTGGACACAACGGTGACGGGACCAACCGTGGAATCAAAGTCACATTCAATCCAGCGCCCTTGACCGTCTATATCAGCCACCTTGACATCAATGCGTACAGCGCTGGGAGCCACTCGGGACAGTAGAGCAACCCCGGCGCGCCCAAGCTCTGGTGCTGGAGCGTGATTCACCTTCCAGTCCGAAAGCACGGATGAATCAAGCACCTCCATTAATTGGTCGGTCGTCGCCCGCACTTCCTGCAAACAAATGACATCCGCGCCGCTTTGCGCCAGCCACTCCAGCCCGCCTCGTCGGGCCGTCGCCCGAATCCCGTTGACATTGGCCGTCACGACTCGAAGGCTCACAGCTCGCTCGCTTGTCTCATGGCTTGAATGAGTACCTCCGGTGGCTGTGCTCCCGAAAGCCCTACCCGCTCGTTGAACATAAAGAATGGGACACCTGTTGCACCAATTTCCCGCGCACTCTTTTCATCGGCTCGCACGATGTCAAGAAAAGCATCGCCGCCCAACACTCTGTGAACCAGCTTCTCATCCATCCCTGTTTCTACCGCCAACTGAGTCAACACTGCAGGGTCGCTCACACACATGCCATCACGCAAAGCGCCCATTGCAAACCGAGTCGCTATTAACCCGCCAAGAATCAGATCTTGATCGGATGCAGCTTGAATGAGTCGATGCGCATTTAGAGTGGAGGTAGGCAATTGATCACGCAGGTTAAATTCGAGTCCAAGATCCGCTGCTCGTCCGGTCATCGAATCAACCATTAAATTAACGTCTACATCACTCATGCGGTACTTCACCGCCAGCGCTTCAACCATGCTCGTCGAACAGTCAACGACCGCGTTGGGGTCCAGTTCAAAAGCACGCCAATAAATATCGGCCTCGATGCCGGACTGTTCGATCCCACGTTCAAGATTAGCTTTACCGATCATGCACCACGGGCACACAACGTCTGACCAGATATCAACACGTAGCTTTTCAGCCATTCCCTCAGACTTTCGCTCGATTATTGCTAGCGATGCAAGGCTAGTGCTCCACTTCAACGCGCGCACAAGCAGCAATTCGTTCACAAAATGACAGCCCATGCGGTTTACTTGCGTCCATGACCTCATTTCGCGCCGTCCGTCTTGCCCAACGCCCAACCGGAGTCCCCAACTCTGACACATGGGCAATCGATTCAGAGGAACTGCCAGCCCTCACACCGGGTGAATTCAGCGTTCGCGTGGAATACATTTCACTCGACCCTGCGATGCGCGGCTGGCTCGACGACCGACCCTCTTACCTTCCCCCGGTGGAAATCGGCGCAATCATGCGGGCCGGCTCAGTGGGCACTGTCACAGAATCACTTAACCCCAGGTTTCCTGTCGGTGCACAAGTTGTGGGTACATTTGGCGCTACCGAAATGGCGATTTCTGATGGCTCCGGTGTCAATGTTGTTAGTTCAGAGTTGGCCCCGCTCTCGTATTTCCTCGGCGCATTGGGCATGACCGGCATGACCGCCTACTTTGGATTCTTTGAACTTGGCAAGCCGCGTGCAGGCGACGTTGTGGTTGTCTCTGCTGCAGCAGGAGCCGTAGGAAGCATCGTTGGCCAAATTGCAAAGCTCAATGGCTGCACGGTGATCGGTATTGCCGGTGGCAAAGAAAAGTGTGACTACGTCACGAACACACTCGGATTTGACTACTGCATCGATTACAAGCAGGACACCAGTATGCGCAAACTTCTCGGGGGGGCACTCAAGGAAGTGGGCGCACAGGGCGTAGACATCTATTTTGACAATGTTGGTGGGGAAATCCTCAACGCCAACTTGGCTTATCTGTCCTTTGGCGCTCGAGTAGTTATCTGCGGTGCGATCTCCCAATACAACGCCACCGACATAACCCCTGGTCCCAGTAATTACATGAACCTGCTGGTCAAGCGAGGCACCATGACCGGTTTTCTGGTCTTTGATTACGCATCACAATTCGGTGTCGCTCAGCGTCGCATGGGTAAGTGGATTTCCCAAGGAAAAATTACCGCACCCGAAACAATCGTCGAGGGCAGCATTGAGGAGTTCCCAGCTACCCTGAATCGCCTCTTCGCGGGTGAGAATCTTGGGAAGTTGATTCTCAAAGTTTCATAGATAATTTCGATTCGGATTGAGTCGATTCCCATCACGTCAGATCCACCCATGATTTTTACTCGGTTAAGGTTGAGCCCATGTCTAAAGTTCTCGCATCTTTGCCCGTTGGCGAACGGGTTGGAATAGCTTTCTCAGGCGGTCTTGATACCTCGGTTGCTGTGGCGTGGATGCGCGAACACGGGGCGATCCCCTATACCTACACCGCTGACTTAGGCCAAGCTGACGAACCCGATATTGACTCAGTCCCGGGCCGAGCAGGCCTCTATGGAGCGGAGCAAGCGCGACTTGTCGACTGCAAATCGGCACTGGTTGAAGAGGGTTTGGCAGCGATCGCGTGTGGGGCATTCCATATTCGTTCAGGCGGTCGCACCTATTTCAACACTACCCCTCTGGGCCGCGCGGTCACAGGAACCCTTCTCGTTCGGGCAATGCTCGACGACGGAGTGAATATTTGGGGTGACGGCTCGACCTACAAAGGCAATGACATCGAGCGCTTCTACCGTTATGGGTTGCTGGCCAACCCCGAACTAAGGATCTACAAGCCGTGGCTTGATGCTCAATTCGTCACCGAACTTGGTGGTCGCCACGAGATGAGTGAGTGGCTCAAAGAACGTAATCTCCCGTATCGAGATAGCACCGAGAAGGCTTACTCAACGGATGCGAATATTTGGGGCGCAACCCATGAAGCAAAAGATCTTGAGCAGCTCAACGCATCCATGGAAATTGTCGATCCAATCATGGGCGTTAAGTTCTGGGATCCCAGCGTGCACATTGATTCCGAAGACGTAACTATCGAATTTGTTCAGGGTCGCCCGGTAAATATCAATGGGACCACATTTGATTCCCCGGTGGACTTGGTACTTCAAGCAAATGCGATCGGTGGTCGACACGGGTTGGGCATGGCCGACCAAATTGAAAACCGAATCATTGAGGCGAAATCTCGCGGGATCTATGAAGCACCCGGAATGGCCCTGCTCTTTATTGCCTATGAACGACTCCTCAGCGCAATTCACAACGAAGACACGATCGCGAATTACCACGCAGAAGGCCGTCGTCTGGGTCGGCTCCTCTATGAAGGTCGGTGGCTTGACCCGCAGGCATTAATGCTCCGGGAATCTCTCATGCGCTGGGTTGCATCGGCTGTCACCGGCAGCGTCACCCTTCGACTCCGACGCGGTGAGGACTACACGATCATTCGTACCGAGGGGCCCGCATTCAGTTACCACCCGGACAAACTCTCCATGGAGCGCACCGAGAATGCTGCATTTGGTCCGACCGATCGAATTGGCCAACTCACCATGCGCAACCTTGATATTGCTGACACCCGAGCCAAGCTCGAGCTTTATGCGGGTCAAGGACAGCTCCTAGACGGTCATGTCAACTTAGTAGGAACCCTCAAACCGGGTGGCGCAAAGGCAATCGTTGAAAAAACAACAACCCCGCAATCCCCTGATGAAGCGCTCCTTGAGCGCGCATCATTTGACCTCGGCGCGGATTAAACCCTTGCCCACAGGTTGATTTACCAGCGATTGGGGCGTATCTGCTCGGTGAATTTATTTCATTTAGCAGGTGATCGCTATATGCTTTCTCAATGGATGGTGGCACCATTTCCGAGAACTCAACACGACAGTGGCGTGATGCCAAGCGCTACCTGTGGTTGGTTGCAATCACAATGCCGGCATTGCTTTTTATTGCCATCGGAATGTATTCCTTAACAAACTGGTCCGCGTGGTTTTGGATTGGACCCATCTTCATTCTCGGAATAGTGCCCATCATTGATTTAGTTACTGGGCGTGACATGCGCAATCCCCCAGCTGAGCTCATTGCACAACTAGAAGCAGACCGTTACTACCGAATCCTGACCTACGCTTACCTTCCATTGCAGTACGCGGGATTCGCAGCCAGTTTCTACGTGATCGCTAACTGGAATTTGTCGACAATCACCAAAGTTGGTTTTGCCATTTCAATTGGAATGATCGGTGGAATCGGAATCAATACGGCCCACGAATTGGGTCACAAAAAAGAAAAATACGAACGCTGGCTGTCAAAGATTGCATTAGCCCAAAGTTTTTATGGTCACTTCTTCACCGAACACAATCGTGGTCACCATGTCCGGGTCGCAACACCCGAAGATCCCGCCAGCAGCCGGATGGGTGAAAACTTCTACCGATACTGGCCTCGTACAGTTCTGGGATCACTCAAAAGTTCCTGGACTCTTGAAAAGAATCGAATTGCCAGGCGCAATAAGCACCCGTTCCGGATCGGCAATGACAATATCAATGCCTGGCTCATGTCCGTTGCTTTATGGTTGGCAATGTTGCTGTGGCTGGGAATTGAGATTCTCCCCTATCTCCTCATTCAAATGTTTATTGCGATAACACTTCTCGAGGCCGTTAACTACCTCGAACATTACGGAATGCTTCGGCAGAAAGTACAGTCGGGCGACCGTGAGCGCTACGAGCGCGTTAACCCCAGCCACAGCTGGAATTCAGACAACATTGCCACCAATGTTTTGCTTTATCACCTACAACGTCACAGTGACCACCACGCCCAGCCAACCAGACGCTACCAAGCACTCCTCTCCTATCAAGAAAGCCCCGTTCTACCAACGGGTTATGCCGGTATGATTCTGCTCGCGTTAATGCCGCCGGCGTGGGCGCGAGTGATGGATGCTCGCGTGCTCAACCACTTCGATGGTGACATATCGCGCGCCAACCTGCAGCCCTCGAAGCGAAATAAACTTTTGGCCAAGTACTCGAGTGATACAGGGACTCCCCAGACTTTCGGTAATGAACGTACAACCACAACAGTTAATTCATGGAAGTCTGCTCAGTGCCCTGGTTGTCAATACACCTATCGGGTGGAGATCGGTCATGTGCGCGAGGGATTCACGGCTGGCACACCCTTTTGTGAAATCCCTGATTCATGGAACTGCCCAGACTGCGGCGTGTGTCAGAAAAGTGACTTCAGAGAGTTGCAGCAGGAAAAAGCCAGTTAAGTGGTTACGTGACGTCCACGCTTGCGGTCCCAACCGAATTTGGCGGCAGCGAGCGCACCAACAAGTAGTTGAGGCAAGAACCAGCCCAATCGCCACAGTAGGTCCGCTGCAACCGCTGTTGAACTGTCCACACCAAATGCAATCAACAATCCAATCAGTGCTGCGTCAACAGTCCCCAGTCCACCAGGTGTGATGGGGAACGCGGTCAAGACCAACGCAATTGAGAACGCTGCGAATAGCTCGATCAATGAGAGTTGAGCGCGAGTTACACCCAGACCCTCCAGAGCGGCCCAAAGAACCAACATTGGCGCCATCTGTGCCGCAACATTCGAGATCGCCAAAGATTTCCAACGTGTTTTGATTAAGTCCGCTGCCTGATCATGAAACTGAATCAGAATACTGCTCAGATCGGGTGCCTTCTTCTTGATTTTTTTCATGACCGCATTTAGTGGTTTTTGAGCCCATCCACCAATTTTTCGGGCAGCGCTTTCACTTCGAAGCACCGCAATGATCACAATCAGGGAAACAATTACGGCCGTCAAACCGATCAAGGCGGTTGTCATAAACCCACCCGTTGATCGCCCTTCAAGCACCAGCAGGGTCACCGCAATTGATGGCGCACCTAGGGTGAATAGATATGTGAAGACGGCATCTGCTGAAACCGCAGCTGCAGCTTTCGCCTGAGGGACACCATATTTGGCCAGAACCGCATACTGAGTTGCCACGGCTACCGCTCCCCCTCCGGGCACGATATTGCTCAGGGTGAATCCGGCCTGTCGACTTAACGACGCGTGCAGATAGCTAAGTGTTCGAATTGCTGCGATAGCCGTCAGAGGGTAGATCGCAATGTTGATCACGGACGCGACCCCAATTAATGCCTTCCACAGCGGGTCGATTGCACCGAGTTCGGTGAATGCCTTTCGGTATTCCCCCGCGTTCTGACCGATAAACCAAAAAAGCAGCGCCATGACGACCAGCCCCAGCACAATGCTAAAAATGAGTCCTTTACGGCTTTTGCCCGAAGGCGGCTTTATGGAAACTGAAGGCTCACTCACATTCTCAGCCTATCCGCTGGGCAGCCTGGTCAACACTGCCTTGAGTAGGACAGAATGACGGCATGAGTAATCCGAATTCGCTATACGACTTAAGTTTCACCGACAATAAAGGCAATGAAGTAAGTCTCGACGCATACCGCGGTAAGCCAGTTTTAATCGTTAATACTGCCAGTAAGTGCGGCTTCACCCCGCAATACGACGGTCTCCAAAAACTCTATGAAGAATTGGGGAGTGAGGGACTCGTTGTCCTTGGCTTTCCGTGCGACCAATTCGCGCACCAAGAACCGGGTGATGACACCGCGATTGAAGAATTTTGCTCCATCAATTACGGAGTAAACTTCCCTCTCTCCACCAAGGTGGATGTCAATGGATCTAAAGCACATCCCGTCTTTAAATTCCTCAAGAGCAACGCCGGTGGAATGCTGGGTTCTGCTATCAAGTGGAACTTCACCAAATTCCTTGTTAGCCCCGATGGCACAACCGTGCAGCGATTTGCTCCAACGACAAAACCCCAAGACCTCAAGCCTGAGGTTGAAAAACTACTAATTGAGAAAGCGTAGGTTCACCAATGAGTGATCGCGTAACAATAACCCCACTCAAAGATGGACCGGATCAAATTACCGGTCCAGTAACAGTCCTCGACGAAGACGGAAACATTCTCAAAGAGACAGAGTCTGCTTTCCTCTGCCGTTGCGGACATAGCGCTAATAAGCCGTTCTGCGATGGTGCACACAAGCGCGAAGGCTGGACGAGCAACTAACTCACGTGTTAGGCCCTCTCAGCGGGCCTAACACCGAGTCTTTTGACAACCTCTAAGGTCGACTTGGCAGAGTTGAGCGTGTAAAAATGCAACCCCTCGGCTCCTGCATCAAGGACTTCTTCACTCACCCGGGTGGCAATTTCGATGCCTAATTCTCGGGTCGAATCGGGATCATTCCGGTACTTTTCGAACTGCGCCATCATTGAATCAGGGATCTCCCCATTGGCCATATCGAGCATCCGAGTGAATTGCCGATAACTGGTCACCGGCATGATTCCGGGGTAAACGGTCAGGGCAGATCCCCGCTCAGCTAATTCGCAGATCAACCGAGAATAAGAATCAGGCTGGAACACAAATTGCGTCACAGCGAATGTTGCGCCCAGTTGCTCTTTCCTCAGCAGAACTTCGATGCCTTGGTCAAAGCCTGTTGCCGCTGGGTGCAGGTCAGGAAAAGCAGCCACACCGATTTCAAATGACCCGAAGGACTGGGCCATCTCGACCAGTTCTTCCGCATGGGTAAAACCCCCAGGTGTGGTGACCCACGGAGCTGCTGGACCTTGGGCAGGATCCCCGCGCAATGCCAAAATATTGGTGATTCCCGCCTGCTCAAACTGCTGAAGAATCTCGTGGACTTCTAATTTTGTTGCTCCAACGCACGTCAGGTGAGCGATTGTCCGGTAACCAGTTTTCTCGTATATGTCACAGGCAATTTTGATTGTTCGCTCTCGTGTACTCCCTCCCGCGCCATAGGTGATCGACACAAAATTGGGACTGATCGAATCGAGTTCACTTATTGCCGCAAATAGACTCGCTTCCCCTTCAGGGGATTTCGGTGGAAAAAATTCAAATGAGATGGTCGGGTGATCAACGCGCATTAAAATACTTTGCTTCCGGGTGGTGCACGAGGATCGCAGACGTGGATTGCTCGGGGTGCAACTGGAATTCCTCTGAGAGTTCAACCCCAATTCGACCTGGATCGAGTAATTCACAAAGCTGTATTTGGTCTTCTAGATTCGGGCACGCTGGATACCCAAAGGAGTACCTCGAACCTCGGTAGCCTTGATCGAGAATCTCCTGAAGGTCCGTAGAGTCTTCAGCAGAAAAATTCAACTCGCTTCTCACTCGGGCGTGCCAATGCTCGGCGAGAGCTTCGGTGAGTTGTACGGAAAGCCCATGTAGTTCCATGTACTCACGGTAGGCGTCCTTGGCAAATAGTTCGGATGCCGCGACGCTAACCGCATTACCCATGGTGACTACATGGAAGGCTACGACATCAATTTGACCTGACTCTTTGGATGCAAAAAAGTCTGCAAGGCACAACTTCCGGTCGCGACTTTGCCTGGGAAAAGTGAATCTAGTTCGTTCCTGACCCTTTTCTGGGCCTTCATGGTGCAGGATCACCAGATCATTTCCCTCGGAATAGCAAGGGAAGTACCCGTAGACGACCGCTGCCTCAAGCCAGCCATTGGCCTGGGCTTCGTTGAGCATTAAGCGCAGGCGTGGCCGCGCTTGTTCTTCAATCATTGTTTGGTAGGTGTCTCGGTTACCTTTAAGTCCCCACTGTCCAACAAATAATGCACGTTCGTCGAGCATGCCGAGATAGTCGGCTAAGGCAATCCCTTTCACCACTCGACTTCCCCAAAACGGTGGAGTCGGTATCACATTGTCTGAAGCAATATCGCTGCGTTCGGTGCTAATTACCTCGTCGATGTCCCGATTGACCTTTTTAACTCTTCGTTTGCGGAGTTCGGGCAGTTGGGCATCTGTGTCACCACGCTTGATAGCCATCATGGTGTCCATGAGAGCCAGTCCCTCAAAGGCATCCTTTGCATAGCGCACAGTTCCTGGGAACTGTGAACTCAAGTCTTCTTCAACAAACGCACGAGTGAGAGCTGCCCCACCCAAGATCACCGGCCATTTATCCGACAGCCCTTGCTTATTCAGCTCCTCCAGGTTCTCGCGCATCACGACCGTGCTTTTCACCAACAAACCGGAAAGACCAATGACATCAACATCATTCTCTTGCGCCGCCGAGATGATCGCACTGATCGGCTGTTTAATACCAATGTTCACTGTCGCGAAACCATTATTCGTCAAAATAATGTCAACGAGGTTTTTGCCGATGTCATGGACATCACCCTTGACCGTAGCGAGAAGAATTTTCCCTCGGCCTGCATCGGATTCAACCTTGTCCATGTGAGGCTCCAAATAGGCTACCGCCTTTTTCATCACCTCTGCTGACTGCAGGACAAACGGCAACTGCATTTCTCCATTACCGAAAAGCTCGCCAACGGTTTTCATTCCTGCAAGCAAAAAGGTATTAATGATTTCGAGTGGCTTGATTCCCTGCGCCATGGCTTCATCCAGATCAGACTCAAGTCCCTTCGCTTCACCATCAATGATCCTTTGGGGAAGCCGTTCGTCCATGGGCAAGAGAGCGAGTTCCTCAACTACCGAGAGCCGGCGGGCCGCCGTTTCTGCATTCTCAAAAAGTTCCAAGAATTTTTGGAGGGGATCATAGGTAATTTCACCCTGATCGTCGTACTTCCGACGGTCATAAATCAGATCTAACGCAACATTGCGTTGTTCTTCCGGGATACGCGCGAGGGGCATGATCTTTGAAGGATGCGCAATTGCCGAAGTTAGGCCTGCCTCAACCGCCTCATGGAGAAACATTGAATTCAGCACAATGCGCGCCTGTGGTTTGAGTCCGAATGAGATATTGCTAATTCCCAGAGTCGTTTGAACGGTAGGAAATTCAGCAGTGAGAGTGCGAATCGCTTGCAGGGTTTCAACACCATCACGTCTGGTTTCCTCTTGACCGGTCGCGATAGGGAAAGTTAATGTGTCCACCAGAATATCGGAAACATTGAGTGACCAGTTCTGCGTTAAGTCGTTGATCAGGCGCCGTGCCACTTGCACTTTCCAGTCCGCTGTGCGTGCCTGACCCTCCTCGTCAATGGTCAAGGCAACAACTGCAGCTCCATGTTCCTTCACCAGTGGCATGATTCGGGCATAGCGTGATTCGGGGCCATCACCATCTTCGAAGTTCACCGAGTTAACCAACGAACGACCACCAAGGCGCTCAAGCCCTGCTTGTAATACATCAGGTTCAGTCGAGTCCAGCATGATCGGGAGAGTCGAGGCCGTTGCCAACAACGATGCCAAATGTGACATGTCGGCTACGCCATCACGGCCCACGTAATCCACACTGAGATCGAGCATGTGGGCACCGTCGCGGATCTGCTCCTTGGCGATATCCACGCAGGCTTGCCAGTCGTCTGCTAAGAGTGCTTCACGAAATGCTTTGGAACCATTGGCGTTAGCGCGCTCTCCAATTGCCAGATACGTTAAATCCTGGCGGAATGGAACTTGCTGGTACAGCGAAGCTGCCCCGGGTTCATCAATGCGAGCGCGCAGGAGTTGGGCAGGGGGCACAACAAATGCGCCTTTGATTGCTCGGATATGAGCCGGGGTTGTTCCGCAGCATCCTCCCACGAGAGTGACACCGAATTCGGCGTTAAATTCAACTAGTGACTTGGCAAGTTCTTCCGGGCTCAGGTCATAGACCGCCCCCTTGGGCCCCAGCACGGGCAGACCCGCATTGGGCATACATGAGAGTTGAAGGCTTGTTCGTTGTGAGAGAGTCCGCAAATGCTCGCTCATCTCGGTGGGTCCTGTCGCACAGTTCAAACCGATAATGTCAATGTCGAGTGGTTCTAGTGCACTTAGTGCAGCACCGATCTCCGAGCCCATCAACATTGTTCCGTTAGTTTCAATTGTTACCGAGGCAATAACAACAATGTCCCGGGCAGGCACGGTTGCTTCAATGGCCTCACGGGCACCATTGATTGCCGCCTTGGCCTGTAAAAGGTCTTGAGTTGTTTCGATGAGTAGGGCATCGACGCCGCCATCGATGAGCCCACGACTGGCCTCACGGTATGCCTGCTTGAGAAAGTCATAAGACGTGTGCAAAAGCGTTGGCAATTTTGTTCCCGGCCCCAGAGAACCGAGTACGAATCGGGGCCCATCTCCTGCGACTAGTGCGTATTCGTCAGCGACCTCACGGGCGATCCCCGCCCCTGCGTAGGACAATTCATAAATGCGATCTTCGATTCCATATTCAGCCAGATTCGCCCAGTTGCACCCAAAAGTGTTGGTTTCCACAGCGTCGGATCCTGCTTCAAAATAGGCCCGATGCACACCGGCAACAACCTCAGGGCGAGTGATGTTGAGGATTTCGTTGCACCCCTCATGACCCTCAAAATCATCAAGAGTGAGATCGACGTCTTGGAGCATGGTTCCCATAGCGCCGTCAGCAACAAGTATGCGGCTGTTCAGGGCATCGCGGAATTCGCTCATGTGAACCTTTCCCAGAAGTAGCGAGAATGATGATCGCACATGAACAAAAGGGCCCTTTGAGTCTTTTTGTTCCTATGCCGAACTGTTCGCTAACGGTCTTGTGACCGAAGACTCAGGGAGGCCTCCCTAACAGAAGACGTCATAGTACCAAAGACATTGACCAAAGTATCCCAATGACCGCCCTTATTACCGTCCTATGTTGGGAGAGTTTGGTTCTAGTTTGGTGCAAATGGGAACTGGCGCATGGTGCCATCAGCCCAAGGTTGCGTGATCGGCGATAACCGCTTAACTGCCCGTTGCTCCTGCAAAATAACCTGCATGATTTGCAGAGTTCCCGCTGCAGACGGGTTCGAGTAAAGGTTCGTCATCTCGGTTGGATCAGCGGTCAAGTTATACAGTTCAAATTGATCAGCCGGTGGCGCAATCTGCCCCGCTGTCGGATTGACCGCCGTGACCGTAGTAACCGCCACCCGATTCCCTGGCTTGTTCACCGGGCCCGGCACAAAAGTTTGAACGTCCTGAACACCCGGTGAAGACCATGTTTGTGAATTGTCCCAATAACGGTTGTACTTCCAGCGTTCCTTGGATCCTCCCGCACCTGTTGGTAGGTAGGTCACAACAGTCTCAACACAGTTCGGCTGCTCAACAGGCTGGTACGCCATGCCCAATGCTGACACTGCCTGCGCGCCTTTAAATGGTTGATCATCGGTCATGAAGTACACCGGATCACTGTTGAATTTTGCAGCGGGCTCTTCGCCGAGAAGTACTCCGGAGAGATCTCGGCCAACGAGTCTGCGCACCTGAGTGTGTGTATCGGTTAATTTCTTAGCCAACACGGATTCATCTAGGCCAGCCAGACCCAGCATCGTGGGAATCAAGTCAGCGTGACTGGTCAAAATATCTGACTCTTGCGCCCGATCAAAAAGAGTAGGGTTGTGGAAGATAAACGGAACCTTGAGAATTTCGTCATATGCGTTGTGCCATTTCTGGAACATGCCACCGTGCGAGCCGAGCATCTCGCCATGGTCTGAGAGGTAGATGACAATCGTGTCGCGATAGTTATTGGGGTCATTTGCTAACGCATCAACGACACTACCAATGTGCTTATCTACTTCCTTTTGCAGTTGGTAGTAAAAGCGGTGGTATTCGATTCCATTGCGTAGTGGCTGAAAGCCTTGTGGGTATCGGTCAACAAAGCTTCCTTGGGCCGTTGGCTTCTGACTCAGATCTTCATTTGCCGACTGCTGGTAGGCCGAGGTGAACAGATCGGTCGGAACATTGGAGCCGACAAGTTGCTGGGCCAAGTAAAAAGCTCCTTGGTTCCCAGACAAATCAGAGGCCAACGTGTAATCCCCCCACAGCGTGATGTCATGTGGATTAACGAAAGAAGCAACCATGAGCCATGGGTTTTTTGCATTGCGCAATTTCTGCAGCTGTTCCACACTCATTTGCGCGTAGACTTCGTCGCGGCCACGGCCACGGGGACCAGAGGAACCAGAGTTCAGCGGGTTACTACCGTGTGGCTCTGGCCCGACAAACCCTTCGAAACCGTACTGGGCGAGTCGCTCGGATTCCAAATAAATGTTTTCCAATTCATAGTCCCGTTTTCCTTCGTCCGTATATGAAGGAAGGGGGTTGTAAGTTCCCGGCTGGTACAGGTCAGCATCAGAAATATGCCACTTGCCTTTCCAATACGTGTCATACCCAGCGGCGCGGAACCATGAACCCATTGTGGGAACAGTCGTGGGGTCAAGCCACAGCAAGT
>JAFMHB010000009.1:0-83304 GCA_017854795.1 Candidatus Nanopelagicales bacterium
CCACCTCGAAGAACTGTGATGGAATCAGCGATCGCAATTGCTTCCTTGAGTTTGTGGGTGATAAAAATAATTGTTGCTCCACGCGATTTGAGTTCGGCGACTATCCCAAAAAACTCAATTACTTCCTGCGGGGTGAGAACTGCAGTTGGTTCGTCAAACACCAGTATTTTGGCACCACGCAACAGCACTTTAATGATTTCAACGCGCTGTTGAATACCAACAGCAAGGTCCTCGATTTTTGCCTTGGGGTCAACAGCGAGGCCGTACTTTTGTGAGATCTCTTGAACCTCTTTATTAGCCCTTTTTGTATTGAGAACATTTCCCAGAACAGTGGGCTCCACGCCAAGAACGACGTTCTCAGCAACGGTGAAAACCGGTACCAGCATGAAGTGCTGATGCACCATCCCAATCCCAGCCTTGATCGCCTCACCTGGGTCGTGGAATTTCTGAACCACGCCGTCGAGAATGATCTCGCCAGAATCTGGACGGTAAATGCCCGAAAGAATATTCATGAGGGTGCTTTTGCCCGCACCATTCTCACCGATCAGTGCCAGGACTTGACCAGAGTGCGCCGTGAGGGAAACGTTGTCATTGGCTAAAACACCGGGGAACGCTTTGGTAATTCCGCGCAGTTCCAATTCCACGACCCATTACTCCTAGCGTTGAGTTCCAGCATTGATGTTCATCATGTGTCTTCGATTTTGGTGTAATCGACTTCCATGTTTTTTTACTGTGAATCTGCCATCTTCGACGGACTTGATTCTACTGCCTTAACACGGAAGAGGGGCCTGATTTCTCAGACCCCTCAACTACGTGCAGATTACTGAAGTAACCCTTGATTAACCCTTGACGCTGATCGACCCGTCGATAACACCGGCTTTGATCGTGTCGAGTTGAGTTTTGAGGTCAGCCGAGACAGCGGCATCCATGTCATGGAATGGTGCAATGGAAACTCCACCATTTTCCAAAGTTCCCACGGTTACGCCACCTTCAAAGGTTCCGTCAACGACGGCCTGGATTGCATTGAATGTCGTGACATCCATTTGCTTGAGCACTGATGTCAAGTAGACGCCCGAGTTCGCGGTGTCTGACTCGAACTGATCGCTGTCAACGCCAATGATCATGAGCTTGTCGGTGCCAAGTTCACTTGCGAGTGCTGCAGAGCCAAGACCAACGGGTCCTGCCACTGGCATCACAATGTCAGCGCCTTCGTCGACCAAGTTCTGGGCGAATGTGCGACCGTCATCGAGTGACTCAAAGTTCTCGGTGAACAGACCGGACTGTGCTGCGGGATCCCAACCAAGAACCTCAACATTGGTTCCATTGTCAGCGTTGTACTTCTGAACGCCGTAGTAGAAACCGTCCATGAAGATGGTTACTGGCGGAATGTTGACGCCACCGAATGTGCCAACCTTGCCAGTCTTGGTTGTACCAGCAGCGAGGTAGCCAGCAAGGAATGCGGCTTCATCGGTGTTGAAAACCTGACC
This sequence comes from Candidatus Nanopelagicales bacterium, assembly GCA_017854795.1. Taxonomy (GTDB): domain Bacteria; phylum Actinomycetota; class Actinomycetes; order S36-B12; family S36-B12; genus UBA4592. Next base: position 1,488 of record JAFMHB010000009.1, read on the forward strand.
GAGAACGTTGTTGTTGGTGATCTCACCGTCTGCGTAGGCGTAGTCAACGATGGTGAAGGGAATGTCTGGGTTGGCATTTGCCGCTTCCTTGGTTGCGTCGCCGAGCAAGAAGCCGACGGTCACGATGACACTGCAACCCTGGTCAACAAATGACTGCAGGTTCGGTGCGTAATCGGTCTCAGCCTGTGACTCAAGAACGATTGCCTCAACACCGAGTTGATCAGCGGCATCTGTTACACCCTTGTACGCCTTTTGATTGAAGCCCTTGTCGTCAACGCCACCAACGTCGGTGACTTCACAAGCCTTGAGTCCGGCACCGGGAAGCGCATCCGTTACAGCTTCATCGGTTGCTGATTCAGCTGCTGACTCGCTTGCGGTAGCAGCCGTGTCTGTTGAATCACTCGAGCTGCAACCTGCCAGCGCGAGGGCAGCAACGGTAAGGACCGCGCCTGCCATCTTTAGATTGGTTCTCAATGTATCTCCTCGTATTCGACCCGATCTTGTGAACCGGGTTGTGAGCCCGAATATCCATTCGGGTCGTTCAGCAAATCTTACTGCGCTAGTTGGCTGAGAGGCTGGTCAGATACTGCATCAAAAGGGTAACGAATCGGCCACGATCAATACCTGTGCCGACCGTTACATTCGCTGGCCGATCTGTAACGCCATACACATCAACCACCGTTCGACCCAAAGTAAGTTCACTAATTGTTTCCACTGTGACATTTGTGAAAATTGTTGTCAGGAGTGACGGGTCAATAAGATGAGCAATCGTTACTGCGTCGTGGATAGGCGCTCCCGGCCAGTCGAATCGTTTCTGGTGAAATTCGACGAAATGGTCGAGTAGCTCGGCAACGAAGTCCTCACACTCCCCCTGTCCTCGCAAAGCTTCGGCGTGTGAGTCATCGAGCCAAGCCTGATGGGTTACCTCAAGTCCGATCATGGTGAGTTGTAGCCCCGAAGTCATAACAATTTGGGCTGCCTCGGGGTCGACCAAAATATTAAATTCAGCTGCCGGTGTCCAGTTGCCTAATTCAATAGCTCCACCCATAAAAACTATTTGTTTAATTTTGTGGTGCAAGTGCTTTAGTTCAGTAACGACGTCAGCCATGTTGGTTAGTGGTCCGGTTGCAACGAGTGTGATTGGTTCGATCTCATTCTCCAGGACATTTTCGATGTAACTCAGTGCGTTAGCACCATTCGCAGATCTGGTTGGTGCGTTCGGCACAGGGCCATCAAGTCCGCCATCCCCATGCATTGATGCGGCCGTTCGCAATTCGCGAAAAAGTGGAGCTGCCCTTCCCGAGTGAACCGGGATATCAGGCCGATTCACCATGTCTAAAACAATCAGCGCATTGCGGGTCGTGTTTTCAAGAAGTGAGTTGCCGGCGACCGTAGTAACTCCAACGAGTTCTATTTCAGAGCTAGCAGTTGCCAACATAATGGCAATTGCGTCGTCATGTCCGGGGTCACAATCTAACAATATTCGCGCAGGCACGCGGTCAAGCATAAACTTATTACGCCAAGTGTCCAACGTGGGTGAGCGCTGAACTCATGATTTCCTGGGGATCAACTTTAGTGGGTCGACGATTGTCAACAACATGTTCACCAGCGACAAAAACATGACGAACATCAGCTCGACCGGCGCTGAAAACAATTGTGGTAAACGGATCATGGATTGGAATCAAGTGTGGTTCATCCAAAGTAATGCAAGTGATGTCGGCCTCTTTACCTACTTCCAATGAACCAATTCGCTCCGACATCCCTAAGGCCGTGGCTCCGTCAATTGTCGCGGCCCGAACAATCTCCAAAGCGGAAATTGCGGCGGGATCACCGCTCACCAATCGGGCTAGATTGACAGCCAGTCGCATCACGGCAAACATGTCAAGGTCATTACTTGAAGAAGAACCGTCCGAACCAAGCCCAACAGTGATTCCGTCTTTGCGGTATTGAACCAAGTCCGCCGCACCGCTCGCCAATTTCAGATTAGATCCTGGGCAATGCGCAATGCAACCGCCCTTAGCTGCAATTAGAAGGCGTTCAGATTCGACTAAGTGAACACCGTGTGCAAGGACTGGCCTGAGGTCAAGAATCCCAGTCACGTCCAGTAAATGTGTGGGTCTTTCTCCATGGGCATTGACGGTGTCTTCATTCTCCGAGACATTTTCGGAAGCATGAACGGTAATAATCGCCCCTTGCTCAACAGCGAGTTCGGCAACTTCTCTCAAGTTTTCCGGGGACACGGTCAAAGGGGCATGCGGTGTCAACGTAAGTGGTACATAGGGCCCGCCAATCTCACGCAAGGTTTCCGGCCAGTCATGCGCCAATTCCATCCGCTCACTCCACGTCAGATTGTCCGGTCCGGGGAATGAGAAAAATACGGGACCCGTTACGTGACGCAACCCCACCTCAACCGCCCCACGGTGATTAGCAGCAGGGTGTAGGTACATATCTAATGCTGTTGTTGTGCCGGCTAGCAGAGATTCCAATGCGCCAAGACGAGCACCAATATATGTTCCCTCAGCATCCATGATCCGGGCTTCCTCCGCCCACACTAATTCCAAGAATCCCTGAAGATCAACATTTTCTGCGACACCGCGCAAAAGGGTCATGGGTAAATGCGTATGGAGATTGATCAAGCCGGGCATAATCAATTGGTCGGTGAGGTCAATCACGCGTGCTTGCGGGTACCGCTCTTTCACTTCCTGCGCGGGTCCCAGGTCAACAATTTTTGAGTCCTGGATCACCAGTGATGCATTCTCCAACACGGTATCGTGCGAATCACAGGTCACGACATAGCGAACATTATGCAAAATTATCATTCGTGGTTTTCTCCCTAATCCTGAACAAAAACTAACGAATGTGCCGCGTGGGAAAGGATCCTTTTGACTGTCTCAGCTCCATGCTCAATAACTAGGTTGATGTCTTCAATGGTCACCGGCTTAGTTCCCAGGCCAGTTGCTGGATTAACCACCAGTGAAATGCATGCGTAAGGGATTCCTAGTTCATTAGCTAGAACAACTTCAGGAACAACGGTCATACCTGCAACCGTGACACCCATTCCCATCGCAGCACGAATTTCCGCGCGGGTCTCAAATCGCGGACCTTCGAATGCACCATAAATACCCGTCGTCACGACCGGAACCATTGCCAGTTTGCACGCGTTGATCCAGACCTGTCGCAGACGCTGATCAAATGGTTCCCCCATATCGGCATGTACGACACCCTGGGCTGTTGTCCCGTCAAAAAAGGTATTCACCCTCGACTTGGTGAAGTCAATAAAGTCATCAACAACAACCAAATCACCCGACTTGGGACCCAGCCCTCCGACGACATTGATTGCGAGAATTTCCGAAACACCAAGTTCATGCATTGCTGCAATATTGGCTCGATAGTTCACCAGGTGGGGCGGGATTTTATGGTCCACCCCGTGGCGGGAAAGAAATATCGTTTTTCGACCATGAAGAATGCCCTTCACACACCTTGCAGCTCCATAAGGGGTTTCAACAACAAGGAGTTCGTGCTCGCTCAACTCCGGGAGTTCATAGAAACCCGTACCAGCAATAACACCCAGTGCAGCTTGGTTCATGGAGATTTATCCACTCTAGAAAAAGACCCGGGGCTGGTACTTGCCCCAGACAGCGCGTAGGGCATCAGATACCTCACCCACCGTTGCCCTGGCCTTAAGGGCTTCCTTCATGGGGTACAACAAATTTGCGTCGCTTTGGGCTGCCTCGGTAATCGCGGCTAGGCATCTGTCCACTTCAGCATTGTCACGGTTGGCTCGAAGAGTTGTGAGACGTTCACATTGCTCGGCTTCAATCAAAGGATTAACGCGAAGTGGTTCGTAATGATCCTCTTCACTGATCGTGTATTTATTAACCCCAACCACAATGCGCTCACCTGAATCGATTTCTTGAGCGATTGTATACGCGGTGTTTTCGATTTCCATTTTTTGAAAGCCTTGCTCAATCGCAGAAACCGCACCACCCCGCACCTCGATTTGTTCAATCAACTCAAGGGCTTGAGCTTCCACTTCGTCGGTCAAGCTCTCAACAACGTAGGAACCGGCAAATGGATCAACGGTTGCGGTGACATCAGTTTCATATGCGAGCACCTGTTGGGTTCGTAACGCTAGACGCGCAGCCTTCTCCGTTGGGAGAGCAATTGCCTCGTCGTAGGAATTCGTGTGAAGTGACTGTGTTCCGCCCAGAACTGCTGCAAGCCCCTGCACCGCCACACGAACCAAGTTCACTTCCGGTTGCTGGGCGGTGAGTTGCACACCAGCGGTCTGAGTGTGAAAGCGCAGCATGAGTGACTTTGGATTTTTCGCCCCGAATTCATCGCGCATGATTCGCGCCCACATGCGCCGTGCCGCACGGAACTTGGCTACCTCTTCAAGGAAGCTTGTTCGCGAAACAAAGAAAAAAGCGAGACGTGGTGCGAAGTCGTCAACGTCTAGACCAGCGTCAATTGCCGCTTGGACATAGGCCTTTCCATTGGAGAGGGTAAATGCAATCTCCTGCGCAGGGTTAGCTCCTGCCTCCGCCATGTGGTAACCCGAAATCGAGATCGTGTTCCAATTAGGAAGTTCCGCTTTACAGTAGGCGAAAATATCCGTGATCAAACGTAGCGATTGTTGTGGCGGGTATATATAGGTGCCACGGGCAATGTATTCCTTCAAAATATCGTTTTGAATTGTTCCATTGAGTTGGCTTGAATCAAGGCCATTTTCTTCTGCGACCAACTGGTACATCAGCAATAAAATCGCTGCGGGCGCATTGATGGTCATTGATGTCGAAACTGAGTCAAGTGGAATGTCTCTAAAAAGAGTGTGCATATCCTCGATTGAGTCAATGGCCACACCCACTTTGCCTACCTCGCCATGTGCAAGTGAACTATCGGAATCCATGCCCATTTGTGTGGGTAGATCAAATGCAACAGACAGGCCGGTCGTGCCCGCAGCCAGTAATTGCCGGTAACGCTCATTGGATTCAGCCGCCGTGCCGAAACCTGCGTACTGCCGCATTGTCCACGGACGCCCGGTGTACATGCTGGGGTAAACACCTCGCGTGTAGGGGAATTCACCCGGTTCCGCCAATTCGGTGGCCACATCAAAGTCAGCTAAATCTGACGAGTTGTAGACCTTCTTGATCTCAAATCCTGATTCACTCATTCGCTGTTCTGGCATGGGAGCAGCCTAGGGCCATCGAATTTTCTGGCTCACCAATGTTGTCCCTATTGTGAGCCTCACTATTTCATTGGGAAGTTCATGTGCAAAAAATGGGCAATTGCTAGCCAACAATCGCCTCCAGCAGCAATTGAGCCCCATTCGGGGTGAAGACTGTGGTCGACACTGCATGTTTTTTCGCGAGGCCAAGATCACACTGCCGGTCTTTGGATCCGATGGGCTGATTGTGGAGGGAAGGACTAACCTTGTCTCTGAGGACGCGCCCTAAACGTAAAGGTGCACCACATATATATAAGGCATACGTACACGATATACATAAGGCATACGTGCACGCACGACTCGTAATCGACCGGATGGGATGGCAGACGTGTCAGTAAAAACACCAGGGTTCTCGCTTCGAGCAACCCCAATTGGCACCCTTTATCGGGGTGGCGAGGGCATGTGGACGTGGGTTCTCCACCGAATTACCGGCGTTTCGGTCTTTTTCTTCCTATTCGTTCACGTTTTGGACACCGCCCTGGTCCGGGTTTCACCCGCTGCCTATGACGAAATCATTGCCACATACAAGACGCCGATCGTCAATTTACTTGAAGTTGGGTTAGTCGGAGCAGTTCTCTTTCATGCCTTTAATGGCGTCCGAATCATTCTCATTGATTTCTGGTCTAAAGGACCGCGTTATCAGCGCCAAATGACCTGGGTAATCGCTGCTATCTGGCTTCTGGTCATGATCCCCGGCATCTATTTCATGATGATCCACACAATTGACGCACTCTTTGGGAGCACATCATGAGTACTTCAGTCTTCGCCCCACGCTCGGGCTCACGCAATAAGCAGCGCAGCAACTTCGAACTGTATGGCTGGCTGTTCATGCGGGTTTCCGGGATCATCCTGATTTTCTTGGTCCTGGGCCACCTGTTCATCATGAATATTCTTGACGGCGGAGTACAGCGAATTAACTTCGCTTTCGTCGCTGGTCGCTGGTCGAGCCCGTTCTGGCAAATCTGGGATTTATCGATGCTCTGGCTGGCACTCCTGCACGGTGGTAACGGGATGCGCACGATCATCAACGACTACGCCGAGCGAGATCAGACCCGGTTCTGGCTCAAGATGTTGCTGTATGTCTCAACCGCCTTCATTATTGGGCTAGGCACTCTCGTAATTTTCACTTTTGATGCATCCATCGGCTAGTTTGAAGGACTAAGGAGATATCCATGCAGACACATGAATTTGACGTCATCATCGTTGGCGCTGGCGGCGCAGGAATGCGCGCTGCCCTTGAGTCGAGCACGCGAGCCCGCACCGCAGTTCTCACCAAGCTGTACCCCACCCGTTCGCACACCGGCGCGGCCCAGGGTGGAATGTGCGCGGCACTGGCCAATGTCGAAGAGGACAACTGGGAGTGGCACACATTTGACACCGTCAAGGGTGGCGACTACCTCGTTGACCAAGATGCCGCCGAAATCATGTGCAAGGAAGCAATCGACGCAGTTCTGGATCTAGAGAAGATGGGGCTGCCGTTCAACCGGACACCTGAAGGTCGCATTGACCAGCGTCGTTTCGGTGGTCACACCCGTAATCACGGTGAAGCAGCTGTCCGCAGGTCCTGCTACGCCGCTGACCGCACAGGTCACATGATTTTGCAAACCCTTTACCAGAACTGCATAAAAGAAGGCGTTGAGTTCTACAACGAGTTCTACGTCCTGGACATTTTGCTCAACGAAGAAACCGGTGAGCCCGTTGCTGCCGGCGTAGTCGCCTATGAACTGGCAACCGGTGAGATTCACCTGTTCAAAGCAAAGTCAATCATTTTTGCAACCGGTGGCTTCGGCAAAGTATTCAAGACCACATCCAATGCGCACACCTTGACCGGTGATGGCATGGGAATCATCTGGCGCAAAGGCCTCCCCCTAGAAGACATGGAGTTCTACCAGTTCCACCCAACGGGTCTGGCCGGACTCGGTGTTCTCCTCACCGAAGGTGCCCGCGGTGAAGGTGGGATCTTGCGTAACGCTGCCGGTGAACGCTTCATGGAGCGGGTTGCCCCAACGATTAAAGACCTAGCTCCTCGCGACATGATCGCGCGCGCGATGGTGCAAGAGGTACGTGAAGGCCGCGGGGCTGGACCACATAAAGACTACGTGTACCTCGACCTCACGCACCTTCCCAAGGAACAGATCGAGTCAAAGCTCCCCGACATCACCGAGTTCTCGCGCACCTATCTTGGTGTCGACCCGGTCACCGAACTCGTTCCCGTGTTCCCCACCGCCCATTACGCCATGGGTGGGATCCCCACAAACGTTGAGACCGAAGTTTTGCGAGACAACGAGCACATCGTTCCCGGTCTCTATGCTGCGGGTGAAGTTGCGTGCGTCTCGGTGCACGGCGCCAACCGCCTCGGCACGAACTCACTCCTTGACATCAACGTTTTCGGTAAGCGTGCTGGTGTTGCTGCTGCGAATTACGCAAACAGCACCTCTCATGTTGAGTTACCCCATGATTCACAGGCACAAACAATCGCCCTGGTTGAGCAACTCCGTTCTTCAACCGGTGGCGAGCGAGTCGCACCATTGCGCCGCGCACTCCAAGAAACCATGGACATGAACGCACAGGTGTACCGCACCGAAGTAACACTCAAGCAGGCCCTCATCGACGTTCAGGCTCTACGTGAGCGATACAAGAATGTGTCCATCCAAGACAAGGGCACCCGCTACAACACCGATCTCCTTGAGGCAATTGAACTGGGCTTCCTGCTCGACCTCGCCGAGGTACTCGTGGTGAGCGCACTTGAGCGCAAGGAAAGCCGTGGAGGTCACGCACGCGAGGATTACCCAGCTCGCGACGACGTTAACTTCATGCGTCACACGATGGCAACCCGCAAGATTGACGCACAGGGTGAGGAATACGTTCACCTGGACTACAAGCCGGTCAGCGTCACCAATTACCAGCCAATGGAGCGCAAATACTAATGACAACCACACTCCTCGCCGAAACCCCGGCAGAGCCAGCAAGCAACGTCACGCCCGTTGTAATGCCTGAAACTCCGGTTCCGGTTGCAACAGATGTCACATTTCGCATCCGTCGTTACCAACCGGATTTTGACGAGGAACCCCACTGGGTAGATTACACGGTTGCGCTGTACCCAACAGACCGAGTTCTTACCGCCTTGGAAAAAATCAAAGCGGAGCATGATGGTTCGCTAACATTCCGCCGTTCGTGCGCGCATGGTATTTGTGGCTCTGATGCAATGCGAATCAACGGTCGCAACCGCCTGGCCTGCAAAACACTGGTCAAGGACATCGACATCACCAAACCGATCACCGTTGAAGCGATCAAAGGCCTCCCCTTGGAAAAAGACCTCGTGGTCGACATGGAGCCTTTCTTTGCCGCTTACCGCCAAGTTCTCCCCTTCTTGATCCCCGAGGGTCACGAGCCAACCAAGGAGCGCATTCAATCCGCTGAGGATCGCGCCAGGTTCGATGACACCACAAAGTGCATTTTGTGCGCCGCCTGCACGACTTCATGCCCCGTCTTTTGGACTAACGAGCAGTACTTCGGCCCAGCCGCAATTGTCGCTGCCCACCGGTTCATCTTTGACAGTCGTGATGCAGGATCGAATGCGCGGCTTGAAGTCCTCAACGACAAAGAGGGTGTGTGGCGCTGCCGCACCACCTTCAACTGCACCGATGCCTGCCCGCGTGGCATTGAGATCACCAAGGCCATTCAAGAAGTTAAGCAGGCACTCATCTTCCGACGTATCTAATTCTCGTCACGCGGTGTTAGACATCAACGGCAAAATACTGGGTCTCGAGAAACTCGTGAATTCCGGCGAAGCCACCTTCACGGCCTAGCCCCGATTCCTTCATCCCTCCAAAAGGCGCGGCAGGGTCGGAAGCGATTCCACGGTTGATCGCCACCATGCCGGACTCCATCCGGCGGGCAACCCTGATCCCCTCACCGTTGTCTTTGGCAAAGACATAAGACATGAGTCCATATTGAGTGTCATTGGCCATACGGACGGCCTCATCCGTGCTGGAGACCGTCACGATTGGTGCAACCGGGCCAAATATTTCATTGCGGGTAAGAACCGATCCGTGCTCAATTCCGCGAACAATTCGCGGAGCGACGAAAGCTCCCGTATCTGGCGCGGTGCCCGCTTGGGTGACCTGCGCTCCCTCATTTTCTGCCTCGCCGATGAGCTCCAGAATCTTGTCGCGCTCCTTGTCACTGACCATAGCGCCCAACTCATTAACCGGGTCAGTGCCCGGACCAATTTTGAGTCCGCGCAACGCTGCCTCGAACTTGTCAGCGAACTCGCCACTAATCGATTCGTGGACATAGAACCTATTGGCAGCGGTGCAGGCGGAGCCACCATTACGCATCTTCGCGATCATGGCGCCTTCAACAGCGTGATCAACGTTGGACCCTTCAAGGACGATGAATGGCGCATTCCCTCCGAGTTCCATTGAACTTGGTAGAACTCGATCCGCAGTCTGCTTGAGTAGCATCTTGCCCACATAGGTGGAGCCGGTGAAAGACAAAGTGGAAACACGTGGGTCGGCCAGAATCGCGGCAGATACTTCACCCGATTTTGATGTAGTCACAATATTCACAACACCGGCAGGTGCGCCCGCGCGTTCAAGGACGTTACCAATCCACAGTGCGGTCAGTGGCGTTTCAGCGGGTGGTTTCAGAACAGCCGTGCAACCGGCGGCCAAAGCGGGACCCAACTTGCGGGTGATCATGGCAGCAGGAAAATTCCACGGAGTGATCATGTAAGCAACACCCATGGGCTTGTGGTCCGTGATGATTGTCTTGTCACGGTTGGGTGCGTACCGGAATCCACCCTCAACCCGGGAAGCTTCTTCGGAGAACCAACGGAAGAATTCCGCAGCGTAGAGCGCCTCCCCCATGGCATCGCGCCACGCCTTTCCATTTTCAAGGGCAATCAGTCGGGCGCAGTCATCAATTTCCGCCACCATAATGTCAAAAGCTTTTCGCAAAATTTCGGCTCGAACTCGGGCCGGTGTGATCGACCACGTTTGGAAGGCCTCGTGGGCTGCGTCAACCGCTTGAATACCCTCAGCGACGCCAGCATCACCAATTGTCGCCAAAGTGCCGTAGGAAGCCGGATTAATCACATTAAGCCCAGCAGCCGTGGCAATCCACTCTCCCCCAATCAGCAGGCGGGTGGGCGTGCTGGCGGGTAACGCCTCAGAGGATGCGGTTGTGCCCTCTGAATTCCTCGCTGTATTCACTGTGCTCATTCGGGGCCTTTCATAGGGAACGATGCAACCTAAATCTAGTCCCGGAGCCTGCGCCTTGGCCAGGGAGTGACCCAATCCACATCCGGCGGTGCCTTACTGTCATTTGGATTGGTTGGGGTTAGCATTGAAGGGCTATGCGACCACAACCTCCCCAACGGCACGCAAGATCCGCAATTCAGCGGAGGTTCGCACCCCTTGGACTCGCTACTGCCGTGGCACTCGTTCTTGGACTCTCATTTGGCGCCGTACCAGCATCTACTGCCCCTATTACGAGCCCCGTCGGCGGTGAACAACTCACCGGCAAAGGGAAGATCGTCAATTTGGGTGAGGGATCTGACCCACTGCCACAAGTGTGGGCAAAGACCTGGGTTATTGCTAATGCAGAAACCGGAGAGATCCTGGCTGCAAAGGGCCCTCACGTTTTGCGGGCACCGGCTAGTACCCTGAAAACGTTGACCGCACTGACGTTGATCCCCCAGTTAGACCCATCAACCATGATTAAAGCAAAAAAACGAGCGGTTAGCACTTACGGCTCCAAAGTTGGTTTAGTCCGTGGCCGCGACTACACCGCAAATGACCTTTTCTATGCGCTGCTACTTCCCAGCGCCAATGACGCTGCAATGGCTCTCGCCCAAGGTGCCGGAAGTGTGAAAACAACTTTGAAACAAATGAATCAGGTTGCTGACTCGCTTGGGGCGCTCGACACAGTCGCCAAGAATCCCAGCGGCCTTGATGCACCCGGTCAGGTTTCCAGCGCATACGACCTTGCCACCATAGGCCGCTCCGCATTGACCATGCCATATTTCAGGGAAGTTGTTGCCACAACAAAGCATGAATTTGCCAACAAGAAAAAATCAAAAACCATCTACACGCAAAATCGAATGCTGCTTGGCAACTTCAAAGGGACACTCGGCTTAAAAACTGGCTACACCACCAACGCTGGGCGAACCTTTATCGGAGCAGCGAAGCGTAAGGGAACGACCTACATTGTTTCGCTGATGGGCATTAAAGAGGCAAGTTCGACTGCCGCTGAAAAACTTCTCACCTGGGCCTTCGCCAATGGTGACAAGGTCACACCCATTGGTGTGCTCGGTCAAAACACTTTGCCCGCGGCCAGCCTGGATGCCAATGGTCCATCAAATATGGATACCACGGCTGACGCCGAAATTACTTCGCAACCCGTGAGCACTGCCACGGCCGGCTCAGGCCCAGATGGTTTGGCCGTCGGCTGGATGATTCTTTTCACGGCCATAGTGGCGTTTATTCTCTACGGGGTCCGGTCAACTTTCGCTCAACGAAAAAATCGGGGACGAGTGACGGGCAGAGGCAAAATTACCCTCGAGGGTTAGCCGGAAAACCCACCCGCTCATAAACGAGATCTAATGTGGGCTCCGCGGCCTCTCGGGCCTTTCGCGCTCCTTTGTTCATCAAGGATTCAAGTTCAGCCGGGTCAGTCAGTAGCTCGTTGACCCTTGTGCGAATCGGCTCAACAACTCCCAACACAATTTCAGCAGTTTCCTTTTTCAGGTCCCCGTAGCCACGTCCTACATATTCCGATTCCAGTGCATCAATCGATTTTCCTGTGATGGCTTTCTGCAGGGTCAACAAGTTGGAAACCCCCGGCTTCATGCTCTCATCAAAACGAACTTCAGCCTCTGAATCAGTTACTGCACTCTTAATCTTTTTCTCTGCCACCTTGTTTTCATCAAGAAGAAAGACACAACCGCTGGGGCTTGACTTGCTCATCTTTGCCATGGGGTCTTGTAAGTCCACTATTCGACTCGTTTCTTTGACCACCATCACTTCAGGCACGGCAAATGTCTCACCAAACTTGGAGTTAAACCGTTGGGCTAAATCACGGGTTAGTTCCAGGTGTTGGCGTTGATCTTCACCGACGGGGACCCCATTCGCCTGGTAAAGCAGGATGTCTGCCGCCTGCAAGATCGGGTACGTGAACAAACCAACGGTTGAACGGTCATTACCCGCCTTCGAACTTTTATCCTTGAATTGGGTCATCCGGCTTGCCTCACCGAAACCAGTTTGGCATTGCAGTACCCATGACAGTTGGCTGTGGGCAGCGACCTGACTCTGTGCAAAAACCGTGCACTTCTCTGGATCTAACCCAAGTGCAAGCAACTGCGCAAAAGACACGAGTGTGCGCTTTCGCAACAGTTGGGGATCATGGTCGACGGTAATCGCATGTTGGTCTACCACGCAAAAAAAGGAATCGTGACTCTCCTGGAGTTTCACCCACTCCCGCAAGGCCCCCAATAGGTTGCCAATATGGAAGGAATCAGCCGTTGGCTGGATACCTGAGAAGACCCGTGGTTTTTGGATACTATTTGTCACCGTCGTATTGTTCCTCACTGCCTTTTTCGTGGGTAACCACCCGCACCCTTGATACCCGACGACCATCGAGTTCGGTCACAACAAATTCGTGATTTTCGATCTCAACTTTGTCACCGATCTGTGGTAGCTGCCCCAACTGGGAAATAATGAAGCCCGCAATCGTTTCGAATGGTCCCTCAGGAAGCTCGATTGATGTTCGATCCTCAAAATCATCACGATTGAGTAGACCGTCAACCGTTATTTCACCCAGGGCGCCCTGTTCTTGGGCTGGAGCCTCAACGTCATATTCATCTTTGATGTCACCGATCAGTTCCTCAACCAGATCCTCCATGGTGACAAGGCCTGCGGTACCGCCATATTCGTCTTGGACCATAGCTAAATGCGCCCTCATCCGACGCATTTCACTCAGAGTGCTGATCACTTCTTTGCTCCCTGGGAAGGTCAAGACCTCCCGAGCCAGTCTGCCAACGGGAATATTGCGGTCTTCAAGGTCGGGGTCGAGTAGGTCACGGATATGCACAAATCCCACAACTTCGTCGGCGCTACCGCGAATGACCGGATAGCGTGAATGGGGTTGGTCAGAAATTAAACGAATCGCCTTAGATACTGACAACGATGCATCCAAGAAGGAAACCTCCGTGCGAGGCATCATGACTTCCCTCAATTCGCGTTCCCCTGCCGCAAAAATGTCATCAATCATTTCACGCTCTTCAACGCTGAGGTCTTCGTGCGCCGCTACGAGGTCGCGAAGTTCCTCACCACTCATTTGTTCCTTGCCGGCCTTGGGATCAATTCCAAACAAGCGAACAATCACATTTGTTGAGACTCCCAATGCGGCAATGAATGGTCGCGTGATCTTCGCCGTGAGTTCGATCGGCCCAGCAACAAATAATGCGACCTGCTCCACCCGCTGAAGTGCAATTCGCTTAGGTACCAATTCGCCTAAGACCAACGAGATGTATGCGATCACGACCGTGATGAAAATGAATGCAACCGTGCTGGCGGCCGCTTCACTGAGCCCCCAGTTCTCAAGGGGAACGGCAAGATCCGGTGCAATAGTTGCCGCACCAAACCCAGCCGATATGAATCCAGCGAGGGTGACCCCCACCTGACCGGCCGCAAGGAAGCGCCCCGGATCGGCGGTTAAACCGGCCAGGGTGCGTCCGCGCTTGGAAGTCTCTGCTAGCCGTGTCACTTGGCTTTCTCGAACGGAAACCAAAGCGAGTTCCGCGGCAGCGAAAAATCCACCGATCAAGACAAAGATTAAGATCACGCCAAAGTTGACCAAGATGTCGCTCACAGGCTCAACCTTAGAACTTTTTTCACGTTAGGAACGCATTGCTCCCTGCAGACGGGTGTCAATTGCACTCAGGAAATCCTGTGTGGTGAGCCACTGTTGATCGGGGCCAACCAGCATGGCCAGATCCTTGGTCATGTCACCAGCCTCAACAGTTTCGATGCAAACCCGCTCAAGCGTGCGAGCAAATTCGCTGACCTCAGGGGTGCTATCGAGTACGCCTCGGTGCTCCAGCCCGCGGGTCCAGGCGAAGATTGAAGCAATTGGGTTGGTGGACGTTGGCTTTCCTTGCTGGTGCTGGCGGTAGTGCCGGGTAACCGTGCCGTGAGCGGCTTCGGCTTCAACGGTCTTGCCATCGGGGGTCATTAGCACACTGGTCATCAAGCCCAGGGAACCAAAACCTTGGGCAATGGTGTCGGACTGAACGTCACCGTCATAGTTCTTGCAGGCCCAGACGTAGCCGCCCTCCCACTTCATGGCAGCTGCCACCATGTCGTCGATCAACCGGTGTTCATAGGTAATTCCCGCGGCCTCAAACTCGGCCTTGAATTCGGTCTCAAAAATTTCAGCGAAGATATCTTTGAATTGACCGTCATAGGCCTTCAGAATCGTGTTCTTGGTCGACAGATAAACGGGGTAACCGCGGGTGAGTCCGTAACGCATTGATGCGCGCGCGAAGTCGCGGATTGACTCGTCCAAGTTGTACATTCCCATGGCGACGCCACCTGCTGGGAAGTCAAACACATTGAATTCCATCGGTTCGGAGCCGTCAGTTGGCGTGAATGTCATGGTGAGAGTGCCGGCTGTGGGAACTTTAAAGTCTGTCGCCTTGTATTGATCTCCAAATGCGTGACGGCCAATAATGATTGGCTGGGTCCAGCCTGGAACAAGCCGAGGAATGTTCGAAATAATAATTGGTTCACGGAAGATTACTCCGCCAAGAATATTACGAATGGTTCCATTGGGTGACTTCCACATTTTCTTCAAACCAAATTCTTCAACACGCGCTTCATCGGGTGTAATCGTTGCGCACTTAACGCCGACACCATATTTTTGAATTGCATGTGCTGAATCGATCGTGACCTGATCGTCGGTTGCATCACGGTTTTCCATGCTCAAGTCGTAATACTTCAGATCAACATCAAGATATTTTTCAATCAATTCAGCCTTGATAAAGTGCCAAATGATTCGAGTCATTTCGTCGCCGTCAAGTTCAACGACCGGATTAATAACCTTGATTTTTTGTGACATGTGCATAACTCCTTGAGTGGGGACTTAGTGGAAAAAGTGGGTCGTACTTACAGGGCAGAGACGTCGGCTTGCTTGGCTTTAACGGCTTCATAGGCTTCAACGAGCAGGGCTTTCTCTGAATCAGTCAGTGGGGTTTCAACGATCTTCTTAATCCCCTCTTTACCAATTTCGGCTTCAACTCCGAGGTAGGCACCGGAGAGACCGTATTCACCATCAACCCATGCACACACGGGCATGACCTTGCCAGAGTTTTCATGAACTGCGCGCGCCATGCGGGCTGCCGCTGCTGACGGGGCGTAGTAGGCCGATCCTGTTTTCAACAGGGCGACGATTTCCGCTCCACCATTGCGAGTGCGGACAACGAGCTCGTCAATCTGATCCTGTGAGAGCAGATCACTCAGTGGCTTCCCGTCGACACTGCAAGCTGATGCAACAGGCACCATGGTGTCACCGTGTGAACCAAGGGTCAGCGTTGTGACAGATCCAACGGGCACATTAAGTGCTTCGGCAACAAAGTGAGAGAAGCGGGCCGTGTCCAGCATTCCTGCTTGACCAATAACCCGGTTGTACGGGAACTTAGTAACAATTTGTGCGAGTGCGGTCATTTCATCAAGTGGATTGGCAACGTTGATCACAATGCAATCGGGTGCATACTTGGCAATATTTTCACACACACCGCGCATGATTTTTGCATTCGTTTCGATGAGATCCATACGACTCATGCCTGGCTTGCGAGGCAGGCCCGCGGTCATGACAACGATCTCAGAACCGGCGATGGCTTCGTAGCCACTGCCGTCCATCCCTGTGGTCTGGCCAACGAGCTTCGTTTCAAATCCTTCAATCCAGCGCGACTGATTCATGTCCAGTGCGAGACCTTCAGCCTTACCCTCAACCACGTCGGTGAGAACAACCGTTTCAAAGATGTCGTATTCAGCCAAGCGAAGGGCGGTCGTTGAACCGTAGAAACCTGCGCCAATTACTGAAACCTTGCCAGAGCGAGCCATGTGTTGTCTCCTTCGGGGGATATACGGGGTAGAAAAAAATATCTTGACGTCAAGATACCGCCTCGCGCCTTCTATTTTTAGTTCGGGGCAGGAACCCATAGGGCAAATATGGCCAATCCCACACCCAAAACGGTCAAAATGATCACATCTACGGTCCTCGAGCGAACAGCGAGCATTCCGACCTGATTTTCTGGGAGGAAAAGCCGAAGGAAAAGGGCCAGGACGACACTCACGGCAAGCACCACCGATCCCCGTCGAAAGTGGTCTGTCGCCACGAAAACCATCGAGATTGCGATCCCGAGTAAGACGAGTGAAATCGGCCATTCCCTGAACCGTGAACGAGGAAGCCGGTGCACATTTTCATCGCGTGAATTTGCCATGTGAATATCAGCCTTGTGCAAGTTCCTCGGCGCGGGCCACAACATTGGCCAGCAACATGGCGCGGGTCATGGGGCCGGTACCACCCGGCATGGGTGCTAGGAAACCAGCAACATCGAAGACATCGGGGGCGACGTCACCAACCAAACCAGCATCTGTTCTGGTGATCCCGACATCAAGTACAGCGGCACCGGGCTTCACGTCGGCTGCCGTAACTATCCCAGGGACGCCTGCTGCCGCAACAATAATGTCGGCTCGCCGCAGCTGCTCGGAAAGATCCTTGGTTCCGGTGTGACAGAGGGTCACGGTTGCATTTTCACTTTTTCGGGTCAGTAGGAGTCCTAGCGGTCGGCCAACGGTGACTCCCCTACCAACAATGACCACGTGGGCACCGTTTATTGGAACTTCATAGCGTCTGAGCAGTTCTACAATTCCCGCTGGAGTGCACGGCAGCGGAGCCGGGATCCCCAGCACGAGTCGTCCAAGGTTCATGGGGTGTAGACCGTCAGCATCTTTGCCCGGATCCATGAGTTCCAAAACTCGATTGGCATCCAAGTGCTTGGGCAATGGAAGTTGAACTATGTAACCTGTAACCGAAGGATCTGCATTCAATGTAGCTATATGGGCGTCAACGTCAGCCTGGGTGGAATCGGTGGGCAGATCAATCCGAATAGATGAAATCCCGACTTCGGCGCAGTCTTTGTGCTTTCCACCAACATAAGCGTGTGAACCGGGGTCTTCACCGACCAGAACCGTACCCAGTCCTGGCACAATCCCCTGTGCTCTGAGTGCATCAACTCGAACCTTGAGTTCTGCCTTGACCAATGCTGCGGTCGCTTTACCGTCAAGAATCATGCACTTAGTCTCTCCCATGCGGGGTCCGCCCTGCTATCAGGTCCTCACCATGCACCACAAAGTCCCACTAACAACATTTTGCGCTCTCATTACGCTCTCATTAATGGTGTAGCTCACCTAACGTCGAGATGCCAGTAGCCGCGGCGACACTGACAGCGCTACCGCCAAGAAAGTGAGGCCAATGCCGATAAACAGCGTGGGTGTGATCACCGTTCCGCTGGTGGGCATTAAAAGATCGAGGAATAACGCTCCTGTGAGTTGCCCGCTGACGGAGATTAGCACGAAAATCAAGACTCCAACTTTTGGGACAACCCAAACCGACATTGCGATGTACACAACACCCACAATTCCACCGGTGTACACCCACCATGAATTGCTGGGAAGGGTTGATACTTGCATGTCGCCCCAGAAAACTTGAGTAAACGAGGCGACCAGCAGCGCACTGGTCCCAAAAATGAAGTTAAACCACGTTGAAGAAAATGCATTTCCCGCTGTGATGCCGATTCGACCGTTGATGGCCTGCTGGATAGCTATGAGGGCGCCTACAAGGAAGGACAAAAGCACTGGTACCCAAGAGACATCTACCGACAACCTGTTTGATACCGCAACAATTACACCCCCAACTGCCAGCACACTCGCAACTACCCTGATTGGGCTAATTGCCGTGATACCCGATGGGCCTAAACCAATTCGGTCAACGAGCAGCGCATTGGAGCTTTGGCCAGCAACGACAGCAACGGTAAATAGTGCAACGCCGATGAGTGGAACAACACTTGCCTGAACTCCCACAAACGTTCCACCGAGTAGACCACCCAAAATATGCCAACGCGGGAAATCGCGGTTGCGTAGTCCCATGACAACCTTTTTCACACCGACCCGCATGCGTTGATTTAGCAACAACACAATTGTCAGCATTATTAAGCCGGAGCCAAAACTCCAGACTGCGGCTTCAAGACCACTGCCTACCAAAACGGCAAGTTCACCATTTGCTCGGGCTTGCCACGCTGTAAGGGATCCGACGACAAAAGTGATCGGAAGAAAAACTTTGGCGCTGCTTACGCCACCTTTCTGACTAGTGAAAGAAATGACGTGTTCCCGTGAAATACATGCTGACTCCGGAGGCTTGGGCTGCCGCAATAACTTCTTCGTCGCGAACAGAACCGCCAGGTTGCACGATCGCACTCACACCCGCATCCAGCAATACCTGTAGTCCGTCGGCGAATGGGAAAAAAGCATCAGATGCCGCGACAGAGCCGAGCGCCCGTTCTCCAGCCCGAGTCACCGATAAGTGAGCGGAGTCAACCCGATTGACCTGCCCCATGCCAATCCCAACCGCGCCGAGATTCTTCGCCAAGAGAATCGCATTTGACTTCACAGATCGGCAAGCTTTCCAGGCGAAATCAAGGTCACGCATAGTGGCATCGGATACGGGCTCCCCACTGACGAGCGTCCAGTTTGCGGGGTTGTCACCACTGTCATTCACAGTGTCTACGCTCTGTACGAGTAGACCCCCAGAGATTGTGCGTGCCTCCACCCTTCGGCCCGGATGGGGTCCGGGTGCGACCAGAATCCGAAGGTTAGCTTTCTCTTTCAGGACCGACAAGGCATCGGCATCAAAATCAGGAGCGACGACCACTTCGGTGAAAACCTTAGATAGTGACTCGGCCATTTCCTTGGTAACCGTTCGATTAGCCGCAACCACTCCACCAAAGGCTGAGACAGGATCTGTCGCGTGTGCCTTGTGGTAGGCCTCCTCAATGTCAAGCCCGGATGCGATCCCGCACGGGTTAGCATGTTTGATAACGGCCACGGTTGGTTCCAAGAAATCAAATGCCGCGCGACGAGCCGCATCCGCGTCAATGAAGTTGTTGTAAGACATGGGTTTTCCGTGCAACTGCTGTGAGTTTGCAATTCCAATTTCATGACCTATGCCGATATAGGAAGCAGCACTTTGGTGCGGGTTCTCCCCGTATCGGAGCACGTCATTTCGAGTCCACGCCGTCCCTCGCCATCGAGGGAATTCGTTTTCATCGGGGGCAACCACATTCGACATCCAGGTTGCAACTGCGATGTCGTAAGTTGCCGTGTGAGCAAAAGCGTGTGCCGACAGCACTGCACGCTGGACGAGTGTGGTGCCACCAGCCTCGAGAGCCTCAAGAACTTCCTGGTAGCTGCTAGGGGAAACCACAACCGCAACATTGGCGAAGTTCTTCGCTGACGCGCGGATCATGGCTGGACCACCAATATCGATTTGCTCAATACAGTCATCGATTTTGGCTCCGCTGGCAACGGTCTCATTGAATGGATAGAGATTCACCACTACCAAGTCGAATGCTGCAATCCCGAGCTCTTCTAATTGCGAAACATGATCAGGATTGCGCACGTCAGCGAGCAGACCGGCATGGATACCAGGGTGCAAGGTTTTGACCCGTCCATCAAGACACTCAGGGAAGTTCGTGACCGCAGGAACTGGGGTTACCGCTATACCGGCCGCTTCAATGGTCGAGGCGGTACTGCCGGTCGAAACTATCTCAATACCGTTGTGTGACAACGCTTGAGCCAATTCGACGACCCCACTCTTGTCGTACACAGAAATTAACGCCCGCTTGATCGGCCGAATTGTCACTGAAACCCTTTCCCGAGTCGCTCAATTAATAGCCGTTCAACACTGTGGGGAAGGAGAGTGCGTTCAACTGTCTTTATTCTTTCGTGCAACTGCTCTTCACTTTCATCCGGGCGTACATCTACTTGCTCCTGGGAGATTATTTCCCCCGTATCTACTCCCTCATCAATGAAATGAACCGTGCATCCTGTGATCGTGGCCCCTGCCGCTAGGGCATCACGTACCGCATGTGCACCAGGAAATTGGGGCAGCAAAGAAGGATGTGAATTAACTATTTGCTCGGGAAACTGGTTGACAAATACCGGACTGAGAATTCGCATGAACCCCGCCGCCACAATCAGATCCGGGTTCAATTCCTTAACCTTCCTGAATAATTCATGCTCCCACGACTCACGTGAATCAAAATCATTGAGTGGGATTGTTCGCACCAGAATTTCACGACGCCGAGCAATGTCAACTGCCCGTGCATCTGGCTGATCGCTGACCAAGCCGACCACGCTGGTTCCCACTCCGGAATCTAAGAGTGCCTCAAAAAGCGTTCCGGTACCGGATGCTAAAACGACTATTCGAGCGGTCACAGAGCCGGATCAACCAACTCGCCTTGAAGTGTTCGGTACGCATATCCGGTCACCAAAGCGGCTAAAGGCAGGAAGAGAAGCGTCGGGATCCCCCAGAATAAACCGGAAATCAAGTACGCGGCACCACTAAATAACAAAACTAAAATCGCAAGTGGCCAATTGAGACGGACCAAACGGCTACTTGACTTCAATGCTTGAAATGGTGTTAATCCGCGGTCCAAGGCGAAAAAGGGGGCATATTGAAATAACAGGACTGCAAAGACGGCTGGCACGATGAACAGGAAAAGTCCAGCAACGAAAGTGACCATGATCAGTAATACTGTCAAAGTAAATGCTCCAAAATGGGGACCTGTGAATGTGTCAGCAAACCCGATTTTTCGTCCGAGCGTTACGTAGAGAGCACCACGAATAACACCTGCCGTTGCTAAGAAAGACGCTACTACGAACACAACTGCCAGAAGAATAACTAGCAGAAGAGACCCCATCTCCGATTCAAAGCATGTTGCCATTGCTGCTGAGTTCAATGTTTCACCGGCACCGCCCACTTCGATGCAGCGGGAAAATGATTCGGTAAATGGGTCTGCCGCAAACTGCTGCCCAAATTGCAGAATCATGACTACAACGGCTAGTGCGATAAATGCCAAAATATTTTTGGAAAAGGCAACTCGCGCCCACCCCACTGCGGTACCGAACCGAACCTCATTCTGGTCTCTACTCATGATTGCGTTGTGCTTCATCAAAAACGGGTTCTGGGACTACCGCTATTTTTAAGTGACGGTTTCGGACAAAAGCTTTAGACGGCAGCACGGCCGTTGGACTAATACCCACCGCCATTAAAATCCAAAAAAGAGACGCTGATAACAAGGGGTCGGGTCCCAAAGAAATCAGACGAACGTCACCCAAATTTCCCAGTGATATCAATGCCAAGAAGTAAAGGATTACGGCGCCAACAAATGCCATTGTTAATCCGATAACCAGACGAATCAGTGCACTTTCCTTGCCGAGACTTTTCGAGATCCCGACACCCCACAAAACGCCAATACCAATTACCAGCAGAGGAAGCAGCCAGACAAGTGCGCCCGCAGTTTCTGGGATAGCAACTAGCGGCGGAAATGGTGGTAGCTGCGTGGGAGCAGTAACCGGAATGAACGGGGAGACCATTACGTCGGGTCCAATACTGAACCCGGCACCAACAATGTAAGCGGCACTCCACACAACAAGAACGGGAGCGTATCCGATCGTCAGGGCCAGCATTGCCAAAATTCCGCTCCAACCAGGATTAAGACCCATAAATAAATCCATGGCAGAGCCAAAATTAGCGAGGAGCCGTACCGCCAACATGATGGCGGCTACTCCCAAAAGCGCTATAACCGCGCCAACACCCCTGCGCAACACGAACACTGCGAGGGGCGGGATTCTTGAACCCAATTGAGCGTTGGCACCACTGAGAATTCCCACTGTTACGGCACTAACACCCATGGCCAGGGACACGCTCAGGGCCCACCAATCACTGAAGGAGATATTCATTGAGGTGGTGAAGTGGCCCGCTGCAACAATCGCCACCACATAAATCACCACCATAATCACACCACCGAGAACCCGCCAACGTGTTCCATGAGTGGTGCGAATTGAGATCGACCTGCCGGCGACGAACAGCAACACCCAAGGGATTAGGGCTAGACCCCAAGGAATCAACGTGATGGTGGCCGAACCAAGTTTCGGTGGTACGCCATTGATCAATAACCAACCCCAAGTGATTGCATCCAGATATCCCTTGACACTCGACGGACGGTCACCGCCAAATAACAAGGTAGGTAGCAAAATTAGGGATGAAAGAGCCACCGTTACCAGAATTACTGAGGTAGACAAGATGATTGACCACGTTATTGAACTCACTGCAGGTTTGCCAGTAAACCCCATTACTCGGTCTCTGGTATTGCCTGACTCAGGTTCTGAACGCTGCGCACTTTGTTCTTCTTCCTGCGCAGGTGTCCCCATCTCTGGCGGTGCCTGCTGACTCACAAGCACAATCTACCTTTCCCCCAGCCGTTTTCGACCAAGGCACACAGCCCCTTAGGACGGAATCTTGCGCTTAGGACAGAATCTTGCGCATGAGTTCAGCGGCTGCACTTGGTGTGCGACCTACCTGTACTCCTGCCGCCTCCAAAGCCTCCTGCTTAGCAGCAGCCGTCCCCGAGGAACCGGAAACAATCGCTCCAGCGTGACCCATAGTCTTTCCTTCAGGTGCGGTGAACCCTGCGACGTAGCCAACTACCGGCTTAGTTACATGGTCTTTAATGTAGGCGGCGGCCCGCTCTTCAGCATCGCCACCAATTTCACCGATCATGACGATTGCGTCGGTATCGGGGTCGTTTTGGAATGCCTCGAGTGCGTCGATGTGGGTGGTTCCAATGATGGGGTCGCCACCAATTCCCACGCAGGTCGAGAAGCCAAAATCGCGGAGTTCGTACATCATTTGATACGTCAGAGTTCCTGACTTTGAGACCAGTCCGATTCGACCCGGCTTGGTGATGTCAGAGGGGATAATCCCCGCATTTGATGCACCTGGACTAATGATTCCGGGGCAGTTTGGACCAATGATCCTCGTGGTTCCCGCATTCACCGCGTATTGGAAGAACTGTGCCGTGTCATGAACCGGAATTCCTTCAGTGATGACGACACAGAGTGGAATCTTCGCGTCAACAGCCTCTTCTACTGCAGCCTTGGCGAACTTGGGTGGCACGAAAACCACAGAGACATTCGCGCCGGTTGCCGCCATTGCCGCAGCGACGTCGTTGAATACCGGAATTCCGTCCACATCAGCACCGGCTTTGCCAGGTGTTACGCCTGCAACAACCTTGGCTCCACTTGCAACCATGCGGCGCGTGTGTTTTGTGCCCTCAGATCCGGTCATTCCCTGAACAAGGATTTTGCTGTCTTCATTGAGCCAAATTGCCATTGGATTACGCTCCCTTTCGAGCTGCTGCGAGTTCAGCCACCCGGCGCGCTGCTGCGTCCATGGTGTCAACTAGTTCAATAAATTTGTGATTTGCTTTGTTGAGAATTGCCCTGCCTTCAACAGCGTTATTTCCGTCAATGCGAGCGACGATCGGCTTGGTAACACTGTCTCCAAGTTGATCAACTGCTTGCAGAATCCCGTTGGCCACTGCATCGCATGCAGTAATACCGCCGAAGATATTGACAAAGACCGCTTGGACTTCGGGGTCATTGAGAACAATGTCGAGACCGTTTGCCATGACTTCGGCCGACGCCCCACCACCAATGTCCAAGAAGTTTGCCGGCTTAATGCCACCAAACTCCTCTCCTGCATAGGCGACAACATCAAGTGTGCTCATGACAAGCCCCGCGCCGTTTCCGATGATTCCCACGTCGCCTTCAAGCTTGACGTAGTTCAAATCCATTGCTTTTGCACGGGTCTCAATGTTGTCAGGATCCGAGTCGTCAAAAGCGGCATGGTCAGGTTGGCGGTAATCAGCGTTGTCATCGATCGTGACTTTGCCGTCGAGTGCGAGCACCTCGCCTGTTGGAGTAAGGACGAGTGGGTTTACTTCAACGAGGGTTGCGTCTTCGGCCACCATGACTTCCCACAATTTGACCAGAATGTCGGCAACTTGACCTTGAATCGCCTCGTCAAATTTCGCTGCTGCAGCAATCTCTCTAGCCTTCGCGGGGGTTACACCCTCAAGTGCATCGACCCTGATTTTTGCAAGTGCCTCAGGATTGTTGACGGCAACTTCTTCGATCTCAACTCCACCCTCGACACTGGCCATTGCCAGAAATGAACGGTTCGACCGGTCGAGTAAAAATGAGACGTAGTATTCCTCCGCAATATCTGCAGCGTGGGCTACGAGCACCTTGTGAACGGTGTGACCCTTGATGTCCATGCCCAAAATATCCCCGGCAATCTCGCGTGTCTCTGCGGGGTTTTTCGCAAGCTTCACGCCACCGGCCTTGCCGCGGCCGCCCACTTTTACCTGAGCCTTAACGACCACCGGGCCATTAATGGATTCAGCGATCGCGACGGCTGCATCAACATCAAGCGCGACATCACCAGCGGTAATGGGGAGCCCATGCTTTCCGAAAAGTTCCTTGGCTTGGTATTCGTACAGATCCACAAAAACTCCCTAATTCATGATGATTTAATCCACGCCCGGCGTGCCGCCTAAGCCTATTGACCCGCTGACCTGCTTTTGGACACTATCTGTGTGATCTTGAACGCACTACCGGCTAGCCACGCACCGAAACGTGCTCGTTGACCCAATCCACGACCGACTGGGTTGTTGTTCCTGGAGTAAAGATTTCAGCAACACCCGCTGATTTGAGGACAGGGATATCAGCTTCAGGAATGATTCCTCCCCCGAAAACGACGATATCTGCGGCCCCTGCTGCGGCCAACTCTTTCAACAGCTCTGGGAAGAGGGTGAGGTGCGCACCCGAGAGAATTGATATTCCGATCACGTCGGCGTCTTCTTGGACTGCGGTCGCGGCAATTGCAACGGGGGTTTGGTGCAGTCCCGTGTAGATCACTTCGCATCCGGCATCGCGTAATGCTCGAGCGATTACTTTCGCGCCACGGTCGTGACCGTCTAATCCCGGTTTCGCAATGACCACTCGGATAGGACGTCCTTCTGCACTCATGGAGAGAATGCTATCGCGCTGAAAAAATACTCCTCATAGCCCTCAAACCCTTGAATGACACCGGTCATAGGCTTATTGCCATGACTCAGGCAACCGGCTACTCGATCACCATTCGAATGCACGTCACACCCGAACTCCATGCTTCCGGGAAAATTATTGCAGCCGTGAGCGACGCCGGAGGAGTGATCACGGGCCTGGACGTCTCAGATCCCGGCACAGAAACCACCGTTGTTGACCTCAGTGCGCTGGTTCATGACCCCGATCACGCCGAATCAATCCGGGAAACTCTCAATGGCATTGATGGCTGCAAGGTCGACAAAGTCAGTGATTCGGTTTTCCTCGTTCACCTCGGCGGGAAAATCGAAGTTGGTATCAAAGTACCTATGCGCAATCGCACAGACTTAGCGCGCGCTTACACCCCAGGAGTGGCCCGCGTGTGTCTTGCGATCGCGGAAAATCCTTCAGATGCGCGCAACTTGACCATCAAACGCAATACCGTCGCGGTCGTCACGGATGGTTCAGCAGTTCTTGGACTAGGAAATATTGGTCCAGAAGCTGCCATGCCGGTCATGGAAGGCAAGGCTGCGCTCTTTAAAAAATTTGCCAACGTCGATGCATGGCCGATCTGCCTCGACACTCAAGATGTTGATGAAATCGTGCGAACCGTAGAAATTATCGCTCCGGGTTTTGGGGGAATCAACCTCGAGGACATATCAGCACCGCGTTGCTTTGAGGTCGAACGACGACTGCGTGAACGCCTGAACATTCCTGTATTTCACGATGATCAACACGGCACCGCGGTTGTCGTTTTGGCCGCATTGATTAATGCCTCGAAGTTGGTGAAGAAAGAACTCGCCACGTTGAAAATTGTCATGTCGGGGGCTGGCGCTGCGGGCGCTGCCGTTGCGCAACTTCTACTCCATGCGGGCGTTGAAAACATCACATTGTTTGACTCAAAAGGCGCGGTCACATCAAGTCGGACCGATCTCGACCCCGATCGCACTGAACTAGCCAAACGCACGAACTTGAATAAGTTCAATGGTTCACTCGCTCAAGCAATGGTTGATGCTGATGTCTTTATTGGTGTGTCGCAACCCAATGTGATTACTGCAGCTGATGTTGAAAAGATGGCTAAAGACTCAATTGTTTTCGCACTGGCAAACCCTGACCCCGAAATCAATCCGATTGAGGCAGCAAAATTTGCCAAGGTCGTTGCTACGGGACGAAGTGACTTCCCGAATCAGATTAACAACGTACTTGCATTCCCTGGCATTTTCCGCGGACTACTTGACAGCGGCGCGATTGAGATAACCGATGAAGTCCTTATAGCCTCTGCCAAGGCGATCGCTGAGTGTGTAAGCGACAAGGCCCTTTCCCCCGTTTACATCGTTCCCAGTGTTTTTGACAGCAGTGTTGCCCCTGCAGTGGCCGCAGCGGTTATCGAGGCAACAAAAGTGAAGGGTTCTGGTAACTAAAGCTTTTCAACAGGGGCATAACGCAGCAAGAGACGCTTGACTCCCGATGCACCGAAGTCAATCGTTGCGTCAGCACGATCTCCGCTGCCACCAGTTTCAACCACCGTGCCCATGCCGAATTTTTCATGGGTGACGCGGTCCCCTGCGCTGAGTGAGATCGTATTGGCACTGACACTTTTGCTCCCTCGACGCAGTGACGAATCCGATCCGGACCAACTGGCAGAACCAAAACTTGAACTCGCGGCAAACATCGGCGGAGCTTCCCGTTCCCACTTTATGTGTTGCTCTGGGATTTCATCGAGGAAACGGCTTTGGGGATTGGCTGCCGGGCTGCCCCAAGAAGACCGGGTAAGGGACCTGCTCAGGAACAGGCGCTGACGGGCGCGGGTGATACCTACGTAAGCCAGTCGCCTTTCCTCCTCTAATTCACGTGCCTCACCCAGAGACCTCGAATGGGGGAAGATCCCTTCTTCCATTCCAGTGAGGAAAACGGTGGGGAATTCGAGCCCTTTGGCGGTGTGCAAGGTCATCAGGGTGACCACGCCCCCGTGATCCTCGCCGTCAGGGATTGAATCGGCGTCTGCGACCAAAGCCACATTTTCGAGAAAGTCAATCAAGGTTCCTTCAGGGTTGTCGACCAGGAAAGCTGCGGCAACTGACTCGAGTTCTGCAAGGTTTTCAATTCGACCTTCATCTTGTAAATCATTTGACGCTCGAAGTTCGGAGAGATAACCACTTTGCTCAATTGCTGCTTGTACAACCAGCGCAGGCTCGGTACCTGATTCAAACAGCGTCTGCAGCCCCTGCATCAACTCGACAAAACTGGCAATGGCGCTGATGGATCGGGTGGCGAGCCCAGGGACGTCGGCCGCTCGCTGCAAGCTTTCAAAAAAGGTTATACGTTCCCGTTCGGCATAGGCACCGATCATTGCTTCTGCGCGATCACCGATCCCGCGCTTGGGTGTATTGAGAATTCGGCGCAGCGAGACTTCGTCGGCCGGGTTAACAATTGTGCGCAGATAGGCCAAAATATCTCGAACTTCTTTGCGTTCATAAAAGCGAACACCACCCACTACTTTGTAGGGCATCCCCGTTCGAATAAAAATCTCTTCGACCGCACGTGACTGCGCATTTGTTCGGTAAAAGACTGCCGTGTCACCTGGCCGCGAAATTCCTTCATCGGACATGCGATCGATCTCACGGGCAATGAATGAAGCTTCGTCGTGTTCGTCGTCTCCCACGTACACCTTGATCAGGTCACCATTGCCAGAGTCGGTCCACAAATTCTTGGCTCGGCGTGAGGTGTTTTTCGCAATCACCGCATTGGCTGCACTCAGAATTGTTTGCGTCGAGCGATAGTTTTGTTCTAGGAGGATCGTGGTCGCGTTGGGGTAGTCACGCTCGAATTCCTCAATATTTCGGATCGTGGCGCCACGGAATGCGTAAATCGATTGATCAGCGTCACCGACCACGCACAATTCACCCGGTGGCGGTGAATCAGGTGACGCAGCAACGGTCCCGACAAGTTCCTTGATCAACATGTATTGGGCATGGTTCGTGTCCTGATACTCGTCAACCAAGATCTGACGGAATCGGCGCCGATACATATTTGCAACCTCAGGGAAAAGTTGCAGCAGGGCAACGGTTGAACCAATCAGGTCGTCAAAATCAAATGCGTTAGCGAGGGTCAGGCGGTTCTGATATTCGCGGTAGATCTGGGCAATTACCGACTCAATTGCAGCGTCCTTGTCAGAGGATAATTGGGTGTTTGTCAGAAAAGTTTCATGATCAATGAGTTCATTTTTTGCCGATGAAATCCGGGACAGCACCATGCGCGGACGAGTATTTTTTGCATCAATGTTGAAATCACGCAAGATCAAAGTGATGAGGCGTAATGAGTCTTGGGTGTCATAAATTGTGAAGTTGGCCTTGATCCCGAGTCGGTGGGCTTCGGCTCGCAAAATACGCACACATGCACTGTGAAAAGTCGAAACCCACATGGTGCGTCCAGCTGGGCCAACGATTTCGACGACGCGATCCTTCATTTCGGCGGCAGCCTTATTCGTGAATGTGATCGCGAGTATTTGTCCGGGAGTTGCATCTCCTGTGGCAAGTAAATGTGCGATTCGGCGGGTGAGAACTCTCGTTTTTCCCGAACCTGCACCGGCCACAATCAATAGCGGGCTACCACGATGCTCAACAGCCTTGCGTTGCGCCGGGTTGAGATCTTCGAGTAATTGATCACCTCGTTGAGAAAATAACTGGGATTGGCTCGAATCAGACACTGATGCAGTCTAGGCCCAACCACTGAGACCCGATCAAACGGCGAAAATCAGCGTTTGATGTACCCGATCACGCTCACCCGGGCTTTCGTCGGAACATTTGAGGCAAGTGCAACCAATCCCTTGTCTCCCACCTCGGCTACCACGATGGATGTGGTTTTGCCTTTGGAAGTGACCGTGGCTGATCGTGATCCGTAATCAACTCCACCGACCGCGTATACCGCTAGGCGACCGTCTGAGCCTTTCCCCTTAGCTATAACACGAAGGATTACCGCTGCCACATTCTTTTTTTTCTTGGGCACATCCCCGATTCCGGTAACTTTGGCCAGTTTGACTTCGGTCCCGTCAAACTTGGCCGTCGTCAGTTTTTTAGAAGGGATGCCGCGAGCTTTCAACGGTACGGCGCTTGCTTGGTAACCCAAGACTTCAACTTTCACCTGAACCGATGGCTTTTTAGATGCCGAAAGTTGGACTGTGCCACCAACGACGGGAACAACTAATATTGCAGTTCGAGTCTTTGCCTTCCGCACCTTGACCGTGGCCGCATTGACTTTTTCACCGATTTGACCAATACGAAGTTTGCCCTTTTTTGTCGACTCGCTGGTCGTTACGGTCACCAATGCACTTGTCGCTTCAACCGGCAGTCCCGCAAGGGTCACGGTCCGGGTTTCCCCGGGCTGAATAGCCCCCTGGTTTATTGATTCGTAGCCGAGTTCAGCCCCAATGCCAATGAATTCACCCTCTTCAGGTGCTACGCCAGGTGCCGGCACAGCCGGTGGGTCAGGTGCTTCAGGGGCAGGGGTAGGCACCGTCGCAGGCCCAAATTCGGTCATCGGAGCGACCAGGGTGTCGCTGACTACCTCGGCTTTGTTTTCAACTTCAGAGCCATTGGGGTAATAACCTAAAACATCCACGGTTACGTCTGTGGCCCCGGCCGTAGTAGCAATTGCGATAGTTCCATTAGATGCCACCGGGACAATCGCGTCTCCTGACGCATCAGAGTTAATCGGGGCTTTGACCACGGGAACACTGGAGCCCGCTCCGGGTGCCCACGCTCGTAAAGTTGTAGGTGCATTGGTTCCTAACGCAGAGACGCGAACGAGGACGGCAGCAACACCGTCCGCGGGCACCCCACCAACGCCGGTAACTTTCGCGAAAATTCTCTTGCTGTCGCCATTCCAACGATCCTGCTGCAATCGACAACGTTCTTTCACACCAGTGACAGATCGAGTTCCGACAACTCGTATTTGATCAACGGCTACAACCCCTCCGACACGGGTGGCCGGAGCGCCACCGGCGGAAGACTTATCGCGTGTACAAAATGGTGCGACAAAGGGCGTGCCATCCCAGAATGAACTGCGACCGGATGCTCCATCCCACGTCAGTGAAATGTGAATGTGATTTCGGTGACAGGTGTTATCCGATCCCTTATCCGGCTTGGCAAAACAGCCTTTGAGTTCGGTCCACCCTTTCGCAATGTCGTAGCCCCGCCAAATGCGGTCATTCCAACCGATGTACATAACTCCAAGCCGGATTGCATTTCCGTATTCAACCCCGAATTGATCCGGTCCCATTAACCAATTCAGAAACGCTTCGGCTTCCGCGCGATCTTCTGCAATACGAACATTGCCCATCCAGTCGATTGCGCGGCCTTCCTTGTGCTCACTTTGACCACCGACTCCACAGTCTCGCGGGATCCAAACAACTTCATCTTGACCATACGTTGCCTTTATTAAGTCAGCAAAGCGCTGGGTTCCTGGTTTTGCAACCGGATCACACTGGGATTGTCCTTCGTATTCGGGAGCAATGTCGTACTCGGCTGGGAGCGCGACCGGGGCGCCTGCAGGCACGGGGGCGGCGGGTAAACCGACACCCGGTTCGGGTGCACCGGCCAGCACGCCGGTCCAGTTGGTTGATTGCCATCCGCTTCCGTCAGCCGTTGCGGGACTAGCCTGCAAAATTAAAGCGCTCACGAATATAAAAATGCCGCCACCGCGCATAAGCGCACGTAAGGAAGGCAGGGCAGGACGCCCTGTATTGTGGGGAAGCACATGCATACTCTGACACGAAAGTGACGCATGTGACTAATCCACACGAGTAAGAACAGGCATGTAATTCATAAATAATGCAAAATTTGACGATTTATTGAGGAAATGTGATGGAAATCGAACGGATTCTGGTAGTTACAGCCCACCCCGACGACGTCGATTTCGGCGCGGGAGGCACGGTTCGCAAGTGGACGGAAGCCGGAATAGCGGTCAGCTACTGCATTTGCACCAATGGTGACGCCGGTGGGGCCGACCGTGATGTGCCCCGAAGCGAGATTCCCAAGATTCGTCAAGCGGAGCAGCGCGCCGCCGGTGAAGCCCTCGGTGTCACCGACATTCATTTTCTGGGTTATCAAGACGGAGATCTGCAGGTGACCCAAGGCTTGCGTCGGGATATCAGTCGAGTGATTCGCCAGGTTCAACCGCAACGGGTCCTGATTCAATCACCCGAACGCAACTGGGATCGGATTTATTCCGCGCACCCCGATCACCTCGCTGCTGGGGAAGCTGCAATTTTTTCGGTCTACCCTGATTCCCGCAATCCATTCGCCCACCCGGTCTTGCTCAATGAGGAAGGGCTCGACGCATGGAGTGTCGATGAAGTGTGGGTGATGGGCGCACCCGAGGTCAACCACTATGAAGAAGTCACCGACATGCTGCCACACAAACTCGCAGCCCTACAAGCCCATGAGTCACAAACAGGTCACATGGAAGACCTTGAAGGACGCATCCGGACCTGGATGAGCGCCACTGCAATTGATGCAGGCTTCGGCCCCGATGCACTCGCCGAAAGTTTCCGGGTAGTCAATACAGCGTGAAACGCTCAGCTATTTAGTTCCAGAGAACGGCAATAAAAATATTGGCGATGCTCAGGGCGCCAATTGCTCCCCACAATGCAACCTGCGGTGGGGTTTTCTTGCGGCCAATGAATGCCAACACTGTTACGACCAGCACAATCACGAGTTTCACAGCAATCTTCGTGGTGTCTATTTCTTCGTCGACCATCCCGCTCTCCGCCATGCCTACCAAAATGACACCTGTGACGAGTTGAGTGAGCGCGCCGTGGAACATCGCAGCGTTGACGCCCTTTGTCGGGCTTGACATCTGCACAATAAATCCGCCAACCAAGCTGGCAAGACCGATGAAGTGCAGAATGACTACGAGGTTATAAATGAAATCCATAGCGGCAGACTAACGGTTGGCAGGTTATTCCCACTCAATCGTGCCCGGTGGTTTGCTGGTGACGTCGAGGGTCACCCGATTCACTTCAGCGACCTCATTTGTGATCCGATTAGAAATTTTGGCAATTAAGTCGTACGGCAATCGGGACCAATCCGCCGTCATTGCATCCTCACTTGACACTGGTCGCAGCACAATCGGGTGCCCGTACGTGCGGCCATCGCCTTGTACACCGACACTTCTCACGTCGGCCAATAACACAACGGGGAACTGCCACACATCACGATCAAGGCCGGCTGCGGTGAGTTCCTCACGAGCAATGAGGTCAGCTCGGCGCAAGATCTCCAGGCGCTGTTCATTGACAGCTCCAATAATGCGGATCGCTAAACCTGGTCCCGGGAATGGGTGACGCCACACAATTTCTGGTGGTAACCCGAGGTCTAATCCCACCTGGCGAACTTCGTCCTTGAACAGGGTGCGTAGTGGTTCGACGAGGGTGAATTCCAAGTCTTCTGGCAAACCACCCACATTGTGGTGGCTTTTAATGTTCGCGGTCCCCGAACCACCGCCGGATTCAACAACGTCGGGGTAGAGGGTTCCTTGCACAAGGAATTCCACTTTTTTGCCGGTACTGCCAGCTTGTTCAACAACGCCCGCAGCCGCGTCCTCAAAGACCCGGATGAACTCGCGGCCAATAATTTTTCGTTTCGTTTCTGGATCGGTGACATCGGCAAGTGCATCAAGGAACCGTTTCTTTGCATCGACAACCACCAACGTGATACCGGTTGCTGCAACGTAATCGCGTTCAACCTGCTCTGCCTCACCCGCGCGCAGCAGTCCGTGATCGACAAACACGCAAGTGAGTTGATCCCCCACCGCCTTATGAACTAGTGCAGCAGCAACCGCCGAGTCAACTCCGCCAGAAAGTCCACAAATCACTTCCGACTCCCCGACCTGAGCGGAAATTCGGGCAACCTGTTCCTCGATGACATTGGACATGGTCCAACTTTGTTCACACCCTGCAACATGAATCAAGAAATTGGAAAGGACCTTCTGGCCGAACTCCGAGTGCATTACTTCCGGGTGGAACTGAACGCCTGCGCGTGAATGTTCAAGGTCTTCAAAGCCAGCAACAGGTGCACCCGCTGAGACCGCACACACACTAAAACCTTCTGGCACTGAGCTAACCGCGTCACCGTGACTCATCCAGACTGAGATTGACTTTGGAACATCAGAAAAAATCTTTGCCGCTGTTGTTGTAAGTTCGGTCCGCCCGTATTCACTGGTACCCGTGTGCGCGACTTCCCCACCCAGTGACTTCGCCATTAATTGAAAGCCGTAACAAATCCCAAAAATAGGAATCCCTAAATCAAAGATCTCTGAATCAAATGATGGAGCACCTGGAGCGTAAACACTGGATGGACCACCGCTAAGAATTATTGCCGACGGAAATTTTCCCATCACTTCCCCAGCAGTAATGGCATGGGCAACGATCTCGGAATAAATGTTTTCCTCACGAACCCGTCGGGCAATCAACTGCGCGTATTGCGCGCCAAAATCAACAACGAGTACGGGTCCAGAAGGGTTCGCAGGCATTACCCAAGCGTAGTAGCGGGGCGGTTAACTACTGAATGCACCAAGTGCCAGGAATGCAATGACGAGCAGCAGGTAGATCGCCCCACCAACAACAAACGTCATAACCATAAACCTACGGGCCCAACGAGCCGCCCTAGCCGCACCAATTTCATCACCATTCTCCAGCCGATTGCGCGTACTAAAGGCAAATGACACTGCCACTATCCCCAGAGGCAAGAAGAAAAAGATTGCGCCAATCAGAGACGATCGCAGATACGTCTTTGGGGCCGAGTTCATTGCCTAACCATAATCACCCTAGCCACATTCACCACGAGCACCAGCACTCGCCGGGCTCGGCCACCGATCGCAGATGTTTACCCTTGCAAGGCCAAGCGCAAAGGCGGTGCCTCAACTGAAGCGAACTGCCATATCAACGCAGGTTCCGTTCGATGGTAGTGGTGAGCAAGCACGACCCTAAGGCCGGCAATACCCACCCAGTCGAAAGTTGGATGCTGGTCC
This sequence comes from Candidatus Nanopelagicales bacterium, assembly GCA_017854795.1. Classification (GTDB taxonomy): domain Bacteria; phylum Actinomycetota; class Actinomycetes; order S36-B12; family S36-B12; genus UBA4592. Next base: position 36,012 of record JAFMHB010000009.1, read on the forward strand.
TTAAGCGCTACAGAACACTTCGACGTAGCTTCGCCAATAATTTCCAAGAGTCGCTCAGCCGCGAGCAGCAGAATCTCCTCATTGACCGTACCCCGGGATTGCACCACTTGCTCAAAGGCCGAACATGCTTCCAAAATATCTAAACACCGTAGATCATCTCCACGTGTCACAGAGAAACGGCCTCAGCAAGCAAATGCGAATCTCGACTCTTGAGACCACCGATAGCAACCACGTCTACATCACAATCAAGAAGCGCACGCAGGTCCAACTCAAGATGTACTTGATCCAAAATTGAAGCTCCCGATCCAAATTCCACCACAAAGTCTACGTCAGAGTCTTCTCGATCTTCGGCTCGAGCTACCGAGCCAAATACCTTGATGTCCAAGGCATGTCTGCGAGCCAGAAGAGCCTTAATGTCTTCGGCATGCGCCAACACCATGTTGCGAATCTCACCCATGGCGATATCTTGACGCAACCAGAGCAGATCACCCACGTGTCATGCAGTCCTGCCAACTAAACCTAAAAAACACCACCTCATTAGGCGGCGCAATTGATAAGGAGGGCTTCTAGCGCCAGCCGATTTTTTTCATCAGCCCCAATGAAGTCGTGAGAAGGTTTCCCCACGTTTCGTCACTGAGACCAAATGGTGGGCCAAAACCCAGCGCATTTTGAGTGGCAATTGTTTGTGACTCGGTGTACTGCACGATCCCGGCCAACCCATGCCTGCGGCCAAGTCCCGATGCGCCAAATCCACCCATGGGTGAACCAAGGGTTGACCACGCTGTTGCATAGCCTTCGTTGATGTTGACCGTGCCTGCCTTTAGTTGCTTGGCAATTGCCAACGCGCGTTTTTTATCCCGGGAAATCACGCTGGCATTGAGTCCGTATTCGGAGTCGTTTGCCAATTCAATGGCCTCGGCATCACTTGAATAGCTGCTAACCGAGACGACCGGGCCAAAAGTTTCCTCACGACACACATTCATGTTTTCCGCCACACCGGTAAGAATTGTTGGTGCAATAGTGGCATTACCGGTGAGCTCACCGCCCGTATGGACCGTGGCACCTTTTTCGCGAGCATCAGTGATAAAAGCCATAACGCGCGCTGCGTGAACAGGTGAAATGAGTGGACCATAAGAGCCTCCCCAGCCGACCGAGCCTTGGTAGGTCATTGCCCGAGTTCTCTTAACAAAGGCGTCCAGGAATTCCTGTTCAATGGATTTGTGGACATAAAGGCGCTCAATACTTATGCAGAGTTGACCGGTGTTTCCAAAGCAGGCACGCGTGGCAATCTCGGCTGCTTTTTCAATGTCAGCATCCGCGCGAATAATCATTGCGTTCTTGCCGCCAAGTTCTAATGCGGAACCAATCAGGCGTTCGCCACACTGAGCAGCAACGATTCGACCTACTTTGGTTGAACCGGTGAACATCAAGAAATCGACTTGATTGATCAAGGGTGTTCCCAATTGCGCGCCATCACCGATCACCACACCGAAGAGTTCGCGTGGCAATCCGGCTTGGTAGAGCAAATCAATGACGTACAACGCGGTGACACTGGTGAGTGGATCGGGTTTAAGCACGACACCGTTACCAGCAAGTAATGCTGGAAGTGCATCGCTGACGGCAAGAGTGAGCGGGTAATTCCACGGGGCAATAATCCCGACCACACCCAGTGGGACATGGCGCTCAATTGCGCTGATCAATAATGGAAAAGCCCCGGAGTGCCTTCGATCTTTGAGTGCGCCAAGATGCCGAGCGTAATAGCGCGCGTTCAGAGTTACGTCGAGTAACTCCTCATTTGCATCACGCCGGGGTTTACCCGTCTCCCATTGAATGAGGTCAAGGAGTTCACTTTTGTTGGCCAGCACCAGGTCATGAAAGGCCAGAATCACTTTCGCCCGCTCTCGCAGTGAACGAGTTGCCCAGATCCGTTGGGCTGCTCGGGCTGCCTGCACAGCGACTGTGACATCACCTTCGGTTGAAACATTTAGTGAATACAACTCTTGACCGTAGGGCGAAGTGATGTTGACACAATCCTGTGAATTGTTGTTTGGCAGCGCTACAACTCTTGGCCAGTACTGAAGTCCTTCAATTACCCCGGCCATGATCAGGAGACGATCATTTCGATCCGCTGGAATTCCTTTAGGTCGCTGTATCCCGTTGTGGCCATCGCTTTTCGCAAAGCACCCACGAGGTTCATAGTTCCATCGCCTGTTGAGGCTGGGCCATTGAGAATCTGTTCCACTGTCCCCACCTGCTTCATTTGGTGACGCTCACCGCGCGGAAGGGTTGGGTGCCAAGCCTCTGAGCCCCAATGAGTGCCGCCACCGGGTGAGTCCGTACCGCGCGAGAGAACTGAACCGATCATGGCTGCGTCAGCGCCACATGCAAATGCCTTGACGATGTCCCCGCTATTACCCATTGATCCGTCAGCGATCACATGGACATAGCGGCCACCTGATTCATCGAGGTAGTCGCGTCGCGCTGAAGCAACATCAGCGATCGCCGTTGCCATCGGGACCCGGACACCGAGAACTTCCGCGGTCGTGTGCGAGGAGCCACCACCGAAACCAACAAGTACTCCAGCCGCACCCGTACGCATCAAGTGAAGGGCGGCTTGAGCTGTTGCGCAACCTCCAACAATTACGGGAATATCTAGTTCATGTATAAAACTTTTGAGGTTCAGTGGTTCACCACTTGCGGCTACATGTTCGGCGGAGACGGTTGTGCCGCGAATAACTAAAATTTCCGCACCACTACTCGCGGCAATAGGTGCCAGCTCTGCCGTACGTTGCGGTGAGACCGCTACCGAGACTGTTATTTCGCTTTCTTTGAGCTGGGCAATTCGGTTCTTGATCAATTCGTGGTCAACCGGTTTATCCGAATACAACCGTTGTAGCAACGCCGTGGCTTGATCCGGTTCAACATTCGCTATTTCACGCAAATAAAGGGTTGGGTCCTCGTAGCGTCCCCATAAGCCTTCAAGGTTGAGTACAGCGAGTGCTCCATTGCGCGAAATGGTGACGGCGCTTTCCGGAGACACAACCGAATCCATCGGTGCAGCAATGAGTGGGGTCTTAAATTTGTAGGCATCGATGCTCCAGTTGGTTGACACCTCGGATGCATCACGGGTGCGACGCTGAGGGGCAATTGCGACCTGATCGAATGAATAGCCTTGGCGGGCAGACTTCGTCCCACCGATTACAACTTCAACCATTATTACCGCCCCGAGTAGTTTGGTGCTTCGATTGTCATCTGGATGTCATGTGGATGGCTCTCGCGTAATCCTGCTGCTGTGATTTGCACCAGACGCCCTTTCTCACCCAGTTCGGCCATAGTGTGTGCCCCCGCGTAACCCATTGCAGCGCGCAGGCCACCCACAAGTTGATGCGCAACTGCGCCCAGAGGGCCGCGATAGGAAACCATGCCTTCAATACCCTCAGGAACGAGTTTGTCGTCACTTAAAACATCGTCTTGGGAATAACGGTCCTTTGAATAAGAACGTGCTTCCCCCCTGCTTTGCATTGCGCCAAGGGATCCCATTCCGCGGTAGGACTTGAATTGTTTGCCATTAACAAAAACTACGTCGCCGGGTGCTTCCTCACAACCTGCCAGAAGTGAACCCAACATGACGGTATTGGCTCCAGCAACAATTGCTTTGGCGATATCTCCGCTGTATTGAATTCCACCATCGGCGATCACCGGGATTCCAGCGGCTCGTGCGACAGAAGCCGCCTCCTCGATTGCGGTGATCTGTGGAACACCCACACCAGCGACCACCCGTGTTGTGCAGATGGAACCTGGACCGACCCCAACTTTGACGCCGTCCGCACCTGCGTCAATTAAGGCTTGGGCGCCCTCTCTGGTAGCAATGTTGCCCCCGACCACATCAACTGTAAATTCTTTTTTGATTCGCGCAACCATGTCTAGCACCGCTCGCGAGTGACCGTGGGCCGTGTCAACTATGAGAAAGTCGACCCCCGCCTCAATGAGGGCTGTTGCCCGCTTAAACGAATCGTCGCCGACCCCAATTGCTGCCCCAACAACAAGCCGACCCAGCGCATCCTTTGATGCATGCGGGTACCTATCCGCTTTGACAAAGTCTTTAACCGTGAATAGCCCGCGAAGCTTTCCATCAGCGTCAACAAGTGGCAGTTTTTCAATTTTCTTTGTTGCCAAAAGATTGAGTGCATCAATCGGTGCTACACCAACCGGTGCTGTTACCAGCGGCATCGGGGTCATGACTTCGCTGGCCACTCGCGACATATTCTCTTCAAATCGCATGTCACGATTCGTCACGATTCCCACAAGGATCCCGTTGGAATCAACAACGGGAACACCGCTAATTCGATAGCGTCCACAGAGTCGATCAACGTCCGCCAAAGTGTCAGTGGGTAAGCAAGTGACGGGGTCGTGCACCATTCCTGCTTCACTGCGCTTAACCAGATCAACCTGAGCCGCCTGGGCCTCAATTGGTAAGTTCCTATGGAGTACACCGACGCCGCCTTGACGGGCCATAGAAATCGCCATACGGGATTCCGTCACCGTGTCCATCGCACTGGAAACCAATGGCATCTTGATCGAAATATTTTTGGTCACAAGAGCGGATGTATCTACTTCACTCGGCACGACATCGGAGATTCCCGGCAACAATAAGACATCATCAAAAGTGAGGCCCAAGAATGCAACCTTGCTCGTTCTTTCAACCACGGGGCCTCCTTGAAGATAAAGCCCTAGGTTAGTCGCTCACGACTTCACTGATGAGCGCGACCGCAGACTTGAGGTCGTTGGCGACACGGACACCACGAGGCGGTTCATTAACCCAGCCTGGACCACCAATCACAATTCTGGGATTCGGACGAAGTGAGGGCAATCGGGCTAAATGTGCTGAATCTGATGTGTTTCGAATTTGAGCCCAAAGAAAAACAGCCCGCGGGCCAGTCCGGGTGATTACATCTCCCAAACTTTCTAGTGGCATACCTGCGCCTAAGTGTACGAAGCGAATTCCCTGCTCTGCCAAGCCAGCGCCAACGGCCCATAGTGGAAGTTGATGTGCATCACCGCTCATTGATCCCAGCACGACCATTGCCCTAGAGGTTTCCACCGTGGACTCATGCGCAAATCGTGAAAACTCGGTCTGTATCGCGGTCGACAAAATGTGTTCAACTTCAATCCCGCATTGGCGCAGTTCCCACATCTCACCGATGCTTTTCAAAATAGGAAGGAGTAACTCGTTCCAAGTAGGGATGACACCAATTTCCCTCAAAGATTCTGAAATGATTGCTGCACAGCCACCTTGATCAAGGGCACTTGACGACTTCGCGAGTCCGCGGGCCCGGCGATCACACCCGGGTGTCGCCACGACATTGCCTCCACCACTACGACCAACGGGTGTATTTAGCGCCTCATCTGGTTTGTGAGGAATCGGTCCCTCACTGTACGTGCGACCTAGTGACGCCGCCGCTGAAGCAGCAGGAGAGTTGCCCGAACGAATCAGGGCGGACATGTAATCCAATCGCGCCAGATCCATTGGTGAATAGCGCCGGTGCGTTCCTCCATCACGATGGCTAGGGCCCACCCCGTATCGACGATCCCACGTTCGCAGGGTCGCCGGGGCAATGCCCAACCGACGAGCTGCCACGGCCACGCTCACACTGATTTCGCCCTCGACCTGCTGTGATTGCGTAGTAGCGGGCTTTTGCACCATCCAAGTGTGGGGCATAAGTCCATTTTTCGCATCTTGTGATTCAATTCACAGCATGGAATATTGACCAACCTATGAAACGCTTTGTATTATTATGGTCTCGAACGGAATCACACTAAGGAGCAATCATGGCTGATGTATCCCGCCTCCCCGGCCCCAATGCTGATACTTGGGACTGGCAACTCCTTGGCCTGTGCCGTGGTGAAGACCCCAATATGTTCTTCCACCCCGAAGGTGAACGTGGACCTGCCCGAATCAACAGAGACGAATCGGCAAAGGCCGTCTGTGGAGCATGTCCCGTGAAAGTTCAATGCGCCCAGCATGCACTCGCGGTCCGTGAGCCATACGGAGTGTGGGGTGGCCTCACCGAGGACGAGCGAGAAGAGATCTACGCCGGTCGCCTCAAGGCCAGCGCAGCGGTCGGCAGCGAAATCAGCATCGCACCAATCGGCTTCCCAATGCACATTGCAACCGCTTCATAATTTTTTTCCCAAACAAGTGTGACTACTGATTAACGTCTTAACGACAATTAAAGGGTGGGGCTGCAGTAGCGGCCCCACCCTTTAATGTATAAAAATGCTTTAGCGCAATTCACACTCACGAATTAATGAGAGTGACCGTGATGCCCATGTCCATGCCCAGCATCGGGTTCTTCAACCGCTGGCTTGTCGACAACGAGTACCTCCGTCGTGAGCAGCATTGCCGCAATTGAAGCGGCGTTCTGCAAAGCTGAACGAGTTACTTTCACCGGGTCAATAACACCCTGGGCAATGAGGTCACCGTATTCACCGGTTGCAGCGTTGAGCCCGTGACCTGCTGGCATGTCAGCAACTTTGGCAACAACAACATAGCCGTGCTCCCCTGCGTTTTCAGCAATCCAGCGGAGTGGCTCGGAAGTTGATTTACGAACAATGGCAACACCCGTTGCTTCGTCGCCAGTTTTTCCTAGATTAGAGTCAAGAACCTTTGCCGCCTGCACAAGTGCGGTTCCGCCGCCGGAAACAATTCCCTCTTCAATCGCTGCACGAGTAGCCGAGACAGCATCTTCGATTCGGTGCTTCTTTTCCTTGAGCTCAACTTCGGTGTGACCGCCCACTTTGATTACAACAACGCCGCCAACAATCTTGGCGAGGCGCTCCTGCAACTTCTCGCGATCCCAATCCGAATCTGAACGCTCAATTTCGCTCTTAATCTGAGCAACACGATCTGCGACAGCTTCTGCAGTCCCCCCACCGTCAACGACCGTGGTGTTGTCCTTGGAAACAACCACGCGTCGAGCCGTACCGAGAACTTCGAGCCCTACCTGATCTAGCTTGAGGCCGATGTCCGCAGAAATAACCTGCGCGCCGGTCAAAACGGCCAGGTCCTCCAAGATTGCCTTCCGGCGATCACCGAATGCTGGAGCTTTTACCGCGCAGGATGCGAATGTTCCGCGGATCCGGTTGACGACGAGGGTTGAAAGCGCTTCGCCATCAACGTCTTCCGCAATGATCAACAGTGGCTTGCCTGTTTCAACAACTTTCTCCACTAAAGGCAGGATCTCAGCTACTGAGGAGACTTTGCCCTGAACAAGGAGAATGCGTGGGTCCTCAAGGACAGCCTCCATGCTTTCCTGATCGGTTACGAAGTATGGAGAGATGTAACCCTTGTCGAACTGCATTCCCTCGGTGAATTCCATCTCCATTGCCGTGGTGCTGGACTCTTCAACGGAAATAACGCCATCTTTTCCGACCTTGTCGAATGCGTCGGCAATGAGTTCGCCGATTTCACGGTCCTGTGAGGAAATAGCCGCGACGTTGGTGATTTCCTCCTTGCCGGAAACCTCACGAGCCATTTTTGCAAGTTCTTCCGTAACAGCAGCTACGCCGGCATCCATTCCACGCTTGATTGCCATCGGTGCGGCGCCTGCGGCGACCTGCTTCAATCCTTCAGTGACCATGGCTTGGGCCAGAACGGTTGCGGTGGTGGTTCCATCGCCTGCGACGTCATTGGTCTTGGTAGCTACTTCTTTAGCGAGCTGGGCTCCCAAGTTTTCATAGGGATCATCCAGTTCAATCTCGCGAGCGATTGTCACACCGTCGTTGGTGATTGTGGGGGCTCCCCATTTTTTGTCAATCACGACGTTGCGGCCCTTTGGACCGATGGTTACGCGGACTGCGTCAGCGAGTGCGTTTACTCCGCGCTCAAGGCTGCGACGAGCATCCTCATCAAATTCAATCATCTTTGCCATGGTGTAAATCCCTCAATCATGAAGTGGAGTTGTGCCGGAAAAAAACTTATGCTTGTGCTTGTTACTTGTCGATGAGCCCCACGCCTCCCGAGGGATTCGCGGGGCTCATCGAAACAAGAATTTGTCCTTAGATTTACTTTTTTACTTCTCGACGATGGCTAGCACGTCGCGAGCAGACAGCAATAGGTATTCCTGTCCGTCGTACTTCACTTCGGTGCCGCCGTACTTGCTGTAAATAACGATGTCGCCGACCTTGATGTCCAAGGGAATGCGCTTGTCGCCATCTTCGTCAAAACGACCTGGTCCAACTGCGAGAACCTTGCCCTCTTGGGGCTTTTCCTTCGCGGTGTCAGGGATAACAAGTCCTGAGGCGGTTGTTTGCTCCGCTTCGAGGGTTTGTACCAAAATGCGATCTTCTAGGGGCTTAATGGAAACCGACACGGTTTATTCCTCCGGCTCGTGGGCACCAGCTACCTAAAGCTGGAGCGACTTACGAATATTTGGTCTTAAAGTTGGCACTCACATGGTGAGAGTGCCAAGTCAAAGATTACGCAACAGTTAGCACTCTGTCAAACCGAGTGCCAGCCAAGCGCTAATCCACCCCTTAGGCTTACCCCGTGACCGACCCTTCCGGTAGGGAAACTCCCAATGCAAAAACTCCCGAGTTCCCCGCTCCGAGCGAGGAGCTGATTTCCCTAGCGCGGACCGCGTTGGCCCAGCCCAGCGCAAATGAGCTCACCGTGATCACCTCGCTCAGGGCCCAGGGCCATGGGGTGGAATCCGTTCGACTGGCACTGGAACAGGTGCAACTGCGCGATAAGGCTTCAATCGCCTGGAAGAACAGCGGTCGGCAGCGCCAGACTTGGTATTTCACCCGGGATGGCCTTGAGGCCGCCAGTCACCCGCTCGTCGCGGCATTTCACGCCGAAATAATTTCCCATAGCGAGGTCACAGCGGTTGTTGACCTCACCGCTGGAATTGGCAGTGACAGTGCCGCCTTCATTCACGCCGGACTCAGAACCACCGCTGTTGAACTCGATCCCAATACGGCCGCCTTACTGACCCACAACATTCACGACGCAAAAATCTTGATCGCCGACTCGATGCTGCTGGACCCCAACCAATGGGATCCACGCGACACCGCGATCTTTATTGATCCCGCGAGACGAGGTACTTCACGCTCACTCGACGGCGCTCGTGCACTCCCCGAACGCGACCCAGAGCGTTGGTCACCACCAATATCTTTCGTCAAAGGCCTTGCAAACAATTTTCGCGTTTTCGTGAAAGCTGCTCCTGCATTTAGTCCACCAGCGGGTTGGGCGCAGTTCATTATCAGTCTTGATGCGACCTTTGTAGAAATGTTCACCACAAATGCAGCAACGGGAACTTACGCGGTCATGATCAATTCTGAAACCGAGGACACAAGTTTCATTACCCAAAATTTGGAACCGGTCAAACAACTGCAATTAGAAATCAGTACGGAGGGGTTTCTCTATGAACTTGACCCGGCAATCACCCGAGCCTGGCTCGCCCCGCAGGTTGCCAGTGAACTGGGACTCACTCCCGTTGGCGCAAAGAATATTTGGCTTTTCGGACCAGCAACTCCCTTTGCTCACGCCCGCCCCTACCGAGTGCATGACATATTTCCCATCAAGGAGATCAAGTCACGTGTGAAGCACTTGCCCGGAATAGCCTTGAAAACAAAGGATGGAAGGCGTGATCAGAAGGACCTACGAAAAGCTAGCGATAAGCCCGATCACAATGAATGGGCGGTCGTAATCTTGGGAAGCGGCACTAGCGAGCAGGCTGTGTTAGTCCGGCGCGAACGCTAGGGCGAACGCTAGAGCGAACACTGAGCATTGCGGGAACATTATTTATCCGCGGAAGGTAATCATCAAGATTTGCCGGTTCAAGGCCAGCCTCCCGAATCTTTTTAACGGCAAGCTTCAAATCTTTTTTGAGGTTCTTTGAAAAGTGCATCAAGACAATTGAGCCGGGTCGCAACTTCGAATCAGCATAAGAAATTTTTCCGTTGCTGATCGATGCATCCCACATAACTATTTGTTGAATTCCACATTTCTCACCCATCCTGCGCACTGCTTGGGAATCCTGTCCGGCTCCATATGGTGGCCGAAGCATCCAGGGATGCCAGTTGTACTTCTTTGCATACCGTTTTTGAACATAGCAAATTTCATGATCCAAATCAGTGGACTTCTTAGCAAATGACGCGTGGGTCGCCGAGTGGTTTTGCACTGAACCCCACTGCGTGAATTCATTGAAATATTTTTTTGAATCTTTGATGGTCCATGACGAAAGAAATGCCGTGACGGGTAACTTATTTGCCTTAACGTAGGCCAACGAATTTTCTGTTTTATAGATCCCGTCGTCGATCGTAATAAAGGCGACCTTGTCCTTAGTCTTGATCCGGTACACGGACTTGGGAATCTGAACACTTTGGCGAGCGGGGATCACTGTTTCAACATTGTTTTCGGTTGCACTCAAACCCACCTGAGCTCCTACGAGGGTGGAAAGAAATACAGCACTTCCGACGAAAGCCGCAACAACCCGGTGCATTTCTCCTCCATTCGCATTCGTATTTTCCACCCCGCCAATCCCAAGAGTCACAGGAGTTTAACCCCTTTACCTCGATTGAAGCCAGTCCTTGCCTGCGAAGCTAGAACAATACTTCATTGACCGACAGGGTTGAGGTGGCCGGGAAATCAACAGGTGAAGGCGCCGCTCCTACCCGGAATAGGTGAGAGCCCAGTGCCGCAACCATTGCCCCGTTGTCGGTGCACAAAGTTGGACTGGGTATCCGGAGTTCAATTCCAGCGACAGCACAACGCTCGGCTGCCAGCGCTCGCAACCGCGAATTTGCCGCGACTCCCCCAGCGATCACCAAGTGGGGTGCATTTTGATCCACGGCCGCCGCAATAGCTTTGCTGGTCAGAATGTCCGCTATTGCCTCCTGAACCGAAGCAGCGACATCGGGTACTGAGATCGCGTTACCTAACCTTTGCTGTTCTTTCACCCAACGGGCCACGGCAGTCTTTAATCCCGAGAAGGAGAAATTGAATGCATGGGCTGGATCAGCGCGAAGGGCTCGGGGGAAATTAATCGCATTCGAATTCCCGTTTTGCGCGGCTTGGTCAATCATGGGACCTCCAGGAAATGGTAATCCAAGGAGGCGAGCAACTTTGTCGAATGCCTCGCCAGCGGCATCATCCAAAGTTTGACCAAGGGAGGTGAAATCACCATTACTAACTTTGATTAACGATGAATGCCCACCAGAGACCAGCAAGCCAATAACAGGTTCGGGTAAAGGTCCATGCTCAAGCTCGTCAACCATTACGTGAGCCGCAAGGTGGTTCACACCGTAAATCGGTTTCCCCAACCCCAATGCCAGTGCTTTCGCTGATGCAACTCCAACAATCAGTGCACCAACCAATCCTGGGCCTGCTGTCACCGCAATCGCATCGATATCTGAGAGTGAAACCCCAGCTTGGGAGCAAGCAAGTTCAATTGTTGGCAACATTGCTTCTAAGTGCGCCCTGCTAGCAACTTCCGGCACCACTCCACCGAATCGGGCATGAAGTTCCACACTCGACGCCAAGGCATTGGACAGTAATTCCCGGCCGCGAACGATTCCAACTCCTGTTTCATCGCAGGACGTCTCAATTCCCAGCACCAAAGGTTGGTCGATGCTCATGATCGATTCTCGCGTTCATCACGGCGCAAAATCAGCGCATCGGTTCCATCGGGATAGTAATTGACTCGTTTACTAATTTCTTTGAAACCAAACAATGAGTAAAGTGAAAGTGCTGCCAAGTTGTCATCACGCACTTCAAGGAAGATGAAGGTCACTTTCAATTCCACCGAAAGATCAACTAAATGGCCTAGGAGTTGGCGGCCAATTCCCTGACCTTGGAATGGTTCACCAACCGCAATAGTCTGAATGTCAGCATCGCTTCCCGAAACACTCAGACCCGCATATCCACTAATAACCCCAGAACTTTCATAAACGACATAGTGATTGTGAGGTTGGGCTAATTCGCGCCACCATTGATCTGTAGACCACGAGTCATGGGGAAAAAGGTTACGCTCCAGTTTGTCGATTTCGGCAATATCCCACCAGCGCATAGGACGAATTCCAATTGTTGAAGTCTTCACAACTGCACCGGAACACTTGGCTTAGCATCGGCTTCTCTCAGATACATGGGGGATATATCCAATTGATCGCCACGTAAAGCACATGCCGCTATGTCTACTGCGTGCGGTAAAACCTCAGTCACCAACGGGATTCCCGCTGCGAGCGCCAACTCCCCAACAACTTCGGTCAGGTCGACACGGGGCCCAAATATTCTTTTTCCGCTGCTATCAAATTTCGCCCAGTAGTACTCCTTGCGGCGGGCATCTGTTGCTGCAATGAATTCGCTGCCGGGGGCAACCAAGCTCTGACGAATAATTGCATTGGAGACAGCATCGAGTGAACAAACTCCAACAACGGGAACCGACCAAGCCGCAGACAGTGCTTGGGCAAAAGCAATGCCAACCCGCAATCCCGTGTATGGCCCGGGACCCACACCACAGGCAATCAAGTCGGGTAACGAGTTCAGATCCAATTCCAGTTCGGTGAACAGCGATCCAATTGCTTCAACGTGACCACGGGCATCAGTGTGACTGGCCATGGAGATCACGGTGCCAGAATCCACCAAGGCGATTGAACTTAACTCCGTAGAAGTATCAACTGCGATGATTTTCACGTGAGCACTGATTCGATTCGGCGTAGAAACGCCTCCCCTGAAGGTGGATAAGAAGTGAAGTTAATTTCACGCCCAAACTCGGACTCCGAATTAATCCGCATTTCAACTACCGTCTCACCGAATTCGCCCACCCACGGTCCCCCCCACTCAACCAAGGTCAACGCGTTTTCGGCATCGATTTCTGACCACAGGTCCATGAGTTGATCAACAGCGCTTACCCGATACACATCAAGGTGCAATAACTCCAGCGAACCAACTGACCTGTAGGACTTACTCATAACAAATGTTGGACTGGTCACGGGTTCAGTGATTCCCAACCCCCGTGCAACACCCTGGGCAAAAGTGGTTTTACCTGCACCCAGTTCACCCGTGAGAATCAAGACGTCGCCGCCCCGAGAAACTGCAGCAATTGATTCACCGAGGGATTGCATTTGTTCTGGAGTCTCAATCCTCATGCTGGTCATGTCTTTCAATTATCCTGTCAACAAATCCGGTGAGGAGTTCATTTACTTCAACATTCCGCTCGATTGTCACCATGTGGCCACTTTCCGCAAGCACAACAAATTCAGCTCCGGGTACTTGTTCAATGATTGCTTCACTCATTGCCGGTGGGGTCAATCGATCTGATTCACCGACAATCACCAAGGTTTCCACCTGCTGCAGCGGCTCTAGTGAATCAAGTTTGTTGTGCTCATAAATATTGGGTAGGAAGTCAACCAGGATATTGAAATTTGTTGAGGAGACCATGTCTGCAACAAATTCACCCGCGTGAACTGGGGCAACCGACCCAAATGAATATAGGCGTGTCAGCAGCAGCCCTAGATCGGTTTTGCTCCAGCGCGAGTGTGAAAGCGCGGTCCCACCTTTGGCCATAACGGAAGCAACCCCGGGGACCAGCCCTTGTACAACCCGAGAAATCGGTGCGGGCAAACCCAAAGTGGATGCACCAACAGAACTTGCGGCGCTAGAAATCAACCCAACACCGATTACTTGGGTGCCGAAAAGTTCTGGGTGCTGCTGCAACAGGGCCAAAATAGACATCCCACCCATTGAGTGCCCGATCACTATCAACGTATCGTTGGGTGCAACCTGATTGATCACCGAATACAAATCACGTCCAAGTTGATCAATACTGTGATCACGGGTCTGTGCATCAGCAACATAAGTGGACTCGCCGTGCCCCCTCTGGTCATAGAAAACCAATGTTGCGCGATCACGTAAGGCTAGGCGTTGGTAGTACCACGAGTTGCGGTTCAAAGCGAAGCCGTGAGGCATGACGATTGTTACTCGTGAGCCGGTCAGCCGATCTACTTCACCGGCGAGGACCGCACCGTCGGAGGTGAAAACTTCAAATGGCTCACCGTGTAAGGAATAGAACTCCGTCAAATCAGTATCACGATCCGGGGTGGCGCTGAATCGCATGACCAAACGTTCCGCGGCCGCACCTGCGGCGGCCCCGAGCGCGACGGCTCCGAGTGAGAGAACAGCGCGTCCGGCTACCTTGCCAAAATCTACAGCCACCTGCCAACCTCACCGCCTAACGTCAATGGAATAAGAATCAAACTACCAATGAAAAAAAACTTCACATGTGAACCCGCGGGATTCGCGATCCGAGCCGAGTGACTATTTCGTATCCAATACTCCCACTGAGTTCGCCCCACTGATCCGCGGTTAATTCGCCGTGTTCCCCCGACCCGAATAAGTACACCTCACTACCGGCGGAAATGCCAGCAGCACAATCTGTTGTGTCGATCACGAACTGATCCATGGCGATTGTTCCCACCTGAGCCATCAATTCCCCCGCAGCAGAAACAGCCACGCGGTTGCTTGCACTTCGTGGAATTCCATCGCCGTAACCCACCGGGACCAAGCCAAGTTGGCTATCCCGACCAGAGATCCAAGTATGAAGGTAGGACACCCCCGCTCCAGCCGCTACAGATTTCACCGAACTGAGCCTCGCAACCAGTGTCATGGCTGGCACTAAATTCAATTCAGCTGAATTCGCCCGCACGACATTCGGTGACAGTCCATACACACCAATACCTACACGAACAAGATTGAATCGGGAATCCGGGTGCCACAAGGCTCCCGCGGTATTGGCAAGGTGAATCACTTCAGGCTCAATTCCCGCCGACGCTAAATCTGAGAGCGCCAACATGAAAACTGAGCGCTGGGCAGAAACTGATTCATGAGCAATCACAGGGTCTACATGATCAGCACTCGCTAAGTGACTCCACACGCCGCGCACCCCGATTACGCCGTCTGCAGCCAGTGTCGTCAACTCGGGGATGATCTGACCCAGTTCGCCAGTGGGGAGACCGTTCCGATTCAATCCCGTATCAATCTTCACATGAATATTCGCGCGCTTTCCCAAACTGCGAGCCGCGACGGCGATCTCATCTAATTCACGGGAACTCGACACAGAAAGATCAATGTCGGCTTCAACGCACGCGGCAAGATCAGGATCCCCCGGCGTGCTCAGCCAACACAGCAGTTTCCCGCGATCTCCCGCAGCACGCAATTCAAGTGCTTCACGAGGCAGAGCAACTCCTAGCCACGTGACTCCATGTGCACGAAGCAACGGGGCAACGAAGTTAACCCCGTGTCCATAGGCATCTGCTTTTACAACAGCCATCACTTGGACACCGGTAATCGCCTGAATCGTGTCGTAATTACGCAGGATCGCCTCGCCACTGACATTGGCCCAGGCCCGGGCATTGGGCCTATCAGCAGAATTAGAGGTCATGCAACACCATGCCCACCATGTTGCCAATATCAACGGCAGTCGGATTCTCCAACTGAGCTTCTGCAATTCGCCCTGCCCGAGAGTGAATCCACACGCCTGCCGCAACTATCGCCAACACATCAACGCCATCAAGTGCCCTGCCCGCGAGTAGCCCACCAATAATTCCGGTCAGTACATCACCTGACCCAGCGGTTCCTAGTGCTGGACTTGCCTCAATGTCAACGAATGACCGCCCATCAGGTCCAACCACCAGAGTTCGCGGACCCTTCGCTACCACAATCACATTCAATTCGCGCGCAGCGGTGCGAACAGACTCAAGGTCGAAGCCAACCAAACTCGGAAATAGCTGTCGAAACTCGCCCACATGCGGGGTTATTACCGTCACTCCCGAACGCGCCGCAGCCGCGGCACGCAGATCTGCTGAGTGTGCGACATCACTGAGTGCGCCAGCATCAAGTACGACCGGTACTGCACCACCGAGAACAGAGGTCAGAAACTCGTGTTCGGCCTCGCGCCCTGAAAACCCGGGGCCAACCGCCCACCCGGTGATTCGCGGTGAATCAGATTCAATTGAAACTACATTGGGTAATGAATCAAGGACCTCGGAACGGTCAACGAATCCCTCACGGAACATGACCATGCCGACGCCACTGTGCTGTGCTCCTAGGACGCTGAGCATTGCGGCTCCGGGATAACTTGGTGATCCCGCAGCAATTCCCACAACTCCCCGGGAATACTTGTAGGAATCAAAACTCAGTGCTGGCACTAACTCGGCTACCTCGTGATCCCCCAATATTTGCAACACGGGATCAGTATCAAATTCCAAATCCAAATCAACAACCTCAATCGCACCCGCAAACGCAGCACCCGGAGCAAGCACCAAGCCAGGTTTAAGTGCACCGAAAGTAAATGTCACGTCGGCGTGAACACAAGAGTCGACATCGCAATCACCCGTATCGGCATTCACCCCGCTAGGAATGTCAACCGCCACGACGAGTGGTGACAGGTTAATAAAGCGAGCAAGTTTGGCATCAACGGGCCGCGAACTCCCAAGCCCTGCAATCCCGTCGAGCACCAAATCAAAATCCCCGACCAGCGAATCAATCACGCGTCCGCCGGCGCCTAGAGCTGCTGCGAGACCTTTCTCATGACACACACCGGGAACGACACAATAGATCTGCACGAGAACACCACGTCGAGCCAGTAATGCCCCTGCAAAAAGTGCATCCCCGCCGTTATTACCCGGACCGACAACAACTAGGACCGACGTGCCATAAACACAACCAAAAGTCTCTCGCAATAGATCAGCACAGCCAACGCCGAGAGCGAATGCCGCACGTTGCATGAGGGAACCCGGAGCCGTGACCAAAAATGCGCGCTCCTCAGCGGCCCGGATCTGTGCGACCGGAAAAACCGGTAAACCGAGATTGTGGGACACCAGAGACAAAGTCATCGAACTACTCAACCGTTACGGACTTGGCAAGGTTGCGAGGTTGGTCAACGTCATGACCTTTTTCCCTGGCCATCTCGCAGGCAAAAATCTGTAAAGGCACAACCGCTACGAGGGGCTGCATCAATGTTGGCACCGCAGGAATCCGAATTATGTGATCTGCGAAGGGAACAATACTTTCGTCACCCTCTTCAGCGATTGCAATCACTTTGGCTCCGCGGGCACGCACCTCTTGGATATTCGACACCATCTTGTCGTGCAAGACCGCACGGCCCTTGGGTGAAGGAACAACCACAATCACCGGAATTCCCTCTTCGATTAATGCGATGGGCCCGTGCTTGAGTTCCCCTGCCGGGAAACCTTCAGCGTGCATGTAGGCAAGCTCTTTGAGTTTGAGTGCACCCTCAAGGGCAACCGGGTAACCAACGTGGCGCCCAAGGAAGAGCACTGATTGAGCCGATGCCAGGGAGCGGGCAAGCTCACGAACCGGTTCCGCTGTGTCCAGTACCAGGTCAACCTGTCGGGGCATGTCGCCAAGGTCCTCAAGAATCGATCGAATTTCGTCCTCAAACATGACCCCGCGAACTTGAGCTAGGAATAAACCAACCAAATAGGTTGCCGTAATTTGGGTAAGAAAAGCTTTTGTACTTGCAACGGCAATCTCAGGACCAGCGTAGGTGTAAATCACCGCGTCAGATTCACGGGGAATAGTTGAGCCAACCGTGTTGCAAATAGCCAATGTCCGAGCACCCTGGGACTTGGCGTAACGCAATGCCATCAAGGTGTCCATGGTTTCACCCGATTGCGAAATAGCGATGACCAGTGAGTCAGGTCCAACGATTGGATCCCGATAGCGGAATTCACTCGCCAACTCAACATCAACAGGAAGGTGCGTCCAATGCTCAATTGCATATTTCGCAACCATTCCAGCGTGGGCGGCCGTTCCGCAGGCAATCACAATTACTTTATTGATGTGTTGCAATACTGCTGGGTCAATACTGAGTTCATCTAATTTAATCCGTTGATTTTCATCGATGCGTCCAAGGAGTGAATCTGCTACCGCCTTCGGCTGCTCCGAGATCTCTTTCAACATGAACAAGTCAAATCCACCTTTTTCAGCTGCGGATGCATCCCAATCAATAGTGAACGGTGTGGGTTGGACAACTTGGCCAGAAAAATCGGTGACGACAACGGAGTCTGCTTTCATGATCACGATTTGATCTTGACCCAATTCCAATGCTGAACGCGTATGCGCAACAAATGCACTGACATCGGATGCCAGGAAGTTCCCACCTTCACCCAACCCAACAACTAGGGGAGAGTTTCGGCGAGCACCAACCACAAGATTGGGCTGTTCACGGTCAATCACTACCAAAGTGAAAGCGCCTTGAAGTTGTGAGCACACCGCCTGCATTGCTAAGGGTAGAGAGTTGCCGACCTCGGGTAGTGCTCGCGCCATCATGTGGGCCACGACTTCAGTGTCGGTTTCAGATTCTAGTGAAATGCCAGCGGCTTCAAGTTCATTGCGCAGCACCTGAAAGTTTTCAATGATTCCATTATGGATCACGGCAATGCGTTGATCTGAACTTACGTGCGGGTGAGCATTGCGGTCGGTTGGGCCTCCGTGAGTTGCCCAGCGGGTGTGGCCAATCCCGGTAGTGGAACCTGGCATTGGATCTTCACCGAGGAGAAGTTCAAGGTTTCCGAGTTTGCCTGCCTTTTTACGCACTTCCAGCTTGCCGTCAGCGATTACCGCAATCCCCGCTGAGTCATAGCCTCGATACTCCATTCGGCGCAGCCCCTCGACAATAATTTCGAGGGCCTGCTTCTCACCAACGTATCCAACGATTCCGCACACTGCATGATCCTACCGCCGGGACCTTTCACGACTTACGTTTTGGAGACCAGTGGCGTTTTCAACTTTCCCCACACGCCCGAGGGGAGAACAACCGCGGATTAATCGAGGGCAAGTTCAGTCGTGATCACACGGGCCAACTGCTCGGCGACTTCTTGGGCCCAATCCTGACTGTCTGCTTCAACCATGACCCGGATAACAGGCTCGGTTCCAGATGGTCGGAGGAGAATGCGACCGCTGCCCCGCAGGGCCGATTCGAGAAGTTCACGTTCGGCGCTGACCCGCAGATTCGAGTCAAGTGCATTGCGATCAACGCCCCGGACATTAATGAGCACCTGAGGCAACTTGGTGACAACACCAGCAAGCTCGGCCAGAGTCTTTCCACTGGTGCAAACACGTGCAAGTAAATGTAGGGCGGTCAAAATACCGTCACCGGTTGTTCCAAATTCGCTCATGACAACATGCCCGCTTTGTTCGCCACCAAGAACGAAGCCATTTTCACGCATTGATTCCAGAACGTACCGGTCACCAACCGCTGTCGAAATCACCGCGATTCCTGCTGCATCCATTGCTTGGTTGAAGCCGAGATTGGCCATCACCGTTGACACCACCGTGTCATGAACCAAAGTGCCAGAAGCCGCCATCGAAATTGCAAGAATTCCCAGAATGTGGTCACCGTCAACGTCATTGCCCAATGCGTCAATTGCCAAGCACCGGTCCGCGTCCCCGTCAAAAGCAATTCCAGCATCCGCTCCGTGCTCAACAACAGCAGCCCTTAGGTCGTCAAGGTGGGTGCTCCCGCAACCTTCATTGATATTCAGACCATTGGGTGCAGCATGAATGGCAATGACTTCAGCACCCGCACGACGTAATGCTTCTGGTCCAACAACACTTGCTGAACCATTCGCGCAATCAACGACAACTTTCAGACCCGAGAGTGGTGTTTCTGAGTCAAGTGTGGAAAGTAAGTGAGAAACGAAGAGATCAGCAGCACTCACATCACTGACCACTCGACCTACATCGCCGCCAACGGGTCGTTCCCAGGGCTCACGCATCCGATTTTCAATCGCAATTTCCAAAGCGTCATCGAGTTTGACTCCACCTCGGGCAAAGAACTTGATGCCGTTGTCCGGCATTGGGTTATGAGATGCGGAGAGCATGACCCCAAGGTCAGCTTGAAGCGTTGCGACTAAGTAGGCGACCGCTGGAGTGGGAAGGGCTCCCACAAGGGTTACGTCAATGCCTGCACTGGCAAGGCCCGCGACAACCGCGGCTTCAAGGAATTCCCCTGAAGCACGCGTGTCACGACCAACAATTGCTAGGGGACGGTGACCGGCGAATTCGCCAGAATCTGCCAGCACGTGCGCTGCAGCAACCGAAAGATCCAACGCCAATTCGGCAGTGAGATCTCTATTTGCTACACCGCGAACGCCATCGGTCCCGAATAACCCCATGTAATTAGCCCCACAAAGTGGTGCGAACCACTTCGATTAGCGCTTGCTGTACTGCGAGGCCTTACGAGCCTTCTTCAGACCGTACTTCTTGCGCTCCTTGGCCCGTGGGTCACGAGTGAGGAAACCGGCCTTCTTCAAAATAGCGCGGTTGCCTTCAGTGTCAATTCCATTGAGCGAACGAGCGATGCCCAAACGAAGTGCACCGGCTTGACCGCTGGTGCCACCACCGTGTAGTCGAGCAATTACGTCAAATTGGCCTGGTGCACCAAGGGAGACGAATGGCTCGTTCACGATCTGCTGGTGAACCTTGTTAGGAAAGTAGGACGCGAGGTCGCGACCATTGATCTTGAACTGGCCCGTTCCGGGGACGATGCGAACACGAGCAACGGCCTGCTTACGGCGACCTGTTGCAGCACCCGGTGCAATCACAACATCGCGATTGATTACCGGCTTGGCGCTTTCGCTGGTGTACTCCGAGGGAACTTCTTCGATTTCTTCAACTACGTCAATAGCAACTTCAGACACGTAAATCTCTCCTTAGCGCTACTGCGCGACCTGGGTAATGGTGAATGGCTTGGGTTCTTGGGCACTGTGTGGGTGGTTGTCACCAACATAGACTTTCAACTTGGTCAACTGTTGGCGACCGAGCTTGTTGTGAGGGAGCATTCCCTTAACTGCCTTCTCAACAGCCTTTGTTGGATGTGACTCCAAGAGTTCGGCGTAAGTCGTTGCAGTAAGGCCACCTGGATAACCAGAGTGACGGTACGCAATCTTTTGCTCACGCTTTGATCCGGTGAGTGCAACTTTGTCCGCATTAATAACGATGACGAAGTCACCGGAATCCATGTGCGGTGCAAATGTTGGCTTGTGCTTTCCGCGAAGAAGAACCGCGACCTGACTTGCGAGCCGTCCGAGAACAACATCGGTGGCGTCAATCACGTGCCAGGTGCGAGTAATCTCGCCGGCTTTCGGGCTATATGTGCGCATGGGGCGCCACCTTGCTTTCTCGTAGGGACTTGGTTTCTGCACCCACCGGTTGGCAGGCCGTACTGGGGACCTTCCAAGGCCTCCAGGCTGTAACACTCACAGCGACCTCAAAGGATACCCATACCCCACCAGCAGCCCCAAATCCCCCCTAGATAGGGAGATTTTGGCTCAATAATTGCTCACGAAGAGACAATCACTATGGCAAAGGTGGCAGAGGTGGCTGGGTGGCCAGCCACGCCTTAAATGAGGCGTCCTGTTCCTCACGCCACACCCCGACAGCCTGAGCAAACTCACCCACTTCACTCGTAAATAAGTGCGGGTACCGCTGAGCCTGGGCCAAAAGGAGCAGCCCGGTGATTCGGGAGTCAGCCAGCGCCCCGTGCCAGTCGTCCTCCGAGATTTCAAGACCGTACCGAGCAACCGTCGGTTGCAACCGCCGCTGCGCCTTGCCCTTGACGTATTTGTCCATCTGCTTGTCAATTACATAGGGACAGATATCAATAACGCCAACCAACGGCTCCAAACCAACTCGCTCCAGATTCGCATCTAGGATTCCGCGATCAAAAGAGGAGTTAAAACAAACAACAGGCAACTTCGATGCCACGAGAAACTCGCGTATTGATTCAAGGGCCGCGAATTGATCTTGGCCCTGGGACTGACTCACTTCATTGGTGATCCCGTGCACCGCACTTGCAGCCGCGGGAATGTCAACGTCAACTTTGATTAACCACTCCTGTGAGGAAACCTCAGCACCATCCCGATACACCACCGCTGCAGCAGACACAATGCGATCGAGCGCAGTATCAACACCCGTTGTCTCCGTGTCGAAGGCAATAAACCCAACTTCAACCCACGACATGCGATCTCCTCACCCATAAAAGTTCACTTCGCGAACAAGCATGAGTATGTCACGCGCGGCTGACAAATACGTCTAGAATTTTTCCCGATCAATAAGCTACTACTTAGGCGAGGGTGATCCAGACTTTTCTCAGGGGCTCGGTGATCTTCCACGTGGTGCGTGATCCCGCTGGGAGAATTCCAATTGTTCCCGGGGCTAATTCGATCACTCCGCCCTGATCGCAGGTCACGGTTCCCCTGCCAGAAACCACCACAAACACTTCTTCGACCTCGGTGTCCGTGGACTCGCCCACCGAGTGTTCCCACACACCAACTTCAATGTCACCCTCGGTGTCCACTACTGCAACCGCACTTGTGACCCCTTCGGTAATTGCAAGTTTTGCATTGAGGGGACGGTGCGTGAGTTCAATGGAGTGGGAATCACAACTGCGGATCATGAATGCAGCCTATGCTCAAGGATCGTGCATCTAGTTGGTTCATGCGGGCGGGTCGTGCGCGAATTCAGGTAACTACGTTGAACGGCCCTGATCGCGATCCATGCCGCGCCTGGCTCTGGTTTCACCTTGACGAGCATGTAGCTCTTCATCTGTTGGGTAGCCAACGTGTTCAAGAACTAGGGGGAAAGCTTCCATGGTTTGAATGTGGGAAAGTTTTTCCTCTTGGTCGAGTAGGTGCTTGGTCCAGGTCACCGGCTTACGCCCATCCCCGATCGGGAGGAGCGCACCCACAATCGTGCGGACCATCGAGTAACAGAATGCATCGGCTCGAATTGTCATGACAACATAATTGTCCTCGTTGCGGTGCCATTCGAGTTTTTGAAGTTCCCTGATTGTGGTGGCTCTGGGTTTTTCTTTGCAGAAAGCAAAGAAGTCGTGAATACCGATAAGGTATTTGCTGGCTTCATTGAGTCTGTCAATGTCAAGTGGAACCGGCCACTGCAGGACCTCATGGCGGTGAAGTGGCTGGGGACCAGTGGGGTCATCACACACCGTGTAGCTGTACTCGCGCCACAAGGCCGAGAACCGTGCGTCGAAACCATGGGGCGCTTCTTCGATTCTCCGAATCCGAATGTCACCGGGCAGGGCTTTGTTGATTCGCTCAGCGGTGAGTTTTTCTAGTTCGGGGTGGTCACGGGGAAGATCAAAGTGAAAGACCTGATTACGTGCATGCACACCCGCGTCGGTGCGACCGGCCACAATTGTCGGTAATTCAAGTTGGTGAATGAGTGCGCCAATAATGTTTTCAACTTCACCCTGCACCGAGCGGGCCTCCATCTGGGATGCCCAACCGTGAAAGCCGGAACCGTCATAGGACAGGAAGACGCGCAGACGAATCAGCCCGTCCCCGGGAAGACCGGGAACGGGCTGATCAATATCGTTTTGCGAGCTCAGGAATTACTCCTTGGCCGTAGCTTCGTCACTTGCAGCGACTTCTTCCTCGCCTAGTTCATTAATCGGCTCGGTGGTTTCCTCTACGAGGACTTCTTCCGTGTCGGCCTTGATCTCTTCCTTGACTTCAGCTGCTTCACTCTCAGCGGGTGCTTCTGCTGCTGCACTTTCCTTGGCCGCACGCTTTGTGGCGCCCGTGGCTTCAGCAACTACCTGCTCAAGCATTGGCTCAACCAGTTCAATGATCGCCATGGGGGCGTTGTCGCCCTTACGGTTACCGATCTTGATGATTCTGGTGTAGCCACCTGGACGACCCGCGTAACTTGGGCCAATCTCGGTGAACAGTGTGT
Source organism: Candidatus Nanopelagicales bacterium (assembly GCA_017854795.1). Classification (GTDB taxonomy): domain Bacteria; phylum Actinomycetota; class Actinomycetes; order S36-B12; family S36-B12; genus UBA4592. The sequence goes on from JAFMHB010000009.1 coordinate 59,794, forward strand.
GCACAACACCCTTGTCCTTGACCACGGTGAGAACCCGGCGACGAGCCGCGATGTCTCCACGCTTTGCAAAGGTCACCAAACGCTCAGCAACTGGTCGTAGCCGCTTTGCCTTTGCATGGGTGGTTGTGATGCGCCCGTGCTCAAAGAGAGCGGTCGCGAGATTGCCCAACATGTGCTTCTCGTGTGAGGCTCCCCCACCGAGGCGGGCTCCCTTAGCTGGCGATGGCATCTTGTCTCCTTATTAATCTTGGTCAGTCCGATAACGCAGCAGGCTCTTAGAGCTGCTCGTCCTCGGGGTAGGCATCTTCGGTGTAGGTGACGACAACTTCTTCTACTTCGTCGGGATCGACATTCATGTCGACATCGGTGTCGTCGAAGTAAACGGCGGTGCTGGGGTCAAATCCGGGAGGGCTGTCCTTGAGTGCAAGACCCAGACCATGAAGCTTGACCTTGATTTCATCAATTGACTTAGCCCCGAAGTTACGAATATCAAGAAGATCGGCCTCACTGCGGGTGATCAATTCACCGACAGTGTGGATACCTTCACGCTTGAGGCAGTTGTATGAACGCACTGTCATGTCAAGTTGCTCAATTGGTGTTGAGAGTTGCTCGGCAACGAATGCATCCGTTGGGCTTGGACCAATGTCAATACCTTCAGCATCAACATTCATTTCCCGAGCCAGACCAAAGAGCTCAACCAGAGTTGAACCAGCAGAGGCAACTGCATCACGTGGAAGCATGCATGGCTTGGTCTCAACGTCGAGGATCAACTTGTCGAAGTCGGTGCGCTGCTCAACACGAGTAGCCTCGACTTTGTAGCTGACCTTGAGCACTGGTGAGTAGATCGAGTCAACCGGAATGCGGCCGATCTCCTGCTCTGGGTGCTTGTTCATGGTTGACGGTACGTAGCCACGACCGCGCTCAACAACGAGTTCGATCTCGAGCTTGCCCTTGTCATTGAGAGTTGCAATGTGAAGTTCTGGGTTGTGGACCTCGACACCTGCTGGTGGCTGGATATCCGCTGCGGTCACACTGCCTGAACCTTGCTTGCGCAGGTACATAACGACTGGTTCGTCAATATCACTAGAAACAACGAGTCCCTTGAGGTTCAAAATAATCTCAGTGACGTCTTCCTTGATTCCGTCAATCGTGCTGAACTCGTGCAGAACTCCATCAATGCGGATGCTGGTAACCGATGCACCTGGGATTGAGGAGAGCAATGTGCGACGAAGTGAGTTACCGAGGGTGTAACCAAAACCGGGCTCAAGGGGTTCCAACACGAAACGTGAACGGAACTCGCTGATGGGTTCTTCGGTGAGAATTGGACGCTGACTAATGAGCACTTTTTGTTTCCTTCCAGCGATACCCTCTATTTGATATCGCGTTTCTCAGCTCGATTCGAATGAATCGAGATTGGTTACTACTTGGAGTAAAGCTCAACAATTAGTTGTTCGTTGACCTGAGTATCGATCGCGGCGCGAACTGGGATCGAGTGAACGAGAATACGCATTTTCGATGGCACAACCTCAAGCCAAGCTGGGACGGTTTTTTCACCAATCTCAGCGTGAGCCACAATGAACGGAGTCATTTGCAATGAGCTGGGACGAACATCGATGACATCATTGGGGGAAACCCGAAATGATGGGATGTCGACCTTCTGGCCATTGACCAAAATATGTCCGTGGTTGACCAACTGGCGAGCCATGTCGCGACTCTTAGCGAAACCAGCTCGGTACACCACGTTGTCCAAACGGCTCTCAAGGATCTTCAGCAGGTTCTCGCCGGTCTTGCCGGGTTGACGCTGTGCTTCCTTGTAGTAGTTAGAGAATTGCTTCTCCAAAACACCGTACATACGTGTTGCCTTCTGCTTCTCCCGAAGCTGCAACAAGTACTCGCTCTCCTTTGACCGACCGCGACCGTGCTGGCCGGGTGGATAGGGACGCTTTTCAAATGGGCATTTTGGTGACTCGCACTTTGAGCCTTTAAGGAACAACTTCATTTTCTCGCGGCGGCACCGCTTGCAATCAGCGTCCGTATAACGCGCCATGATTATCTCCTATTTTCTAAGTGTTGTTAAAAGGGTCCGCGAATTAAACGCGTCGACGCTTCTTTGGACGGGTTCCGTTAAATGGCACTGGCGTTACGTCAGCGATAGAGCCAACTTCAAGCCCTGTTGCTTGCAGTGAACGAATTGCAGTCTCACGACCTGAACCCGGCCCCTTGACGAATACGTCGACCTTGCGCATGCCGTGTTCCATTGCGCGACGGGCAGCAGATTCAGCTGCTAGCTGTGCGGCGAATGGCGTGGACTTACGGCTGCCCTTGAATCCAACCTGTCCAGCGGATGACCAAGCAATAACTGCACCCGTTGGGTCGGTGATGGACACGATGGTGTTGTTGAACGTGCTCTTGATGTGAGCGTGGCCATGGGCCACGTTCTTCTTTTCCTTGCGACGCACTTTCTTTGCGCCTGGACCTTTGGGGGCCATGTGTGATTCCTATTCTGTAGAGGTTTGGGATTCGCAGTTAGTTGCGAGATCGTTCGCTTAGACCTTCTTCTTACCGGCAACTGTCTTACGTGGACCCTTGCGCGTACGCGCATTTGTGTGGGTGCGTTGCCCGTGGACGGGAAGACCCTTGCGGTGACGAATCCCCTGATAGCAACCGATTTCGACCTTGCGGCGAATATCAGCTGCGACCTCGCGGCGCAGGTCACCTTCTACTTTGAGATTTGCTTCGATCCAGTCGCGCAATGCGAGTGTTTGATCGTCGGTGAGATCCTTTGATTTCATCTCAGGATCAATGCCGGTCGCTTCAAGGGCTTTAGCAGCCTGCGAACGGCCAACACCGTATACATAGGTAAGTGCGATTGCCATGCGCTTTTCGCGGGGCAAATCCACACCAATAAGTCGTGCCATGGGCGTACTCTCTTTTCAGTAATTCACGGGGTCGTGTGGTGGGATGACCATTCCAGCCCGCCAAGGCCGGTCTTCGGCCCCGTGGCCGAAGGTGTCGTCCGTATCTGTTGATACGGGGTCGGGTTCTCCCTGTACTTGGTGCCTAGGTTTTCTCTCCCGGATACACCCCAGTGCTTCAAGACTCGCGCTTGATTAGCCCTGGCGTTGCTTGTGACGAACGTTTTCGCAAATGACCATGACGCGACCGTGGCGACGGATGACCTTGCACTTGTCGCAGATCTTTTTGACGCTGGGTTGCACCTTCATGGTTACTCTTTCTCGAGTTTCTCGTAAAAACGGTTATTACTTGTAACGGTAAACAATGCGGCCACGGGTGAGGTCATAGGGCGACAACTCAACCACAACGCGATCATCGGGAAGAATCCTGATGTAATGCATCCGCATTTTGCCACTGATATGGGCGAGCACTTTGTGCCCGTTATCTAGCTCAACCCGAAACATTGCATTAGGCAAAGATTCAGTGATCAAACCCTCAAGTTCGATCGCGCCCTCTTTTTTAGCCATCTACTCCGCTTCCCTATGTTTGCAGCCAGAAATGTTCACCACTTCAGCCGTCAGAGTCTACGCAAGACCCCTCCCTACCATGAAGTTGGGGTCCATTCCCCTAGGACTCGCTACGTTTTCTACTGCCAGACCCGCCGCTTTTACCCTCAACCCTCCCCTATGGAATAACCCTGAAACTAAATTTTCCCTCCAACGGGGTGTACCTCCCCTTGCCTGAGAGCCGTCTCTCCCTTTCATCTCGCCCTCTTTGGGGCCGTGAGTGTGGCGTTACCCACCGTTGACCCCTAGAACTTCGGGCCAATTTGGGTGCCACTCGGGACGAGTGGGGTGCTTCATTTCACACCGAGTCAATCGATGCATCCCTCCCCTGTTGCCTGAATGAAATTGACATGGGGTTACCCCTGCGCCAGAGTCAGCGCATGATCAATTTGGCCGTATTTGGTCCTTTTATCCCTTCACCGGATCGCCTCAATCCCATCGCAACAATCATTGCCCAAGGTGAGCAGCGAGTCCCCGCGCTCCTGCCAATTCGATACTCGCGCATGTCACAAAGTGCTTTTGCTTTTTATCGCGGAAGCGCCGCCCTGATGGCAAATGACTTAGGCCCAAGGCCTAGCTCGGGATTGATAGTTCAACTCTGTGGTGACGCACATTTGGGTAACTTCGGAATTTTTGCAACGGCCGATCGAAGAACAATTTTTGATGTCAACGATTTCGATGAAACTTTCCCCGGACCATTCGAATGGGATGTGCAACGGATGGTGACCAGTTTTGCAATAGCTGCCGCCGATAGATCAAAGGGATGCCAGAAGGCTGTCACACTTGCTGGAGCCGAGGCCTATCGAACTGCAATGGCTGCATTTGCAACATCTACTTTTGTCGACACCTGGTACTTCCGCGTTGATGCAAAAAGTTTGAAAGCCGTCACCAAAAGTGGTGCACTTTCTGAAAGCGGAATGGCCAAGATGAATAAGGGCTTTAACGCCGCCGAGAAACGTGACCAGTGGTCAGCCATTACGAAACTGACCGTTGAAGTTGATGGCCAACGTCAGTTTGTCAACAAACCCCCACTCGTCGTTCGACTGTCACTCGCTGAAGGGGTCAAAGAAGCCATCGATAATGCATTTGAACGCTACAAGGAAACCCTTTTATGTGATCGCCGCATTCTCCTTGATCGCTATCACATTGTTGACTTCGGTCACAAGGTTGTTGGGGTCGGCAGTATTGGCCTGCTCGCATACATTGTTCTTCTCCAGGGACGCGATGCCAATGACCTGCTGGTGCTTCAAGTGAAGCAAGCTGTTGAGAGTGTGCTTGAACCTTGGGTTCCCAACATACCTTCACAAAGCCACAGCAAACGCGTCACCGACGGCCAGCGAAATATTCAGGCCGCAACGGATGCCTTCTTGGGCTGGATCGATGGAGAGGGTGGAAAGAGTTACTACATCCGTCAATTGCGCGACAAGAAATGGTCCCCCGACGTTGATTCATTTAGTGATGAAGATCTCCGGGCCTATGCCCAAATCTGTGGAGGTGCGCTGGCACGGGCGCATGCACGCTCGGGTAACGCGGAGGCGATTTCCTCGTTCATCGGGACCGACTCTGCATTTGATGAAGCCATACACAATTTTGCTATGAGCTACGCGCAACAGTCCAAGGCTGACTACAGCGCATTCCTTGAAGCAATCGCCGTGGGCAGTATCTCGGTCAATAATCCTGATTCAATGTTCTCAGAACTATCACTGCGCACCGACGGTGCCTTTAATTTAATCTAGTAAACCAGAGTTACATTTCAGTATTACTCGTCAGGATCTGGGGTCCCGATTCAGTGATGGCAACCGTGTGTTCCCAGTGCGAGGCCCAGTTTCCATCGGTTGTGACAACGGTCCAGTCGTCGGCCAAAGTCAGTACTTCCGGAGATCCGATTGTGACCATGGGTTCAAGCGCGAGCACCATGCCAACCTTTAACTCCAAACCTTGATTGGCATGACCATAGTTGGGTACCGGCGGGTACATGTGCATCTCAGTACCGATTCCATGACCGACGTAGTCTTCAACAATTCCGTAATTGCCCGCACGACGAATAACCGCCTCAATTGCCGAGCCAATGTCACCCATCCGGTTCCCCGCAACCGCGGCCTCAATTCCGGCGGCAAGGGAGGCTTGGGTGACATCAGAGAGTTTTTGAATTGAAGGCTGCGGATTGGTTGACGCGATCACACTGATCGCTGCATCGCCGTGCCAACCGTCGACAATTGCCCCACAGTCAATTGAGACTAAATCCCCTTCGTTGACCACTCGATCACCGGGAATTCCATGCACGACCTCCTCATTGATCGAGGTGCAGATCACCGCCGGGTATCCGTAGTAGCCAAGAAATGACGGCGTCGCTCCAGCTCCGTAAATACATTCGCGGGCAATTGCGTCCAGTTCCCTGGTCGTGATACCCGGAGTAACACTGACACTTAAGGTCTGCAACGTATCCGCTACTACCTTTCCGGCAATACGCATTAACTCGATTTGTTGCGGGGTCTTGATTTGAACCCGTTCTTTTTTGCGAAATCCCATGCGGTTACTTAGGAATTAACCGCAAGCAGAATTGCAGCCGTGACAGCCTCGATTTCACCTAGTCCATCAACTTGCACGAGTAAGTTACGACTTTGATAAAGCTCGATCAAGGGTGCGGTTTGTTCGGCATAAACCTCAAGACGACGTCGCAACACGTCTTCGGTGTCATCGGTGCGCCCCTGCTCGGCTGAGCGCCTTACGAGCCGAGCGACAACCGCGTCAACATCAACGGTCAATTCAATAACGCAGTCGATCTTGGTCCCAGCTGATCGCAACATTGCATCAAGTTCAGCAACCTGCTCAACAGTTCTGGGGTAGCCGTCGAGAATGAAACCTGGACGTGCGTCGTCATGGGTAAGTCTGTCCCGCACCATGGCATTGGTGATTCCGTCGGGGACGTACTCCCCCGCATCCATGTAGGACTGCGCCTCTTTTCCAAGGGGGGTGCCCTGAGTGACATTCGCTCGGAAGATATCTCCAGTGGATATATGAGGAATGCCTAGTGCACTAGACAGCAATGCCGCCTGAGTGCCTTTACCCGCCCCAGGTGGGCCCATGAAAACGATGCGCATACGACGGGAGCCTATCGGAGTAGAAACGAACTGGGGTACTTACTGACTTACTTAAGGAAACCTTCGTAATTACGCTGCTGCAATTGGGCTTGGATTTGCTTTACCGTATCCAATCCGACACCGACCATAATCAAAATCGATGTGCCACCAAAGATGAACTGGGTCGATACACCTAAGAAGTCAAAGGCGAACACCGGCAAAATCGCGATCAGACCAAGGTAGAGCGAACCCGGTGCTGTCAGGCGAGTGAGCACGTAATCGAGGTACTCAGCGGTTGGACGTCCTGCCCGGATTCCAGGAATGAAGCCGCCGTAACGCTTCATGTTGTCGGCAACCTCGGTCGGGTTGAACGTGATCGAGACATAGAAGTAGCAGAAGAAGACAATTAATAGGAAGTAGGTCGCTAGATAGACGTTTCCACTGCCCGTCCCGAAACTCTGCTGGAGCCATTGCGCCCAGCCAGCCTGGCTGCCCGTTAGTTGGACAAATAGCGTGGGCAAGAACAGCAGGGACGAGGCAAAAATTACTGGGATGACGCCCGCCATGTTGACCTTGAGCGGGATGTAGGTGGACGTGCCGCCATACATTCGCCGACCTACCATTCGCTTGGCATACTGAACCGGGATTCGACGCTGGGCTTGCTCAACGAAGACAACGAAGGTGATAACGACTAGGCCAACCAGAATTGTGATGGCGAAGGTGAATGCCCCACGACTACTCAGAATATTGGCAAACTGAGCGGGAATCACCGCAATGATTGAAGTGAAAATCAACACCGACATTCCGTTACCAACGCCGCGCTCAGTAATGAGTTCACCGAACCACATGACGATTGCGGTTCCTGCTGTCATGACGGTGATCATCACGATCATGACCCAAATGGCCTGATTAGGAATAATTTCCTCATTACACCCTTGGAAAAGTGCACCGGGTGACCTGGCAAGTGAAAGAATCGCGGTTGATTGCAGGATCGCGAGTCCAATTGTCACAAAACGTGTGTATTGCGTGATCTTGGCTTGACCCGCATTACCGTCAGCCTTGAGGGTTTCCAAACGGGGAATCACGACGGTGAGCAACTGCAGAATAATACTGGCCGTGATGTACGGCATGATGCCCAGAGCGAAGACCGAAAGCTGAAGTAGCGCTCCGCCGCTGAAGAGGTTAATCAGCGCGTAAACAGAGTTGTCTTGCACAACGTCGATACACCGCTGGATTGCTGAGTAGTCAACGCCTGGGGTCGGCAGGACTGACCCCAGACGGTAGATCGCTAGCAAGCCAAGGGTAAACAAGATCTTCTTACGAAGATCCGGTGTACGCAGGGCATCCCTGAACGCACTGATGTGCACTTGGCCTCCTGCTTAAAGTTGAGTGCTTAGATTTCGGTTACGGTACCGCCCGCAGCCACGATCTTGTCACGAGCTGCACCTGAGAATTTATCCGCGGTCACATCAACCTTGACCGAAATATCTCCCAAGCCCAGAACCTTGACGAGCTCGCCCTTGCGGACAGCGCCAGCTGCTACGAGATCAGCGACAACAATGGTGCCACCTTCTGGAAACAATTTCTCGATGGCAGCCACATTGACAACCTGATACACCTTGGTGTTCGGGCTGGTGAAACCTTTTAGCTTAGGCAGACGCATGTGAAGGGGCATTTGGCCACCCTCAAACCCGGCCTTGACCTGGTAACGAGCCTTTGTTCCCTTTGTACCTCGGCCTGAGGTCTTTCCCTTTGAGGCTTCACCGCGACCTTTACGGGTTTTAGCCGTCTTGGCACCAGGTGCCGGACGTAGGTGATGAACTTTAAGTGTCATAGTTACTTGACCTCCTCAACAACCACCAGATGTGCAACGGTATTTACCATCCCACGGAATTCTGGTCGGTCTTCCTTGACTACGGTGTCACCGATTCGCTTTAGCCCAAGTGAACGCAGTGTGTTGCGCTGATTACTCGTGCCGCCAATCTCTGACTTGATCTGAGTGACCTTTATTTGTCCCATTACGCACCAGCCCCAGCCGCGCGGGCCCGCAAAAGTGCTGCAGGTGCGACGTCTTCGAGGGGAAGTCCACGACGAGCCGCCACGGCTTCTGGGGACTCAAGTCCCTTAAGCGCGGCAACCGTTGCATGGACAATATTGATGGCATTGTCCGATCCCAGTGACTTACTGAGTACGTCCCGGATTCCCGCACATTCCAATACGGCGCGAACTGGGCCTCCCGCAATGACACCGGTACCTGGTGCAGCTGGCCGCAGCATGACTACTCCGGCTGCCGCTTCACCCTTGATTGGATGCGGGATCGTCCCTTGGATTCGTGGAACCTTAAAGAAACTACGCTTAGCCTCTTCAACGCCCTTTGCAATCGCTGCTGGAACTTCCTTTGCCTTGCCGTAACCGACACCGACGTTTCCGTCCCCGTCCCCAACAATCACAAGGGCGGTAAAGCTGAAGCGACGACCACCCTTAACGACCTTGGAAACACGGTTGATCGCGACTACGCGCTCAAGCAGGTTCGACTTCTCCTCGCGTGGGCCGCGATCTTTGCGATCCCGACGCTCGCCTCCGCCACTGGTGCGGCGCGACGTATCAGACATTGTTACCTCTTCCCGATGTAAACATTAGAACTTGAGCCCGCCTTCGCGAGCGCCCTCAGCGAGGGCAGCGACGCGACCGTGGTACTTATGGCCACCACGGTCAAACACGACCGTGTCGATTCCAACTTGTTGTGCGCGTGCAGCAAGTTCGTTTCCTACCTTGCGAGCCTTTGCAGTCTTGTCACTGTCAGCACTACGCAGATCGCTCTCCATGGTGGAAGCAGAAGCCAAGGTCACACCTTGAACGTCGTCGACCAACTGTGCGAATACGTGACGTGCCGAACGGTTCACGACCAAACGCGGACGCAACTGGGTGCCGGAAACCTTCTTGCGAACACGAAGGTGACGACGCTTGCGGCCTACGGCACTTTTGTTGCCTGAGCCAAGCTTTGGGGCGAAGGAACTCATTACTTACCAGCCTTTCCAGCCTTGCGACGGACAACTTCGCCTTCATAGCGAACGCCCTTGCCTTTATAAGGTTCCGGTTTGCGGATCTTGCGAATATTCGCAGCAACCTCGCCGACCTTCTGCTTATCAATTCCAATTACTTTGAATTTAATAGGTGTCTCAACCGCGAAAGTGATTCCTTCGGGAGCCGTGACCACAACCGGATGGCTAAATCCAAGAGCGAACTCCAGATTATTGCCATTTGCTGCAACTCGGTAACCGGTACCCACAATTTCCAAAGTTTTTTCGTAGCCTGTGGTCACACCCGTAATCATGTTTGCAATCAAAGTGCGGCTCAGACCGTGCAGAGAACGTGACGCACGCTCGTCGTTGGGTCGGGTAACCAAGATCTCTTCACCCTCTTGTTTGATTTCAATCGGACTAGCGATCGTGATTGACAAGGAACCCTTTGGTCCAACAACCGTAATATCTTGACCGCTAATCGTGACCGTGACTCCTGCTGGCACCGGAACTGGTGCGCGTCCAATACGTGACATAGCTCCTCCTACCAGACGTAAGCGAGGACTTCCCCACCTACGCCTTTCTTTGCGGCCTGGCGATCAGTGAGCAATCCCGTAGAGGTGGACAGAATGGCAATGCCCAGTCCACCGAGAACCTTGGGAAGATTGGTACTCTTTGCATAAACCCGCAGCCCTGGCTTGGATACGCGGCGCAGTCCAGCGATCGAACGCTCACGCGATGGTCCATATTTAAGGTTAAGCGTGAGGGTCATTCCAACTTCCGCGTCTGCGACGTCGAAGCTCGCGATATAACCTTGCTCTTTCAAAATCTCCGCGATATGTGACTTGATCTTGGAGTGTGGCATCGACACGGTGTCGTGGTACGCCGAGTTTGCATTGCGCAGACGAGCAAGCATGTCTGCGATCGGGTCTGTCATTGTCATGGCCGCTTGGCCTTCCTCGCTGTGGTTTCTCCGGAAGTTACCGTAGACCTACAGCGTCGTTGATTACCAGGAACTTTTAGTTACACCGGGCAGTTCGCCAGCATGTGCCATCTCACGAACACAGATGCGGCACAAGCCGAACTTACGGTAGACCGCGTGTGGACGTCCACACCGGTTGCAGCGGGTGTAACCCCGCACCTTGAATTTAGGTGTCTTTTGCTGCTTTTGAACCAGAGCTTTCTTTGCCATGTGCTCAGGCCTCCTTAAATGGGAATCCGAGAAGCCGGAGCAATGCTCTACCTTCGTCATTGGTCTTGGCGGTGGTTACCACCGTGATGTCCATTCCGCGAGTGCGATCGATCTTGTCCTGATCAATCTCGTGAAACATGGACTGTTCGGTCAATCCGAATGTGTAGTTTCCGTGACCGTCAAATTGCTTTGCTGAAAGACCGCGGAAGTCACGAATGCGCGGCAATGCCGTGCTGAGCAAACGATCCAGGAACTCCCACATGCGATCTCCACGAAGGGTGACATGTGCACCAATGGGCTGACCCTCACGCAGTTTGAACTGAGCGATCGACAAACGAGCCTTGGTCACCTGCGGCTTTTGGCCCGTGATGTCTGTCAGGTCGCGAATTGCGCCTTCGATCAACTTGGAGTCGCGGGCTGCTTCGCCAACGCCCATGTTGACAACAATTTTGGTCAGGCCGGGAACCTGCATAATGTTGCCGAAATTGAATTCCTTTTGGAGCTCAGGAATAACCTCTTCACGGTAACGAGCCTTTAATCGAGGCATGGTTTCGGTAGTCATGATTAATTATCCGTCCTAGATCTCTTTGCCGGTGCGGCGCGAAATACGCACGCTGCGCTCTGCTTCGTAGGTCGAACCGTCAGCGCGACGCTTCTCGACTTTTTCGCGGGTAAAACCAACACGAGTTGCCTTGCCGTCTTCTGGATCAACCAGCATGACGTTAGAGATGTGAATGGGTGCTTCCGTGGTGATGATTCCGCCACTCTTAGCGCCACGTGCATCTTGGCCCACTTTAGTGTGCTTCTTGATCCGGTTGACACCCTCGACAATTAATTTATCGGCTTCGGGGTAGACGTCAATGACCTTGCCCTGGACTCCACGGTCTTTGCCCGAGATCACCAAGACGGTGTCACCTTTGCGAATTCTTAACTTCGGCATTACAACACCTCCGGTGCGAGTGAGATAATCTTCATGAACTTCTTCTCACGCAACTCGCGACCAACCGGTCCGAAAATGCGGGTTCCACGTGGTTCGCCGTCAGCTTTCAGGATCACTGCCGCGTTTTCGTCGAAACGGATGTAGGAGCCATCGGGGCGGCGACGCTCCTTCTTGGTGCGTACGATCACTGCCTTGACAACTTCACCCTTTTTCACGCCACCACCAGGAATTGCATCCTTGACGGTAGCGACGATGATATCGCCGATGCCTGCGTAACGGCGGCCTGAACCACCGAGTACGCGAATGCACAAGATTTCCTTAGCACCCGTGTTGTCCGCAACGCGTAGTCGCGACTCTTGCTGAATCACTTCATTCTCCTGATCGTCTGCTGGTCCTCAACACTTGTTGTGCTGAGCCTTGCGGAACTGCTTACTTGGCCTTCTCAAGGATCTCAACCACACGCCAGCGCTTGGTGGCTGAGAGTGGGCGAGTTTCCATGATAAGAACGCGGTCGCCGATACCGGCGCTGTTTGCTTCGTCGTGCGCCTTCAACTTGCTCGTGCGGCGCACAACCTTGCTGTATAACGGGTGCTTGTAGCGGTCTTCGACTGCCACAACTACCGTCTTTTGCATTTTGTCGCTCACAACAAGTCCCTCACGGGTCTTGCGCTCGCCACGCTCATTTTGTGTCCCAGCGCTCATGCGGCACCTTCCTCACCCTCAACGGGCGTGATGCCCAATTCACGTTCGCGCAGGATCGTGTAAATCCGAGCGATGTCTTTGCGCACTGCACGCAATCGTCCATGATTTTCCAACTGCCCGGTTGCACCTTGGAATCGCAAGTTAAAAAGCTCTTCTTTGGAGTCACGCAGTTTCTGGATCAGTTCCGCATCATCGAGATTACGAAGCTCACCTGTTGCTGTACCAGCGGCCATTACTCTTCACCTGTTTCATCGCGCCTAATAATGCGGCACTTCATTGGTAGTTTGTGCATTGCCCGAGTTAAAGCCTCGTGCGCAACTTTCTCGTCCGGGTAAGACAACTCGAACATCACACGACCTGGCTTGACGTTGGCCACCCACCATTCGGGTGATCCTTTACCGGAACCCATACGGGTCTCAGCTGGCTTCTTTGTCAACGGACGGTCTGGGTAAATATTGATCCAAACCTTGCCACCACGGCGAATATGTCGAGTGATAGCGATACGAGAAGCTTCAATTTGACGGTTAGTTACGTATGCGGGCTCAAGGGCCTGCAGTCCGTAGGTACCGAAAGTCACTTTGGTTCCACCCTTTGCCACGCCACGGCGGGTCGGGTGGTGCTGCTTGCGGTGCTTAACGCGACGGGGAATCAACATGACTAGCCCTCCGTAGTTTCTGCAGCTACGTTGGCATCGACGACAACCTCGGCGGCAACTGCAACAGCCGCTCCTGTGTCGCTACCATCTTCGCGGCGTGGTCGGTCTGTTGGAGCTTTGCGCGTTGCACCCATACGGGCAGTCGCAGCGGCGGCTTCACGTTCTGCTCGGGTTGGCAGTGCTTCACCCTTGTAGATCCAAACCTTGACGCCGATGCGTCCAAATGTGGTTCGTGATTCATAGAAGCCATAATCAATGTCTGCTCGCAGAGTGTGCAAGGGCACCCGACCTTCACGGTAGAACTCGGTACGAGACATTTCAGCTCCACCCAGGCGACCACTGACCTGAACTCGAATTCCTTTAGCGCCTGCTTTCATGGCACTTTGCATTCCCTTTCGCATTGCGCGACGGAACGAAACTCGGCTCGACAGTTGCTCGGCAATTCCCTGAGCTACGAGTTGAGATTCCATTTCAGGATTCTTGACTTCGAGAATGTTGAGCTGAACCTGTTTTCCGGTGAGATTTTCAAGATCCCCACGCAAACGATCTGCTTCGGCTCCACGCCGCCCAATCACGATTCCAGGACGCGCTGTGTGGATATCGACCCGAACACGATCCCGTGTGCGCTCGATTTCAACCTTGGCGATACCTGCTCGTTCCATACCCGTTCCCAATAATTTGCGAATTGCTACGTCTTCTTTTACGTAATCGCTGTAACGCTGACCCTTTTTTGAACTGTCAGCGAACCACCGGGAGGTGAAGTCCGTCGTGATACCTAGGCGGAAGCCATGTGGATTAACTTTTTGACCCATGGTCTAGCCCTCCTTCTCGGTAGTTTTTGGAGCGGAAGCTTTCTTTGCTGCAGCCTTCTTGGCTGGAGCGGCCTTCTTCGTAGCAGCTTTCTTCACTACAGGTGCATCAGTCACTTCGAGGGGTTCTGCCTTCGTGGGCTTAGCAGCAGGAGCATTCACCGGCTTCGTGACCTTTGGCATTGCAATTCCATCAGAGACGACCACCGTGATGTGCGAGCTGCGCTTGCGGATCTTGAAGGCCCGACCTTGTGCGCGGGGACGGATGCGCTTCATCGTGGGGCCTTCGTCAACGAAGGCTTCACTAATGGTGAGGTCCTTAGTGTCCATGCCATGATTATTGGCCGCATTCGCTACCGCACTAGCAAGCACTTTGCCCACTGGTTCGCTAGCTGCCTGCGGAGCGAACCGCAGCACTGCCTGGGCATCATCGGCATTCATCCCACGAATGAGATCAATAACCCGACGTGCCTTCATGGGCGTTACGCGGACGTACCGCGCTTGGGCCCTGGCTTCCATCGCTTTCCCCTTGCTTCTCGTTATTACTTAATTAATAAATCAGTGTGTCTAATGTGTCACGTGCTAGTCAACTATCGACTATCGACTATCGACGCTTTGACTTACGGTCGTCCTTGACGTGACCCTTGAAGGTACGGGTTGGTGCGAACTCACCGAGTTTGTGACCAACCATGCTCTCCGAGATAAACACGGGCACATGCTTGCGACCGTCGTGCACCGCAATAGTGTGTCCGAGCATTGCTGGGATCACCATCGAGCGACGTGACCAGGTCTTGATCACATTCTTGGAGTTCGCTGCATTTTGGGCATCTACCTTCTTCAGGAGATGACCGTCAATGAACGGACCCTTTTTCAGACTGCGTGGCATCTTTTACCGCTTTCCTTAACGCTTCTTGCCGGACTTGCGACGACGAACGATGAACTGATCGCTGGCCTTGTTCTTCTTACGGGTGCGACCTTCTGGCTTACCACCTGGGTTGACCGGGTGACGCCCACCGGAGGTCTTACCCTCACCACCACCATGTGGGTGATCGACCGGGTTCATAGCCACACCGCGGACGGTTGGGCGCTTGCCCTTCCAACGCATACGGCCTGCTTTACCCCAGTTGATATTTGACTGCTCTGCGTTGCCCACTTCACCGATGGTCGCGCGAGCGCGAACGTCGACGTTGCGGATTTCACCCGATGGCATCCGGAGCTGTGCGAAGGGACCGTCTTTTGCAACGAGCTGAACACTGGCACCCGCTGAGCGAGCAATTTTCGCACCGCCGCCTGGCTTCAGTTCAATTGCGTGAATCACGGTACCAACGGGGATATTGCGCATCGGCAAGTTATTGCCTGGCTTGATATCCGCGCCGGGTCCTGTTTCGATCAGGTCGCCCTGCTTCAACTTCGTTGGACAAATGATGTAACGCTTCTCACCGTCGGCGTAATGCAAAAGTGCAATGCGCGCCGTGCGGTTGGGGTCGTATTCGATGTGAGCGACCTTTGCGGGTACACCATCTTTGTCGGCCCGCTTGAAGTCAATGAGACGGTAGGCGCGCTTGTGTCCACCACCCTTGTGACGGGTTGTGATCTTGCCGGAGTTATTACGACCACCCTTTTTAGGAAGTGGGCGCACCAAAGACTTCTCGGGCTCAGATCGGGTGATTTCAGAGAAGTCGGCCACACTTGAACCACGACGGCCCGGTGTAGTCGGCTTGTACTTACGGATACCCATTTTCGTCTCTCGTTTCGTTGATTCTCGATATGCCCTGGGCCCCGTTAGGAGACCGGTCCGCCAAATATGTCAATACGATCGCCTGCCGCAACAGAGACAATCGCACGCTTCGTTGAAGCTTTGCGACCAAATCCGGTGCGAGTGCGTACGCGCTTGCCCTCACGGTTCATGGTGTTCACGCTCGTTACCTTGACCCCAAATACTTCTTCGACCGCAATTTTGATCTGGGTCTTATTAGCATCCGGGGAAACAATGAAGGTGTATTTGTTCTGATCCAGAAGGCTGTATGCCTTCTCGGAAACAACCGGTGAGATTAAGATGTCACGTGGGTCTGCAATTCTCATGCTTCTACCTCACTTTCGAGCGCGACTGCCTTCGAACCCTTGCCCTTGACCGGACCAGCGACAAAAATGTCGTAAGCGGTTTGGGTGAATACCAAGTGGTCACTGATGAGCACGTCATATGTGTTGAGTTGGTCAGGAGCAACAATCGAAACGTCACCGAGGTTGCGTAGTGACAACCAAGCCACTGCCTCTTCACGGGTGAGCACGATCAGAAGTTGACCTTCCACATTGAGTGCCTTCAAAGTTGCGGTTGCGCCCTTGGTTGATGGAACGTCACCGCTGACTAATTCAGACACAATGTGGATGCGACCTTCACGTGCCCGGTCAGAGAGTGCACCGCGCAACGCGGCTGACTTCATCTTCTTGGGTGTGCGCTGATCATAAGAGCGAGGCTGTGGGC
This sequence comes from Candidatus Nanopelagicales bacterium, assembly GCA_017854795.1. Taxonomy (GTDB): domain Bacteria; phylum Actinomycetota; class Actinomycetes; order S36-B12; family S36-B12; genus UBA4592. The sequence continues at coordinate 76,195 of JAFMHB010000009.1, forward strand.
CGTGGCTGATTCCACCACCGGTGTACTGGGGTGCCCGAATCGAACCTTGACGCGCACGTCCTGTTCCCTTTTGCTTGTGTGGCTTGCGCCCACCACCGCTCACTTCTGCGCGGGTTTTGGTTGAGTGTGTTCCTTGACGCGCAGCTGCGAGCTGGGCGACAACAACCTGATGAATCAGAGGGATATTGACCGCTACATCGAAGACTTCGGCCGGCAGTTCAACTTTGCCCGATGCCTCACCCTGTGGGGTCATTACGTCTACGGAGTTCACTGTTGGGCCTCCTTTACAGCGGTGTGAATGAACACCAAGCCACCCTTAGGGCCCGGTACTGCACCCTTGATCAGGATCAATCCACGCTCGGCATCAATTGCTTGAACCTTCAAGTTCTGTGTGGTTTGGCGATCGCCACCCATACGTCCCGCCATTTTCATGCCCTTGAACACGCGACCGGGTGTGGCGCAGCCACCGATGGAGCCCGCGCTTCGGTGCTTCTTGTTCACACCGTGTGTTGCGCGAAGGCCATGGAAGCCATGGCGCTTCATGACACCGGCGAAGCCCTTGCCCTTGGTTGTGCCGACTACGTCGACAACTTGACCAGTTTCAAAAATCTCTGTGGTGAGTTCCTGACCGAGTGTGTACTCGGAAGCATCGGGGGTGCGGACTTCAACGATGTGGCGACGTGGTGTCACGCCAGCTTTCGCGAAGTGTCCCGCATCAGGCTTATTAACCTTACGGGGGTCAATAGCACCGAATGCGATTTGCACCGCGGAATAACCGTCGATTTCTGGAGTGCGCACCTGGGTGACGACACTTGGACCAGCTTTCACGACGGTAACGGGAACAACTCTGTTGTTTTCATCCCATACCTGGGTCATACCAAGCTTTTCGCCTAGCAATCCCTTGACGTTGTGACTCATGGTGTTCAGATCTCCTCTAAAACTTGATCTCGATTAGAGCTTGATCTCGATGTCGACGCCAGCTGGGAGATCTAGGCGCATCAACGAGTCAACGGTCTTGGGGGTGGGGTCGAGAATGTCGATCAAACGCTTGTGTGTGCGCATCTCGAAATGTTCCCGTGAATCCTTGTACTTATGTGGTGAGCGAATCACACAGAAAATGTTCTTCTCTGTCGGCAACGGCACTGGCCCAGCAACCTGTGCACCGGTACGAATGACCGTCTCAACGATTTTTCTCGCTGATGAGTCAATGATCTCGTGGTCGTAGGCTTTGAGCCTGATCCGGATCTTCTGTCCCGCCATGGTGGCTTGGTTCCTTACTCGTGTAGTTGCGTATCGGAGTGAAACGCTTTTGTGTGAAACTTATTTACTTGTGTGAAACTTGTTTATCTATGGTTTTCGTGGCGGGAACCGGGTCGCGATGCCCGCCACGAAGACTTAGTTGTGGTGCGTCTTACTTCAGGATCTTGACTACGCGACCTGCACCAACGGTGCGGCCACCTTCGCGGATTGCAAAGCGAAGACCATCTTCCATGGCGATTGACTGAATCAGCTCAACGCGCATTTCGGTGTTGTCTCCTGGCATAACCATGTCCTTACCTTCTGGCAAGTACACGACGCCGGTGACGTCAGTGGTCCGGAAGTAGAACTGTGGACGGTAGTTATTGAAGAACGGGGTGTGACGGCCACCTTCATCTTTCGACAAAATGTAGACATTTGCCTCGAAGTCGGTGTGTGGAGTGATTGAGCCTGGCTTGCAGCAAACCTGGCCGCGCTCAACTTCTTCACGCTTGGTTCCGCGAAGAAGAACCCCAACGTTCTCGCCAGCTTGACCTTCGTCGAGCAGCTTGCGGAACATTTCGACACCGGTGACGGTTGTCTTGAGGGGTGGTCCTGGGCGGATACCAACGATTTCGATTTCTTCGTTGACCTTAACAACTCCACGCTCAATTCGGCCGGTAACAACAGTTCCGCGACCGGTGATGGTGAAGACGTCTTCGATTGGCATGAGGAAGGGCTTGTCAATCTCACGCTCTGGGGTTGGGATGTAAGCATCAATTGCGTCCATGAGTTCCATGATCGACGCACCCCACTTCTCATCACCCTGAAGGGCTGGGAAGGCAGCAACGCGCACCACGGGGATGTCATCGCCTGGGAATTCGTAGGCACTGAGAAGTTCACGAACTTCCATTTCTACGAGTTCAATGAGTTCATCGTCATCGACCATGTCGCACTTGTTGAGTGCAACCACGATGGAGGGCACACCAACTTGGCGAGCAAGGAGAACGTGCTCCTTAGTCTGTGGCATTGGACCATCGGTTGCAGCAACCACGAGGATTGCGCCGTCCATCTGTGCGGCACCGGTGATCATGTTCTTGATGTAGTCAGCGTGACCTGGACAGTCGACGTGGGCGTAGTGCCGGCCTTCTGTCTGGTATTCAACGTGTGCGATCGAAATCGTGATACCGCGTTGACGCTCTTCAGGGGCCTTATCGATCATGTCGAAAGGCGTGAATGGGTTCACGTCTGGGTAACGATCGTGCAGCACCTTTGTGATAGCAGCAGTCAACGTGGTCTTGCCATGGTCAATATGTCCAATGGTGCCGATGTTGATGTGCGGCTTATTCCGCTCAAACTTGGCCTTCGCCACTTGCGTACTCCCTCTGTTCGTGCCGTCCGGCAAAACGCGGATCGGTTATCGGTTCTTTTTCTTCTGTTGTATTTCTTTGTGATCCGCGGTTATTCGCCGCGATTTTTCGCAACGATTTCGTCAGCGACGGCCCGAGGGACCTGCGCGTAGGAATCGAATTGCATACTGTAACTCGCACGCCCTTGGGTACGGCTGCGCAGATCTCCTACGTAGCCGAACATTTCCGAGAGCGGAACAATAGCTCTGACAACTCGAGCGCCAAAGCGCTCATCCATTGCCTGAATTTGTCCACGACGCGAGTTCAGATCTCCAATGACGTCGCCCATGAAGTCCTCCGGAGTGGTGACTTCAACGGACATCATTGGTTCGAGAAGTGCTGGGCCAGCTAGCCGTGCACCTTCCTTGAAGGCCATGGTTCCAGCAATTTTGAATGCAAGTTCAGATGAGTCGACGTCATGGTAGGCACCGTCAAGGAGGGTGACTTTGACGTCAACCATTGGGTAACCGGCCAACACACCGTGCTGCATGGATTCTTGTGCGCCAGCATCAACGGAGGGGATGTATTCGCGGGGAATGCGACCACCGGTGACCTTGTTCTCGAACAGGTAGCCACCGCCTTCGGCTGTGTTTGGCTCAATTGAAATCTGAATCTTTGCGAACTGGCCGGATCCACCCGTTTGCTTCTTGTGGGTGTAGTCGATCCGGTCAACCTTCTTGGTCAATGTCTCGCGGTAGGCAACCTGTGGCTTACCAACGTTTGCCTCAACCTTGAACTCGCGACGCATGCGGTCAACAAGGACCTCAAGGTGGAGCTCACCCATTCCTTCAATGATGGTCTGGCCGGTCTCTTCATTTGTGGAAACGCGGAAAGTGGGGTCTTCTTCAGCAAGACGCTGAATTGCCGTTCCCAACTTCTCCTGGTCGCTCTTTGTCTTCGGCTCAATTGCGACCGAAATAACTGGATCAGGGAATGTCATTGATTCCAAGACAACTGGCTTTGCTGGATCACAGAGAGTCTCGCCAGTTGTAGTGTCCTTGAGGCCCATTACAGCCACAATGTCGCCAGCGCCTACTGATTCAATCTCTTCGCGCTTGTTGGCGTGCATTCGGTAAATCTTGCCGATCCGCTCTTTGCGATCCTTCACACTATTCAGTACCGCGGTACCGGTGTTCAGGCGACCCGAGTAAACGCGCACGTAAGTGAGTTTTCCTAGATGCGGGTCGGTCATGATCTTGAATGCGAGTGCACTAAATGGTTCGTCATCACTTGGTTGACGCAAAATTTCAACTGATTCGTCACCCATTTTGTGGCCATCGATTGCGGCGATGTCAAGTGGTGATGGAAGGTAGGAAATCACGGCGTCGAGCATTGGCTGAACACCCTTGTTTTTGAATGCAGATCCGGTCAAGACTGGCGTGAGTTTCGCTGCCAGTGTTGCGCGGCGAATACCGGCTTTGATTTCATCAACCGAAATTTCTTCGCCATCAAGGTACTTCTCCATGATTGCGTCATCAGCTTCGCCGAGAGTCTCGATCAGCTTCTCCCGATATTCCTTGGCTTTTTCCACCATGTCAGCGGGGATTTCTTCGACTTCGTAGTCTTCACCGATTACGGTTTCGCCACGCCAGGTGAGAGCGCGCATTTCAATCAGGTCAACAACACCGATGAAATCGGACTCGTTACCAATAGGGAGTTGAAGTACGAGGGGCACTGCATTGAGGCGGGAGATGATCATGTCTACACACATGTAGAAGTTTGCGCCGGTGCGGTCCAACTTGTTAATGAAACACATGCGAGGCACGCTGTAACGGTCAGCTTGACGCCATACAGTCTCTGACTGTGGCTCAACCCCTGCTACGCCGTCAAACACCGTTACGGCACCGTCGAGTACCCGAAGTGAGCGCTCAACTTCAACGGTGAAGTCGACGTGACCTGGGGTGTCGATGATGTTAATCGTGTTGCCCTTCCACTCACAGGTGGTGGCAGCTGAAGTAATTGTGATTCCACGCTCTTGCTCTTGTTCCATCCAGTCCATGGTGGCTGCGCCCTCATGAACCTCACCGATTTTGTAGTTGATACCGGTGTAAAACAGGATTCGCTCGGTGGTCGTGGTTTTGCCCGCGTCGATATGCGCCATGATCCCAATGTTGCGGACCTTGGCGAGGTCGAGGACTGTTCCAGTTGACACGAGTTTCTCCGTTTTTCTTTTTGGTGAGCCAAATTTATGTGTGGGTGTTACCAGCGGTAATGAGCGAATGCCTTATTGGATTCGGCCATCTTGTGGGTATCTTCGCGCTTCTTTACTGCGGCACCAAGACCATTGGAAGCATCTAGGATTTCGTTCATGAGGCGCTCGGTGATGGTCTTTTCACGACGCTGGCGTGAGTAACTCACGAGCCAACGCAATGCAAGTGTGGTTGAGCGGCCTGGCTTGACTTCAACAGGAACCTGGTAGGTCGCTCCACCGACGCGGCGTGAACGAACTTCAAGGGTGGGACGAATGTTGTCAAGTGCACGCTTGAGTGTCTGCACTGGATCGGTGCCGTTCTTCTCGCGGCAACCTTCGAGAGCACCGTAGACTGCACGCTCAGCAACTGAGCGCTTTCCGTCAAGGAGAACCTTGTTGATGAGCTGGGTGACAATCGGTGCTCCATAAACTGGATCAATTACGATTGGTCGCTTTGGTGCGGGACCCTTACGAGGCATTAGGCCTTCTCCTTCTTTGCGCCGTAGCGGGACCGTGCCTGCTTGCGGTTCTTAACGCCCTGAGCGTCAAGTGCGCCGCGGATGACTTTGTAACGAACACCGGGAAGATCGCGAACTCGGCCACCACGTACGAGCACGATTGAGTGCTCCTGGAGATTGTGGCCAACGCCGGGGATGTAGGCAGTGATTTCCACCTGGGAGGTCAACCGCACACGGGCTACCTTGCGAAGCGCAGAGTTCGGCTTCTTTGGGGTAGTTGTATAAACACGTGTACAGACCCCGCGCCTCTGTGGGCTGCCCTTAAGGGCTGGGGCCTTGGTCTTGGAGACCTTGTCCTGCCGGCCCTTGCGGACCAGCTGCTGGATGGTAGGCACGTTGCGCCTCTCCTGACTTCTCGTTCGTTTACGGTTAACCGGAACGACCCACGCGGTCGGGCGTGTCGCGCGTCTTGCGACGCTCAACCTCGCTAAATCTCGTAGGAATTCTCCGGTGGCGTTACCACCTCGCGCCACATATATATGTACTGCGACACGCGAGAGCGCGCCCGAGGGGTCAGGCACGAATCGGAAGACTACCCTCCCCTACTTCATCCCGATCACCGGGGTCCCCCTAAGGGCTCTAGTTACCCGAGACCCCAAGGATCGTGAGGAAAAACAGGGCAATAATTCCCAGAACCACTACCGCCGAATAAACCCCAATATTGATCCAGGCGACTATTTTCGATGCAGTGACGAATGCCCCGCCACCCACTGAGCCGTTACTGGCGGCAATTTCCTTTTCGGCCTTGTTTGCAAAGACCAAAGCCACGATCGCAAAAACAATCGGGCAAACCACCCATGAGGTGATCGACAGAACTAAAGCAACAATTGAATTCCCCGAGGGGCTCGGGGTTGCCGTAACGCTTACAACCGCAGGTTCATCCCAGATCGACTCAGTAGGTGTTTCTGCGGGGCTTGTCTCGGGTTCTGGTGTCTGGTTGCTCATGATCCCAATCTACAGCGCATGGACCTCAAGAATCTAGGTCTGACAATGCCTACGACCAGTTGATGAGGAGTCGACCCTGTTTGTCCTTAAAGGACCCGACCAAAATGACAATGAAGTCGATGAGAGTCCAGATACCCAGCCCACCAAGGGTCACGATCATCAGAATTCCGGTACCGATCTTGCCCACGTAAAAGCGGTGAATCCCAAAAATCCCTAAAAACCAGGCGAGCAGAGCAGCGGCGAGCCTGGACTTCGGGCTAATCGGGTTTCCGAATTGATCCACAGTGGGTTTCGGAGGCATCTGCACAACCGGCGGAGCCACCGGAGCCTCGATGAATACCGACTCGGTGACCTCTTCGACATTCTCATTGTTCATAGACATGATCTAAAGGTAGACCCAAGCTTGCCATTTTTGATAACGCGACACACTCGCCCCGCGGTGCGAACTGTGCATGACCGGGGCTCCCTTTATTAAGAGTCGCACGGTAAGTCAGATTTACTTGACTGCTGCTTCTAGCTCGCTAACTATCAACTTAGACATTCCCATCATTGCATTCATCGCACCCTCTGCCTTAGATGAATCAGGATTGCCAAGACATTCACCGAGTTGTTTCGGAATGATCTGCCAAGAAACATCAAATTTATCCTTCAGCCAACCACACCGACCGGGGCTTCCACCATCAGCGGTGAGCGCGTCCCAGTACGTATCTACTTCTGATTGGTCATTGCAAAGAATTACAATCGAGAAGGCCTCGGTGAACGTAAACATGTCCCCGCCATTAAGGGCTGTGTACCTCGCACCCATAAGCTC
>JAFMHB010000009.1:83577-93185 GCA_017854795.1 Candidatus Nanopelagicales bacterium
TCTAGCTGAATTGGTTTAAGCCTCTTAATTACTTCTAGTGATGACACACGCACGGCTTTAAATACTTCAAGTGAAGGAGCTACGGGTAAATCCTTATAGCCCAAGGTTTCGCTCTCTCCCCATCCAGCTTCATCATATCCTTGAATTTGTGTCCCGGGCTCTGCAATCAGCCGACGCAGTCTGGCGTAGGACTGCGCTTCACTATCGGCCACATGGTGAATTATCTGACGAGCTGTCCATCCCCCGTGATTTGAGACATCACGTTCTCCATCAGTTAATTTGTCTGCAACATTCAAAATTCCGCAGTTGCGGTTGCATATGATTCCGCGGCTTTTTTCATATTCATGACTCAATTAAACAACAATTCAGGGGAAAGAAGAGTTGCCCTACAAGCCCATCGTTAAAAAACTGGGGCGAGACACGTTGAAGGGGAGCCGGTTTCCCGACTCCCCTTCAAGTTGGTACTACAACGTGTGGGCTTAGAAGCCGCGGAACTCGAACTCTTCCAGCGGAACCGCTTCGCCTGAGGTTTGACCAAAGGATGCGTACTCCATGTCGTCGTATCCGGTGAAAGATGCGTACATGGCAGCCTTCGCTTCCTCGGTTGGCTCCACCTTGATATTGCGGTACATCGGCATTCCTGTACCTGCAGGAATTAGCTTGCCCAGAATCACGTTCTCCTTGAGGCCCAGCAATGGGTCGCTCTTCGCGGAGATCGCTGCGTCGGTGAGGACGCGGGTGGTTTCCTGGAAGGAAGCCGCTGAAAGCCACGACTCGGTTGCAAGAGATGCCTTGGTGATTCCCATAAGTTCTGGGCGACCAGAAGCTGGCGTTCCACCATTGGTCACAACACGGCGATTCTCCGTTTCAAAAAGTCCACGCTCGACAAGTTCACCTGCAAGGAAGTTTGAGTCGCCCGATTCAATAATCGTGATGCGCTTGAGCATCTGGCGAACAATTACCTCGATGTGCTTGTCGTGAATGGAAACACCCTGTGAACGGTAGACCATTTGCACCTGATCAACGAGATGCAATTGAACCGCGCGCTGTCCCAGAATACGCAGGACCTGCTTGGGATCAATTGCTCCCACGACGAGCTGCTGGCCAACAATCACGCTGTCGCCTTCTTCAACCAACATACGCGAACGGCGTGGAACCGAGTACTCAAGTTCTTCGCTGCCGTCATCGGGGGTGATGATGATGCTGCGGAGTTTCTCAGCATCTTCAATACGAACCCGGCCAGCAACTTCACTGATCGGAGCCACACCCTTAGGTGTGCGGGCCTCGAAGAGTTCCACAACACGTGGCAGACCGTGAGTAATGTCTTCACCTGCAACACCACCGGTGTGGAAGGTACGCATTGTGAGCTGAGTACCTGGTTCACCAATGGACTGAGCAGCGACGATACCGACAGCTTCACCAACGTCAACCAATTTGCCGGTTGCCATTGAGCGTCCGTAGCAGCGTGCACAGGTTCCAACTGCACTCTCGCACGTGAGAACCGTGCGAACGCGAACCTTGTCTGCGCCGTCAGCAATCATTTGTTCCAAGCGAGGAATATCAAGTTCTTCACCAGCTGTTGCGACGGTCTTGCCGTCAACAACTACGTCGCGCGCAAGTACACGGGACACGAGTGCGGTATCAAGATTCTCAAGTGGTCGCAGTGTTCCATCGACCAATTCAGCAATCTCAATTTCCGCTCCACGCTCTGTTTCGCAGTCAACCTCGCGAATGATTACGTCTTGGGAGACGTCAACCAGACGACGGGTGAGGTAACCGGAGTCAGCGGTACGAAGTGCAGTGTCTGCCAGACCCTTGCGAGCACCGTGAGTGGAGATGAAGTACTCAAGTACCGTCAAACCTTCACGGAAGTTCGCCTTGATCGGGCGAGGAATAATTTCCCCCTTTGGGTTAGCCACCAAACCACGCATACCCGCGATCTGTCGAACCTGCATGTAGTTACCGCGGGCTCCTGAATCAACCATGATGTGAACTGGGTTGGACTCAGGGAAGTTGTCCTGCATTGCCTTGGCAACTTCATCGGTTGCGCGGGTCCAGATCTCAATGAGTTCCTGACGACGCTCGGAGTCGGTGATCAGACCCTTCTCGTACTGCTGCTGGACCTTTGCATCCTTGTCTTCAGCATTAGCGATCAAACCTGCCTTGGCGGGTGGCGCAACTACATCGGAAATCGAAATGGTGACTCCCGAGCGAGAAGCCCAGTGGAAACCGAGTGATTTGAGTTGGTCCAGCGTCTCAGCTACTTCAATCTTGGGGTACAGCTCGCTCAAACGGTTGACCGTTGCTCCGAGGACCTTTTTGTCAACTTTCTCGTTGACGTATGGGTAGTCAGATGGCAGTGCCTCGTTGAACAATGCGCGACCGAGTGTGGACACGAGCATCAGTGGGTCACCGAAAGTCCAGCCTTCCGGGACATCGAAGCCCAATGGTGGGGTGATGTCCTTCAAGCGGAACCGCGCCTTCTCTCCCAACTTCAACGAGCCCCGGTCATGAGCCATGACCGCTTCGGCGATTGAACTGTAAGCATGCAGTTCGCTATCGTCTGCGTCACGGCTTTCCGCGGTCATTGTGGTGAGCGCGTAGATACCCAACACCATGTCCTGGGTCGGAGTTGTGATCGGGCGACCGTTTGCAGGAGACAGAATATTGTTGCTCGAGAGCATCAAGATTCGTGCTTCAGCCTGAGCTTCAGCCGAGAGAGGCACGTGGACAGCCATCTGGTCACCGTCGAAGTCCGCGTTGAATGCGGTGCAAACGAGTGGGTGGATTTGGATTGCCTTACCTTCGATGAGTTGTGGTTCAAAGGCTTGGATACCCAAACGGTGCAGGGTTGGCGCGCGGTTGAGCAACACTGGGTGCTCGGTGATTACCTCTTCGAGGACATCCCACACGACGGGGCGTGAACGCTCAACCATGCGCTTGGCACTTTTGATGTTCTGTGCGTGGTTGAGATCGACTAGGCGCTTCATAACAAATGGCTTGAACAGTTCAAGTGCCATCTGCTTTGGCAGACCACATTGATGCAGCTTGAGTTGAGGACCAACAACGATCACCGAACGACCGGAGTAGTCAACGCGCTTGCCAAGAAGGTTCTGACGGAAGCGACCCTGCTTGCCCTTGAGCATGTCAGAGAGTGACTTGAGTGCACGGTTACCTGGACCGGTAACTGGTCGGCCACGGCGACCGTTGTCAAAGAGTGCGTCAACTGCTTCTTGCAGCATCCGCTTCTCGTTGTTAACGATGATCTCCGGGGCACCAAGGTCGAGAAGACGCTTGAGACGGTTGTTGCGGTTGATTACACGACGATAAAGATCGTTGAGGTCAGAGGTCGCAAAACGACCACCATCAAGTTGAACCATTGGGCGCAAATCTGGTGGAATAACAGGAACAGCGTTCAAGACCATTCCCATTGGTGAGTTGGTTGTGCTCATGAAAGCGTTAACCAACTTGAGACGCTTGAGTGCACGAGTCTTCTTCTGACCCTTGCCGGTCGCGATTATCTCGCGCAGGTACTCGGACTCAGCGGCCAAATCGAATGACTCGAGGCGCTTTTCAATTGCAGCAGCGCCCATGCCACCGTCAAACCAACGACCATAACGATCGCGCATTTCACGGAAGAGCATTTCATCGCCTTCGAGGTCTTGGACCTTGAGAGTGCGGAAGCGATCGAATACTTTGTCCAAACGCTCAATCTGAACATCAGCACGACGGCGAATAGCAGCAAGCTCACGCTCACCGGACTCACGGACCTTGCGACGTACTTCGCTCTTGGCACCTTCAGCTTCAAGTTCAGCTATGTCAGCTTCCATCTTTTGCGCACGTGTCTCAAGGTCAGAATCACGACGCTTGGAAATCTGCTTCTTTTCAACACTGAGTTGATTCTCCAGTGAAGGCAGTGCTTCGTGGCGACCGTCAACATCGACGGAGGTGATCATGTAAGCCGCAAAGTAAATGACCTTTTCAAGATCCTTGGGAGCCAGGTCAAGCAGGTAACCCAAACGACTCGGCACGCCCTTGAAGTACCAGATGTGTGTCACTGGGGCAGCAAGTTCAATGTGACCCATGCGCTCACGACGAACCTTGGCGCGAGTTACCTCAACACCACAACGCTCGCAAATGATTCCCTTGAAGCGAACCCGCTTGTACTTACCGCAGTAGCACTCCCAGTCGCGAGTAGGTCCGAAGATCTTCTCGCAGAACAGGCCGTCTTTCTCCGGCTTGAGTGTGCGGTAGTTGATGGTTTCGGGCTTCTTGACTTCACCGTAAGACCAAGTGCGAATGTCGTCTGCTGTTGCAAGACCAATGCGCAACTCGTCAAAGAAGTTAACGTCTAGCACGTGTGTGTCCTTCGTTCGTTTCGAATAATTCGGATGAGTGGGCTATTACAGTTCGTCAACGCTGCTTGGCTCGCGCCGTGACAGGTCAATTCCGAGTTCTTCGGCGGCACGGAATACGTCTTCATCGCTATCCTTCATTTCGATGGCGACACCGTCTTTGGAAAGTACTTCAACGTTAAGGCACAAGGACTGCATCTCCTTGACCAAGACTTTGAAGGATTCCGGGATACCGGGTTCAGGGATGTTTTCACCCTTGACGATAGCTTCGTAGACCTTGACTCGTCCTAGGACGTCGTCAGACTTGATGGTCAGAAGTTCCTGCAGAGCGTAAGCGGCGCCATACGCCTCCAATGCCCACACTTCCATTTCACCAAAGCGCTGTCCACCGAACTGAGCCTTACCACCCAATGGCTGCTGGGTAATCATGCTGTACGGGCCAGTTGAACGTGCGTGGATCTTGTCGTCAACCAAATGCAGGAGTTTGAGGATGTAGATGTAACCAACCGCAATCTCACCTGGAATTGGCTCACCTGTCCGACCATCAAAGAGCTTCGCTTTTCCGTTGGGGTTGACCAACTTCAAGCCATCAGCTGTTGGAGTCGTGGAGTCAAGAACAAGGCTCAACTCCTCTTCGCGGGCGCCGTCAAAGACCGGGGTTGCAATCTTTGTTCCCGGCGCAACCGACTTCACTGCGTCCGGCAGCAACGCTGCACGAGGATCAGCTACATCGACAGTCCAGCCTGCAGCAGCAGCCCAACCGAGGTGGGTTTCAAGGATCTGACCAATATTCATTCGGCCAGGAACACCCAGTGGGTTGAGAACGATGTCAACGGGGGTTCCGTCTTCCAAGAATGGCATGTCTTCAACCGGCAGGATCTTGGAAATAACACCCTTGTTGCCGTGGCGGCCAGCAAGTTTGTCGCCTTCCTTGATCTTGCGCTTTTGAGCGATGTAAACACGCACCAACTTGGTAACACCCGGTGGCAACTCGTCGCCTTCGTCCATGTCAAAGACACGAACTGCGATGATCTTGCCCGATTCACCGTGGGGAACCTTGAGTGAAGTATCGCGGACCTCGCGGGCCTTCTCACCGAAGATTGCACGAAGCAAACGCTCTTCCGGCGTCAGTTCAGTTTCACCCTTTGGCGTCACCTTGCCAACGAGAACGTCACCGGGGACAACGTCTGCGCCGACCCGAATGATTCCGCGATCGTCGAGATCTGCAAGGAGTTCCTCAGAGACGTTCGGGATGTCACGCGTGATTTCCTCTGGACCGAGCTTGGTGTCGCGGGCGTCAATTTCATGTTCTTCAATGTGAATTGACGACAGAACGTCGTCCTGAACCAAGCGCTGGCTCAGAATGATTGCATCCTCGTAGTTGTGACCCTCCCATGACATAAATGCAACGAGTAAATTCTTTCCGAGTGCCATCTCGCCGAGGTCCGTTGACGGGCCGTCAGCGAGAACTTCACCAGCTTCAACGCGGGCGCCACCGGTAACAATCGGGCGCTGATTAAAGCAAGTTCCCTGATTTGAACGACGGAACTTTTCGAGTTTATAGCTGGTGTAGGTGCCGTCATCGTTAGCAACTTCAACGAGGTCAGCAGAAACTTCTTTGACCGCGCCGGATTTTTCAGCAACGACAACATCACCGGCGTCGTAGGCCGCACGGAACTCCATGCCGGTACCCACAAGTGGTGCTTGAGCGCGGAGCAGGGGAACAGCCTGTCGCTGCATATTTGATCCCATGAGCGCGCGGTTTGCGTCATCATGTTCCAGGAACGGAATCATTGACGTTGCGACCGACCACAATTGACGTGGTGACACGTCCATGAAGTCAACGTCTTCAGGCTTGACGTATTCGACTTCGCCGCCCTTGACCCGGACAACAACGCGGTCGTGGCTTGTCATGTTGCCCTCGGCGTCGATTGCGGTATTCGCCTGCGCAATTACGTGCATGTCTTCTTCGTCTGCCGTGAGGTATTGAACCTCGTCGAGTACCCGACCGTTGATCACCTTGCGGTAAGGAGTCTCAATGAAACCAAATGGTGAAATGCGACCATAGGTTGCAAGCGATCCAATCAAGCCAATGTTGGGACCTTCAGGAGTCTCAATCGGGCACATGCGGCCGTAGTGCGAGGGGTGAACGTCTCGGACTTCAAAGCCTGCACGCTCACGCGAAAGACCACCGGGTCCAAGCGCGGACAAACGACGCTTGTGGGTGAGTCCAGCAAGTGGGTTGGTTTGGTCCATAAACTGCGAGAGCTGTGAAGTTCCGAAGAACTCCTTAATCGAAGCAACGACCGGACGGATGTTGATCAGCGTCTGAGGTGTGATCGCCTCAACATCTTGTGTGGTCATGCGCTCGCGCACCACACGCTCCATGCGGGACAGACCCGTACGAATTTGATTCTGAATCAGTTCACCGACGGTACGAAGACGACGGTTACCGAAGTGGTCGATGTCGTCAGTTTCAACAACAACTTCCCCACGCGGGGTTTGCATTGTTGTGTCACCCGCGTGTAGGCGCACCAAGTATTCAACGGTGGAAACGATGTCTTCAATTGTTAAAGTGCTCTGCTCAAGCGGCAATTCGAGACCGAGCTTGCGGTTAACCTTGTAGCGACCAACCTTTGCCATGTCATAGCGCTTTGGATTGAAGTAGAAATTCTCAATCAGGTTCTTGGCGTTTTCCAATGTGGGGGGTTCGCCCGGACGCAACTTGCGATAAATATCGAGCAGTGCGTCGTCTTGGGTTTCGATATGGTCCTTGTCAAAGGTAGCCATGAAGGTTTCGTACTGGCCGAAACGCTCGCGGATTTCGTCACTGGACATGCCAAGTGCCTTGAGAAGCACCGTGACAGGCTGCTTACGCTTACGGTCAACACGAACTGCTACCAGATCTTTTTTGTCAATTTCGAATTCAAGCCAAGCGCCGCGACTCGGAATGATTTTCGAGACGTAGACGTCTTTGTCGGTTGCTTTGTCCACTGAACGCTCGAAATACACACCGGGTGAACGAACAAGCTGAGAAACAACAACCCGCTCCGTGCCGTTAATAACGAATGTTCCCTTGTCGGTCATGAGCGGGAAATCTCCCATGAAAACCGTCTGGGACTTGATTTCACCGGTTTCATTGTTGGTGAACTCAGCGGTCACGAACAGTGGGGCCGCGTAGGTGAAGTCCTTGTCCTTGCACTGCTCCACCGTGTACTTGGGTGGCTCAAAGCGGTGGTCACGGAATGAGAGGCTCATCATGCCCGCGAAGTCTTCAATGGGGGAAATCTCTTCAAAGATTTCGGTGAGACCCGAGACCTGTGGGATTTCTGTGTTGCCTGCTTTGAGGGCTGCAGCAACGGCTTTCTGCCACTTCTCGTTACCGAGAAGCCAGTCAGAACTAGCGGTTTGCAACCGGAGTAAATCTGGTACCGCAAGGGGCTCGCGAATTTTCGCGAATGAGGCCCGGTGAAGGGATGGGGAGAGCGGGGTTACTTCGTGGGAAACCAAGAGGAATCCTTCCAGTGCGCGGCGGGCCTATTGCTGACATTCCATATGCTGACATTCCAATTAGCCCCCCAATGTCAAATCGAGAAGACCGATAAAACGGAAATACCGATAAGTCACCCTGGGTTAGAAAGTTGGAAGACAGCGCAAAGCAGCAGCATACCCGAAGGGGTAAACCGCTGTCTAGCGGGGTCCCCGGCAAGGGCCCGCTCAGCGTGAAACACGCAACCGCCGATTCCCTCGATTGAAATCCCTCTGGGGGCCGACAGCAATTGCCCAAGTCCAGCAAAGATCACGATCCTCGTAATCGGAAGTAATGCGAATAATTGCCCGAAATCCCAAAAAGGTCAAGTGGGGCGCGGGTTTTTGAGGCCTTGTGACCAGATTGTGACGTCAATCCCCCCTCGTGAGCATGTGAAAATCATCCTCAAATAATGGATGTGCCCAATAAGACACTCCATATAAACAGTTGTGGGGCGGAGGCCAACCGGCCCACCGCCCCACAACGAGGTTGTGCTGGAAAAACGTGAACGAACTTACTTGACCGTGACCTTGGCGCCAGCGCCCTCAAGGGCTTCCTTTGCCTTGTCCGCTGCTTCCTTGGTTACCTTTTCGAGAACTGCTGTTGGTGCAGCCTCAACGAGGTCCTTGGCTTCTTTGAGGCCAAGGCTGGTGAGCGCGCGAACTTCCTTGATCACTGCAATCTTGTTTCCACCATCAGATTCAAGGACGACATCGAACTCGTCTTGTTCTGCGGCGCCGCCAGCGTCTCCGCCACCGGCAGGGGCTGCAGCAGCCATTGCCATTGGTGCAGCTGCTGTTACATCAAATGTCTCTTCGAATGCTGAAACGAATTCAGACAGTTCCAGAAGGGTCATTTCCTTAAAAGCATCCATTAATTGATCGTTGCTCATTTTAGCCATTGTGGCTTTCCTTTCGATAAATCCGGCCGAGGGCCGGGTGGGCCTTTAGCCCTCGGTGGTTTCTTCTTCGGTTACAACTGCAGCTTCGACAACTACGTCCTCGACAACTACTTCCTCTGCCACGGGTGTTTCTTCGATCTTCGCCGGCACAACTGCGCCTGGCTCCGACTCGAGTTTTGCCTGCAGCGCCGCAAGTGTGCGGGCGGTCTTGGACAGCGGGGCTGCAAAGAGTGCGGCAGCTTGTGACTGCTTTGCCTTCATCGCGCCAGCCAACTTCGACAGCAATACCTCACGTGATTCAAGGTTCGCAATCTTGGTTATCTCGGCTGCGGTCAAGACCGCGCCGTCCATGATTCCACCCTTAATTACCAGTGCTGGATTGCTCTTTGCAAAGTCGCGAATACCCTTCGCGGCGTCAACTGCGTCTCCGGAGACGAATGCAATTGCACTCGGTCCTTCAAGGAGTGAGTCAAGCCCTTCAACACCAGCATCGCGTGCAGCAATTTTGGTGAGGGTGTTCTTAACCACGGCGTAGGTGACACCTGTTCCAAGTGAACGACGCAGTTCTTTCATCTGCGCAACACTTAGCCCACGGTATTCAGTGAGAACTGCCGCATTTGACCCACGGAAGTACTCAGCGATCTCGGCAACCGCGCTTACCTTTGTAGGTTTTGCCATGTTGCTCCTTTCGATATAACCCAATAAGAAAACGCCCCGGCGCGAGGCGCACGAGGCGTGAGGTTTCAACCGAAGCTGAGCCTTACTAATCGTTCACCTGCGCGGGCCGCCCACTTAGTGGGACCTTCAACCGATCACTCCGTTG
>JAFMHB010000047.1 GCA_017854795.1 Candidatus Nanopelagicales bacterium
CTCGCTGGGCTCATAACCCAGAGGTCACAGGTTCAAATCCTGTCCCCGCTACGAAAGTCGATACATCGACTCACTCAGGGTCTACCTTCTGGTGGGCCCTGAGTTGTTTCATTTTCCGACTGAACCGGAATGTTTTTGCCAGAGGTGTGCCCACTATTGGTTGCAGACTTGTTTTTCCTCACGGCTGTCGAGCAAGATGGGTACAACCCTCAAACTTGAATGGATTTTCAGTTGTGCAGTAGGCGCCCTAATCGTTGAGCTGTTCCCCATTTCCTTGTAATGGGTCCCCCGACGCGGGCTAGTCCTACACCCCCGTGCTGAACACCATTTCCGCTCCAGGTGCGAGCCGTTAGCACCGTTACGTTCGGAGTTAGCGATGCTCGACCGAACGCCCGCCGTCGCGGCCCCCGCCAATCAGTAAATTTTGGCCCGTCACCCAGCCCGAAGCAGGTGACGTGAAATATAAGACAGCAGCCGCCATGTCCTCCGGTTTGCCTAGGCGACCGAGGGGAACCGTCGTGGCCAGTTTTTCTAAGTCGTCTTCAGTGAACTGAAGTACCCGAAAAAATGACTCCGTCGGCACGATACCCGGAGAGATTGCGTTGACCCGAATACCTTGTGATGCAACTTCTGCGGCCATCGTCTGCGTCAGGTTGAGCAAGGCCGCCTTCGACGCCGCATAAGCCCCGGTATTCGGGGCTGCACGCATGCCGGCACCTGAACTGACGTTTACGATGGCACCGCCATTGGTCATTCGAAGGGCTGCCTCACGTGAGCCCGCAAAGGCTGCAAGCAAGTTCAACTCAAACATATCGCGCATCTGCTCGTCGGTCGTGACGGTGAGCGGCTGCACGTGGGCATCATCGGTGCCACCGGCATTGTTGACCCAGATGTCCAGACTCCCGAGTTCATCAACCGCTGCTTGAGCCAGTCGGGCCGGCATCCCTTGATCGCGTAGATCGCCAGGGAGTTCTAGTGCCCGTTGGCCCCGCGCACGGACCTCAGCGGCGACCTCGGCGACTTCGGCTGAACGTCGACTTGTGACGACGACGTCCGCGCCGGCATCGGCCAGTGCCAACGAGATGGCGCGGCCGATTCCACGGCCGGAGCCGGTCACAACGGCTACCTTCCCGTCAACGCGAAAGAGATCAAGGATGGACATAGCGGCAGTATGTCAGCGAGTTCCCAGCAACGGTAGGCGACTCCGGTGATCCGTCACACCTCCAAGGTGAGTTTCGCTCACAAATGTAAATGAGAAGAACCGAATATCAGGAGGGCGTACATGCGACACCGCGCATTCGGCCACAATCGGTTGTCATCATAGGTCCGGTAATCGTGCTCGCCTTAACGTCGGCGAGCTTTAATGCCCGGAGGCAGTAGGTGAGGCTTTGACCTTGCTGCGCGAACTGACAGAGGATTACGCGTTGCCTTGCCCACGGGAGTCATGAATTACCGGGCGGGTGCGACAGCACACTCAGCCCGATGCTGTTCCTAGGGCAGGGCTGTCACCGTAGGCATGGCCCCACCCGTAGCGATCTCCCGCAACATCGCTCATGAGATCAGCTATCTGCGCGGCGTACTCAGCGCTGAGTACAACATCAACAGCTTCAGCGTTCTCTCTCAGATATGTTCGTCTCTTGGTGCCCGGGATGGGGACAACGTCATCGCCTTGAGCCAGCAGCCAGGCAAGAGCCAGTTGGCCGGAGGTGCAACCCAGGTCTGTGGCAATGGTCGCGAACTGGGCGACGAGGTCCTTGTTGTGCTCGAAATTCTCGCTGGCAAAACGTGGACTTTTGCGACGATGATCGCCTTCGGGTAGTTGGTCGAGATTGTTGATACTGCCGGTCATCAGGCCGCGACCCAATGGGCTGT
The DNA here is from genome assembly GCA_017854795.1 of Candidatus Nanopelagicales bacterium. Taxonomy (GTDB): domain Bacteria; phylum Actinomycetota; class Actinomycetes; order S36-B12; family S36-B12; genus UBA4592. Next base: position 1,873 of record JAFMHB010000047.1, read on the forward strand.
ACGGCACGATTCCAATCCCCAATTCACGGGCAACCGGTAGGACTTCGGGCTCAATCACCCGAGACCACAGTGACCACTCGCTCTGCAGTGCTGAGATTGGATGCACGGCGTGAGCTCTGCGCAGGGAATCGACACTAGCTTCTGATAGTCCGATGTGCCGCACCTTGCCCGTTGCGACGATGTCGGCCATTGCACCGACGGTCTCCTCAATCGGGACGGATGGATCAACGCGATGCAGATACCAAAGGTCGATCCATTCGGTGCGGAGCCGACGTAGACTGCCCTCGATTGCTTTGATGGCGTTCTCGGGGCGCCCGGTCATCACGTAGTTGGGCTCGACACCGAACTTTGTGGCAATGACAATCTTGTCTCGATGGCGTTTCAAAGTGCGCCCGATGAGCTCCTCATTCGCCCCCGATCCGTAGACCTCAGCGGTATCCCAGAAGGTAACCCCAAGATCAATTGCGAGCTCCAGCGTTGAATCCGCTTCATCGATATCGGGTATTCCATAAAACGCCGACATGGGCATGCAGCCGAGTCCAACCGCGCTGACTTCAAGTCCTGATTTCCCCAGTGTGCGCTTCAACATCCTCAAATATTAGTGCGTGGGCCGGTTCCTGGCAGTTGAATGATCAAGAGCGCGAGTTGGATTACTCAATCACGGTAGTGGTCTCGAGCAATGTTGTGCGCTTGTTTGACGGAACCTGATCACGAAGGAGTTCCCCTGGATCATCTCTGGGCAGTCTTCTCACAGAGTTAAGTAGGAAATCGCACGCCAATATTAAAAAATACCGCGCCCGCTTGCGATCAGGTTGAGAGTCCTGAACGGATCGATCCAGATTTTATCTTGAAGGGAGTAGTGGTGAGTGTAATCGAGAGAAGGCAGCGAATAAAGCGATCATGCTTTTCTGCCGCAGCGGTCAATTTATTTTTTGACTCAGTTATTTTGGTGCCATGAGCAGGTTGTGGGTGTTACTGGTACTTGTCGCTTTGTTGGGTACTGCTGGTTGCACCACGAGTGAAAGCGCAACCGGCAATGACGCGGCCTCGTGGATGATTGCGATGAACGGCGATTTCACCACAGAGACGATCGATAATAAAACCTATCTCCTGATTGACTCTCCAAGTGACACCAAGCTGTTCACCGAGCGACCCACTCGATCAGTACTTCCCGTTACTCCTGAAACAGTTGTGGCCATGTGGCCTATGTTTGGTTTCACTGAAGTTCCACCGAATTCAGCAGTAATGATCACTGGACAGTCTCCTCAGATTCTGACTTTCAGCAACCCTGCTTGGACGACTAAAGGGTCCATTCGATTTGAGATTCTTAACAATGACAGTCTCGATATCAATGGACCGGGATCGGTCGTGGTGGATGCCTCAAACCCAGTCAATAGCCAGGTCACTGACTCGATAACACAAACCAACACCAAGGTGTTGGGCGACAGTCCCGCGCAGGCAATGGGAACTCTCTATCAATCAATTGGCAACTCGCTCGCCATGGCTGCAAGAAATGCGACGAATAGTGAGCAACAACAACTGACTCTTCAGACTGCTTCAAACGTGCAGGGCGTCATGCAAATTTTGAACATGACTGGTGGCCAAGGAAATCCGGGCGCTGGTACGCCAACTGACTAATCAAGTCCTTTCGCATTCCGCTCAAACAAAAAAGCTGGCAAACAATTCGGATAATCTCAATTTACTGAAAATGAAATACGGCGAATTTTGTTGGCGATTTCAGATGAAGCACTGTGAAGTTCAGGAAACTTGTGCTCATTTCAGGTGTGAATTTGATTTCGTGGGAATCGAATTTCTGTATTTTCAGTCCCCGAACTGATCTTTGGCCGTCTACTTTTTCGACACCTCAGATTTGCAAAATTGAGTGAATGCGGTGTGAGCCTTGCCATGGCATATTGTGCGGGGGATAAGGTAGTGACAGCGGTTAGAGGTTGCATTCATGGAGTCTTCGCAGGTTCGTCACGTTCATCGTCGGCATCCGCCGTTGGAGACCTAGTCAAAGGAGTATCATGAAAAAGGCCCGCATTCTTGTGGCTGTTCTGCTCGTGTCGTTCTGTGGATTCATTACGTCCGCACTGCCGGCTTCTGCGTCGAACTCCCTGGTAGTTGTGCAGGACGCGCCTGTATTGGCGAGTCACCCCGATCCAGACATCAAGCCGAACACCACAGGTGCCGTCCTGTTTTTCGGTGCTGATCTGCGCGATACCAAGGGAAAAAAGGTCGGTGAGTTGATCGGGCAGGTCACCACGCTGGACGTCACACTTGACGGAGTCGACGAAGTGGATAACTTTCGCGAACTTGTGTTCAACATGAAGAAGGGTCAGATCGTGGTTCTTGGAGCTTCCCAGTATGTGGCGGGCAATGTGCCCAATTTTGCTTCGAATAACGCACCGGTGACCGCGGTCATTGTCGGCGGTACTGGCAAGTATGTAGGAGTACGGGGAGTGGTGACAACCAAGAAGCGAGCGAATGGAACGTTTCGTCATACGTTCACATTCGTGCATTGATTACCCAGAGGCAATGAGGGTTTCCTCTCAATCATTAGTAGGAGCGTGAGTTAACTAGGGGGGGTGTGGTTTGTGATGAGAGTGCCGACCAGTCTGGCGCATGAGATTGGGATCAGGGAATTAAGAATGCAGACGTAATTCAGATACGCCAGCGTGGCAGAATGCCTGGGAAGGGGGGGGGCAGTCATGTAAGATTTACCTGGCCTGGTTGCCCTGGGAATTGCGGCTGTGATGCAGTCAAATGTGGTGATAAGAACGTCAATGAATGACTACGAGATAGGTTGAATCAAGTGAGAATTCGTTCATTGATTGCTGGCGCGGTTACTTGCGCACTGCTTGGCTCCCTAGCGGGCCCTGCTTTCGCTGCAGATTCCGACACTGAAAACTACCCCTCACGCGCTGTTACGGCTGCAGTGAAGGTGAAGGTCCCCATTCGCACCATTGATACCCCGGGCACCAATGGGCAAAATGGAATCGTAGAGATTCGGGTAGGAAACTCCGCACCATTTGCGGTAATGCTCGATACAGGTTCAGTTGGTCTTCGGGTATTTCCCGGTGCGTGGGGAAGACAACCGACTTCGGTGAAACTTGGGTCCGAGGCAATCACGACGACCAGCGCAGCCCAGAACTTTAAGGGAATTATTGGCAAAGCACCGATGACACTCAGTGGAGTGAGCACAACCATTTCGGTTCCCTTTCAATACGTGAACACCTCCAACCCATACATCGGGCTATGGACTGCCCGCAACGTGTTCGGAATTCTGGGCATAGGGACGGGTGCGGGAGACCTAACAAACCCTCTGGTAGCCCTACCCGGAAGTTTGGGGTTGCGTTGGAGCGTTCACTTCGAGCGGAAAATAGGGGGCGTTGGTCGGCTCGGTTCGCTTGTCCTTGGGGCCGAGGCACCAACAAATACAGTAATGGATTTTGATCTTCCCACCTTAGGTAAAAACATCAACGGTGCGCTGCTCTGGGATGACCATTCTGCGGAAGGTTGTTGGCGGTTTGGTAATCGACCTGAATGGTGCGGTGATACGTGGTTCGATTCAGGATTCACCAAGATGCGTGTCAAGGGCCGTGTCTTCAAACGCTTACCTCAGGGAGCAAATGGCCTGTTAAGAACGGGAACTCGGGTGGAATTCGCGGCGCAGGGCAGTGCCTTTGTTGCCCACAAGTTTGTCAGTGGCAATCAGGCATCCCGAAATCTTGTGCGCGTGATCCCCGCCGGTGTCGGAACAATCAACACGGGTAATTCTTTTTACTTCGATTACACGGTGACATACAACGTCGCCATCGGTCACATCTATTTCAGCAACTAAGGAAGGTCCACAATGAGTGAAAACACGGAAAATGCTGGCCTAAGTCGACGCAGGTTGCTGCAAGCAGCGGGCATAGCTGGAGTTGCTGGTGCAGCGGCAGTCGCTGGATCAAGTAACGCTTCGGCGGCTACGCGCAGTGCGCCGCGTCAGCCTTTCAAGCAGAGAGGTCGCCTCAAGCGTCGACCCAACTTTCTGATTGTGATGATGGATGAGCAGCGTCATGCTCCGGTTTATGAATCTGAGGTACTCAAGGCGTGGCGACTGGCGAATCTTCCCACCCAGGCCAAACTCCGACGCAATGGTTTCGAGTTCACCAACCACCACATCATGTCGGTGGCGTGCCAGCCGAGCCGCGCATCCGTCTACACGGGCCAGTATCCGTCCCTGCATGGAGTTGCCCAAACTTCGGGAGCCGCAAAGTCAGCGATCGAAGAAGACTTGCTGTGGCTTGACCCCACGACTGTTCCCACAATGGGTTCATGGTTCCGCGC
>JAFMHB010000048.1 GCA_017854795.1 Candidatus Nanopelagicales bacterium
TCAGGAAACGCCTATGTCAGCCAAATGAAGGCAATTGCAAGTGCTAACGGTCTGGAGTGGAACTTCTACACCTACTACGGAATTAACACTGCATATGTTTTGGCGCAAGCACTCAAGGCTGCTGGCAAGAATCTGACTCGCAAGGGATTGATTAATGCCATGCAAACCCAGTCAAAGAAATTCCGTTCGGCGGCTGTTGTGCCTTTCGTTATTAACTCGAAGTCCCATCAGGGTGCCACGGGTTACTACATGGCCCAGTACAACGCAAACACTGACGCAGAGCGCTTAACCAGCTACGTCATGGTCGCTACCAGTTCTTCTTCAGGAACCGCTAAGAAGATCAACTTCCGTCCAGCCCCCCCAACCAAGAAGCTGCTGCCTTAATACGCGCACTTAAGTGAAAAGGAAAAATATGAAGTTCACATTTATGCGCCGCGGTGTTGCGGCAGTAGCGGCAGCGAGCCTGATCACCATTGGTGCTCCGGTCATTGCTTCTGCAAGCGCAGCTGAAGCCTGCGCAGCGGGTGCGACCTGTGAGGGAACCCTTACCGGTTCCCTCGGGGCCTCCCCGTACACCATCAAAATGCCAGATAATTTCAATGGCACCGTGTTGATGTACTCGCATGGCTATCGCATTGGGACCCCGGTTCCTGCAGCGTTGGCCACACCACTTGGGTTGCCGGCTAGCCCGTCATATACCAGGATCAGTTATCCCGCGTTCGCACCCGTATTTGGCAGCGATGTCGCCTACATCGGTTCAAACGGGGCTGATGTTGCACCCAACGACACGGTGGCCACAAACCTTCTGGCACAGGGCTACGCCCTCGCTGGCACCGGTTACGCTCGGCAGGGTTGGGCTACAGCCGAAGGTGTTGAGTCTGGTGCGGCAATGATCAATTTGATCAACTCAGGCGCCGTGCCCAAGACCAAGAAGATCCTTGTTTGGGGTGACTCACTCGGTGGTCTGATTTCTCAGACTTTGGCTGAAAAGTACCCCAAGCGCATTGCCGGCTCACTACCTTCGTGTGGTGTGGTTGAGGGACCCATCCAGGCATTCAGCTCTGCGATGACGTTGCTCTTCACCTGGAAAACACTGGTTGCACCGACCCTCAAGGTGGCCAACTACTCGGCCGGTCCTGCTGGTTATGTTCAAGCACTCCAGGATCTGGGAACTGTTCTCACCGTCCTTGGTGGCGCAGCAACCACACCGGTAACCCCAGTCGGATTCCCGCTCGCTCAGTCCAACCTTCTTGGTGGACTTATGGCAGGACTGCCAGCGGCGAGTAATGTCTATGACGGCCAGACCGTGAACCCAGCATTTGCTCAATTGGGAACACTGGGTGCGCTCAGTGGTGGCTATTCACCGTCGTCTGCAGGGGCTAGTTCTGCGGTTGCCATGTTGCAAAACGTCGGAGGAGCCGCGGCATTGGGAATTCTGGGTCGCTATGAACTCGAAGCTCGGGTTCGCACTATCGGTGGATTTGCCGCAACGGAAAACGCTAACTTCAACGACAATGTTGAGACCAGCTATACCAATTTGCTCTCAGCAGAACAGCGTGGTGAATTCGGTGACGTGCTGAACTCAACGACGGTCATTGCTGATCCGTTGAACACAATGCTAGGCACACTGGATGCTTCACGCGGTGATGCAACAAAGCGCTTCGCTGCGAATCCAAAGGCTGTAGCAATTGTGAACGCATTGCCAGCGGCCAAGGGTGTCTACAGTGTTCCAACACTGATGATCACAACCACCTACGACGCAACAGTCCCTGCTGGCAACACGGGTGAGTTCTTCACATCGATGAAGAAGTCATACAACAAGATGAACAAGAAGTCACGTGGCCTGTTCAAGGGCGCTGCCTTCTACACCATCCCACCGGTTGACGGATGGACTAGGTTCGCACCAGGTGGCAAGGCACCTGATGCCGCACTCTCAATCGCTGCATTGGGTAACTCCGGTGTTGGTCACTGCGTCTACACGCCAGAGCAACTTCTGGGCGCAGTTCGTGCCCTCAATGCAATGGTGAACGCGAAGACGGCTAAGCAAGTTGTTGCCGCCAAGCGTCTGGTTTACGCCACACCAGGTGTAAACAACGACCGCCTGTTCGAGCCAGCGGCATTGAAAAAGCCACTTCTGGCTCGCTAAGTTAGTCGACAGTCTGTTTGTGGGGTCAACCTTCGGGTTGGCCCCACACTCATTTGTTCGGCAGATTAATTGACATCGGCTTTAGAGTGAAGTGTGGAAACTATTTATCAGGATTCGACATCAACCCTCTCTGAATCTGAACTGGTGTTACCGCGGTATTACTTTCCGCTTGGCAGTGAGAAAAGAATTCCGTTGACTGCGATTCAGCAAGTCACCGAGTTTCAGATGACCTGGTTTCGAGGAAAACTCCGGATCTGGGGGACAACCAACCCCAAGTACTGGATGCCACTTGACGTGAGACGTCCCAAAAAATCTACTGGGTTTATTGTCCATCTTGGACGGCACATCAATCCTGTGTTCTCCCCTGATCGACCCGAGGAATTTCGGACTAGTCTTCTCTCCCTCGGGATTGCGGTGCCCCACCGTAAATTGTGAATCAGTCGGTAGGAAACTGACGGAATCTCTGGCGTTGCGATACTTCAAAATGCTGCTGCCACTAAGGCGGGCCTAGGAAACTGATTTCCTTTGACGGTCACAGATGCGAGAAGGTATTGCTCCAAACATCCTCGAGTAGTTGTCCCCGCGATCGCAGTTCATCGACAACATCCGATCCGAGACTGTTCCTTACGCCGGTGGCCATGCCCGAGGCGTCGCCGCAAATGTAGATAATTGCTCCGCGACTGAGTAGATCATCGATTTGTGTTCGGTGAGCAGAAATTAGGTCCTGAACATATGTTTTTGTGAATTCCTCGGTGGGAGAGCCGTCGGCCCCCACTATGGGTTCGCGGGAAAAGGCCCACTTGACCTCTACGATGCCCTCGCGTTCGAAGGACTCCCATTCATCGAGGTATAGGCGGTCTTCGTCGCTGCGCCTGCAACCGGCGAGCAGTAGCGATTCACCCAGAGCGTGTCCTTGGGCGCGCTGGGCGGCGCGATGCTGAGCGAAGCCTCGAAAAGGTGCGATCCCCGTCCCAGCTCCGATCATGATGATCGGCACCGATGGGTCGAGGGGGGGTTGAAACCCACCAGAGGAGGCGACGGCAACGTTGACCACCTGTCCGGCTTCAAGCGCATTGAGATAGCTGGAAGCAACTCCCCTGAAAGTCCCATGACCTGAGAAAGAAGGTCCTCGAACGACGCCGACGGTAATGCTCGCGAGTCTGGAATCGACCAGAGGGGAGGATGAAATCGAGTACCGGCGACGTTTGAGTGGACTGAGCAGGCTAAGGGCCACGTCGAGGGGGATGGGCGGCTTTCCAAGTTTGGTCAAAAGATCGAGCAACGTTAACCGCGGGGTGAACACCTGTGCGTGGAATTCTTCAGGTGAAAGTGCGGAGAGGTTCATAACTGAATCGGCTGTCGATCCAGTGAGAACTCCGGCCAAGATTGCCATTTGTCCGACCGACATTGGCTGACCGAAGTCAATGAAAGCTTCGAACAGGAATCTCGCGTCAATCGGAACTTCTGCAGGCAGCCACGTGCCGGCCGAGTCGCCAGCGGTTATCTCAATGATTGCCCCGGACTTGATTCCAAGTACATCCAGGGCACGGTCAACAACGAGTCGATGGTTGTACGCGTTGATGATTAGGTGGTCGCCGGTCTCGTAGCTCACTCCCTGGGGCAAGGTAATCTCGACATGCCGAGTTGATCGGGGGTCTTTCTTTGGTTGGAGGAGTTCACGGTTTGAAACCACGTAAGCATTGCTTACGCCATCATCGACCGCATCCATGGCAGGGTGATGGACCATCGAGACCGATAGGGCTGGGTGAGAAACCAGTTGTCCCGTCTCAGAGGGTGCGGCGAGACCAAGGCTCTTCCACACAGAGTCGGTCCAAGCCAGGCAATCACTGGTGAAGTCCTGTGACACATCGATTATCCCTCGGTCGATTAGAGGAATGCAGCCGTTCTCTCTCAGTAACGTGTCAATTTGGCTGGGCGCCTCTTGAAAAGTCAGGTGCCAGGCAGGGTCACCGACTCCTAGGACGGCTGCCCGCAACGATGACAGGGCTAAATCGCCACCCTTGAGATGTTTGTGGAATTCAGTCGCATTGCTCGGAGGCGCTCCGTTGTATGACGAGCAGACGATGATCAGGGGGTCTTCCGTGGGAAATGCGTCTATCAGTGAGTCGAGGGGAACTACCGTTGCAGTGAGTCCCACCCGGGCAGCTTCCAGGGACACCCGTCGAGCGATCTGTAGGCATGTGCCGCCATCGGACCCATAGCCCACGGTGATGGAGCCACTGGTGCCAGCGGAGGTCAACTCCTCGATGTCCTCGGTATCGTTTACGTTCTGTGATGGCTCTAATGAATGCGGGCAACCGGCTGTTTCGTTGACTTTCGTTACAGAAGTGGTGGTCCCAGGCTCCCGTCGAGCGACTCTAAGGGTCGTGAGCGAGACTGGTGAGAGAGCTAAGCGATCAGGATTGGCATCAGTTGAGTATTCGCCGTCAAGGTGAAAAGTCGCGGCCCGAAGAAGGCTCGAGAGAAAGGTCATAGCCTCCATATGTGCGAACCCTTGGCCCATGCACGCACGAATCCCAGCGCTAAATGGGAGATAGGAACCTGGGGTAATGGTTGCCATTCGCTCCGGCAACCAACGATCTGGGTCGAATAGTTCCGGATCAGTCCAGTTGGCAGGATCCGTGTGCACCTTGTCCCGAAGGACAACAATGACAGAATTCTTCGGGACCCGGTATTTGCCGAGCAAGGTTTCCTCCTGCGCGGCATATCTACTAACGGAGCCAAACGGCTGAGTGAGTCGAAGAGTCTCCGAGACAACGCGGTCGAGTAAATGCAATTGGGCGAGATCGGAAGCCGAAAGCGGGAGCGAATGATCCCCGCCAGTGACCGCGTCGATCTCTTCCTGAACCTGCCGTTGAATATCTGGGTGGGCACTGAGGTGGTAGAGGACCCATGTCATGAGCGACTTGGTGGTGTCCTGCCCAACAATGGCGATATTGAGGACCTGATCTCGGATCACGTCTGCAGAAATCAGTTGCCCTGCTTCCGGATCCAACGGCCACAGCAGTCGAGCGAGGAAATCATCGGTTCCCGCTTCTGGTCCCATCCGCCGTCGGTTTTCGATAATGGCATCCACTTCTGCGAAGGCTGAGGAAAGGCGAGCCGCTTGACGTCTTCGACGCACGAATTTCATCCGCCATAGAAAAGGCCAGGTGATCGACTCCGCGAAGATTTCATTCACACCCTTCTGGAGGGTGTCAAAAAATTCAGACCCAGGTTGCTTAAATAGCGCCCCATAATTGGTTCGTAAAGCAATTTGGCAGATGGCATCAAACGCTGCTCTTGACAAGGCATCCTCGATGTCGACGTGACCATCTTTGGGCCCGTGATCGACCACGACAGTGGTTAACAAGTGAGCCATTGATTGCAAGACGGGCAGATCGTGCAGGAGCTGCGGCCCATTTAATGCTGGCAGCACCAGGTGGTGGGTCATTGCCCAGGCCGGATTATGTGTATGGCATGTGAAGATTCCGGTAGGGGCAATTTTCTCGGTTATTGGGGCTGGGAATTTTGGAAATCTGACATCGTCATGTAACTCGCTCATCGCCTCCGTGGATGAACAGACAATGATCGGGGTGGGCGATACTGACTTGGGAAAACGAAGTAGAACCAGACCGTCGGGATGGGAAGAAACGGTGCGGCGAAGGCGCGCCTGGGGATCCTTTAGTAGGAAAGGCAGCCCGTTATGGACAAATGGAAGCGACCGCGGTTGGGGGATATCAATGGGTTCGAACATTGGTAGAACTGTACATCCGCGTGAAAGTTGGAGATGCCTAGACACGAGTCCTGCGTGGATTACATCCAGTATTCTTGTAAGCGGAAGCTTAACTTGCCCCAAGTTGTTATGCCCCAAGTGTCAGAGCAATCCGGTCGGCGGGTATCTTTCACTCCACCAAAGACCGTAGGTCACCGATAACTCTCAACGGAGTGATCGGTTGAAGGTCCCACTAAGTGGGCGGCCCGCGCAGGTGAACG
>JAFMHB010000025.1:0-12641 GCA_017854795.1 Candidatus Nanopelagicales bacterium
GCTCTGATTTACGCGGAAAACACGCGTGAGCAAATATGTGGGGACATCAACATGGCAAAGGCGGCGAGGTCCACATGATCGATAGCGCGCGCGTCGTGGACGTGGTCGTTGTTGGCGCGGGCCCATCGGGCAGTTCTGCCGCTCTTAGTTTGGTGCGAGAAGGTATGTCGGTCATTATGGTTGGCAATGGTCGTCGAGCTAGTTGGGCGGGCGAGACCTTGCCGCCAGGCGCTGGAGATGTTATGGCGGGGGTCTTCGGTGCTTCAATTCTCAATAAGCACCAGCGCGCGTACGCCGTAAATGCTGCCTGGGAAAGTTCCCAATTACACGAAACGGATGCCATGTCCCACCCGCTGGGGGCGGGGTGGCTGTTAGACCGACTTGTGTTTGATGCGGATGTTGAACAAGTGGCTTGCGCTGCCGGCGTGAGATTTGTGCATGGACAGGCGACGTTAGTAAAGGGGAGTGGTCGGCGGTGGTCTATCGCCGCGGGCTCTCACCACATTGAAGCGAACTGGCTTGTCGATGCCACCGGTAGGCCAGCACACATGGCCAGGCGATTGGGATCCCGAGTACTTCGAAGTGGTCGAATGCTCGCGTACGTCTGTCGAATGGATGCTGACGGCAGCGGGGTCGCCGCTACTTCACTCGAGGCAACATCTGAGGGTTGGTGGTACACCACACCCCTCCCACGAGGAGGTCGTGTTGCCGGGTACATCACTGACGTTGACCTTGGGCATCAATCAGGCTCACTTACTGGGTGGTGGCTTGACCGACTCGCTGAGACAGAACACATCCGGGGACTCGTGGATTGTTCGGCCGAAATGACCGTGACTACCTCCGATGCTGGAACGGGCTACTTGAATAGGTGTGCGGGGCAGGGCTGGGTGGCTGTAGGTGATGCAGCCGCACACTTTGATCCCCTGTCATCACAGGGGCTCCTAACGGGAGTGTTGATGGGGGCACGGGTGGCGCAAGCGATTGCGCACAACAAGCTCGAGGACTGGCAGGTGGACTACGAGATGATCGTCGCGGAACATGACATGCTTCGATCGCACTACTACTCCCTCGTTGATCGCTGGGCCGACTCGACATTCTGGAGTCGGCGCTCTATTGAATTAAGGAAAGTTGTTTCGTGACCCAGGTGATTTCTCGTCGAATATTTCTCGCCACGTCGGCTGCGGCAGCAACGGGATTGATGGTCACACGTCCCGCATCTGCACGTGTGCCGGCACTCGAGTTGAACCAAGTGGTTCGAGTAGCCATCCATCCTGCTGTTGGCATAGCGAGAGTGGGCAACAGCGAGGACGCCTTCTACTTCGCACCGGAGGTGCCCGGGAGCACACCGCATGGAGCGGTCAAAGATGCTCGTGGCGCTATGGCCAAGCAGGCCGCTCGCTTCAGGCTGTACGGGTACGACCGAGATGGTCGGGTTGTTGGCGAGATTACGGCGAATGACGCGAAGATCGAATGGACGGTGAGGGTCGGCAACGCGAAGGCTGCCTGGTACGGGGCGGATGAGCCACTTGATCTGCCGAATTCTGAACCAATGCCACTGCGTAATCCGGAAGTTACAAATCGACTGTCATTAGCGATCCTGTCGGACGCAACTACGGTGAAAGGGATGTCTTCGGGTCCGCAAGCACTGTCAGGCGGGGATTTTGGCGGTCAGCCGGTGGATCTTGGTGAAATCCTGACTGATCAGTCGGGGCGTCTGGTCGTTCTCGCGGGAAGCGGCGAGGCGGTGAGTTTGCCCGGTGCCCCGGCACTGTCTGGATTTGCTGACAATGACGGATGGTCGGATACGACTGCAGACGGCCCGGTGAGTGCAACCCTGCGAATTGGGGATCGCACGTTCACGGCGGATTCGGCTTGGGTGGTGTGTGCCAGCCCTAACTTCGGAGCTGGGATGAGCGCGGGATTGACAACACTCTATGACGCCGCCTTCGCTGGTCTAGTTCTTGCCGGCCGCCGTAGCCAACCGCGAACTAATTTTCACCGTGACATCGCTCCTATCTTCGAGCGGATGACCGACATGCAGTGGGTGAATGCGGGATACCTCACGACCAACGGATTCGGATCCCTGCGGGATTGGACCACCGCGGCATGGCAGAAACGACTTACTGATCGCTCGGCCGCTAACGCGCCGCTGCGTCAGGCCATTCTTGGAATGTTCCGTGACCCCTACTACGGCAGCGTGCAGCCGTCGTTCGAACCTCAGGAGTATGGCGATCGCGTTCAGTTACCGCCAAACCGCGAGGAGCCACGGCAGTGGCTCGCGATTACCCCCGTGCAATACGCGCATTTGCGCGCGTGGGCCGAGGGTCGATTCACCGTCGAGCAAGCCAAGCGTCCCACGAGTCTGGCTGATCTTCCGTCCGTGGACCAGCCGGCGGCTTTGGATCGTGCGGCACTCGATGGGTGCCTCGGTGGTGCATTTCACCCAGGAGTCGAGTTTCCATGGATCGCGCGCGTGGCGTGGCTGTGGACCGATGACCTCCGCTTCGCAGCAACCACAAATGTGCCCAACCTCGGTCCCTTCGGAGAGACACTCACTCCGGCGGTGGCGACATCCCTTGATGGCCCACTGAGCGTGTTGGGCCCCGGCGACATCGTCAAATGGATGGGCGTTCCTTGGCAGGCGGACTCGGCAAGTTGTCGATTCGGCTATCAGAAGACGGTCTCCACGGTCTTGCCCTCATTTTGGTCCGCGAGGATTCCCAACTCTGTCTTGACGACTGAGGACTATCGGGTTGTGATGGACACGACGAAGACCCTCGATGAGCGACGTAAAGCGTTCCGACGCCGGTCGCAGTGGGAGCGTTACATAGCGACACCTGATCGGTTGACGGTTCTCTCACTCATGGTGAACGAGTGGTCTCGACTGGGAGTCGTCCGCGATCGACCCGGACCCGGCGACAAGCATTTCCCTGCCCGCATGAAAGTGGAAGCGCGCCTAGGTTTTCGTGGACTACCCCCCGACAGCCCGGCCTGGGCGAACCGTAATCAGCTCACCCGATTCCCGCTCATGGTCGCGAACTCGGCAGGCCAAGGACTTCTGCAAGTTACACAGGATGCGGTGTCAACTGTGGTGACGGTGCCGGGACGACTCGGTGACGCGCAGGGTGTCGCTCATGATGCGATGGGCAACCTCTACGTGGCTTTGACTGACACGGGAGAAATTCTGCGCGTGTCAGTTGCTGGTGAAGTTTTCAGAGTTGCCGGGGGTTTGTCAGCGCCAGTGGCAGTGGCGTGCGACGGATGGGGAAACATTTACGCCAGCGGAATCGGTGATGGTGGGTGGGTGAAGGTGATCAGGTCAGACACTTCCTTGGATCACTTGCTCGGACCTCAAGGAGATGGTTGGCTGCCCATGGCGTTGGCAATAGCGCCAGATGGTGCACTTCTGATCGCCGATGACGAGTCCGGTTCCATCATGCGTTATGACCCTCTGCTGCAGGACGTACTTGATGCGAACTGGATCACGGGCTTGACTGGTCCTCGCGGCATGGCGTGGGACTCGGCGGGCAATATGTACGTCATTGATCACGAGTCGAACTCGGTGAGAATGTTTGACCAGGATGGTACGGAACAAGACTTCTCACTCACTGGCAGCGGGTTGACGGCTCCGTACGGGATTGCCTTCGACGGTGAGAGTTCGCTGTTTGTCAGCTCCTCTGTTGGGTCTACCGGCCGCATTGACATGATTGAACTCAGTGATGCCAGTGGAGTTGTGTCGGTCTTTTTAGACGGGTTACCTCGCGTAACCGGAATCGCTTTTCAAGGAAGCCTCACTCCAGTCCCACTCGTGTGATCGAGTGGAAGTGAAGTTGCTCTAAGGAACTACCCAAACTCACGTGCATTGCATAGGTCCTTTTTGTGGTCCTTTGTATTGACCCTTACAACAGTCTGGGCACCACCATCACGGTTGGGCCAGCCAACCACGCCCACTCACGAACTAACTGCCTAAAAACAGCGGGGACCATACGTATGTTCTACCCAACCACCGCCAGTAACGGCGTCGAGTTGTTCGTCGCTGACGTCAGCGTCAGGGTCGCGTAGGGCTGGCAGGGTGATGGTGAGTTCGGCTGCATCACCTTCACGTGCACTCACGGTGAACCACTCCGGTAAATCCAGCCCCGCGGTTGCCAGTACTCCTTTGGGGTCAGCAAGGAAACGTTCACGCGCATTCGCATCAGTCACAGCTGGGGTAAGCGCCGCCACAAAACCTTGAGCATCCATGCATCCTCCAAATGATAATTAGTGATGCGTGACTATCTCGACCAAGTCAGACCCGGCAACCGTGTTTTCACGGTACTTTCCCCAACGACAACCTGTTCCAAGAAATATCACTGACAACCCGAACCTCCCTACACATATATGTACCTCGGGTCGGTTGTTAACAACCCCGGGTCAAGTTAATCGTGTTTTGAAATAAGAGTCCTTGGATCATGATTTCAGGCCGTTAGTATTGATGCTTACGACAGTCCGTGCATCAGCACACAACGGCAAATCTGAGCGTGAATCACGGTCTGAGAGATTGGTGACGGCGTGATCGTGAGCCGCGGGCGTGTTAGAACTCCCGCAGGAGGCCTTAGCTGCGGAAATCGGCGCTGAAAACCAGAAGCCCCAACCCAACTGCCGTACCCAGGATAAGAATCGTGAAGACCACACCAAAAGCAACGAACCCTTTGAATGTTTTACCAAAGTCCGAGGACGCAAACTCCGCTGACATAGATGACACCAACGCCTTAACATCAAGTAGCATTCCCCAGGCCATAAGCAGAGTAAAGAGTGTGACGGCAATAAGAACTATCAGTAGGCCGATCCGAATAATGTGATCAATTCCCGGATTGTCACTCCACCATTTTGACACGGAAATGAACGCAAAGATTGGCGTAAAAATCATGAAGAATGCGATTAACATCGCAAACGTGGGGTAGACCCGATGATTCATCCATCCGAGCAATTGCCTATCTTCCATGTCAAACTCCTTGTCCACGATTCTTATCCACCAACGATATACCATGCTCGGGGTGGTTAACGGGGATTTCGAAATGTGAAATGCTGGATCTTGGTTCTGGTTTGATTCCGCGGTCCTTGTCAGGGTTGATCGTTTGTCCGCGGAGGGTTTCACCGGCGTAGAGTGCCGCGTCCTGGATACACCCTGCACAGACAACCGCGGAGCCGGCTCTTTACGGTGGAATTGATTTGGTGGGATGGTGCGTGGCTTGCATCTGACCGTCCATATATTTGTGGAGAGTCATGTGAATTAAAACCGGTGCCATCGGTCTATATTTTGCCTTCAACGAAAGTAGAGGAGTGTTTCATGCGCAGGGTTCTCGTAGGTCTTACAGTGGCCATGGTGGCGTTGTCTTTTTCAACATCCGCTCAATCAAACCAACGGGCACCTCAGGCGCAACTCATGAACCAGTCAGACCTCAAACCTTTTGGTGGCGTGGTCACTCCCACGAAGTGGTATTGGAGTGTTGACGCCTCTGACACCGATCTCATTAATACGGTATGTCTTGATTCCAAGGGCAAGAAACTGACATTTGATCCCGCCAATGGATGGGATGCAGGTGGCACGGTTTCCCTCAAGCCATACACGAGTATCACTGAGCGAGTATCCAATTACTCAACGAGCGAAGCTCAAGCTGCAGCGTGGCAGCAATTGGAAACGGCGGTTGCATCATGTGACACCAAGACCAAGGAGCGAGTCTCCTCAGGTGATCCTTCTTTGTATTACAGCGTCACTCAGTCAGTGGCAACAGTCAATGAAGGTTTTGCGGTTACCGAGCGTTCGGTCGCACGGACTAAAGATAAAACCATCAATGGGTCATCGACCATCACCTACACGACTTACCGCCAGTCAGGTACGGCGATAATTGCGGTTGACTATTATCAGAATCTAGGAAAAAAGATTTCTGCGGGGAAAAAAGAGCAAGTTGAGTCACTCGCAGACACGCTAACCTCACGTTGGTCACAGCGCTGAACAACGTGAGGTAATCAGGAAATCCTTTTAAGTTGTAGTCCTATTACTTTCATCAGTTATTCAATCCCCATTTGATAACGGATGATTGGCACAAAGATTTTTTTCTCATGGAACCCCGATTTGTTCTAAAATTCGTATGCCCATCAACCCCTGCCACACGGTAAATCACTTCGTGATTGTGATGCCGTTAAATCCATTACGCGCTGCAGGCATTAGTTGCATTTTGTCTTTGACACCCACGTCATCTTGTTGCACTGAAGTACGCCTGCGCGAAGGCTTTCACTAACGTTAAGTGACAGGAAATGCGTGCACGACGGTAGTGATCCAAGCGAATAAAGTGGCGATAACTTCGATGGATAATGTGAATTCTCCTACGGTGAGCGCCACAGTTAGCTCGGAGTTGAGTCATTGGTCAGATTCGATAGGGAATATGGCTGAAGCAGAGAGGGATGTTTTGAGCAGCGGGTTGACTGCGGCAAAGGGAATGGTCCATTTTCCTGTGCGGTACTTGACTAGCTATATGCGATGCTGGCGACAAACATGATGATCAGGGTAGGAACCACAATGTTCTCAACACTGGATTTAGTATCGAAATCATGGAGCCACTTGAGTCGAAGTTTTCTTAGTTAGTGGAGTGCCATAGTTGGATCGAGATCAGTAATGAGGGTCCGCTGACTCAGCTTCTTCTATTTAAACAATTCATGTAACAATCCCTTATTCTGAAACGGATCGAGCATTCCGTGGAAACGAGGAACTGGCGAATCAGAATTTCCAGGGTCGAGACTAATTACCTAGACGTTGGCAAAAGGCTGAACCTGAAGTTCAATGATTCGCTCCATCTAGTACGTGGGAGTCTGTCAAAAAGCAGCTTGCGTTGAGCCGGAGCAAATCAATCGCCACCAAATGTATAGCACCATGTCGCACATCCTTGAGGCCATGGACGACCAGTTCTTTGCCCTGTGTCTCGAGCGGATTTAACCGTTCAATTCTTATTTAATGTTCAATTCGATCGGGCTTTCTGCCACTCACCAACGAATACTGGGAGGACTATGTTAGGAGGAGTTGAAAATGAGTCTTGGATCCGTTGGTCGAATTGTTGGTTCATCGCTGCGAGTAACAAGTGCTGATGGTGACTATCTGGCGAAAGTCCAGCAACTTCGAAAGTCTGCACTGATTCAGCATGCACGCACGTCTTCGCCATATTTCCGATCCCTACTGCGTGATCTCCCTGATCGTATAAACAACTGGACGGATATCCCTCCGACCAAGAAATCTGAGTTGATGGCTAACTTTGATGATTGGGTGACAGATCCCAGGATTCAACTCGATCGAATGGAGGCTGATTTTTTATCCAAACCTGATCTAGTTGGACACAAGTATCTGAATCGATACCGAATATTTACGACATCGGGGACCACGGGAACTCCAGCGATTATCGTGCATGACCCAACTGCGTGGGCAGTGTTCCAATTAGTGACCCGACTTCGGACAGAACGCCAACTCCTGCGCCATGGTGGGATAACGAGGATGGTTCGTCATGGTTTCCGTAGCGCTGTACTTTTTGCGACAGGTGGGCACTACGGAGGTGTGGGCGTAGCGGCCTTCGTACAAAACCTGCACCCAGTACTGAGCCGCAGGGTGCTCATCATCTCGGTGCTTCGCCCCTTGACTGAACAGGTAAGTGAGCTCAATGAATATCAGCCCACTTTCTTGAGTGGCTATCCGAGCGCCTTATTGGAACTGGCACGCGAGCAGCAAGAGGGTAGGCTTAAAATTCAGCCCAATTTAATGCTGTGCGCGGGTGAGTATTTGAGTGAGCCACAACGCGCGGAACTTGAATACTCATTTGGGTGTCACCTTTTACAGGGCTATGCAGCCTCCGAAGTTCCTGGACTGGCCTTGGAATGTGATAGCCATCGATTTCATGTCAATGCTGACTGGTATTTGATTGAGCCCGTTGATATCAGCTACGCTCCCGTTCCCGCGGGCGTGACGTCGGATACATGCTTGGTCACAAATCTTTCAAATTTTGTGCAACCAATTATCCGATACGACCTTGGGGATCGAATTCGTCTTCACGCGGATGTTTGTCGTTGTGGAAGTCGACTTCCGTCACTAGAGGTGGAAGGCAGGACTAATGATCTCGTCAGACTTGAGGGTGAATCTGGATCAACGGTCGAAATTGTTCCACTTGCAATAAGCACAGTCATAGAAGAGACGCCGGGGGTGTATCGCTCTCAACTTGTGAATTCTGATCCTCAACATCTCAGGGTGCGATTTGACGAGTCACCCAATTGTGATCGATCCCATGTTTGGCAGAAATTAAATGAACGAGTAACAAAATTCGTAAAGGATCACCACGCCTCTGGCGTGCACATTGAACTTGATCTTGAACGGCCACGGCAAGAAAAAAATGGGGGCAAGTTGAGACAAGTAGTGCGTTCATAATTCAGAGCATGTCAGTTCTGGGACGTGAATTAAATCCGAAAGACGAAACCGCACCACTGCACCAAGTTGAGAAGGATCAGACTACCTCACCATTCAGTTTTACTAGCAAAAGCAGGATTCCGACGAGCAAGGCCCGCGCTCTATCCAGTGTTCATTTCACATTCGAAAATATCTACGACAAACCCCAATCGCTTCACACCAAGACAAAGTTGCGTGAATCAATGAAGGTGACATCGCAAGTGGAGAAAGCCGAGGAAGTACTTGTGCGCGTGGCTCGAATGGTCAGTTCACCGATGAGAAAAACTGCGGGGAGTTCAGGCGTTAATGTCTGTATGAACACCCCTGATGCCTCGACTAAGAATCTTAGAATCGGGTTTTTGGCTGGAATCTAGTTTTCGGTATGCGGTTGGAGTCATGCCCATCTCAGCGAGGAATTGTCGATTGAAGTTTGCGATGTTTTTGTACCCGCTGGCCGCACAGATAGTCGAAATAGACACAGCGATTACTCGTGAGGCATGAAAGTCGTATCCCGACGCAACCGAAAAACATTACTGACGGATGTTTCCATCATAAGAACCCGTTTTAAGCGAGATGGCACCTACCCCTTGAACTCGATAAGAAAGCCATGGACATCGCTTGCACCGATATTTTCAGTCGTATGTGTGTCTGCTGGTTGGAAACTCATCGTTCCACTATCGATCTTCAGATCCGCCGGGGTTGTGGACGAGTGAGGGCCACCAAACCGAAATTCGCCCCCTTCGACCATGACTACGATCATGTCAGGATGTGAGTGAGGCGCGGTCTGCTCACCTGGCTTCATGTGGAGTTCAAGAACTCGCGTCTTGTCATTTTCAAATACAACTTTGTACGCGTTGCTGGCAACCACTGCCGCATCTTCGGTCACGGATACTCCTTAGTTTCATCAAACATTTTGGTCGTTTCTTCAACCCTACTGCTTAGTGGCTGAAAGCATATGCGAACGGAGTCGCAGATTTCACAAGAAGCTAGTCGCAATATGAGGGCCGGCAAGTGTCGCGCACGAACTAATGAAGCCGTCACCACATATGTTGCGCGACATAGGCTTCGGCGTGTGGTCCGACTAACTGCATTAGAGGCTCGACCAGACCGCGAGTTGCGGATCATTGACGGAACCATTTGGTGCGCACCTCCGGAGTACGACTACTTCGAGTACTGGGGTGATCCCGAAAAAACCTCGGCACCGTGGCAGGTAATCGATGGGAAACGGTGGCTCACGGTTGGAGATCTAGGCCGACTTGATGAAGAAGGGTATCTCTGCATTGAAGGTAGACGAGAGGATTTCATCATTACTGGAGGGATGACCGATTGTCCGGCAGAACTCGAAGGAGAGATCCTTGCTTTCGAAGGTGTGCGTGATGCGGCGGTGTTCGGAGTCCCGGATGAACGCTGGGATCAAAGAGTGTGCGCCGCAATAGTCGGCGATGTTGACGTCAATGCACTGACCACCAAGCTACGACTGGATCTGGCGGGTTACAAGCAACCCAAGGAGTCCTTCGTGGTTGAGAAACTGCGGCAAACCGCATCAGGGAAAATCCAAAGGCTCAGGGTCGCTGTGTTGCTCGAACTGGAGTGAGTTAGTTAGTCGATCAACTTGGGTTTGCTCAGGTGCGCTTCGTCTCACCCCCCACCCTCCAACGCGTGATCACTATCACTGTAGTGTTCGAATCGCGACAGAGTGATAATCAACAACACTCTGTAAGAAGGGCATTTGTGTCCATTCCCAAGAAAGCCATCCTCTCTAGCATTGCAAGCGCAGTGCTTGTGCTCACAACTGCCTGCGGGTCATCGGATTCAGACACGGCAGGAACTGCCGCGGCTACGGCGACCTCGGCCGCCGACTTTGGTGGCATTGACGGTCTGGTTGAAGCCTGCCAAGCCGAAGGCAAGCTCAACGTCATTGCCCTCCCACCAGACTGGGCGAATTACGCTGTGATCATTGAAAGTTTTGCTACCAAATACGGAATTGAAGTGGAAAGTCAGCAGCCAAACGCCAACTCACTAGATGAAATCAATGCCGCAATCCAAAGCGCGGGCACAGATCGCGCACCCGATGTCTTTGACCTTGGTCAGGCCATAGCGCTTGCTAACACCAGCATGTACGCCCCCTACAAGGTGGAGCGCTTCGATGACATCCCCACCGCTTTCAAGGATCCCAATGGTCTTTGGGTGAACGACTACGGCGGCTTTATGTCAATTGGATACGACGCTAACAAGTTTCCCCAGATCACTTCGGTCGCCGACCTGCTCGGACCCGATTACAAGGGCGCAGTCGCAATCAACGGTGATCCAACACAGGGATCAGCCGGTTGGAGTAGCGTAATGATGGCGTCAATTGCCAGTGGTGGAAACGCCGATGACATTGCGCCAGGTGTTGATTTCTTCAAGGAACTCAATGAGGTAGGAAACTTCCTTCCGGTTGATCCAACACCCGAGACAATCGAGTCTGGCCAGACACCCGTTGTCTTTGACTGGGATTACCTACAGGCTGCTCAAGTCGCCGGTCTTGCTGAAAAAAACATCGACTGGCAGATTTTCGTTCCCGAAGGAGCAGTTGTTGGCGGCTACTACTACCAGGCCATCAACGCTGATGCACCAAATCCAGCATGTGCCCGGTTGTGGCAGGAATACCTCTACTCACCAGATGGTCAAAACGAGTGGCTGCGTAGTGGTGCACGTCCAGTTCTTGCTGAGATTTACGCAGCAGAAGGAACCCTCGATGCAGAGGCGTTCGCCAACCTGCCACAAGTGAGCGGTGATCCCATTGTGCCCAATAATGCTCAGGTTGCTTTGGGTCAGGAATACCTGACAGCCAACTGGTCAGCGGCGGTCGGCGGTTAATTCACCGAGTCAGTACAACCGACATCGCCGAATGCCGAACCGGGCTTTTAGCCCTTTATCACTTGATCCATTTACCAATCCCGTTTTCCGTTCTTGGCTTTCAGGTCAAAGAGCTGCGGTGTTAAGCGGGTAATTGCGGTCGCGGTGTTTGGCATGAAGGTGATCGCGAGCTTACGTCGGCGGGGCAACCCCTTCCCGATGCGTACGCGCACTACCTTTGCCTCATGGCCATCACTGGTACCTACTTGGATGCCCTCGGCCTCTCGACCCATGATCCGACACTGTCCTTCCTAGCAGAGATCACCCGCAGGCATGTCGCCACTTTTCCTTTCAGCAGCGTCGGTCCCCGTCTGGGCGATGCCCTGCCCCTGGATCCCGAGCGCCTGCTCGACCGCATCGTCGTGCGCGGTCGAGGGGGCTACTGCTTCGAGCAGAACGGACTGCTATTCGAGGTCCTCGAGGAACTGGGGTTCGATGCGAGCATCCAGCTCGCTCGGGTGATCCACAACCAGGACATCCATCCGGGCCTCACCCATCGCGTGGCGCTCGTCGAGGTTGACGGACGCCAGTACGTCGTCGATGTCGGATTCGGGCCCCTCGGGCCGCCCTTCCCCGTCCCGATGCCGGGCTCTGCTGGGCCAGGCGACGATGCACGCTTCCGAGTCCATGAGGCGCGGCCAGGCGAGTTCCACATGCAGTCGATCGTGAACGGCGACCACTACTCCCTGTACCGCTTCGATCTCGTGCGTTACGGTCAGTCCGACTGCGAGCTGGGCCACTTCTACTCGCACCGGCACCCGGATGCCGTGTTCGTCAACAACCTGGTCGCCTCGCTCATCATGGACGACGAGGTGCGCTCGCTGCGCAACCGCGAGTACCGGGTGCTGCGTGGAAACGCGCATACCTCGAGCAGCATCACCAGTGCACCCCAACTCCGCGACCTGCTTTCCGCCGAGTTCGGCATTCAAGTCAGCGACGCGGAGGCCCAACGGCTCTTCGACGAGCTCCCGTCGGCCTGATTGCTCACAGCGGTTTGGTGGTGGTGGCGGAGGTAGCGGTGGGGTCCCAGAGTCCTGTGTCGGGGATAAGCGTTAGGGATAGGCGCCATGGCATTTATTTGGACTTCACAGTTGTGAACTCCAAATGCGGAGGGTGAATTCCCTGTCACAGTTAGGGGGTGAGTTACTCCCGATTGATTCGTTCCAAGAATTATCCCGTATTGTGCGGGACACTTCTAACATATTTGTGCACCTGGCTTCACCCTCGGTGAGAACTCCAACTCACCGGGTTACAACTCCAATGATGGGAAGCCAGTGATGTC
>JAFMHB010000025.1:13293-25626 GCA_017854795.1 Candidatus Nanopelagicales bacterium
AGTTACTACCAAGCGCTCCCCATGCCCGATTCCGGTTTCTGTCAGGACATCACGACCGAGCAGAACGCATTTGCTGCCTATGGAACAGGTGTCAGCGGAGGTTGGGTGAAGTCATGGGAGCCGTGGGTGGCAAATGGCGCCGGCGGATGGGGATGCCAAAGAAACCTCGTGAACACGGGTGGCAACAATTGGGTGGTCACGGGTGGATAGCCATACATTCAAGGATGCAACCTAGAAGGCTTTTCGCTCCCCAGCCTGGTCACCAAGTTTCGCTGAGGTCATCCGTACCGTGAACACGGTACGACGCTGACGGCCATGGGATAACCGTTGTCATCTGAATTGATGCCACTCGACTGCCGGTCGATTGGGTGATTCGCATTGTTTGGTTTTCACCCATTCACCTCGGTGGGTGCACTACGGTGGTCACCACTATATTGACGTCCACTGCTGCGCCGTGCAGCTCTCAACGCTTGACATCGGGAGTGTTCAGTGATCATCGGAGTCCTTAACGAGGCACTTCCCGGGGAGACCCGGGTAGCAGCCACGCCCACTACCGTCGAGAAGTTGATCGAGCTCGGGTACGGCGTCGTGATCGAGCCAGGCGCAGGCGCCGAATCATCATTCTCCGATGATTCGTACGTTGCTGCGGGTGCATCGATTGGAGACGCCGCGACGGCAGACATCATCTTCGGAATTAATGCACCGTCGGCTGCGCAACTTGATCGACTCCGAGAAGGCACGACCGTCATCTCCTTGGTTAGCCCAGCGATCAACCCTGACCTCGTCGCGGATCTTGCGCGTCGACGCATCACCGCACTTGCCATGGATGCCGTACCGCGTATCTCGCGCGCCCAGTCACTGGACGTCCTCAGCTCGATGGCCAATATCGCGGGTTACCGCGCGGTGATCGAGGCCGCGAATGCATTCGGTCGATTCTTCACAGGACAAATCACAGCTGCAGGCAAGGTGCCTCCCGCCAAGGTGCTCGTGGCCGGTGTGGGTGTGGCTGGCCTGGCTGCCATCGGTACTGCCGGCGGCATGGGCGCAATCGTTTACGCCACTGACCCTCGCCCCGAGGTCGCCGACCAGGTCGTGTCCCTCGGCGGCAAATACTTGGAAGTTGCAGCCGCCGACGTCGAGGTCTCCTCGACCGGTTACGCCAAGGAGATGTCCGACGACTACAACGCGCGCGCCGCAGCCCTCTACGCAACGTGGGCCCCGGAAATTGACATCCTCATCACCACCGCATTGATTCCCGGGCGCGCGGCTCCGATCCTGATTACCGCGGAGATGGTCGCGAGCATGAAGCGTGGCAGTGTGATTGTTGACATGGCCGCAGCGAATGGTGGCAACGTTGAGGGCACCGTGAAGGGTGAGGTCGTTGTCACGGCCAATGGAGTCACGATCATTGGCTACACCGATCTGCCGGGCCGCCTCGCGGCGCAGGCCTCGCAACTCTTCAGCACCAACCTCGTGAATCTGATGAAGCTCATGACTCCAGGCAAAGATGGCGTACTCGTCATCGAATGGGAGGACGTTGTGCAGCGCGGCATAACGGTCGCCCGCGATGGCGAGGTCACGTGGCCGCCGCCTGCCGTGCAAGTGTCAGCCGCACCCACGCAGTCAGTCGCGGAGAAAGTAATTGACGAAGCGCCGGTTAAGGTGCCGATGAGTACGGCTCGTCGATTTACTTACGTGGGCATTGGCGCCGCGATCTTGCTGCTCCTGGTTGCAGCGTCGCCCCCCTCTTTCCGCGTGCACCTCACTGTCTTCTTCTTGGCAATCGTAATCGGGAACTACGTGATCGGCAGCGTGCATCACGCATTGCACACGCCGCTGATGTCGGTTACCAATGCGATTTCAGGCATCATCGTCGTCGGCGCGCTCCTTCAGATTGGTCACGGCAACACCGCGATCACGGTCTTGGCCTTCGTCGCAGTCCTAGTGGCCAGCATTAACGTGTTCGGCGGCTTTGCCGTGACGCGTCGAATGCTCTCTATGTTCTCGAGGAGTTGAGCACATGTCTATTGAATCCCTAGCACAGGCAGCCTTCCTGGTTGCAGCACTACTCTTCATCCTCGCCCTTGCCGGCCTCTCCAAGCATGAGACCGCCAAGGCGGGTAATACCTATGGGATAGCGGGTATGGCTGTCGCGCTCGTCGCCACGATCGCTCTGGCTATCGATCGCAACATCGAATCCCTTGGCCTGATCCTTATCGGTGTGGCAATGGTTCTCGGCGCAGCTATTGGTCTGTGGCGGGCACGGGTCGTCGAGATGACGGGCATGCCCGAGCTCATCGCAATCCTGCATTCCTTTGTCGGATTGGCAGCCGTCCTGGTGGGCTGGAATGGTTACCTACTCGTCGAAGGTGGCGGAAGTCCAGAGGAAATTGCCCTGCTCACCGCAGAAGGCACGTTGGGAATCCACAGCGTTGAGGTCTTTGTCGGCGTCTTTATTGGCGCAGTGACTTTCACGGGATCAATCGTTGCGTACGGCAAACTGTCGGGCCGGCTGAAGTCGAATCCACTCGTTCTGCCCGGCAAGAACGCGCTAAACATCGGCGCACTTGTTGTCTTCGCGGTACTCACCGTGTGGTTCGTCATCGACCCGGCGCTCTGGCTGTTGATCGTGGTAACGATCGTTGCTCTAGCCCTTGGCTGGCACCTAGTTGCCTCCATCGGCGGCGGTGACATGCCCGTTGTCGTGTCAATGCTCAATAGTTACTCCGGTTGGGCCGCGGCAGCCGCAGGCTTCCTGCTCGGAAATGATTTGTTGATCGTTACAGGTGCGCTCGTGGGCTCCTCGGGTGCTTACCTGTCCTACATCATGTGCAAAGCGATGAACCGCTCGTTCATCTCGGTCATTGCAGGTGGTTTCGGTATCGAAGCTGGGCCAGGGGAGGACAAGGACTACGGCGACCACCGCGAGGTGAGCGCGATCGAGACGGCAGAGTTGTTGCGTAACGCGCAGTCAGTGATCATCACGCCGGGCTACGGCATGGCCGTTGCGCAAGCACAATACGGCGTTGCCGAACTGACCCGCAAACTGCGCGAGAACGGCACCACCGTGCGCTTCGGGATCCACCCGGTCGCAGGTCGCCTGCCCGGCCATATGAATGTTCTTCTCGCAGAGGCGAAGGTGCCTTACGACATCGTGCTCGAAATGGACGAGATCAATGACGATTTCGCAGACACCGATGTCGTGCTCGTGATCGGTGCGAATGACACGGTGAACCCTGCTGCTGAGACGGATCCCGGAAGCCCAATCGCTGGCATGCCGGTGTTGCGCGTCTGGAACGCCAATGACGTGATCGTGTTCAAGCGCTCCATGGCGTCGGGCTATGCCGGTGTGCAGAATCCGCTGTTCTTCAATGAGAACTCGGCGATGCTATTCGGTGATGCGAAGGACAGGGTCGACGACATCGTTCGCGCCTTGTAAGAAGCCGCAACTGTACTTGCGTGCACGGGGGTGAGATCTACAGCCCGCGACTGACCTCGGCGAGGTTGATTGTCTCGCTGTAGACCGGTTGGCTCTGTTTTCCAGTCACTGGCCAGTCTGGCGCGCGATAGATCGACATCCGCGCGCTGCGCACACAATCACCCAGTGGGGAACAACTTAGGGTGCCGGACAGCCCCGGGTACTGGGTAAGGGTCAGCATTGCGCGGCGGAGGTCTTCGCGATTGATGTGGATGGCCCCACCAGGTTGGGGTCTCGCCGCAGCACGGATGGCAAAGAAGATCATGTTGACAGCGTCGAAGGTCGCAGCCGATGAGGTGACCGGGACCTGCTCATCGACCAACCGCTGATAAGCAGGTAGGAACTCGAGGCGGTAGAACGCGCCGGCGTCAAGTCCGCTGGCATCAGGGCCCGAGGAGTACACCCCTTGCGCTTGCGGACCAAGTGCGCGAAGAAACCCTGGGGTTTGGCAGCTCTCCCCAACCAGGAGAGCCGCAGCATCGAGCTTTGGCTCTGAGCGGATCGCCTGCACTGCCTCGATGCACTCCGGCTCGTATAACGGAAGGAAAATCGCCCCGGGCTGCGCGGCTGCAAGCTCGGCCACGACCATTGCTACACCGCTGGGATTGGTTGGTTGCATCACGCGGGCGACAATGCTGCTCCCCAGACCGGAAACACGGCGGATGAAGCCGTCGGTGAGGGGCTGTGAGTAGGAGTTGTCAGCGGTCCACGTCGCAACCGATTGCGCGCCCAACGACTTCGCCACGAAGTCACCGGCGACCGCCGCCTGCAATAGGTCGTTCGCGGCTGTCCGGAAGTAGAAGCGCTGGCGTGTATCCGACTCAGTGAGCAGCGGCGAGGTGTTGGTGGACGACACCATCAAAATACCTGCTTCACTAAGAATGGGGGCAGCGGCTTGGAAGGCCGAACCTGAGCAAGTAGTGCCGACTACGGCCAGCATAAATTGATTCCCCGCGAAACGCCTGGCCCCTTCTTTCCCGCTGTCAGCGGAGCACGCCTCCAGCTCGCTGATCAACTCCACGGGCCGATTCAGGAGCTGTCCATTTAAACCGTCAAACTCCCCATCGAGGTAATCGATATTCATCGCCACGATGGCGGCGGTGTCGCGGCCGATTGGATCGTCGGTGTGAAGCAGACTGCCGATGAGGATCGGCTCGCCAGGCTCGATCACGACGCACTGGGGAGGCAGGCAATCTGGTTCTGCTTCCGTTGACGGGCTGGAGCAGCCGGCGAGAGTTCCCGCGAGGATTGCAGCCGAGGCTAGCGCGATCGGGCGACGAAGAGACCTCATGAGATAACCCAGGGGAGGTGTTCACCACGGGAAATCTCTTCGACAAGTTGCACGAATGGTTGTGGGCTCACGGTCAACCCGCCCTGAAAGGGGCCATTGATGACGATTATGGCCCCGAGGTCAAGGGCAACCACCAGTACGATCCCGGAGGCGACGAAAGAATACATCCGCGAATAGCGCGAAGCGACGAGTAAACCGTTCGCGACGAGGGCGATTCCTGCGATCAGCGCAATACCGAAGAGTGGAAGGGGAAGTGTCGTATCGGCGATCACAGCGCGCGTGCGGCGCGATGACACAATGTCATTGGCAGCGTCCTGGATTGTTGCGGCCACCACGGGTGAGATGTACTCGCGGCCACCACGGGCGAACACCTCCTGCTGAAGCTCACGCAAACTGCTCGCGGCGGGTGAGAGTGATGAATCGGCGAACCGCAAAGCCTCCCAATCGCTGCTCACAACATCCTTGAGGTAGGTCGTGAGTAGCGACTGGATCCGTTCGGCATCCGCTGGTGAGAGACCGGCCGTTGCTGATGCGAGCTGATCGGCGGCCGCGACTTCGGCACCGATCGAGGCTTGGGCCGATCGATAGGTGGTGTACTCGGCACTGATCAAGAACGCGGTGAGGATTGCGAAAAGACTGCCGAAGGCAGTCATGTAGGCCGCCGACACGATCGATACCCGTTCGCGGGACCCCGTCGGGATGAAGCGATGGAATAGGAACGCAAGTACAAACGCGAATGAGATCCACAGGCCGAGTGAGAGTAGGAGAACCTGCCAATCTTCAAGGCGGGTTAAGTTGGAGATCATGCCGAGTCCCCCTCCATCTGGGCTCGGAACGTATCAACCGAGGCACCTCGTTCGTCCGGGAGGAGTTCCAATGCGCTCTGCGCCGCAATACTTGACATGACTTCGTCCGAAGTCAGGTACTTGGCAAACTCCCGCACCGCGCGATTCTCGGTAGCACCCGCATCGACGTAAAAGTACAGACTGCGGCTGAGGGGATAGGTCTCCTGACCCACCGAAGTATCGTTCGGAGTGACGCATGAGTCACCCTCGCCAAGTCCGACCAAGCGCAACTCACCGGGCCACGCCCGAAAACTCGAGTAGTCCACGATGCCCAGCGCTGCCGGTCGGTCATCAATTGCATTCAGTACTGCGTTGTTGCTCGTGGTCACAGTTCTAGCTGACGTGAGCGCCGACACTTCGCCGCGCTCAGTTGCGATGGGCTCGATGACACGTTTGATGTAGGTTTCGATGGTTGCGGAAGAGGGGTTCGGGATGACGAACTCCCAGGCAGCGTTCGGCAAGTCCATGGTTGAGCCAAGTTCGGTCGCAAGTCCGCGTGCGTCCTGCCATTTCCGATCCGCGGCCGATTGCGCAAACGTCGCGTCCAGTTCGGAACTAGTCAACGCATAGAGTTCTTCGTTCGTCATGCAGGCCGGGGCCGTTGATGCGCTATCCGTGGCGATCACAACAGCATCCCGTCCGACTAGGAGTTCTGCAGGACGTATACCTTCAAGCTCGCATGCGGCTCGTTCCTGATCTGACATCGGCCTACTCGTTCCGATGACCTGCGCCAGCCCTTCGCAGAACAGAAGTATCGAGCCGCTGGACCCGACGAATTCGAGTTTGACGTCCACCATCGCTCGATCGGCGGCGTACCCCGCGACAGACCTGGCGATCAGACTTTGCATGGTCTGCGAACCGGCGATAGAAAGAATGCCAGAAACAGGTGGCGTCGAACATGCGGTCACGGCACATGCAAATGCGGCGCCTGCCGCAGTCGTTACCAGACCGCGCCCGAACGACCAAGACACTTTGCTTCCTCCCCGGGGGAGGGTACTAGTCCCAGATGTTCCAGTGCTAATCACCTCTTGGGCATTTCCGATTTCACGTTACATTGCTCACCGCAATAGCCAAGACTTCGAGCGCAGAGGTAGCACCCTCGTCGATCTGTGAATGTCTGCCCGAGCTCACAGGCTGCACGACGTACGCTTGGCCGCGTGCTCCGACTGACCGCATTAGAAGCTCGACAGGGCGCTTCGTGGGCGGCAGCACGACTGTTGCAAATGGGCGTCACTCCAGGTGACCGCGTTGCGATAGCCCCGCACAATGAAAAAGATATTGATCAGGCTCAACGTCAGCAGAGCAGCATCATCATGTCCGTGTGGGGAGCACTCTCTGTCGGAGTAATTCCCGTCATGGTGAACCCTGATCTGTCAGAGCGTGAACGCGATTACATATTGGGCGATTGCGCACCGAGCATTGTTTTCGACACCACGGCGTCACTTGTCGCGCTCTCCTCTAGTTTCCAAGAGTCATGCCCCTTGCCGCCATATCCTTTGCCGCCATATCCCCTCGGACGGCCAATGCACTACACGTCGGGTACCACAGGAAAACCCAAAGGTGTGTGGTCCGGCGTTTTAACATCGAAGGCTGCCGCAGGGCTCTGGGCGACCGAGATTGCAATGTGGGACTGCTCATCTCGTGACACGTCATTGGTTCATGGCCCGCTAACTCACTCAGGTCCTTTACGTTTCGCCTTTTACACACTTCTTGCAGGTGGCGACGTCTTACTTCCGGGGTGGTTTGATGCCGAACTTCACGCCGCTGCTACTGCCGAGCACCGTCCGAGTATTGCGTTCGTGGTTCCAAGTCACATGCAACGACTTTTTGAACGGCCGGGCGGTTTGGCCGAAAGTCCTTATCGAATGCTGGTGCACGCCGGCTCGGCCTGTCCGCCAGTGGTCAAGGAAGCAATTCATGAGTGGGCAGGCCCTGAGAATGTGTGGGAGTTCTACGGTTCCACCGAAGGACAGTTCACGTCCATGCCCGGAACGCAATGGGCTTTGCGACCCGGTTCTGTCGGTAGGGCTCGACCGGAGCGCGAGTTGCGGATCATCGATGGAACCATTTGGTGCGCACCTCCGGAGTATGGCTACTTCGAGTACTGGGGTGATCCGGAGAAAACCACTGCAGCTTGGCGGGTCATTGATGGGAAACGGTGGTTCACGGCCGGAGATTTAGGGCGACTCGATGACGAGGGTTACCTTTACATAGAAGGTCGACGAGAGGATCTCATCATTACCGGTGGGATGAACGTTTATCCGGCGGAACTTGAAGGAGAGATCTTGGCTTTCGACGGGGTACATGATGTGGCAGTGTTCGGCGTCCCTGATGAACGCTGGGGCCAAAAAGTGTGCGCTGCAGTTGTCGGAAATGTCGACCTCAATGCACTCACCAACCGGCTACGTCGCGATTTAGCGGGTTACAAGCAGCCAAAGGAGATCTTCGAGGTTGAGCAATTGCCGCGTACAGCGTCGGGGAAAATCCAAAGGCTCAAGGTTGCGGGTCTTCTCGGCCTGGAGTGAGGTACTTGTCGATGACACTTTGTCCTACGGCAGGGTCGCTCGATGTGTCTTCAATGCATTTTCATAGCTAAGTGGTGCCGCTAAGGGAATGAAACCTCTGGTATCGAAGACATTGCTTCTGCCAGCCGAACATCCGAGAAAATTTCATCGACCATCTCACCGCGTAAGTACTGGTCATAGGCTGGTAGGTCGAAGTGACCGTGTCCGCATAGCGCGGTCAGAATCACTGTTTCTTCACCAGTTTCCTTGGCCTTGAGGGCTTCGCGGATGGCGACCGCGATTGCATGGGTTGGTTCTGGTGCGGGAACGATGCCTTCGGTACGGGCAAATTGAATTGCTGCTGCGAAACATTCGGTTTGCGGAACGGCGACCGCTTCCATCATGCCTAACTCGTACATGTGAGAAACAAGTGGTGACATACCGTGATAACGCAGACCACCCGCGTGAATTGGGTCTGGAATGAAATCATGGCCCAATGTATGCATCTTCATCAGCGGTGTCATGCCTGCCGTGTCACCAAAGTCGTACCGGTACTCGCCTCGCGTGAGCGAGGGGCAAGAGGTCGGTTCAGTAGCAACGATTCGTGGTGAAATTTTGCCAGCCAACTTCTCGCGGATGAAGGGGAATGAAAGCCCGCCAAAGTTTGAACCACCACCGGTGCAACCAACGATCATGGTGGGAGTGTCACCTGCCATTTGCATTTGCAAAATGGCTTCCTCGCCAATAATCGTTTGATGCAGCAACACATGGTTCAGAACCGAGCCAAGTGCGTAGCGGGTGTCGGGGTGGGTGGCAGCAACTTCAACTGCTTCAGAGATCGCAATGCCAAGGGAGCCTGTCCAATTGCGCGGGTCTTGGGCCAGTTGCCGACCAATTTCGGTGACATCTGATGGTGACCGGTGAACTTTTGCACCGAATGCTTCGATCATCAGGCGGCGGTAAGGCTTTGAGTCAAAAGATGAACCGACCTGCCAAACCTCACACTCGAGGTCAAATAGCGCACAGGCAAATGAGAGTGCGGTGCCCCATTAACCTGCACCTGTTTCAGTGGTGAGAAGCTTGGTGCCTTCCTTCTTGTTGTAGTAGGCCTGCGGAACAGCCGTGTTCGGCTTGTGTGAACCTGCGGGGGAGACACCCTCGTACTTATAGTAAATACGCGCGGGAGTACCCAACGCCTTCTCAAGTCGATGAGCCCGAAACAACGGTGATGGCCGCCACTGGCGGTATACATCAAGCACGCCGCCGGGAATTTCAATGAACCGTTCAGTTGAAACCTCTTGCATGATTAATTCCATCGGGAATAACGGCGCCAGATCCTCGGGGCCAACCGGATCTAAACGTCCAGGGTGCAAGGGGGAGGTGGAGGTGCGGGCAAGTCAGGAATGATGTTGTACCAAGTGGTGGGCATCTGATCTTCGGTAAGTACGTACTTGTGTTGACGAACTGTGTCATCCACTGGGTAGTCCCTTCTCACGAATCATTGCGACTAAAAGTGCCGGCACGCGAACTTTACCCCTAATTCGAAACTCGTGATTCCAAATTTGGGATTCCAAACTCGTGAAAAAAATGGCAGGATCGAGAGTTCAAACTGCTCCCAGTGGGCAACTTAACGAAGGAGTTGTCGAACATTATGAATTCGGATAGGCCCGCGAGTCACATGGGTACCGGAGTTGCGAAGAAATGTGGCTGTCGGAAATTCGCCCGCTGCGTGAACTGAATTAATCTCTACCACTAGGAAGGGTAGATGCCGTCAGTTGCCACTGCCCATTGGTACCCGTCCGGTGCAACGACAAGGGGCAATGTGCTGCCGAGTAGGTCGTAGAGCTCTGGGTTCTTGTCCGAAGAGATGGCTGACCCATCTGCGGGGACGAATACGGATGGCAGTGGCTGTGATGTGGTGAAAAGACGCAACTCGGCCATGTAGGTATCCCCGTTGCTGTAGGCGTCCCCAGGGGTAGGCCAAGTGGAAGGAATGGCGTAGGCCGTGAACCCCTTCCCCAAATAGGAACTAATCGTCGGGTCGATCCGCGCGCCAGCCTCTGTCATCTCGCCGCGGAAGTAGCCCCCGGTCACCGCAGAGAGGTAGATCTCACCCGGGAAGGCACTCTTGACGGGCGCATTCGCAAACCAGCCCCTGATTGCCACGGACCACTGAAGGCATTTACCGTCTCCGTTTTTTCCCGTGCGCACGCCTGCCCAGGGTCCACTCACTTGGGGGAGCGCGAAGTTGGAGCTCCCGTACCCGCCCCCAGGGGCGCCAAGCAGTGAGAAGAGTGCCTGGTTCTCCCTCAGAGACACAAGTTCACCCTCGGCCCGCGCGTATTCCCTCGGCATGTTCGGGATTGCGCCGAGGCCGATGCTCCCCAACCATGGGTCAGACCCGGCTGTCGCTCCACCGACATTCCTACAGGGGCAGCCGCGGCTATCAATCACACCATTCGCCATCCGAGTTCGGCATGTCGTCGCTGATTGCAGTGAGGGATCAAGTGCATCGAATCCTGTTGTTGCACCGGTGAGGTCAGTTGCCTTCCAGATTGCACCCGTGATGTTCGCGCCTGTTAGCCGAGCATTGGACAGATTGGCAGAGGAAAGATTTGTTCCAGTGAGCTTTGCACCGATCAGGGAGATTCCGGACAGGTCTACGCCGCTCAGATCCAGACCGGTGAGATCGGCTCCGTCACAGGTTGCGCCGGGTTTCAATGCGCACTGCGTTGCCGAAGGGGAGGCGCTGGGTGAAGCAATAGTGGCCTTAGTCGATGACGAGGGTGATGCTGTATCTGTTGTCTCCGCCGTGGAGGTGACTGCGGAATTGTCAGGGGAGCTGGACGACGTCGATTCCGGTGTTACCCCGGTCAGTGCACCGGCTCTACTACCAATGGAAGGTGCCCCGGACTCAGTATTTCCAATATTTGCACCGCCGCATGCAGTGAGGAGCAGTCCGGAGATCAAGACTTGGGCTATGAGTGTTGCCTTCACGTCTGCTCCCGTCCCAGCCAATTTGCCTGGTTCCATAGTTTTAGGGTCGGCACTGGCCGACACGGCGGATTCTCCACTGCCCGAGCGGAAATACCAATACCCGAGACCCGAATGCTACTGGGGGGATGTTGGGCGTTACCCCCTTCCATGGACGCCGCGGTCAAGCCGTGTTTTTCGGCAAGAAACAATTTGAAAGTGTCGAGGGAAGCCACCTTCGCCTCAGTTGACACCGAGTGGTTTGCTTACGATTAATTCAATGGCGGAGTAATCTCTTCACGTGGGTATAAGAAACTTGGTTGATGGCACTTGTGAGCGCCGATTAAATTACCAAATTCCGCTCAATCGAAACAACGGTCATGAGTGCGAAGTCCCTAACGGAAATAGGGGGTGGGCTAGCACCCGAGGGCCCTTTACAGAACTTAATAGAAGTTACGGGGTCTAAGTAATTTAAATGAGTAGGTTTTATGAGTGAGTTGAATAGCAGTAATTTCGATGAAAGAATCATGGATCCGAATGCCGAAAAGGCACTCAAGCATCCGATTTCGATGGTTCTTATTCTTGCAGTCATGGCTGGAGCCATGGATGCTGTCGACTTTCATCTCTATGGGGTGTTCACGGCAAACCAAGCGGGAAACCTCGTCCTGTTTTGGGTGCGATTAACTTCGAACGCTGGCGAAGCCGCACTTTCACTCTTTTCGCTTGCGGGCTGTGGGGCAGGCATTGCAGCGGTCATTATTCTGCGGTTCAAATTTTCTTTTTTTGTCACGCCACGTGGCTCGCGAGCCTTGCTCTACCTCGCTGCCGTACTTCTTGTTGTAACTGCAGCAATCGGCGCCAAGGTGTCCCAGCCGCTGCAGGAAGTGAACAATAATCAATTGCCCATCGGCTCGGCTGACTGGTGGGCAGGGGCGCTATCCACGAGTACATCTGCAATGTCCTTGGCGATTCTGGGCACAATTTTTGTAATGACAGGAAATGCCCGCGTGCACATAATTTCAGGAACGGGACCATTTATCGATTCTGTTCGTTTCGCAGTGGCCCGCGCTTTAACGGGAGATCAATCATGGAATGCAAAACTCAAGACAGTTATTTTCTTCCCAATAGCTTGGTCTCTTGGAGCGGCCATTGCATCGTTGTCACCGGTTCACCGGGGCGCTATCGCAACGATCTGTGCATTCATGGTGTGCCTTACCGCATTGCTTTCGCGACGTGTCGAAG
>JAFMHB010000025.1:25949-27870 GCA_017854795.1 Candidatus Nanopelagicales bacterium
GCTCAGAAATCACACCAAAAAGGGACTAGTACTCGATACGTGAATCGAGTGCGCGCCAGGAATCAAAGGGCGCTGCGAAAAGAGAATGGTTGATCTGGGTGGGCGCAGAGGGCCACGTGGAACGGGGAGTGTCCATCAACGTGTAGAAAGCTGCGTCATCAAAACCGGCGGCAGCTGCATCAGTGCGATCGGCGGCATAGAAAACACTGCCGACACGAGCCCACATGGATGCGGCCAAACACAATGGGCACGGTTCACAGGAACTCACCAATGTGAAACCGGTTAAATCAAAAGTGCCAATTTCACGACAAGCATTGCGAATGGCGCACACCTCAGCATGAGCGGTTGGATCTAAATCCAGGGTGACTCGGTTGACACCCGTTGCAATCATTCCGTCAGGGGAAGTGATCACGGCACCAAAGGGACCGCCGCCTAAGGCCACATTTTCTACAGCCAACTCAATTGAGTGCGAGAGTGCAGCAGAAACAAAATCAGGAACGGACACGCAAAACCCCTAACCAATACAGCGTGATCACCGACCCGCAGACACCATTATGTATTAAGCGGGCTCCTGACTGGAAACTTGCTTCGCACAACACACTGTGCTGATTCCCAGCGTCACTACGGTCATTGTCGCCGTCTACTTAACCTCAGGCTGCACATAATAAAGGTTGAGCAATATGGAGGTACACATCAACGAAAATGACCAAGTGCCAATCCGTCCCGTATAAAAAGCGGAATCCAATTCAGGTCGTTTCAGATGGGAAATCGTTTGCGGTTCCTGGCTTTCACACTTCGGACGAGATTTACATTTCCCCTCCGCTCCGGCGTAAATGTTCATAGGATTTGATGACAAAGAGTTATTGAGGGTAGTTGCACGGACATTTGGCCCCGTGATGCAACTAGAACGGACAATTCGAGGAAGGGGAACAATGTCAGAGCAGATGGATCAGCGGCATCAGGTAGTAATCATTGGGGGCGGAACCGGCGGGATCACCGTCGCTTCCCGACTGAAGAAGGCAGGTTTCGGAGACATTGCACTCATTGAACCCGCTGAAACTCACTATTACCAACCACTCTGGACTTTGGTCGGTGGCGGCCGAGCCAAAGCCGGCGACAGCGGTCGACCCATGTCATCGGTTATTCCCAAGGGGGTCCAGTGGGTTCGGGATTCCGTGGTATCGGTGAATCCCTTAAATCGCACAGTGAGCACCTCGCGCGGGACCGTGATTGGATACGACCGCCTAGTCGTGTCGCCGGGTATCCAGCTGAACTGGGACAAGATCCCCGGATTGGACGAAAACCTTGGGTACGGTGGAGTATCGAGTAATTACCGCTACGACCTAGCGCCCTACACCTGGGACAATGTTAAGAAGTTGCGAAGCGGAACCGCAATTTTCCACCAGCCCATGGGTCCGATTAAGTGTGCGGGTGCACCTCAAAAAATCGCTTATCTGGCAAGTGACTACTGGCGCGAACAAGGAGTTCTCAACAACATTAGAAAAATCATGGTGCTCCCCACCCCGGGAATGTTCGGTGTCAAAGTGTGGAGTGATGCACTTGTCGACGTCGCTGCACGTTATGGAATCGAGGTTCGTTTCAACTCCCAAATCACAAGCATGACCGACACGACGGTGGACATTAAAAACAACGAAACCGGTGAAACTGAAACAATCGAATACGACTTTGCTCACATGGTTCCGCCGCAGGCTGCCCCCGACTGGATCAAAGCCTCAGGGCTTGACGACCCGGAAAGTCCGTTCGGTTACATGGCGGTGGACAAGAACACTCTCCAGCACACAAAATTCCCAGAGATATTTGGCTTAGGTGATGCCACCAACACACCTAACTCAAAAACCGGTGCAGCTATTCGCAAACAAGCACCCGTTTTGGTCCAAAATCTTGTTGCATCCATGGATGG
>JAFMHB010000010.1:0-52339 GCA_017854795.1 Candidatus Nanopelagicales bacterium
TCAACGCCCTGTGCCCTGGCGCGACACTGTCCTCCCTTACCGCTGGCGTCGTCACAGGTGACCCTGACAATCTTGAGGGAGCTTATGAACGACTGTCCTCGAAATATGTCGGGGGTCGGGCTCCCAAACCCGAAGACATGGCGAATGCAGCACTTTTCATGGCGAGCGACGAGTCTGAATTTATGAACGGTGCGGTACTTGTTATTGATGCAGGTAAAGAAACCTTGTCTGACCGAGCGCAGAAGTTTTACCCCATCGAAGCGTAAATCGCGAGGTAGATTTTTTGCTTATGCCTCATGTGGGCGGTAACTAAGGTCACTTTCGTCTCGGGCACCACGCACGGTGAGTGGACGGGCGGTGAAGTATTTCTCAGCGATTGGCTCTGTACGGGTCCAATCGACAACCTCGGTTCGGTGTGTAATGAGCCAACGTCCATCTCGGCGTGCGTACCGATCGATGTAACGTCCACAGATGAATCGGTCAAAGTTCTCGGTGGCATGCTGGTGAAATGCTTGGAAGTACACCTCTCCCGTCGCGGAGTCTTCAGCAATTGACAGGTTGATCTGTCCAAGAAAATGTTGGGTTGTGCGGTAAGCGCCCAAAGAATTCATGGCCATCTCTGCCATCTCTTCAGGGCCTCCGGTGAAAGCACCGTAGTGAGTCGTTGCGTCATCGGCGAAGACCGAACGCAGAAGTGAGGGTTCTAGTCGATCCAGTCCGCGCATATAGGTTGCCGCTAAGGCGCGAAGGTCGCGTTCGTCGAGCAGAGCCTGGATATCTCCTTGACTCACGGTGCCAGGACGCATTCAAGGTGCCCGAACCCGCGATCAGTTGGGTTATCCAGGTTGACGCAGGTAGCAAAATTTTCGGCCCACGCATCTGGTCGTTGGAGGAACCAACCGCCCGGATCACCGACATTGATTGGGTGCGTCACATCCCAGATCTCACCTTCGTGGTGGTCTACACCCCGGTACACGCCGCGGCCGAGTCGATCGGTGAAACCGTCGTGGTACCCACCGCCCTGCAAATACACGGGTGAACTCACCGGGGTGAGTTCGAAACGGTCAACGCTTCCGTCGGGGCGGGTAAGGAGCACCCGAACTCGCTCAGCGCGTGGCAGGTCATCAATACGGTCGGCACTTGCTTCGGCATCCACGTAGGACCATTGCGGTTGCCTCTGATCAAATGGAATGACTACAGCCTCCAGTGGATCAAAACTTCCGTCTGCTTGTTGGTGAAACTGCCAGAACATAACCCGATCGGGCATTCGCACCATGGTCCACTGGCGCATTGCGAACCCCCGGCGGGGGTCACGCGAATCATCGGGAGCGATTGCCTTGGATGTGCCTCCGCCCGTACGACCCATTCCCCATGAATGGTCTCGAACGCCAACCCAGGTGTCCTCATTGACATTGAATGTGTGACCTTCAACAGAAATTGTCCCCGTGACTGCACAGCATTGGTCAAAGTTCGTGCGGTCATAAACCTTACGTCCACCGGAGTAGCGAACAATTCGATCCTCAAGGTAGGGCTCATGAAGACCTTCCCACAGAAGATCGAATGTAATTCCATATTCGTTATCCGTGCATTCCAGTCGTAGGGTTTGGAGCGGTTCAATGATGTGCAGGCTCAGTGGTCCGACGCTGAGGTCATCAATTCTCGGACGTAGGCGGCGTGACCAACGCAAATTGTGCTGACGTCCGTCGACAGTTACACAGGCAAAACCATCCATGACGTCCGTGTTGGGATAGAGCCGGATTGCAGCGAAGAGGGTCGCACCGGTGGCTTCGTCGCCGAGGGTGAAGTAGAAGCCGTCATTCCAATGAACCGAGTCACTTTGGACACTGTCGAAGGTGCCGCCAATCTGATGTCGCGGGTACTCATCCATCTTCGTCAGCGGGCCAGAATTAGTCATATCCGGATGATATCGCAGACCCGGTGACTGTGGGACAAAATGTCCTGTAAGGTCGGAGGCATGAAAATTCTTGTTTTGGGTGGTGGCACCTTTGTCGGGCGTCGGATGGTGGATTTACTCATTCGAGAGGGTCATCAGGCCACAGTCTTGAATCGTGGGAAAACCTCCGGTGAGTTACCGATCGGCGTAGAACGGTTGGTGGGAGACCGGACCAGCACAGAATCAATGCACGCCGCCCTGGACGGCACTGAGTGGGATGCGGTGATTGATGTCTCCGGTTTCGTCATGGCGGCGGGTGGTGGCGAGTTCGAGGAACTTCTCGCCATGTTGGACGACCGAGTAGGTGCGTATGTATTTGTTTCATCGATCATGGCCTATGAACCCAGTGGCGTAATGCCATGGCGCGAAACTAACCCTCACACGAGTGACCCGATCACCACCTACGGTGGCTTCAAGGCCCATGCGGAGCGCTCGATTCTTGAACGTTTCGCAAACACGGGTTTTCCGGGATCGATTGCCCGGCCGGCGGCAATCTACGGACCGGAAAACAATATCCACGACATGGAGACTGCAATGTTTCTTCGGCTTCGCCGAGGTTTACCTGTACTTCTGCCCCATGAGGGACTGGTCACAACAAGTTACGGTCACGTTGATGATCTTTGTCGCAACCTGCTCGAAATGACGCAACTCCCGGCCGTGCAAGGAGAGATCATTAACATCACAGGTGTTGGTTGCTCGGCGAGGGCATTCGCCGAAACCCTCGCACAGATCGTTGGCGTTGAGGCTGACATTGTTGTCATTCCTACCGATTTCACCCAAGAAACACCCATTTACGGTCACCTTTTCGGTGTGAAACACCATGGCATTCTTTCGGTTGAAAAAGCTGCATCCCTCGGCCTCACCGTTGAGCGCGGATTCCAAACCGGGTTCACACAAACTTATGAATGGTTCTGCACAACACCGTTAGTCGACGCGCCGGATCGGCTCTCAGATCCGGTTTGGGGAGCCGGCTACGACTTCGAACTTGAAGCTCAGGTCGCAGCGTCCGTGCGAGGACGCTGATGCAGGACTGGGTCGAAGAAGCGCTCATTCGGCAGGCAATCGCTGACGGTGAATCCGACCCCACACTTGGTTCACCCGCGCAGTGGGCAGCGATCACCGAATACGTAAATAACCGAGGTGAGGATCCGTGGCCGGCTCGACGAATAAGGCTGGCCTCCGATTGCGTCCCGGAGTCCGAACTCGAGGAGTGGCTTGCACAAGACGTAATCGTGGCAGCCCCTTTGATGGCTGCATTTACTAGCCACGATACGAGCATCGTGCATGCCGTTGTGTCTGTCACTCCCGCTGAAGTTGGTGCAGTGGCAACCTGGTTTGCCCAACGGATGGGCGCAGAAGTCAGTGTCGCGGAGGCTGAAGTAATCGGTGGTGGTTTCTCACGTCGCATGTGGCGCGTAAACCTAATCATTGACGGCGTCCCAAATTCCGTGATCGTGAGAATTGAACAAGGGGGAATGTTTGGTACCGACACCGTTACCGAGGTGGGGGCCATGCGCTCACTTCATTCGGTGGGACATGCGGTTCCCGAAGTTCTTGCCGTCGAAGAAACTGGCGCAGTTTTGGGCCAGCCTTTTTTTATAATGGAGGCGGTCCCAGGCGTTGTGCGCCTGGATGACCAAGGCCTGGATGACATCATCACATCTGTTGCAGAACTGCACCGAGTTCCCGTTGGCGTACTTGACGACTCCAGTAGGAGTCCGGAGGAAGTTGTCCATGACAACATCGAGTACTGGCGGCAGATGTACCGCAAGTATGCGCCCGAGTCCCCGTTAATCGAACATGGCGCACAGTGGCTGCACGCGAACTTGCAACCCACAGGCCCTTCGGTAATTGTGCACGGGGACGCTGGACCGGGTAATGCATTATTCGATCCGCAGCGCGGCCTAACAACAATCGACTGGGAGTTCGCCCACGTGGGAGATCCAGCAGAGGATTGGGCCTATCTCGCACTAATCCGAGGTCGGCGAATTATGGATGCGGATGCTTGGAAATCCCGCTTGGCAAATGTCGCAGGAATCCAATACTCACCCGAACAGTGGAAGCAGTGGTTGGCTTTCAACCATTATCGCGGTGCGTGTGTGAACTTGAGTGCCAGATCAGTATTTGAAAAAGGACCGCGTCGCTCATCGGATCATTTGTCAATTGGGGTAGCAGTGCACCTGCGATTCCTTTCGCAGTTAGCGGAGATTACCTGCGCATGACCGACGCACGATTTGAGCGAACGCGGGCAATTGTTTATCAAGCCGTTAGCCAAGTCTTGGTCGCAGAAGGTCTCGTTGGGTTAACTGTCGACCGTCTGGCGGCTGAGTCCGGTATTGCACGAAGCACGATCTACCGCAATTGGCCCGACCTAGCCGCTCTGGCCTGCGAAGCATTTGACGAGTTGATGCACCAGGAATCACTCGATTTGGGAGCAGATCCACGTGAAGAATTACATGACTACCTC
This sequence comes from Candidatus Nanopelagicales bacterium, assembly GCA_017854795.1. GTDB lineage: Bacteria > Actinomycetota > Actinomycetes > S36-B12 > S36-B12 > UBA4592. The sequence goes on from JAFMHB010000010.1 coordinate 4,422, forward strand.
GCCGACTACGCGCGGCGGCTCAATGACCCGACCTACACCGCGATGCTCGTGGCATTGATTGAAGGTTCCTGGCGTGACGAAGCTTTTGCAGAGGTACATCGCCGAGCATTTTCGCAAACCCGTTCACGAGCTGGGTCCATCCTTCGCCGAGCCCAGAAGGAGGGTTTGATTGATATCCGCCTTGATATTGCGCAGTGTGTTGAGGACCTCGTCGCGCCGTTTCTCTACCGGCGGGTAGTAACACAAAATCGCATTACGCCCCGGCAGGTCGACGAATTACACGCCCGACTCGTGAAACGTTGGACCCCCAGCGAGAAGTGACTCCTCTAGTCAGATTCCAGTGAACGTTGACGGGCATCCTTGTCGTGGTAGTCATATTCGGAAGCGACTTTGAGACCGTCGAATACGAGGAATGACAGGCCAGGTACCGCCCACTTTTTGCCCAGATGCTCGGCGCCTAGCGAGTCGTCGATAACGCTCGCACTCATGGTCCACTGCAATGCAAGTCCATCAGGCCGTGCCCAGAACTCACCTGTTGGTACGAGAGTTAGATCCGGGTAGCGCTGGAGACCATGACCGAAATACTCACGGATTGCATCCCAACCTTCTTTGAGCCCGCCCACACTGTCCCATAGCACCGGAGTGTCGGTGAGGTATGCGCGTGGTGCATCTACGTCGCCACTTGACCAAGCAGCGAAGAGTGCCTTCGCAACTTCGATTCGAGCGAGATCAGTTTCGTCAAAAGTACTCATGCCACTCCTTGTGTTGTTACGCCAGTTTTTTTGGCCAAGCTTTCGCTGCAGTTTAGTGAATCACCAAGATAAATCAGCCCGAAAGGTAGGTTCCACCATTGGCCGTAATGAGTTGCCCGTTGACGAACCCTGCTTGCGGTGATGCGAGGTACCCAACAAGGCTCGCCATTTCTTCGGGGGTTCCGGGTCGTCGTGCAGCGATACTTGTGAGGAGTCTCTCCCTGCGTTCAGGAGAAATTCGACCCGCCAACAGCTCGGTCCCGTCGGTGAATCCAGGAGCTACCACGTTTGCGGTTATGCCCTCGGGGCCAAGTTCGCGCATCAGTGATATCGCATATGCCTCGAGAGCCCCTTTAGCCGACGCGTATGCGGGGCTTCCAGTGCCGAGTTCGGCTGCAAATGAACCGATCATGATGATGCGACCACCTGGACGCGAGAGTAGGTCTTTCAGGCCCTCGGTGACCAGAACCGAGCTCAATGTGTTGGCACGCCAGGTGCTTTCCCACGCGGAGGCCACGGACGCAAGCCCCGACTCGATTCGGGGTTGAGCCGATCCTGCGTTGTTGACCACGATGTCGACCTGTGGCAGTTCCAAGTGCGCCCAGTCGATGAATGCCGTCACCGCATCAAGATTTGCAAGATCCACACCGCGAGCGTGGACGGTAACCCCAGGGTGCGCGACCATGATTTCGGTGGCCATTGCGTCAAGTCGATCCTGTCGGCGACCTACGAGGACTATTACGGAGGCGGACTGTGCAAGTGTGTGTGCAATGGCGGCACCGATACCTGTTCCGCCTCCGGTAACAACTGCAATGCGCGAGTGCGTCATGGTGAACCCTTCCCAGTCGGTATCGATGAATATCCGGTGACCTGGCCCAAATCATCGAATCCAAAAAAGCTCATGCCATGTTCGTTCTTGGGGACCGCGTCGGCTCCATCAGTTCCGAGTGCAACATGGATCTTTTGAGTGCTCCATTTTGTTATGTCAAGACACAGTTCGGCAAGTTGAACAGGTGAGTAGTTCGCGCGGGCCGCATCGACGGTTTCCAGACTCAAGGTTTCGGGTCGAGTAATTAATGCATCAGTTATTCGTAGTGCAATCTTGTGAAGCTCGTCGAGATCGCTTAGTTCATAGAAGTCCACTTTCGCGGTCATCGTGTCGTCAGCGCCCGCCGCGCGAGCATCAGAGAGGCGCAATGTTTGGCAGATCCGACAATTATGAGTTCGCGCGCAACGCAGCCGAACAAGTTCGGTGGTCACCGGGTCAAGGTCAGTTCCCCGGACAACGGCGTCTTGGTAGTCCTTGAGTGAACGTCGAATATCTGGCTGCTCACCGGAGTTCGAGGTTGTCATGCGGAAGGCAATGGTGTCTGCAGGCACAGATCCATCAGTGAGCAGCATTTGAGCGACGAGTGATAGCCGGTAAGTGCACTCCAGGATGTACAGAGCCGTGATGAACTCGCGCATTGTGTCGCCAGGAAAATGCGCGGCGAGAGCTTCTCGGTCGGTGTCGGTGATCCCACCAACGTCAATTATGAACTGTTCGGCAAATGCGACGGCGACATTATGTGAAGCAGTGGATTCACCTGCACCGTTAGCAAGTATCTGCTGTGAAAGGAACCCACTCCCAATCAATGTGTCTATCCGCGCCTGTACGAGTTCCAGCAGATTGGGATCAACACTTTGTCGGGCACATTCGTTGGCCACGGCGAGCAGAGCGACAGCTTCGGGGCGAAGTTCGCTCAACGCTGCTGGCAGTTGTAGATCGATGGGCATCGCTTTTCGTTTTCCGTTCACTGCGGGAGAGGCTTACTTGCCAATAGATCCGAATATACCAAAGTTGAATAAATGGATAAGGTACTTGTAATCGAAAGGCTCACCGAGTGTAGGAGAAAGTGTGGGAATCCAGCGGTTGAATCACGCGGTGCTTTATGTGCGTGATGCTGCGGTCAGCTCCGATTTTTATTGCAATGTTCTTGGTTTTCGCGAGGTGCTCAATTTGGGAGGGAAGGCAATCTTCCTGCAGGCGGCGGACAGCACCAATGATCATGACCTGGGGCTGTTCAGCATGGGTGAGCAGTCCGCTAATAGTGTCGCGGGACAGACAACGGTGGGTCTCTACCACCTTGCGTGGGAGACAGACACTCTCCATGAATTACAAAGAATCAGTGGAGTGCTGCGTGAAGTTGGTGCACTGACGGGAGCATCAGACCACGGCACGACAAAAGCTGTGTACGGGCGGGACCCCGACGGAATTCAATTCGAGGTGAGTTGGCTGGTGCCGGCCGAACTATTGCACATGGAACAGGGCGGCATGAAAACCGCGGCCCTAGATCTTGGGGCCACTATTGCGAAATACGGTGGCCAGACCTTTGGCGGGTTAGGTATTTCACACCGACCATCTTGATAAAGCCAAGCAAGTAGAGCCAACCACTAAGAAACGGTGAAGCTGATCGCCTGCATGGGGCACACGTCAACGGCATTTTCAACATCTGCCTGGCGGTCGTCGGGGACTTCCTTTGTATATTGAATATTTCCGTCCTCATCGAGTTGAAAAATATCCTCGGCTTCAAACACACATTGTCCGTAGTTCTGGCAACTGTCCATATCGATATTGATCGTGATCACTGGTGCTCCTTTTTCGCGGTAACTTACCTTAAGAGGTGATGTCTTTTCGATCAAAACGCAAGTAGGCAATCGTGATGAAAATAATGAAACTCACCACCGAGTAGGCAACGCCGCGGGACATCCCGGTCCAGTCAATTTCACGGTTGAGGGCGCCGATCCATGCGGCACCGTAATCGGTGGGAAGCCATTGTCGAAGATCCCCGAGGGCATCAATTGCGTCAAGAATATTGCTCACGATAACAATGACAACTGCACCGCCCACCGCTCCTAGTGGCACGTCTGTGAGAACACTCAAAAGGAATGCAATACCAGCGGCGAACAGCAGGGTGATAAAGATATACACCGAAATTATCGTCATTCGCCACAGCGCCTCAGAGTTACTGAAAACACCAGCCGTTGGGGTTGAGAGATTCCCGCTGCCAAAAGCGAAAAGTCCCACGAGGTAGGAGAACCCAACAAGGACCACAATTGATACGAATGACAAGAGCAACGCCACGGCCAACTTGATCGAGAGTAAGCGCCTACGCGGGACGGGCGCAATCAATAAGTAGCGCAGCGTTGACCAGGAAGCTTCACTAGCGACCGTGTCACCCATGAACATTGCAACCAAAATGAGAAGCAGGAAGCCTGATGCAAAAAACATCATGGTGAGGGCGAAGTTCCACCCGCCGGAGGTTGCCAAGCCCACCAGATCGAGGTCACCGTCACCGAATCCGCCGCCCCCTCCACCTGCACGATCGTCAGCGGAAGGACCAAACTTAACCGCTGTGACCACGATCAAGGGAAGTGCGATCACCAGAATAAGGGCTACCAGGGTGCGTTTGCGCTTGAGTTGACGGATCAATTCAACTCGGAATGGCAGAGCCTTTTTCGTTTTCATGATTGACCCACCGTCAAGTCCTCGCCGATCATGTCAAGGAAAACGTCTTCCAGTCGGCCACCCGTTCGACCTGCAAGTAGATCAGCGACCTTGCCGGTTGCAATAAGTTGACCTCGATGCATGACCACGACGTGCGAACATGTTTGCTCAACCTCGCTGAGCATGTGACTGGAAACGATGACCGTGCGTCCAGTATCTGCATAACTCTTCATAACCTCGCGCATCGATTTAATTTGGGGTGGGTCAAGACCGTTCGTGGGCTCGTCGAGGACAAGTAGATCCGGCTTCCCCAACATGGCTTGCGCAATTCCTAGGCGTTGGCGCATGCCTTGGCTGTAGGCCTTCACCTTGCGGTCGATTGCGGTACCAAGATCCGCGATTTCGAGAACTTCATCAAAGTATGGTTCGCCGACCCGACCAGATGCTTTCCAGTAAAGGTGGAGGTTTTCGCGCCCACTTAAGTGCGGCAGGAATCCGGCACCTTCAACGAGTGCACCGACGCGAGAGAGAACGGGGGAACCAAAAAATACTGGGTGTCCGAACAGGGTGATTTCTCCTTGGGTGGGAGCAATCAAGCCCATCATCATTCGCATGGTCGTGGTTTTGCCGGCACCATTTGGACCAAGTAGACCCAAGACAACACCGCGTGGAACTTCGAAGCTGACTCCCTTAACGGCTTGGTAGCCGCCCTTGTACGTCTTGTACAGATCTTCAATCACCACGGGTGATTCATTAAGTGAGTCAGAAGATTCAGTTACATGTAGTGGCTTTGGTTCCCGCGGTCGCAGTACAAACAGAATCACACCGGCGATGGCAAGCGCTGGAATGATTAACAGGAGCCACGCGAAAGTTGGATCCTCGCCGCCCACGGGGGTCAAACCCGTAACGAGTGGAACGCTGATTGCGCTCTGGGCCATGGCAACGGTGTAGAGACGTTCATCAAGGGGCATCCGGTAGGCGAGGTCGGTTGTGCTTACAACAAGCCGGAGAGAGTCACCCGCGTTTGCGGTTAATGCGATTGCTGGAAGGTCTACCGTCACGACCTCGGGGGTCGATCCCAATGAATCGATTCTGACCGGTGCGACAAGCCCTTGGGGCAGATTTGCACGGCCATTGGCACCAACGACTTGCAGGCTTAAGAAGAAGATGGCGTCGGTGACCGCTACTTCTGAGGAAAGTGCGATTTCAACCTGGCTTGAGCCAATTATTTCGGTGGCAGTATCGAGTGGTTGCGACTGGAAAAATGCACTTTGGCCGGGAAAGGAACTAGTGACAAAGGAGCCAAGATTTCCGGCGAGTGAGCCACCAAATCCGGGGATTGAACTAATTGCGGCAGGGCTCGCGCCGGCGGGTGACAAAATTTGTTGCGGTGGACCCAGCACAGGGATCGACTGTTGTTCACTGCCAAAAAGTCCGGGGTAATTAGCACCGGCAACAACAGTGGGCTGCGGTTGATTGTTCTGGATTGATATCTCACCGGAGGTAAGTGTCACTTCGAAGGGTTCGGTGACACTTGGACTCTCTGGGGCCTCCTGCAAGTATTCCTTGAACCAATTAGTTATCGATGTCTCTAGCCGCTCGTCTTCATTAGTGCCACCGTCGTGGCCCATCCCGTGCCACAGCACCGACACCGGTGTTTGAGGAGATGCTTCCATTATCTGTTCGGCATTGGCATTTGTTTGCGCTAAGGGGAATAGCGAGTCAGCCTGCCCACCACTAATGAGGGAGGGAGCCGTGATTCGATCGGTGACACTGATGGGTGACGATTCGCGCATCAGCATGCTAATTGCTGGTGTCACCTGAGCCGTGGTCGCCGATTCCGTGTATGCGGCGCACCATTCTGGGCTAAATCTTCCGCAGCGTGTCACTTTCCCGTCCGTGGTGCGTAAGCCCACACTGAAAAAGAAACCGGTCCACAAGTTTTTATAAACACCGAGTTGCGATGATCCTTCAACACTTTGACCAAAGAGGGAGGATTCCAAATCGTTCCATGTAATGTCAGAGGCGAGTGCATCTACCCGATCGTCGTAGCCGGCAATGAGCAAAGCGAGTGCACCACCATAGGACCCACCGGCAAACCCAACGCGGGGATCACCGTCACTGTCTTGGGTGACTTCGGTTCGTTGGGCCAAAAAGTCGATCAGCCGTGAAGCGTCGGCGACTTCAAAGTCAGGCGAATTCATTGAGATCAGTCCGGTCGAGTCCCCGAATCCGCGAGCAGAATAGGTCAGGACAACAAACCCCGCCTCGGTTAATTGTGAGGCTTGATCTGCGCTCCCGGACTTGTCCCCACCGAAACCGTGGGCCAAAACAACGGCTGGCGCGGGTACTTTCTCGGGCAGGTACAGATCCGCGTCGAGCTCAACAGGAGTCTGGTCTGTAGCCGAAGTGGGTCCGCCTGAAATTCGGAGGGCTTCCGGTTCATTTGCGGCGTGGGCGGCTGGGCTAATAACCAATCCGCCAAGGAGCGATCCACCGAGAACAAGCGCTGACCCGAGTGCCAACGAGCGCCGAGGAAATCTCACTAGGTCACTCTAAGTCGGATCAATGGTGGTTGCTCGTCCTGCACGGCCTTTGACTGGGGCATGGGGAATAGTCACCATGGAAAAGTCGTATTCGAACCGTAACGGGGGCGGTATCGGTGACCTGCGAAGATGGAAAGGTGAAATTAGCAGATTCAATCCTTAGTCCGAGCCAGCGCGAACGGGCTCTGGCTTCACTAGCAGGGCAGGACTTTGATGTATTGGTTATTGGCGGTGGTGTCACCGGAGCAGGAACAGCCCTTGACGCAGCCTCTCGAGGGTTGAGTGTTGCGCTCATTGAAATGCGTGACTGGGCAGCTGGAACATCGAGTCGTTCGGGAAAACTTTTCCACGGTGGACTGCGCTACTTGGAGCAGTTCAATTTTGGTTTGGTCCGCGAGGCATTAAAGGAACGCAGCCTCATGCTAGAAAAATTATGTCCCCATTTAGTTCGACCAATTGAATTCATTTACCCGATTGAGCATCGTGTTTGGGAGCGCGCATATATGAGCGCCGGTCTTTTTCTTTATGACACCATCGGTGGAGCAGGAGCAGTTCCACGCCACAGGCAATTGAGTCGTAAGCAGGTACTGGCACGCGCACCCGGTTTGTCGCGGAAAGGTTTGGTGGGAGGTATCTCGTTTTTTGATGCTCAGGTGGACGATTCTCGCCACACATTGGAACTTGTTCGAACAGCAGCCGCATACGGCGCGGTCGCAGCGGCAGCATTAAAAGTTACTGGCATCTCACATGACCAAACGGGTGCAGTCACCGGTGCCGTTGTTAAGGATCTTGAAATTGGAAGTGAATTCCACATTAAAGCTAAGACAGTTATTAACGCAACAGGTGTGTGGACCGACACCCTTCAAAAAATGGCAGGAGGTGAATCTGACTTCTCGGTGCAGGCCTCAAAGGGCGTTCATATTTTAGTTCCACGTGACCGGATCAACTCTGAGGTTTCTGTGTTTGTAAGAGCCGAGGACAGTGTTTTGTTTATCCGTACGTGGGGTGCGCACTGGCTCATTGGAACAACGGATACCCCTTGGGATCTAGGACTTGATCACCCCGCTGCCAGTGCAACCGATATTGAATACCTTTTGCGAAACGTCAACCGAGTTCTTAATGTGGAACTGACCGCTGACGACATTGATGGTGTCTATGCAGGACTTCGTCCACTTATTAAAGGCAAAGAAGGTGCAACCAGTGACCTGAGTCGGGAGCACGCCGTTGAAACAACTGTTCCTGGTTTCACGACAATTGCCGGTGGTAAGTACACCACTTATCGGGTCATGGCCGAAGACGCTGTCAATGCAGCAGTTGTGGATCTTGAAGTTCGTGGACTTCTGCAGGACATTCCCAATTCCGAAACCGAAGACATTTTGTTGATTGGTGCCACGAACTTGAATGATGCGGAAACTCGACTGAGAGCGTCGGGGAAAAACTTTGGCCTGAGTACCAAAGGAGTAGAGCACCTCCTCGGCCGCTACGGATCAATGGTGGGTGACATCACATCGATTTTGAAATACCGTCCCGAACTGGCTCAGCCAATAGCGGGAGGGGGCGGATACCTGCGGGTTGAGGCCTTATACGCGGTAACCCATGAGGGGGCTCTCCATATTGACGATATTTTGACCCGTCGAACCCATCTCTCAATTGAAACCCCTGACCAAGGCTTGGAAGCCGCGGTAGAAGTAGCCCAAATCATGGGTGCCGAGCTTGGATGGAGCCAGGAGCGCTCTGCGGAAGAACTCATGCATTACCAGGGCCGAGTTGCGGCTGAACTCCAAGCTCATTTAGCCGTGAATGATTCCGGTGCAATGGCAGCCCGCAATCACGTGCAGGATATTCGCCTTACTAAAGTTTGACTCTCAAGTAATCGAATGCAATGAAAGCGGGAATCGTGGGAAGCGAAATTGTAGATTCAAATGAAATTGAAGTCGGTGACGACTTGTCAGTCAACATTGTGCTCGACGAAAGTGGTCAAGTTGTTGGCGCAGTTGCAGACGAACTCATCGTGGCTACCGGCCCCAATGGTTCAATAGTCGACGAAATAATCGATGTACTCGATGCAGACGGCGACTTGGTCATGGAAGACGAAATCATCACGGTTTACGATGCGGATGGAAATGCAATCGCTCGTGATGAAGAAATTCGGATTCCCCTCGAAGGATAAAAGCTTGGTAACCCCCTTGTTATAGTTCATGGCGAGGGGGTTACATGTTCACGCGCCGTACCAGCAAGTCATATCTTGGCCGTATTCTGGTCGCAGCACTTGTCGCTGCTGTTTCAATTGGATTATCGCCAGTCGCAACGGCTGCCTCCAAAGTTGATCCGCTTCGCCTTCTGAATTCTCTGCCTGTGTCCAATGAAGTCACGTCCGGCTACAACCGTGATCTATTTAAACATTGGTCTGATCTTGATTCCGATGGATGCGATACCCGTGAAGAGGTGTTAATCAATGAACGAATCTCGGGAAGTATCGTCGGTTGCAAGGTTGTTAATGGTAAGTGGGTATCACAGTACGACGGGGTAACTACAACGAATCCAAGCACCTTTGACATTGATCATTTTGTTCCGCTAAAAGAGGCGTGGGACTCGGGTGCTTGGCGCTGGGATAGTTCAACGAGGGAGCGCTTTGCAAATGATCAGGGTTATGCCTTGTCTTTGATCGCGGTAAGCGCTAGTTCTAATCGTTCAAAAAGTGATCGTGATCCAAGTGACTGGTTACCGAGTGAAAATCGGTGTTTGTACGCAAAGAGTTGGATTGGTGTCAAGTTTCGATGGAGATTGTCGGTGGACAGCCGCGAGAAAAGTAAGTTGCGCCAACTATTGTCTAAATGTAAGGGAACTATGAAAGTACCACCGAGAGCGAAAACTACTGTTGCCACTAACCTAAAGCCCTCGAAGCCGACCAGCAGTTCGAATTCATCAAATTCTGCGACCGACCCACGTTTTGGGACGTGTGGGGAAGCAATCGCATCTGGCTACGGACCATATGTAAAAGGCAGCGATAGTGAATACTCCTGGTACATCGATCGGGATGGAGACGGAGTCGTCTGCGAGTAGTTTCTAGGTGGGAAGTGGCAAGAAACTGACGGTGCCACCTCGGTCTACTTCATGAGTCATAACTGCAAACCCGGTTGAGGTGCTTAACCCACGCAACATGGCCGAGCCGCTGAATTCGGCTGCTGTGAACCCTGTCTCAGTGACCCAACCTGGTGCAAGTCTCGTCCCTGACTTACTACCGTGGAGTGATTTTGCTGCTGTCATGGGAATTAAAGGTTGCAGTTGCTGGCCCAGTATTTTGTTGAGCATTGGTTGAACAAGTGTCGACAGTGCCACCATTGCGGCAAGTGGGTTTCCGGGGAGTCCCACGACTGGGATTTGTTTTCCCTGATAGTTCCGCACCACAGCAAGCTTCATGGGGTGTCCGGGTCGCACGGCAACGCCGTCAAGCAAAACCTCACCGCCCGCATTAGATATGGCGGTGATGAAGTGGTCTTTAGCGCTCGCAGCAGTTCCGCCCGTTGTCAGCAGCATGTCAGCCTGTGAACTAACTAGGGCTTTGGAAATTTCGTCGGCTTGATCTCTTCGGTAGAGCACCGGCAGAACGTGCGCTCCCATTCGGTTAAGCCACATGGGAACTTGTATCCCAAGTGAGTCGCGCACACGTTTTGGGGTGGGCAACCCGCTGGTAAGAAGTTCGTCTCCGGTAACAATTATTTGGACAATGGGTTGCTTAAAAACTTTAACCCGATCATGTCCAGTTGCGGCCATTAATCCGATGAGCGCCGGATTGAGATTAACTCCGGGAGCAGACAGGGCTTGGCCGATTGAGCATTCCTCGCCCGCATAGCGAATATCTCCAGTGTTGGCACTAACGGAAGTAAGTTGGTCACCTGCAAGTGTTCCATTCTCAGTTCGGACAATTGCTTGCGAACCGGTAGGGAGTGTTGAACCCGTTGTGAGAACGCTGGCTTGATTTTTTCCAAGTTGTTGTGCGTCGGTCAGTGTCCAGGGACCATCGCCGTTAACCGCCCAACCGTCCATTGAACTTGAATCGGCAAATGGAAGGTTCGTTAACGCAATGACATTTTCCGCACATACTTTTTTATCGCCTGAGGCAAGTGACACGAATTCAGTTTCGCCCACATGAACAAATGAATGGGCGAACTCTCGAGCCTGTTGCCAGGAAACGTCGGTGGGATCGGGGGTGTGAACTTTGGACATGGTCTAGTTGTTTTTCTCCGACCACGCTTGTGCCAGCGCTTCAATCGTTTCGGAGATTTCTTGGAGGTCGCCACCACGGGCGACGGCCATCCCCATGAGGTAGGTGGTTACGGGAGCGGCTGGACGTTCAACTTCGTGTGCCGCGTACCGGGCACCATCTAGGATCGCCTTCAATTCGGATTCACCGATATCCAAAGTGACCTCACCGAGGTCTAGCACCCTGATTACTTCCCGCAACCATTCATTCATGGTCTGACTCTAGGCTGCGAGGCAAGTAATTCACGTGCGATCACCAAATCCTCAGGAGTATCAAGATCCATAAAGTCATGGACAACTTCCGGACTCAATTCGTGGTACTCAATTGGTAGCAGGTGACACACGAGTTCGCGCATACTTTTGTCCTCAGGTGATCCCAGCTGCTGAAGGGCGTATCGAAGGGGGTCAGTGCGGTATAGACCCGCTAAGTACTGAGCTTTGCCACTTGGATCTCGCGGGATCAATGCGTGTGATTCTGGGCCAAGTTCGAATCGCAGAAGCTGTGGGAGTGCGAATGGGGTATCCACGGCAAGTATGAGAGCGATAGGAGTGCTGACGTGTTCCAATCCAGAGGCAATGGCAGCAACGGGGCCTGCACCGGGGGGATCCTCGCGCGTAAAGGTGACCTGTGGCCAAGTGTCGACAGGTTCACCCACCACGACCACCGGGAAAGTACGAGGGATTCGCTGTAAATGGAAGGTGAGCAACGTGTCGTCCCCGAATTCCAGGGTGGCTTTATCCCTGCCCATTCGACGGCTGGACCCACCAGTGAGCAAAATCACACTCAGTAAACACGTATCCACAGTCACAAGACTAGTCGGGCAACTGTCAACAATCTCCGCCAAACGTGTGGCGGGCGCCCAAATTCTCGGGCAGACTACTGCTATCACTTGAGTTATTCGAGATGATTGAAGACCCGCGGAACACCCCCCGTCCCGCGGGTTTTCTTATGCCACAAACGCGAACGTAACTCACTCTTGCAAAGCGTAAAGTTGGATTAGGCCCGTGACTCAAACATGCCTAAAACCGCTGCAACTCCGAGGACCGATCGAGGTGCGTAAGCCGTGCGCCACAAACCACCGTGATTAGCACCAACAACAAACAGATCCATTGGGTTCGCCAGCGTCGTGCTCGGGTTTGCTGCTGAGAGCGGATTGCGCAGATCATGGACGAGCAGTGCTGCCATCAACGCTGTCGAGGTGGCTGGTTCAAATACTTCAACACCGAACCTTCCTGCGCCAGCGTATGCGGCCGCAAGTGCTCGATTCTTTACAACAGATTGGGTTCGGGTTGCTGGGGCAAGATTGAGGGAAACGGGAACACCATTGGCGCGGGCGGCAAGGGCCCGCCAACGTTGAATTCTTTTGGCCAGTAAGTAGTTAGGACCTTGCTGGGGGACGAGGGAGTCATTGAGTCCGACTTCCAATCCGGTTTGAGTTAGATAGGTGCGCGGATAATTCGGTTCAAACTGACCGAATGCGCGAAGGGGCGTTTGGAAAAATCCACTAATGCCGCGGGCATCCCAACGTTTGCGTGATTCGTTGACGCACGACATGGGAACCATGAACACATCGGTTGGGGTTGCCAGAAACGCAAGAGTGACGTCCTTGCGTTGAGCGTCCAGTTTCTTGAAGATTGCATCAACACTCATGCTTAACATTGCGTGTGTGGGGCCGTCGGCGTAGGTGTAGTTGCCGAGAACGAATGGGTTCGGGATCTCATTAAGCCAGTTAGCAATTGCACCCGGTTGTTCAAGTAGGTCAACCCCACTGGAGGCTGCGACAACGTGATCATCTTCCCTGTGGACGGTGCCACCGGTGACAAACGGCATGGCTCCTGATGCGCCAAGACTGATGGGTATCCGGATTGAGCCTGAGGTATTCCTCGCAATGTCAATTAGTCGTTGCCAGATCTCAGGTCGAGGCAAGTCCAACGCATGGATACGTGCGCCCCACCGAAGCAATGACCGGGTCGGTGCCATTTCCGCACCAGCGCCAAGGACAGCAATATCGGTACCGGATAGGTCGAGCCAGTCGGGATTGTCCATGAGCAGGTGTAGAGCGGTACCGAAACTGGGTTCCGCGATTCCGTCACCAATCCACTTATCAATTTGTTTGCGCAGGTCATTTCCGGAGATTCTCTGGCCGCGATAGGGAATGGAGAGGGTCGCCTCACGGGAAGCGCGCCCGGACACCGACACCGATTCAATGGGATGTTTCGACTGATTCATGGCTGAATCAAGGGGAATATCACCTTCGGGCTGAGCGAAAACAAAGCGCCGGTGGGCTGACTCGAGCCCGGCATTGGAGATCTCAATGGCGGCTTCGGGGGTTTGTGAGGCCGCGATCACTATTTCACGAAGCGGCTCAATGTAGCCCTTGCGCCAATCCTTGGTGTGCTCAATACGAGCAGCCAGCGCCGGGTCAATTGCCCGCACGGAGTCTGCGAAGATCGCTCGACCCGTTGCCGTCGTACTGCGTTTGTGGTCTCCACCTTGCGGAAAGTTCACACCCATTGACTTATTATGGCTTAGCCATTGGTCAGTGAATTACTTACTTCCCGGATTACATCAAATGCCCCGTAGCATTTTGACCACTAGGTGGTGGGTTCATCTGAGCGGTACAGACATATGAAAACCCCTACGCAATGATCAAGACTGCATGCCTGCTAGGAATTTCTTGCGGTAGGGCATAAGTTCTTTGACCGTATCGATTCCGATCACACCGCAGAGTTTGTTGCTGCTATCGAAATATTCCACGATGCAGGGTCCGTCAAGTTCACCGCTGACAACCTTGCTACTGCTCGCAGACCCAGGCAGGCCGTATGACTGCAATTGGAATTCATATTGATCAGACCAGAACGCGGGGAGAGCAAAGAAGTCATCCGTTGGAAGTTCGGATCCGGTGAGTTCGGCGGCCAGTGCGGCACCGGCGCGCTTCCCCGTTTCCGTTGGCATATTCCAATGTTCAATTCGACGAGTTTGATCGCCATAAAACTTGTTGGGATGGTTGGAAGCATCGCCAACCGCATAGATGGGAATACTCGATCCAACGGCACGCATATTGGAATCAACGAGGACACCGTTTTCCAGATTGAGACCGTTATCCCTGAGCCATTCGGTATTGGGTACTGAACCTATTGCTTCAACAACTACGTCTGCTGGGAGGGTTTCACCCGAGTCAAGAGTCACACTCTCGATCTGGGTTTCACCATTGAATTGCGCAACGGTGTGACCGAGGTGAAAGGTGACACCCTTTTCTTCATGGCGCTTACGCATCGCCGCGCCAAGATCAGCGCCCATCGGCATGATCATGGGCTGAGCATCTAATGAGACCACGTGCACGGTGGCACCGAGTTTGGTTGCTGTAGCCGCAAGCTCGCAGCCGATGAACCCACTGCCGATTATTACGACATTGCTACCTGGCTTAATTTCTGCCTTTAACGATTGGGCATCGTTAAGAGTTCTAAGGGTGTGCAGTCCTTGTGTTGGACCAGGAATGGGCAGTAATCGTGGTCGGATACCGGTTGCAATGACGAGGGCGTCGAATGTGTGACTCGTTCCGTCGGCAAGTGTGACCTCTTGTGTATCTGCACTCAGTTTCTCCGCTGCACTGCCGAGAATCCATTTCACGTCAGCGACTGAATCACGCTGCCGGAATTTGAGTTCTTCATGCGAAAGGTCCGAGCTGAGCGCCGCTTTTGAGAGGGGCGGTCGGTTATAGGGCTGAAATTCCTCGTCACCCACAATAGCGATTTCCCCGATAAAACCATTGGCTCTTAATGCTTCAGCCGTTCGGAGACCGCCGAGGCCACCACCAACAATTAGTACCCTCTTTTCACTCACATGAGCAGTATGACACTTGACATCGTTCTATTTCATCGGGCTTCTTAATGAATTAGGTTGTGAGACGAGCCCGCTCGGCCACAAAAACACCCAGCAAAATCAAGGCCCCTCCGAGTACTTGGGTAACAGTAAGTGCCTCACCGAGAAGGATCCAGGCGATCATGGTGGCAAAGAGTGGCTCGGTGAGACCAACCGTTGATGCTTGGGAAGCGCGCAGGTGCCTCATTGAGGCCAGTACAAGTGAGAACGTGATAACGGTGCCGAACAGGATCATCCAAAGTGCCATGATCCAGATGGGAAAAGAAACATTCGCAGCACTGAGCGGTTCGGTATTTCCCGAGAGCGCATCCCAAGGGAATGCCCACCACGGTTGGGCAACTACCCAGAACAGCGAAGCAGCGGCGAACCCCCACATTGTGAGAGATACAGGATCACGTGGGTTTTCCACGCGCAATTGTTTGTCACCCAAAATGTAGAAAAGTGATAGCGACACGGCGGCTGCGAGAGCCGCCAAAACTCCGACCGCATTCACCGCGAAACCGAGCCAAATTTGAGCGACGAGTGCTAGGCCCGTCAGCGCCATGCCGAGGGCAACCCATACCGTCTTTTTTGTGGGTTCCTTCCACGCAAAGCGAAACCACAAAGCGATAATGACGGGTGCGGTGAATTCGATGAGCAGGGCAACACCGACCGGTAGGTAGGTTAAAGCGACGAAGTACAGGTACTGCGTCCCGGCGACACCCAAAATTCCATAGGCGAGCAATATTGGAATTTCTTTCTTGGTGATTCGCAAAGCAGTTGGATTTCGAAGGCCCACATAGAGCAGTAACACAAGGAAAGCGCCGGTTACCCGAAGTTGGGAAAGCCGAGCAGGGTCAATCCCGGTCAGCAATATGGATTTGGCAACAGTTCCATTGAGTGCAAAAAGGAGTGCAGCGGTGAGGTATAGGGCATAACCGGTAAATGGGTGTGGCGTTTTATTGAGCGGAATTCCAGGGATCGGTTCAGCAATATCGCTCAACGGATTACTGACCGATACACATCAATCGTCGACTGCGCGATCGAGTCCCATGCAAAGTCTTCTATCGCTCGTTTGCGCCCAGCTACGCCAAACTGATTCGCAAGTTCACTATCAGCGACAACCCGATTCACCGCTTTGGCAAAATTAACTTCGAATGAGGCGGGATCGAATTGGTCGTAATGCACAAGAACGCCCGTCTCGCCATCAACAACGACCTCGGGGATCCCTCCTACATCACTGGCAACCACAGCGGTTTCACACGCCATAGCCTCCAAGTTAACAATCCCTTGGGGCTCATAAATAGATGGACAGGTGAAAACACTCGCGTGAGTGAGTAATGAAATGAGTTCCGGACGGGGAACCTGTTCCTGAATCCAAATGACATTGTCTTTCCCACGCAGATCTCTCAATTCACCGACCAGTGCATGAACCTCGGCTGCAATCTCAGGCGTGTCAGGGGCCGAGGCACACAGGACTATCTGAATATCTGGGTCGAAACTCTTAGCTGCTTGTAAAAGGTGGGCTAAACCTTTCTGTCGCGTGATACGTCCAACGAAAAGCGAATAGGGCGCTTGGGAATTGATCCCGTACTTGTTGACCGCCTCGAACGAGGGATCGGGTCGGTAGATATTGGTATTGATCCCATTATGAATCACATGAACTTTCTCTGGGTCAATATTGGGATAGCAACTAAGAACATCAGCTTTCATCCCAGCGGAAACAGCAATGACTGCCGCGGCATTTTCATATGCATTTTTCTCAACCCAGGAAGAGACTCGGTAACCTCCTCCGAGTTGGTCTTGTTTCCACGGTCGTAAGGGTTCAAGTGAATGAGCGGTGATTACGAGGGGGATGTCCAGCAACAGCGCAGCGCTCTGTCCGGCAAAGTTTGTATACCACGTGTGTGAGTGGACAAGGTCCACCTGGTCCTGAGCAATTGCTTTGACCATGTCGAGGTTCACACCGAGTGTCTCGAGGGCAGGATTGGCGCCCCTGAGGAACTCTGGAACCGGGTGGGCCGCCGCGTCGGAGAAGCGCTCACCAAATGCATGTACATCCACGGCAATATGTGCGGCCAAAGCGGGTACCAAATAATCAACGTGGACACCTGCCCCGCCATAAATCTGAGGGGACCACTCCTTGGTCAACAGGGCAATTCGCACAGGGGAAGCCTAGGACGACCCCAGCGCCGCCCTGATTCAGGAGCCTTTAGGGGAAGCCGTGCGGTACACACCCGTTAGCCCCTAGGCTCAGGTCATGGCGGGTGACCCACGAGTTTTGTGCATGGTGCTCGCAGGCGGTGAAGGGAAACGGCTAATGCCGCTGACTGCTGACCGGGCCAAGCCGGCCGTTCCCTTCGGTGGTTCCTATCGTCTTATCGACTTTGTGCTTTCTAACCTGATCAACGCAGGCCTGCGCCGCGTCTGTGTTTTGACCCAGTACAAGTCACACTCACTTGACCGTCACATCACCCAAACTTGGCGCATGCCCACCTTGTTGGGCGATTACGTGACACCTGTGCCAGCACAGCAGCGCCTTGGTCCACGGTGGTTCACTGGAAGCGCTGATGCGATTTATCAAAGTTTGAACTTGGTCTATGACGAAAATCCGGATTACGTTGTGGTCTTCGGTGCCGACCACGTTTATCGCATGGATCCCATGCAAATGATCGAGGCGCACATCGACAGTGGTGCAGGTGTAACCGTTGCAGGGTTACGCCGTCCCCGAGCAAGTGCTGGTGAATTTGGTGTCATTGAGGTCGGGCCTGATGGACACAAGATTGCCAACTTCTTGGAAAAGCCGGTTGACCCGCCAGGGATACCTGGTTCACCCGAGGAAAGTTTCGTGTCAATGGGCAACTATGTTTTTAGCACAGATGTATTGCTCGATGCACTTAAAGAAGATGCAGCCGACGTAAGTTCAGTACACGACATGGGTGGCAACATAATTCCGATGTTGACCGAGCAGGGTCGTGCATTTGTTTATGATTTTTCAGAAAACACAATCCCCGGATCGACGGGGCGCGACTCAGGTTATTGGCGTGATGTCGGTTCTCTCGATAGTTATCACGATGCACACATGGACTTGGTGTCAGTTCACCCGGTCTTCAATCTCTACAACAGGCGTTGGCCAATTCTGTCGAATATTCCTCCACTACCTCCCGCTAAATTTGTGGAGGGTGGGAATGCTCATGAATCCATGGTCGGTGCCGGCAGCATTATTTCTGGGGGTCACGTTCGCACCTCTGTTATTGCTTCGAGTGTGACAATTGAATCGGGTTCTTACGTTGAGGGAAGCGTGATCATGCCAGGGGTTCGAATTGGTCCCAATGCAGTTGTTCGCAATGCGATCTTGGATAAAAATGTTGTGATCCCTGCAAATACGCATATCGGCGTGGATGTCGAGCATGACAGGTCGCGCTACACGGTGAGCCCGGGTGGGATTGTTGTACTCGGCAAGGGAGTCGTAGCGGACTGATCCATCCATGTGATCAACGTGGAGGCATAATTATTGAATGCGTGGAAAATTCACGGTCTTAATTGCGTTTGCGAGCGTATTAAGCGCTGCAGTGGGTCTAAGCGCGCCAGCACAGGGCGCCTCACCAAGAATCGTAGGTGGTTCGCCTATCGCTATTTCGTCAATTCCATGGCAGGTCAATCTTGCAATTCGCAATTCAACAACGTGCGGCGCCTCAATTATCGGCAATTCTTGGTTAGTGACCGCTGCTCACTGTGTGGACGGGGCGACCCCCAGTGAAATTTCGGCATTTGCCGGAATAACCAATCTGAGTGAGCGTTCAAGCCAAAACGCCTTAGGCATTTCCGGGATTACCATCAACCCTTCCTGGAATCCCGCAACTTTCAATGGAGATATCGCTCTTCTGCAATTGACCACGCCTTTAACTTTTTCAGCTGATGTGCAGCCGATTGCCCTGCCCTTGATGCAAGACCCAGCAGCGTGGCCGGCCGCAGGAACTACCGCCGAAATATCCGGTTGGGGGAGCACGAGTTTTGGTGGTTCATCTAGTAACTCATTATTAACCGCAAATGTCTCAATATTGAGTGGACCCAATGAGGATACCTGTGGCTCCTACGGGAACTCTTTCGCAAGTGACAACAAAATCTGCGCCGGCGTGATCGGCGGAGGAGTTGATACATGCCAAGGTGACAGCGGAGGGCCACTGGTCGTGAGTACGGCAGCAGGTGTGGTCTTGGCAGGAGTAACAAGCGTGGGAAACGATTGTGCACTCGCCAACTTCCCAGGAATTTACACTCGCATCACAACATTCCTACCGTGGATTAATCAATATGTTCCGCCGCCAACGTCAATCCTAAATCCCCCGGTAAACGTCATTACAGCTTCACAGTCACGCGAAGGGGTTTTGGTGAGTTGGGATTCCCCTACATACAACGATGGCCTTGCCATTAGTGGCTACCAAGTTTCCTTGGTGGGACAAAGCGGTGGGTTGTCTCAGGTCTGTGCATCAACCGTGTCACCGTGTTTGGTCAGGGATCAACGGGCTGGTGCCGTGTTGTCGATTGTTGTGCAGGCAATCAATAGCCTGGGGTCAAGTGAGGCATCGACTCCGGTGGAAGCAATAGTCGTAAATGGGGTGCGAACCGCGCCGGCAAAGGTGGCGCAAGGACTCGTTGCGAGGTGGGCCGGTGTCAGAACTCAAGGGGGAGTGAAACCTAGGGTCCGAGTCGCCCCTTCATCTCGGGGGATTTGCGCGATAACGGGATCGAAGGTGAGTCTGTCTGGCAGTGGCCTGTGCGTCCTGCGCGTGACCGGTGCCAATTCACAAAAGGGAACCGGCTATTTACTTGGCCGGTAGTTCGTCACTGATTCGGGTCAACCTCAAACACGTTTTCGGGGGTTGAAAGTTCGATTGGTGAACCAAGGTCAGAAAGTTCGGTGACACTTAGTCGCTCATTACCAGGGCAATTAAACGACTTATTTATGAATTGGATCAAGCCATTTGAATCGAGCACCACTTCAACTTCCAGATTCATATCGCAGATCTTGGAGAGTTCAACAAGCTCCTCGTCTGAAAAGTTCATCCCCGAATCAATTGTGAGTGGCAGAGTCCCCGTTAAGGCATCGTCATTTTGCGAAGTGAGACCGCCAATGTGAGACAGTGGGGAAATATTTCCTGAAGTAGGGGTTTGAGTACCAACGGGTGCGAGGAACCAAGATCCATCCACGAGGGTGTAAGTACCTTCCGAATCAATTACATCGGTCCATGATTCATTCGATAGCTGATCCACCCAGGCGATCTCACCCCGGTTATTACCAAGTGAAGTGCGCCCTGTTCCGGTGACTTGGGCGTCCATCGAATCAATTGCAATGCGCAGAACCGCGGTCCCCCGCGAGAGTGTTGCCTTGATCGAACTGTCGAGAATATTTGCTGAGGGGCTGCTACTGGGTGCAATTCCTGCTGGGGTGTTCGAAACTGAATCAGCACCTGAGGAGCAGCCGGCAAGAGCAATGCTTGTGGCTGTAAGTACGGCCACGACGATCGCACTGCTTTGCATGTGGCTAAATTTACCCGAACCGGCCAGAGATGTAATCCTCGGTTCGGGTGTCACCGGGTGAACTAAACAGTTCGCGAGTGCGACCAAACTCAACTAAGCGCCCATGACGAACCTCGTTGTCGTCGAGTTCTGCGGTAAAAAAGGCTGTTCGATCAGAAACGCGAGCAGCCTGCTGCATGTTGTGGGTAACAATCACGATCGTGTAGTCATTAGCCAGTTCAACCATGAGATCCTCAATTTTTGCTGTTGCAATGGGATCCAGCGATGCACAGGGCTCATCCATCAAGATCACCTCAGGTTTCACGGCAATACAACGCGCGATCACGAGCCGCTGCTGTTGACCCCCGGAGAGAGCATAGGCACTTTTCTTCAGGTCGTCTTTTACTTCGTTCCATAAGGCCGCCCTGGTGAGGCACTCCTCAACGACATCATCGAGATTACCTTTAGCCCCATTCACTTTAGGTCCGTAGGCAACATTTTCGTAAATTGATTTAGGGAAAACATTGGGCTTTTGAAAAACCATGCCGACCTTGCGGCGAACCTCGATTGGGTCAACGTCGGGACCGTAGATATCAGTCCCATGGTATGCCACCACGCCCTTCAGGTGTGAGCCAAGAATGAGGTCGTTCATTCGGTTGAAGCTGCGCAGCAAAGTTGATTTACCGCAACCACTCGGACCAATAAATGCGGTAATTTCATTTTTGCCGATGGGCAGGGTTACATTGCGAATCGCTTCGTAGTCGCCATAAAAGACACTGACGTCGTCCAAGGTAAACACAGGATCACTTACCTCTAAGGGGATTGATGCTCCTCGAGGTGAGAGTGCGTGATCAAGGTGCATCGTGATGTCACCGTTCTGGTTCATGTGTGCCTTTCACTGGCTGGGTTACCAGCGCTTCTGGGTTCGGTTGCGGATCCAAATCGCCACGAAGTTCATAGCGAGTAAAAGTAAAAGGAGAACCACAATTGTTGCTGCAGCGAGAACTTGGAATTCCTCTCTCGACTCCTTTGTCCAATTGAAGATTTGAATAGGCAAGGTTGTGTAACCGGACAGAACCCCGTCAGGATTGAAAGTAATGAAGGAGACGGCGCCAAGCAGCAATAGCGGTGCCGCTTCACCTATTGCGCGGGAGAGAGCGAGAATCGTTCCTGTCGCAATTCCAGGGATTGCGGCCGGCAATGTTTGACGGTAGGCAGTTTGCCATTCGGTGGCACCGAGTGCGAGGGATCCATCGCGAATATTTCGGGGAACGGCTCGCAAGGCCTCGCGCGTAGAAATAATAATCACAGGAAGCACAAGCAACGCCAGCGTAAGGGATGCGGTGATCACACTTTGCCCCAAAGCCAGGGCCCGGGCGAAAACCGCGAGACCCAAAATTCCATAAACGATTGAAGGCACCGCGGCGAGGTTTTGAATATTAATTTCGATGAATCGTTGGAACCGACTATCCGGTCGCGCAAACTCCTCAAGGTGTAAGGCAGCCAAAACACCCGTCGGGAGGGCGATCAACGCGGTGAACGAGATAACCCAGATGGTGCCGGTTATTGCCGACTGCGCGCCTGCATTTTGGGCATCTCGCACAGATGGCATGTTGGTAAACAGTCGAAGATCAAGTCGTGGCCAGCCTTTGACGGTCACATAAATCAGCAGAATGGCTAGTGTTAACACGCCGATTGCGAGGGAGATAAATAGCAGCCACATGAAAACTCGGTCTCGAAGTAGAGTTCCGCGACCGGCAAGTTGATTTTGCATCTGAGTCTGACTCACTGGTACACCTGCCTAAATCGGCGGACCAAACGAATACTGAAAATATTCATAATAAAAGTGAGGACGAAAAGAAGCATTCCTACTGCGAAGATTGATTTGTATTCGATCGAACCAGTTGCTAGGTCACCAGACCCGGCAGCAGCGATGTAGGAAGTCATGGTCTGCATGCCAATGAGAGGGTTGAAACTCAATTGCGGCTGCAAACCAGCGGCAATCGTCACAATCATGGTTTCCCCGATTGCACGTGAGATTCCGAGAACGAAAGCAGCCACAATTCCTGACAGTGCCGCAGGGATAACTACTTTTATGGCGGTTTGGCGCTTTGTTGATCCGAGTGCATAGGCGCCATCACGTAAACCTGAGGGAACAGCTGCCATTGCGTCTTCGGACAGTGATGCAATGGTGGGGATAATCATGATGCCCATGATCAATCCTGCGGATAGAGCGTTGAATACTTCAATTCCGGGAAAGATCTTGATCAGGACTAACTGGGTGAGGAATTCCAGCGCGAAGAACCCAAACACAACGGTTGGGATGCCCGCCAGTACTTCAAGGGTCGGTTTAAGCACTTTGCGCACCCGAGTTGATGCGTACTCGGACAGGTAAATAGAAGCACCGAGTCCGAGTGGAATTGCAACGGCAATCGCAATCACGGTGATAACAATCGTGCCACTGAGCAGCGGAAGTACGCCGAATTCACCGTCTTTGAAGAGTGGAGTCCAGGTAGTGCCAAATAGGAAGTCGGTAATGGGTACTTCAAGGAAAAATTCAATGGAGGGAATCAGTAAAGAAATCAGAATACCGAAAGTGGTAAAAATTGAGACGAATGCTGCGGCAGCCAGCACAAAGCGAATGACTTTCTCGCCATATCGAGGACGAGACTGCCGAAGGGATAACCCCTCGGCAGTCTCGCTCGCAGTATTTAGTGCCATCAGTTATCTGCCATTTTTGCTGACTACTGAGTTCCCGTTTGAGCTAAGAGTGCTTCGAAATCAGTAACCAACTTAGCTTGGTCGGCATCGCTGAGTGGGATGTAGAGCGCACCCTTTGCGATTTCAGCATCGTTATCAACGTAGTACTGGAAGAAAGCCGCAACGGTTGGGTCTGCTAGCGCCTGTACTGATGGGTAAACAAATAGTGGGCGTGAAAGCGGCGTGTAAGAACCATCACGTGCAGTCGCTTCGCTAGGTGCAACACACCCTGCTCCTGAATCAATTTCAAGTGCTTTGAGTTTGTCTGAGTTCTCCTCAAAGTAGGTGTAACCAAAGTATCCAAGGCCACCCTTGCTGCCTGCGACACCTTGAACAACCACGTTGTCATCTTCACTTGGGGTGAAGTCGGTACGGCTTGAGCCTTCTTCGCCATTAATCACGTCGGTGAAGTAGTCAAATGTTCCCGAGTCGGTTCCCGGCCCAAAAAGTGGCATCGGTTCATCAGGGAAGGAGGGATCCACCTGGTTCCAGTTTGAGATAGTGGAGCCAGGTCCCCAAATTGCCGCAAGTTGATCGGTGGTGAGGCAACTAGCAAAATCATTGTCTTTATTGACGACCACGGTTAGTGCATCAATGGCAACGACCAGTTGACCGTAATCGATTCCGTTAGCGGCACAGGATTCAGCCTCTGAATCCTTGATGGGTCGCGAAGCGTTATTGGCGTCAGTTTCGCCCCGGCAGAATTTTTCGAATCCGCCACCCGTTCCTGAGTTACCGACAGTTACCTGAACACCGGGATTGGCAATCTGGAAGTCTTCGGCGGCAATCGCCGAAAGCGGGTAGACCGTCGAGGAGCCGTCAACACGGACTGAGCCGCTTGCCCCGGACTCGCTATCTGCGTTATTCCCGCCTCCGCAGGCACTCAGCACGAGGACTGCTGCGAGAACTGGTGTCGAAAGGAGAAGTCTTCGCCTATGTTGCGCCATTAATAAACTCCGATTCGTTTTCTATTCGTTCACTTTAATGGCCATATTTGACCCTTAATGGGCAAATTAGATTCTGTGAATGGACACAATGGACCCTTAAAGTGAACGGAAGATGAACAACTAAGAACATTTAGGCGAATGAATCAAATTTCTTGATTCCCAGGTACCTCATGGTGCTCAGCAGCCACAATTTTCACTGGATTCACGGGGTCATCTAGGTCAAATGCTCTGTGGACCACAACGAAAGAACCTGGCGCGAGTTTCGTTGACCAAATCCCCGTCTTGCGCTCGACTTTCGAGATTCCACCCAACCGGGCAACGGTGTCCAAAATTGCATCAAGGACCGGCCGGTGTGAACATAAAACGGAGGGCGCCGGATTTTTCATTGCCAATTCGACGGCGGGATCAAGATCCTCGGGTTTTTGCTCGTAGCCCCATTCGCTGATTGCGTCGACCAGGGTGGCCGTGGTCGAAAGTTGCTTTACATGCTTTTTCACGGTTTCTTGGCAGCGTCGCATGGGTGAAGTAATGATGTGCTCTATTCCGTAGCCCTCGAGTGCTTCGGTAATTATTTTTGACTGACGCCGGCCGCGCCCTGATAGGGGTCGATCACTGTCGTCTTTCCCGGCGAAGTTCGAACGATTGACCGCTTTTGCATGACGGAGAATGATCAATGGTGATGTGGGGGGCAGTTCAATTGCGCGCTGTAGGAATTCCAGATCCTGTGCATAGGTCAAATGCTCCGGAGCCTGGTCAACGGGAATCCATGCCACTTTGTCGACTTCTTCATCGGGGGCAAATCCAAGATCCTCCCGCACATTTGCGCGCCAATAGTGAACCTCCTTGTCACCCTGGGAAGTTCCGTACCGGTCAATACCAAGGTTGGGACCGAGGACGGCCAAAAAGCCGGTCTCCTCGTCACACTCTCGGATAGCGGTGAGGGGAAGCAACTCGGCTCCGTCAACTTTGCCCTTGGGAAAGGACCAGTCGTCATAGCGTGGTCGGTGAACGAGAAGTACTTCATTGTTGCGAATCAAGATCGTGCCGGCCGCAGAAATTACCATGCTCATACTTTTTGCCTTCCCGAGAGTGCAAGGCCCAATGCAAAAATTGCCGCAGGATCACTGTTCCCTGAGAGTGCGATCGCACGAATGAGTTCATCGACGTTTATGTCTTGGGCGCGTGTCTTAGGACACGTAAGAGTTCGTTGAATCCGTTTACTATTCTTTTTAAAGATGTCCTTGAAATGCTGCGCGATGGTGAGTTGATCGCACGGGTCGCTAGAAATACGATCCCAGACACTGTGGGGTTCATAGGCTTGCGGACTCACTGCGGGTACCCGGGCAAGTTTGACCAGATCACTGAACAGGAAAAGATAACGGTCACTGCGCCGTGCGGCTTGCAGGCTGGATCTCGCTGCTTCACTCTTTCTTGCGAAGTGCTCCTCAATCGCCGTTGCCGCAGCATCGCGATCACGTGGGTCAGAAAGTGAATCAATTGTCGACCTAGCCTGTTGATTCTGTTGAGAGAACTCAGCGGCAACACTCAATTCCTTGATCAGCCATGCGAGATCTTCGCGTAAAAATTCTTGCTCTTCAGGAATAAGCCACTCCCGCAATGCAGTGAGCAAGTCTTCCAAACTGACGAGTTCTGCGGTAAGAGTCGATGTTTCGTTGGAGATTTTGCTGGATAGTTCGGCTTGGAAAATCTTGCGCACCTGGCGGGTAAGTGCCCAGCGGATCAGGTCACACGGCAAATCCCCCTTTCCTGGTTTGGGAAGTTGGGGTATATCCGGCTGCTTGTTGGCAGCCGGTCCAAATCCACTGGCCGCTTTGCTCACCGAACTAGTTTGGGCACCTGCTGTGCCCAAAATTTCCCCGACCACAAGGGCTTCTGGCATCGCGGTGTCATTGATGAGTTCAATTTCTATTTCGCGGAACTCATCGAGTATGTGAGTACCGCGTGACAGAGTGACGAGGTCGTCGACTAATTCAATCACGGCACCGCGTGAATCATTGAGAATTCGGGGCTTGCGTTGGGTGTGGACGAGGGCAATGGGCACAACTTCGGATCCTTGTAAAATCGCCGAGAGCAACTCAAGGAATTCAACCGGGGGCGTCTCGCTCGTTGCCTCGCGGTGAAGCTCGGTTCTGACACTGGCGCCGTTGATCGACTCCTTCGGAGTCACGGGAATCTTCAGGTGCCAGCCATCATCGCCACCCCCTGTTCGAATCCGCATGGTGATTCCCCAACGCAGCAAGGTGGCATCAGTTGTATCCCAATAGGTAGCGTCCATATTTCGAACTGGTTCGTCGGTCCAGACGCCCAGGGAATTCGGGAAACTCGGAAAATCGAAAAGCATAGGGACTCGGAACTTGAACTCTGTCTCTACGTGCATCCCGGTACTGGGGGATTTCATGTCATCAACTTCACGGGTGAGTGTGATCTAGGAAACTTCACCGGTGAGTACTCCTGACTCCAGCGCGCTTGAGCGCTTACTCTTGATGGCAATCAAAAGTTCTTGAATATCGGTGAGGCGTTCACCTGATTCGTCGAATAAGCGTCGGGTCCAACTCCCGTCAGAAACCAAGTCCCATGCCGCGGTGCCGGGGGCAAACCCCAAGTTGAGTAGGTCCTGAATCTCAGCAATTTGTTCTGGGTCGAGGATACTGACTAATGTTTCGACTCTGCGATCGAGATTGCGGTGCATGAGATCGGCCGATCCAATCCACACGGATGGGTTACCACCATTCGTAAAGGTGAAAACCCTGCTGTGCTCAAGAAAGCGTCCCATCACGCTGATAACTCGAATCGTGTCACTCAGACCGGGAACACCAGGGCGCAAGGCGCAAATCCCGCGAACCCAAATATCAATGGGAACGCCCACCATCGATGCTCGGTAAAGCGAGTCAATTATTGCTTCGTCAACGAGTGAGTTGCATTTAAAACGGATGCCAGACGGACGACCTTCCAGGTGATGCATAATCTCTCGGTCAATACGAGCGATCAATCCAGTTCGAACTGAGTGGGGAGCAACAAGTAGTCGGTTGTAATCGGTGTTCATTGAATAACCGGAAAGAACGTTGAATAAGTTTGACACGTCCTCACCGACTTGGGGGTTACTCGTCAACAGCCCAAAATCTTCATAGAGGCGAGCGGTCTTCGGGTGATAATTACCGGTACCAATGTGGCAATACCTGCGGAGTTGGTCGCCGTCATTGCGGACCACCATGGACAACTTACTGTGGGTTTTTAATCCGACCAGTCCATAGACAACGTGTACTCCAGCCTGCTCAAGTTTGCGAGCCCAATCAATATTATTTTGTTCATCAAAGCGCGCCTTTATTTCAACAATTGCAAGGACTTGCTTACCCTCTTCGGCGGCGAGAATGAGTGCGTCAACTATTGGTGAGTCACCGGAAGTGCGGTACAGCGTTTGTTTGATTGCCAAAACATGTGGGTCAACAGCCGCCTGTTCGAGGAAAAGTTGAACGCTGGTGGAAAACGAGTCGTATGGGTGGTGCAATAAGACATCTTTTTCGCGCACAATATTCAAAATGTCAGGAGCACTGGAACTTTCAACATCGGATAATGCTCGTGATGTTTTGGGAACAAACTTGCGTTGCTTAAGATCATCGCGATCAAGGCTGACAATCGTCCACAGTCCGGTTAGGTCCAGAGGCCCGGGAAGTCGGAACACTTCCAAATCGGTGACGTCAAGTTCGCTCACCAGTAGGTCAAGGACATAGGGATCGATGTTTTCTTCGACTTCAAGGCGCACGGGTGGTCCAAAGCGTCGGCGGACCAATTCACGT
Organism: Candidatus Nanopelagicales bacterium; assembly: GCA_017854795.1. Classification (GTDB taxonomy): domain Bacteria; phylum Actinomycetota; class Actinomycetes; order S36-B12; family S36-B12; genus UBA4592. Next base: position 32,371 of record JAFMHB010000010.1, read on the forward strand.
TCGAGAGCTAATAGGAGATTCTCTGCGTCATCTTCTTCGACTTCAACGTCTTCATTTCGGGTGACTCGGAAAGCATGATGCTCTCGAATTTCCATTCCGGGGAATAGATCCTTTAAGTGAGCGGCAATGATGTCTTCGAGTGGAACGTAGCGAGCTGGACCTACTTCAATAAACCGCGGAAGCAGGGGTGGCACTTTGACACGCGCGAAAAGCCGGTTGCCCGTTGCCGGATTTTGAACCACGACAGCAAGATTCAGAGACAGCCCGCTGATGTAGGGGAAAGGGTGGGAGGGGTCAACCGCTAGCGGAGTCAGAATGGGGAAAACTTTTGAGTCGAAGAATAAGTCCATTTCGGTTTTTTCAACGGGTGTGAGTTGATCCCAACGCAAGACATGAATTCCGGCTTCAATGAGTTCGGGTTCAACTGTGTTCACGAAGTAATCTGCCTGTTGCCGTTGTAAAGCAAATGCACGTTCCCAAATATTTTCAAGAACTTCCTTGGGGGTGAGCCCGCTGGCTGCTCTCACAGCGATACCGGTAGCAATGCGACGTTTGAGGCCGGCTACACGGACCATGAAAAATTCGTCAAGGTTGCTGGCAAAAATTGCGAGGAACTTGGTGCGCTCGAGTAGTGGCAGACCGGTGTCCTCGGCTAAGTCGAGGACCCGTTTATTAAATGCAAGCCACGAGAGTTCACGATCAAGAAATCGATTCGCTGGTAAGTCGCTGGCGTATTCATCTTTGAGAATAATCGCCGCAAATTCTCCGGTAGGGGGACCGTCAGCCGAGAAGTCCGAGATGCTCATGGACGTATCGTGCCACTAGGAGGTAGTCCAAGGTAAGCCCTAGCCGATCAGGAGCTCACTACTGCCAAATTATTAAATCGGACGCCGGTACATGACGTCGGTATCCCAATGAACGAATTTCAGGCTTTCGTATAGGGCAATAGCCCGCTCATTCGAAGAATCGACGTACAACATGGCCTGTCGAAGCCCCAGGCTGCGTAGATAGGCCAATCCCAGCGCGCTCAAGGCCCGTCCCAATCCAGGAACCCGGTGCTGGGGGTCAACCGCAAGGACGTATACCTCTCCAATTGCTTCGTGGCTGTGATCTGAACCGTGTCCACCAGATCCATGAACTTTGGTCCAGTGAAAACCAATGATCGCATCCGTGTCTGAATCAACTGCGACAAAGAACCCCTCAGCGTTAAACCAGGACTCCTTCAACCGCGTCAAAATATCAGTTTTTGTCCAACCACCTTGATCCGGAAGATTGGCGAATGCGCGAGCATTAACCGCCAGGACCCCGGGAATATCGGTCTCCGGATCAAAAGTTCGGACTGATACTCCACTGGGAATCTCTGCAGGTGGAAGTGGAGCGAACAGCGATCGGCGCATTTGCCACAATGATCGACTCAAGACAAAGCCCAGCGAGTCGGCAAGTGACTGTGCACCAGTCGTTAGTCCGTGCGCCCATAAGCGCAGCCGTCCATCTGGTGAGAGTTTCAAGGCTTGTTCGACTAACGCCCGACCCATCCCGGCATTTCGCGATTCCGGAGCAACAACTAACTCCACACTCGTACCTTCGACCAGGTCGGTGACGTCTACATGCGCGTAACCGGCGATATGGGAACTGTCAACACCATTAACATCCCAATCGTTGAAAAATCCAATTATGTGCAGACCGCTTTCACCGGTGCGAAGGTGCAACCATGCGTGCTCACTCAATGGACGAACACCATCAAAATCTGTTGCACCATTGAGAAGTTGGGTGAGCTGATCGACCTGTGTGGCATCGAGGTGGTCAAGAACTACGGTTGAAATAACCGAATTGTGATCAGACATATCGGCCTACGACTGCAGTTGATCGATACGCCCGGCAGCAGATTCGGGGGTCTCGAGAACAAATCGGTACCCAACATTTCTTACCGTGCCGATAAGTGCTTCATTCTCTGATCCAAGTTTTGCGCGAAGTCGCCGGACGTGCACATCGACGGTGCGGGTGCCACCAAAGTAGTCGTAACCCCACACTTCCTGTAACAAAATGGCTCGGGTGAAAACTCGACCCGGATGTTGAGCGAGGTGCTTCAGTAACTCGAATTCTTTAAATGTCAAGTCAAGTGGACGGCCATTCAATCGAACCGTGTAGCTGAATTCATCAATGTGCAGGGCTCCGAGATTAATCTCTTCAGGGCTGCGATTTGCTTCAATTCCCAAACTCATGTTGTAACGGGAGACGGCAACCCGCAGCCGTGCTTCTAGTTCAGCGGGTGAGGTCGTGTTCAACATGAAGTCGTCAATGCCCCAGTCACCTTGGACCGCGGTCAGGTTTCCTTCGGTGGTGATCAGCATGACGGGTGCACCCGCACCGGTGTCACATAACAATCGGGTAAAACTTCGGACGGCTGCCAGATCCATACGTCCGTCAACAAGGACAACATCGGAATTATCAACCGCTAGTAATGAGGATGGTTCAGCGCCCAAAACACGAACAGTGTGATTGAGGAGCGTTAATGCCGGAAGGACTTCAGCGGAAGAATGCATGGCGCGGGTCAAGAGAACTATTCGCATGTCACCTCCCCAATCATGGCCAAGACTACCTATTGCATATCTGGCGCATATATAGGTGCCGACTAAGACACCAGCACCAACCGGCAAAATAGGGCCATGCACTCTGAATTCACCCTGTACACGCGTGATGAAGTGCGCATTGCGGGAACCCATTCAACGTGGGCTCACGCCAAGACCGATTCGGACCCACTTGCCCTGGGAATTGTTCTGGCCCACGGCTTCACGGGAAACCGCCAGCAGGACCACGTCAAAAAGGTGGTCTCGGCTCTGAGGGAATTTGGTGGGGTACTCGCACTCGACCTTCGCGGTCACGGGGATTCTGGTGGCGAGGGCACGATGGGTATGGATGAAATTTTTGACGTAGATGCAGCTGTAGCCCATGCCCGTGACTTTGGTTACCGCAATGTGGCAACGGTTGGTTTCTCTATGGGTGGTTCAGTTGTGTTGCGCCAAGCTGCTCTGGCCCAGAGTGCGGCGACTCCGGATCTTGTTGTGAGCGTGAGCGCCCCGGCCTTTTGGTTTTATCGGGGAACTCCGATCATGCGGGTGGTTCATCGTTTGATTGAAACTCAAGCTGGGCGGTTGGTTTTACGCGGCAAAGGCGTTCACGTGTCGAGCACTCCGTGGCCAGATCCACCCCCTATTTCACCGGAGGTGGCTGTTGAACGGCTTTCACATATGCCACTTTTAATCGTTCACGGTGACGTGGACAAGTACTTCCCGGTTGAGCACGCCTACGCATTAGAAAATGCGGTTGAGCGAGCTGGCAATGCGAATGCCAAGGTGATCGTGGTTGAGGGATTCGGACACGCGGAGACTGCCATTAGTGTGGAAACTCTGACCGGCATCGGCGAATGGCTGAGGAATCATGTCCCATATGAGCAAAACGGTGTGAAAGGGTAGAGTGCCCATATGTTGGAATTCGTTTACACATCTCTCCTTGTAATTGCAATAGCTGCTGCCGGTTTGTTCTCGTTTTACGTTGTAGCCAAACTCTTTAAGGGCCAAGGCTGATCCATGGACAAGCTTCCCGTTGAAGTCATGCCACTCTCGTGGTTGATTGGCAGCTGGGTTGGAGTCGGACTGGGTACTTACCCCACGATTGAGGATTTTAGATTCGGGCAAGAAGTTGTTTTTTCCTGTGATGGTCGACCATTTATTAACTATGTTTCCCGCAGTTGGCTCCTCGACGAAGCGGGCGAGCGGGTTAAACCGCTAGCAATGGAGTCCGGGTATTGGCGTCCACGTCCTGACAATGCCATCGAATTAGTTCTGGCGCACCCAACAGGGTTCTCAGAGATCTACATCGGGACAACTGAGGTACTTGGTTTGGACAATGCAAAAATTACGAGTGCACGGGCAACTCTGAAAACTGATGTTGTGACTCGCACCGAGAGTGCAAAGCCGTATACGCATGGCGAGCGGCTTTATGGGCTTTTTGACTCACAACTCGTGTGGACTTTTGATATGGCGGCGATGGAACAACCCATGCAAAATCATTTGTCTGCGAAGTTGCGTCCAGCGGTCGAAGACCTGTAGTTCCCATGGAATCTAGCCCTTGGGAGGCCCGGCTTCGCGAACAAGGTTTTCGCATCACGGCGCAACGACAGTTGGTGCTCGAGTCGGTGAACCAGTTGGGTCACGGGACACCCGAGGAGATCTTGTCCTCGGTTCAAAAGACGGCATCGGGTGTGAATCTCTCGACGATTTACCGCACCCTTGAAGTATTGGAAAGCGTTGGCCTGATCACGCACACACACATTGGACACGGTGCACCCGTTTATCATTCACAAGATGAATCCCCACACATTCACCTTGTGTGTGACGACTGCGCAGAGGTAACCAGCATCCCGGCTGCTTCTGCTGCGCAGTTTTCCTTGGACTTGAAAGAAACCTATGGTTTCACGGCCCACATGACGCACATGGCAGTAACTGGATCGTGCAAAACGTGCGCCAGCAAATCGGAGTTGAAAAGTAATGGGTGAAGTAGGAATAACTCCAATCCCTGCACCCGAATCAAATCTTGATTTCGGCGTCCCTTGGCATTACGGGGATCCGCATCGCGAGCAGCGCCTACTCGTTGGCGGTGAGGCAAGTGTTGACCTTTCCCATTGGGGTGTAGTGACAGTCACGGGAGCAGATCGACTCTCTTGGTTGCACAGTCTGACCACTGCATTCCTTGATGACTTGGAACCACATGTCTCCCGAATCGCGTTGATTCTCAGCCCGCATGGACATGTTGAACAGGAGCTACATGTAGTCGACGACGGCGAGACAACGTGGCTGATTACCCCGCCGAATACTGCGAGCTCGCTGACCGACTACCTCAATTCAATGCGGTTTATGTTGCGGGTGGAAGTCTCTAACGTCAGTGAGGAATTCGCAGTGGTCTGGGAACCGATCCGTGCCCGTGATCAGACCGTGATTACCTGGCTCACTCCTGAAGAGTTCTCCGGAACAGGTGCCACTGGTGGAGGAGCGGTTGACAAGTACGTTGTCGCCCGCCCCGAACTCTTCGTTGGTCGACAAGTAATTGTTCCTCGGTCGATGCTGCAGCAACGGCTTGATCAATTTCCCCACCGGGCGGGCACTTGGGCTTATAACGCTATACGGGCTGCTGCTGCTGTTCCTCAGTTAGCTCATGAGACTGACCACAAATCCTTGCCACACGAACTGGGTTGGATTGGTTCTGGGGTCCATTTGCAAAAAGGTTGTTACCGCGGCCAAGAAACTGTTGCCCGTGTCTACAACTTGGGGAAGCCACCCCGCCGCCTTGTATTGCTGCATCTTGATGGCAGCGACAGTGATCTACCGTCGCATGGAGATGAGGTCACGACAGCGGCTGGGAAAGTAATTGGTTACATCGCGACTCCCGCAAGACACTATGAACTCGGACCAATCGCAACAGCGGTAATCAAGCGTTCAACGCCCGTTGACGAAACATTGCACGTGTTGCACGACGGCAATGTGATCACGGCAAATCAAGAGCTCGTCGTTTCCAACGATTAATACTCCAACGGTTAACTTGGACCTGATCAAACAGAAGAATCAGTCAACATCAATTATCAGCGTCATGGGCCCAGCATTTGTCAGTGAGACGTTCATGTCTGCACCGAACTTTCCTTGCGACACTTGTGTGCCGAGCTGTCGCAGCTTCTCTGCAACCGCCTCAACAAGTGGCTCCGCCACATCACCAGGCGCCGCAGCATCCCACGTGGGACGACGACCTTTGTTCGTTGATGCATAAAGGGTGAATTGACTTATCACCAACATGGGCAATCCCAATTCCCCAGCGCTGAGTTCACGGGGGGAACCTGGTGGGACACAAACTTGATCAAATTGCGACATAAACTCTTGGTCGAAAATTCGTAGTCCATATATTTTTTCAGCCAACCGATGAGCCGAAGACACGGTATCGGAGTGGGTTACCCCCACCAAAATTACTAATCCCGGTCCGAAAAATGAGCCCACCACTTCGTGGTCGACAACTACATTCCCGTCAATTGCCCGTTGCACTATCGCTCGCATCACCCAAGCGTGTCATGATCGCCGTATGGACAATGATTCGGGACCATCGGTACGGACGGTTCGCAACTCGGCTGTTCCACTCGCCGCGTACTCTCGAAATGGGCACACTGAGGGTGTTTTCTATGGTCATGCAGTGGTGCTCGATCCGGACGGAAGTGTCGTCCGAAGTTGGGGCAGTACAACCCAAGAATTTTATCCTCGGTCCTCGAACAAGATTGGTCAGGCTACCGCAATGGCGCAGGCCGGCCTGATTCTGCCGCAGCACCTTCAAGCGCTCACCGCCGCTTCCCATTCAGGTGAAGAATTCCATATTGATGCTGTACGCGAAATTCTCGCGGGTGCGAATCTGGCTCCCGCCGCATTACAAACACCGGAGGATTACCCACTTGATTCCGTTGAAAGGGATGCATGTATTGCCCGAGGCGAAGACAGATCACCAATCCTCATGAATTGCTCTGGCAAACACGCAGGAATGTTGGCAACATGCATCATCAATGGCTGGGATGTTAAGTCTTATCTTGCACCTGAGCACCCGCTGCAAATTGCAATAAAGATCAAACTCGAGGAGATGTCCGGTGAAGCCATCTCATTCCAAGGTGTTGACGGGTGCGGTGCTCCTGTTCATGCATTGACACTCCCGGGGCTTGCACGCCTTTCCCAGACTGCCGTACTTGCAGATTCGGGAAGTCCTGAACGGATAGTTGCCGATGCCATGAGAGCACACCCGCAATATGTCGGCGGGACGAGGCGGGATGTCACCCATTTCATGACGGCAATCCCTGGCCTACTCGCAAAGGATGGTGCCTTTGGTGTTTATACGGCGTCATTTCCGGACGGGAGAGCAGTCGCCCTGAAGATTGAAAGTGGGGCCGAAGCTGGCCGCAATGCGGCAATGGCCGGTCTGCTCAGGTACTTAGGAGCACCAGAATCCGCGGTCGAAATCTATTCCGCACAGCCGGTGCTTGGCGGCGGCAAAGTTGTTGGGAATATTTACCCAACACTCATTTGAGTTCGATGATTCGCACACTCGCAATCCCGGGTGCAACCCTGATCGGGCTTGCTTCCATGGTTGGGACGGGTGTTTTTGCAGCATGGTCACCCGCGTACGCCCTCGCGGGTTCGGCACTCCTTATTTCGCTACTCATTGCGTCCTCGATCGCAGCGCTAAATGCATTTTCTAATGGGCGTATGGCACGCATTTATCCGCAGTCCGGTGGCGGGTACGTGTATGGGAAACACTGTCTAGGAACGAACGCAGCCTTAATTGCTGGTTTCGCATTTGTCATTGGGAAAACTGCCTCGGCATCTGCAGCCGCACTTGTGATTGGTGCCTATCTTGCTCCCGACCATTCACGAATTGTTGCCGTACTGGCTGTCCTAATTGTATTAGCCATGAATCTCCTAGGACTCAAATATTCTTTAGCGGCAATGACCGTGAGTGTCTCAATAGTTATTGCGATCATTGTGTCTTTGATCGTCTTTCCCCGATCGGATGAAAGCCTTTCAGCATCCGCGGCACTCACACCGCAGCCGACCTTCTTTACTATCGTTGCCGCCGCTGGAATCCTCTTCGTAGCTTTCGCGGGTTACGCGAGGATTTCCGTGATTGCCGGCGAGGTTAAACGCCCAAGGGTTGTCATTCCTTGGGCAATCGGAATCAGCTTGGCTCTGGTTCTCATTCTTTATTTCTTTGTTGCGCGGCTCCTGCTTAGCGTCCCACAAACCTTGGTGTCCACCACGCCACTTCAGTCGTTAGCCACTGTTTCTGACTATCCCGTATTGCTGATTCAAGTAGGTGTAGTGCTGGCCGCAGGTTCAGCGCTGTTCGCCCTGAATTTAGGTATAGGTCGCATGATCTTTGCCATGGCGAAGGATGGGCCGCTTCCCTCAGCACTCGCAATGGTGGTGGGTCCACGCACAGTTCCGGTACCGGCAGAAATCTTGACAGGTGTTGTTGTGCTCGTTGTGACTATCTTCGGTGGCATCGGACTCAACTTGGCGATTTCTGGAATATTCGTTCTGTGTTACTACGCCGTAGTGCAAGTTTCCAGCATGACACAAGGGGGAAGCCTGATAGTCCGTTGGGTTATTCCCACAGTGGGGGTTGATTGTCATGACATTCGTCATTGGCTCATTGGCTTTCAGTGCACTTGGAAAAGGGCTTGGGTGACTTGATTGGTTACTTGGTTAGCTGTGCGGATTACAAGCACTCAATTGACTCAAAAATGGGGCAATAAGTGTATTTCGGTCAAAAAATCCGCACAGCTAACCAACAAGCGCGGCGGCCTTGCAGGCCCATGCGAGCGATCCCATGCGAGCGATCCCATGCGAGCGGTCCCATCTGAGCGGTCCCATGCGAGCGGTCCCATCTGAGCGATCCCATCCGAGTCCTCGGCAAAGGCGTTTCGGACCTTTCGCTAGCGGCAGCAAGCACTTGCGTTTGCAATAGCAAGCACTTGGGTGCATAATTGTTTTATGGCCGTAATAGATGTCAGCGGACTCGGATCTTTCATCCGTGATCAGCGTGACCAAGCACAAATGTCGCTACGTCAACTCGCAAAGGCTGCCGAGGTGTCGAATCCGTACCTGAGTCAGGTTGAGCGTGGATTACGCAAACCCAGTGCGGAAATCCTGAGTCGGATTGCTCAAGGACTTCGGATCTCCGCGGAGAGTTTGTACGTCCAGGCTGGGATCCTCAGCGATCGTGCAGGTGACGAAATTGTCACCACGGCTATTGCCTCGGATCAAACCTTGACGCAACGCCAGAGAACGACTCTGCTTCAGATTTATGCGGCATTCCAAGCTGAAAACAGTTCGAATTCGGAAACAAATGTTGAAACACAAGTGCAAGAGGACCCGCAAACCAAACCTGACGAAAATGTGCAAGGAAAAACACAGTAAAACGAACGAGAAAATAAACGAGAAGATGAAAGAGGATGAAATGTCGGAAGAAATGAACACATCAAATAAATTCAACTTTTTTGGTGTCGAATTGCCAAAAATTGAGATGCCAAAGGTTGAATTGCCAAAAATTGAGATGCCAAAGGTTGAGTTCCCAAAAATTGAGATGCCTGCTGTGAACATGGATGGTGTCGGCACCGCCATTGACGCTGTTAAGTCTGCTGCAAAAGGCAGTTACACAACCGCCACCGAAGCGGCCACGAAGGTTCGTCACAGCGCTGGCCAAACAGTGACGCTGGTACGCGAAGCGATTGGCGTCTAGATCTAACACGATTAAGACCAGCTGTATCAAGCAAATTGAGCACGATCAAGCATGAAATCGAATTAGTATTTCGCAAATCCCGCCGGGAAACCGGCGGGATTCTGCATTTATAGGGGACGTCGGTTAGCATCATTCCATGGGCTTTGAGACACTCGTCGTTTATGCACTTTGGGCGATCCTGCTCGCCGTGAAGGTTTTCGCTTTCGTTGATGCGATTCGTAGGCCAGCCGACTACTTCCCGTTCATCGGGCGACAAACGAAACTGCTATGGGTAGCACTCACCGGAGTATCCGTGCTTGCAGGATTGGCGCCATCTCTGGCATTGTCCATATTTGGCATCGCAGGAACCGTTATTGCATTGATTTACCTCTTCGATATCAGGCCAAAAATGATAGAAATTACCGGTCGAAAGTACTAAGAAAAGTACTAATGGCAGCCCGTTGCTCCTGTGGTTTGTAAACGTATGGCAATATCGGATGAAACAAGGGGAGTATCCCTTCGCCGAAAGTTCGTCAATACGGTCCTCCCATGGGGACCCGGACTTCGGGCCGGTGTTACACCGGTGGAGAGACCTTGTGAATCGCGGCCCGTGCTGCCTTACACAAGGAGCAAGTGAGTGCCAAAACCCCAATGGGCCGACCGCTACACCAACTCTTGGGCATCCATGCCAACTCCCATCAGGAGAATCCTCGCAGCGAGCGTGGGCATGACCACGCTGTTAGTCGGGGTGGTGCTCCTCGTGCTACCCGGACCTGGATTAGTTGTGATGCTATTTGGCCTAGCAATTCTGGCAACCGAATTTACATGGGCTAAGCACAGCATGCACCGGGTTAAGCACCACGGGAATCGAATTACGCGAGGAATCACCCGCAGGAATAAACCCGACAGCAAAAGCCCGGACTCAGATCAAAATGAGGCAACATCAAGTGAGGAATCATCGGAGAGGTAAGAAAACAAAGGTGATCATCTCGAGCGCAGGCTTACTCAGCGCTAGATTATTTCTACAAGGCCGCTGACAAGTTCGTTTCCTCTATTTCTTTTTCCCTTGAGCAGCGACAGCAGCGGCTGCCTCGGTTGCCGCAGCCGGGTCAAGGTATTCACCACCGGCAACGATTGGCTTTAAGTTCTTATCAAGCTTGTACACAAGTGGGATTCCCGTTGGAATATTTAGACCCGCGATTTCGTCATCAGAAATTCCATCGAGGTGCTTCACTAAAGCGCGGAGTGAATTACCGTGGGCGACAACCAGAACAATCTCATCGCGGCGGAGGTGTTCGGCAACTATTACGTCCTCCCAAAAAGGAATCAGACGATGCACAACGTCGGCTAAGCACTCGGTGTTGGGCACAGCCTCCGGTGGAAGCGAGGAATAGCGCGGATCAGAGTTCTGCGCGAATTCACTACTGGGATCAATGGGTGGTGGAGGGGTGTCAAAGGAACGGCGCCATAACATGAATTGCTCTTCACCGAACTCAGCGAGCGTTTGCGCCTTATCTTTTCCTTGAAGCGCACCGTAGTGACGCTCATTGAGGCGCCAGTTTCGCACCACCGGAATCCACAATCGTCCGCAAGCTTCTAACGCAATCTGTGAAGTTTTGATTGCCCGTTGGAGCAGGGATGTGATTACCACGTCAGGGAAGAGCCCGGATTCGGCAAGGAGCTCCCCGCCCTTCTGTGCCTCGCCACGACCTTTGTCATTGAGATCAACGTCAACCCACCCGGTAAATAGATTCTTGGCATTCCACTCGGATTCACCGTGACGCAGCAGGATTAACGTGTAAGAGGTTTCGCTCATGTGAGTATCTTGCCGGATTCAGTGTGTGGATTAAAGTTGCGGCTCAATGAGATGGGCAAATGCGTCAAGATTCTCGGTGGATTCGCCGCGACTTACTCGCCATTCCCATTCTTTTCGAATTGCGGTGGCAAATCCCAATTCAAGTATCGTGTTGAAGGCGCCATCGGAATACTGCGAGACGCAGCCGATCAGATGATCGAGCTCGACTTCGTCAATACACCTCAGTGGGACCCTCCCCGCGAGGTAAATATCGCCCAGATTATCGACTGCAAAATAAACCCCGTACATTTTCAGGTTGCGTTCAAGTAGCCAACGGTAAACCTCTTCATGATTTTCATCGGGCCTTCGAGAAACGAATGCATTAAGGGTCAGTGCGGAAGTCCCCACGCTCATTGAACAAGTAGTACTTAACTTGTGGGTCCCGGGGATCGTCACAATGAAAATATCATCGGTGCGTGTGAATGAAAGTTCCGAGACAGTAAGAAATTTTTCAATTTCATTCGTTATGTTCACAGGGAAACTCGTGAATTACTCAGTGCCCGGTTATAGGAATCAATCAATCCCGCAGTGGTGTTCTCCCAACCAAATGCGCTCGCATGCATCCGTGCGCCTTTGCCAAGTTCCTCGCGTGCCAGTGGATTCATCAGTAATTGGTTTATAACGTGTGAGTAGGCAATGGGATTGTGACCATCAATTAGTCGGCCACTGACGTTGTCAGCCACTGCCGTTTTCAAACCTCCAACGGCAGATGCCACAACGGGAGTGCCGCACGCTTGGGACTCAACGGCGACGAGGCCAAATGATTCCGAATAAGAAGGAACAATTGTGAGGTCGGCGGCGCGGTACCAAGAGACGAGTTTCTCCCGGTTACTCGGTGGTTCAAATCGAATCACGTCAAGGATCCCTAACTCATTAGCCAGGTCGCGCAGGGCCTCGGGGTGGTCAATGCCAGACCCGGACATGCCACCACAAATTACGACAAGGAGAGAGCTGCGCAATTCGGGGCGCATCGCAAGGAGCTCCGCTGCGGCACGGATCACAATGTCGGGTGCCTTGAGCGGTTGAATCCGGCCTACAAAAAGCAGCATGCTGGCATCAAGTGGAATGTTGAGTTCCTTGCGAGCCTGCGCCTGCGAACCCGGGGAAAAGAGCTTGAGGTCGACGCCAGGATTCACTACATCAATCTTCGCTGGATCTGCACCGTAGTGTTCAGTGAGTTCCTCCGATTCAACTTGGGTGTTGGCAATGAGGCGTTGAGCAACGTCGACTACCTGCTGTTCACCAATGATCCGCATGTCTGGCTCAGCCTTGTCACCAGCAGCGAGACCCAAGTTTTTCACGCGCCCCATTGTGTGCATTGTGTGAACCAATGGCACACGCCAGCGCTCGGATGCGAGCCACCCCACTTGGCCCGAGAGCCAATAATGGGAGTGGATCAGGTCGTAGTACCCCTCAGGTTGGGAGGCTTCGGTGCGCAGTACTCCGGCAGTGACGGCACACAGTTGACCGGGAAGGTCATTTTTCAGGAGGCCTTCAAAGGGACCCGCAGTAATGTGAATGACTTTAACCCCCGGAGCCAGTTCCAGTGAGGGAACCAAACGAGAGGCGGTCGCCCGAGTAAAAATATCTATTTCGATGCCGCTCTGGGCCAAGCGTTTTGCCGTCTCAACAATGTAGACATTCATGCCACCAGCGTCGCCCGTACCTGGTTGATCAAGTGGTGACGTGTGAATGGAGAGCAGTGCAACGCGCATTTATGTAAACCTAATTTGTGAGTGAAACGGCGACATAAGGTTCGCCGGTAACAATGGTTACCACGCGTTTTGACACGGAAACTGCGTGATCGGCGTAACGCTCGTAAAACCGGGAAAGCAGAGTCACGTCAATTGCTTCCTCAACGCCGTACTTCCACGCCGGCGAAAGAACGATAGTGAAAAGCTCGCGGTGAAGTCGATCCATTTCTTCGTCATGGCGGGCAATATCAGCGCAAAGGCTGACATCTTTCGTAGCAATAACCGAACCGGTCTTGGAAACGATCGCCTCAGCCAAACCACCCATCTCGGCGAACGTCCCTCGGACGGATTGAGGTGCGGCCACCTTTGGGTGGCGCATCCGAGCTTGCTTGGCAACGTGTTCGGCGAGGTCGCCCATACGCTCAAGGGAACTGGAAATCCGCATTGCACCGAGGAGAACCCGAAGGTCGGTGGCTACAGGAGCCTGAAGCGCAATAAGTTCAAAGCAGCGCTCTTCGATGCTGGCCGTCAAGATGTCAACTTTGGCATCGAAATCAATGACCGCTTCGGCCAATTGAAGGTCAGCGTCAAGTAGTGCCTGAGTCGCCCGGTTCATCGCTGAACCAACAAGTCGGGTTACTTCTACCAGGTCGGCATTGATATTTTCAACCTGCTCGTAATATGCCTCACGCACGTTGGCCTCACTTTCCTCTTTCGAACCGAACCACTTTGCGGGGCTAAGCCTACGCCCATATTTTAGATACGCGAACACGGTAAGTGAATAGCAAACAAACGCAAGGTAAATTCTAGGTTCAGTTGGTGAAACCTTGGCCGAACTTTCCCGTGTTTGACCACTTTTTGTGAAGAGGTGTTCACTTAAACCCTTATGGTTACAACCGTGGCATTAAGAAAAAGAGGCGATCTCGAGGGAGAAAGCGCCCGCTCAGCGGCAATCTACCCAGCCGTCTCTGAAGAGATTGTGCGAATTCTGTCGATTATTCCCTCGGCATCCCTCGTCGTTGCACCCGACGGAACGGTATTACGGGCCAGTTCCCGAGCGCTCACATTAGGAATTGTGAATCGCAGTTCGGTTGCAGTTCCTGATATTGCTGAAATTGTTTCCAAGGTAGCCAATGACGGATCACCGCGTGAGCAGGTTCTACGAGTGCGCCGCCCGCCACTGGGCCGTGAGTTGCTGGAAGTAAAGGTGCGGATAGCTCCACTGAACTCTGGAGCCATTTTGGTTTTGATTGACGACCTGGCGGAGGAACGCAGAGTCGACGCCGTTCGTCGCGATTTTGTCGCCAACGTCAGCCACGAATTGAAAACACCGGTGGGTGCACTTTCACTCCTTGCCGAGGCTGTGCTGGCAGCAGCGGACGACAAGGAACAGGTGGAACACTTTGCCGAAAAAATGCAGGCTGAGGCGAAACGACTGGGAAACTTAATCCAAGACGTTATCGATCTTTCACGATTGCAAAGTGATGACCCAATGAACCGCGCGGAATTGGTTGAGACTGACCAGCTGATTAATCGGGCGATCGAAGAGGTCAGAACGCTTGCCGGCGGTTTGGGTGTTGAGATCATCAGGGGTGGACCCGAAGAGTCTGTGATTCTCGGGGACCGTGGCCAACTGCTCACGGCCCTGCGCAATTTGCTCACGAATGCGATTAGCTACTCGGCTGAAAACACGCGTGTGTCGGTGACCGCGCGCGAGATTGAAGGAATCGTTGAAATATCTGTTAAAGATGCTGGCATCGGTATTCCTTCACACGACTTGGACCGAATATTTGAACGCTTCTATCGGGTTGACCCGGCTCGTTCGCGCGGAACGGGTGGAACAGGCCTTGGCTTGGCCATCGTTAAACATGTGTGCCAAAACCATGGAGGGGAAGTAATCGTGTGGTCTGAAGTGGGAACAGGTTCAACATTTACGTTACGAATCCCTTCCTACAACCCGATGCTTGATGATTCACGCGATTCGCATGAGTTCACGGTCGATACTCTTTCCGTGGTGAAAGGTAAAGATTCGTGACTCGAATTCTGATTGTTGAAGACGAAGACTCATTCTCTGACGCACTCTCGTTCATGTTGCGTCGCGAGGGTTACGAAGTCTTTATTGCCGCAGATGGCAATACCGCAGTAACCGAGTTCGACAAGCATGGTCCAGATTTGGTACTCCTTGATTTAATGCTCCCGGGAATTTCTGGCACCGAAGTGTGCCGAATCATTCGTGGAAAATCCACCGTCCCTATCATCATGCTTACGGCGAAGGACGGTGAGGTCGACAAAGTGGTTGGCTTGGAACTGGGGGCTGACGACTATGTAACTAAACCCTTTTCATCGCGTGAACTTCTCGCTCGCGTGCGCGCTGTTCTGCGTCGCCATGGAGAACAAGATGAACTGCTACCGCCAACAATTGAAGCTGGATCGGTGCGCATTGACATCGAACGACATGTCGTCTCCGTTCGTGGAGAGCATGTCACCATGCCGCTCAAGGAGTTTGACCTCTTGGAATTTTTGGTACGAAATTCCGGCAGAGTGCTTACCCGAAATCAACTCATTGACCGTGTTTGGGGAGCGGATTACGTGGGTGACACCAAAACACTGGACGTTCACATCAAGCGTCTACGTGCGAAAATCGAGATTGACCCCTCGAGTCCAGTTCATATTCACACCGTTCGCGGATTGGGATACAAGTTCGACATCTAGTTTGGTAACCTCTGGCTCGTGATTTCTCAGTGGTAGGTCTCGGCACGATCATCAACGTTGCCGCTATCGTTATTGGCTCACTCATTGGTGTTGGTTTAGGTCATCGGCTTCCTGAACGGACCCGCGCCGTCGTCACGGACTCACTTGGCATGTTGGTGCTTGTAATCGCTGCACTCAATATTTACGCGCTACGGGACCAAGACTGGATTGACGAAGTTGGCGGTTCTGCCACCTTGCTGATTGTTTTGGGCTCACTCATTATTGGTGGAATCCTTGGTTCATTTCTTCGTATCGAGGCGCGCCTTGAGTCAGTGGGTGGGTGGCTACAAACCAAGTTTTCACGGGGTGAGAGTTCGGCGGGCCGGGCTCGATTCATTGAAGGTTTTGTTGACGCAAGTTTAATTTTTTGTATCGGGCCACTTGCCATTCTCGGTTCACTCTCTGATGGGCTGGGCACGGGAATTGACCAATTGGCACTGAAGGCATCACTCGATGGTTTTGCGTCGATTGCTTTTGCAGCCTCACTCGGCTGGGGGGTAATCGCCTCGGCAATCTCCGTGGGAGTTGTCCAGGGAACCTTTACGATCCTCGCGGTATTTGTTGGACCATTCCTGTCAAGCGCAATGATTGCTTCGGTAACTGCAACCGGCGGGGTGTTGTTGATCGGGGTGGGTCTGCGGGTACTGCGAATCAAGGCGATTGCTGTTGGGGATCTACTTCCGGCACTGATTATTGCGCCAATTTTGACCGTAATTGTTGCGGCCTACGTTTAACGAAGGTACCTATAAGCCCCGACATTAAGGCCTGTCAATAGGCGCGTTATTAGGGCATGATGCCAGCGTAAATGCCGGTTGGTGGCACGATCATGATGTCACTCTCGGTAATGCCCGCGATTGCAAACTGTAGTCCCAATGGGACATAGGAACTCATGTCTGCATTGAGTCCAGGCAGGTTCACAAAATGGGTCGCATCCCAAGCAAATGAAATGGATTCACCCGGTCCAATCTCGACGGGCCCAGGGGTCAGGGTTGCTGGCTGCTCGCCTAGCACTGCGGCGACTAATGCGTCCGGCTCGATGCCTTGATTGGTGATTCGCATGAGGACGGTGGCATTGCCTGCTTCGTCCTGTACCGCGGTGGCATTATCAACCACAATGTCGCCAACCCGAAGGGTATTCCCGTTGCCCGAAGGCTGGGTTGCTTGCACATTGGTGGTGGCCTGCTGGCCGTTGTAGCACCCCGTAAGGGTCAGCGAAAGGAGGATAATCCCGGCAGCCACCCCATAAATGGATCGGAGTCTGGTTGGGCGGGTGATTTCGGCAGGTCGCTTCACAACGTCAGGATACAAGGATCACCGTCAAGGGCTTCATTCGCGCTGGGAATTCCCTCATAGGTTTAGGGGAGCCTCTAACTGCCGAAGGTCGGCTGGGGCCACCGTGGTAAAGTTGAGTCTCTCGAAAGGGGCTCATCCATATGGCTTTTAAGGTCGGCGAGACTGTCGTTTATCCCCATCATGGGGCCGCACTCATCGAAGCGGTCGAAATGCGGACAATCAAGGGTGAGGATCGCGAGTATCTGGTGCTCCGGGTAGCCCAAGGGGATCTCACGGTTCGAGTCCCTTCCGACAATGTTGACCTAGTGGGTGTTCGTGACGTTGTTGACGCAGCAGGACTGGATCGAGTGTTCAGTGTGCTTCGCCAGCCCTACACAGAAGAGCCCACCAACTGGAGCCGTCGTTACAAGGCCAATCTGGAAAAACTCTCATCCGGTGATGTCATCAAGGTAGCCGAGGTCGTTCGCGACCTGTGGCGTCGCGAGCAGGACCGTGGACTTTCCGCAGGTGAGAAGCGCATGTTGGCCAAAGCCCGTCAAATTCTCGTGAGCGAACTTGCATTGGCTGAAAAAACCAATGAAGTTAAGGCTGAAGAAATACTTGATGAGGTTTTAGCTTCCTAAGAAAGTTGGGAAAGTGAATCGCACCGCGGCACTTGTCCCGGCAGCTGGTCGTGGCGAACGACTGGGACCGGGGGAACCCAAAGCCCTACGCGAGATTTCCGGTGTCCCAATTCTTATTTATGCAGTGAGTGCATTGGCGGCCTCTCGGAGTATTGATCTAGTTGTCGTCGCAGCCCCTCCAGGGGACGTTGAAGCCGTTGCGGTACTTCTTGCCCAACAAAGTTTTTCGGACAAGGTCTCAGTCGTTGCCGGTGGTGAAACCCGTCAAGAATCCGTTGCCCGAGCACTCATCGCGTTACCAGTAGATGTCGACGTAGTACTCGTCCATGATGCAGCCCGGCCGCTTGTCCCCGTCGAATTAGTAACCGCCGTTGTCGCTTCGGTGCGAGCAGGAAACCCGGCGGTGGTTCCAGGGCTAGCAGTCACCGACACGGTAAAACAAGTTAACAGTGATGGTGAGGTGCTGGCAACAATTGATCGCAATTCGCTGCGAGCAATTCAAACCCCGCAAGGATTTGATCGCGAACTATTGCAACGTGCTCATGCGCAACTTGATGAATCCCAAGGTGTTTTCACCGATGATGCAGGACTCATTGAAGCTATGGGAATCACCGTGAAAGTAATTGAAGGTCACGTTGAAGCAATGAAAATCACTCGACCATTTGATCTGGCAATCGCTGAGACAATCATTGGCAAAAGAAGGGCAAGCGGTGTCATCACCTAAACACCCATTCGTAGGAATCGGCACCGACGTGCACGCATTCGCACCCGGCCGACCACTGTGGATCGCCGGTTTGCTGTGGCTAGGCGAGCCTGGACTTGATGGTCACTCAGACGCCGATGTTGCATCCCACGCAATCTGTGACGCACTCCTGTCAGCGGCGGGCCTCGGTGACCTCGGTGAAGTCTTTGGGACAGGGGACCCCCAGTGGGCCGACGCATCGGGGGTGAGCTTGGTGTCCCATGTTGCACAGTTAGTCAACGAACGTGAATTCACGATTGTTAACGTCTCAGTTCAGGTAATTGGTAACTCACCAAAAGTAGGGACTCGCAGGCAGGAGGCCCAGGATGTACTCAGTGCAGCCATTGGTGCACCGGTTAGAGTTTCGGGAACTACCACCGATGGACTCGGTCTCACCGGCCGTGGCGAGGGAATTGCGGCAATTGCCGTCGCCAGTGTCGTGGGAAAATAAGCGTCTACTAGCCCAAATCCGCGCACTAGTAATGTTCGCATGGTGACTTTACGGATCTATGACACTTCAACGCGTACCGTGCGGGACTTTCTCCCCCTCGAGAGCGGCAAGGTCGGTATATATCTGTGCGGCGCGACAGTTCAGGCTCCACCGCATGTCGGTCATATTCGCAGTGGGATTGCCTTTGACGTAGTCCGGCGTTGGTTCACTTCTGCAGGCTATGACGTCACATTCGTACGAAATGTGACTGACATTGACGACAAAATTATTCACAACGCAGGCCATGACGACGTCCCCTACTGGGTTGTTGCTTTTAACAATGAACGCGCATTCACCGCGGCTTATGAAGCACTCGGCTGTATCCCGCCAACCGCCGAGCCACGTGCAACCGGGCACATTCCGGAAATGATCGACATGATGCAGGAAATTATTGACGCGAACCACGGATACGCGCAATCAGGTGACGTTTACTTCGACGTACGTTCAGATGCTTCCTATGGATCTTTGAGTGGCCAGAAAATTGATGACATGTTGGCAGCCAATGACGCAGTCGCACTCGGTAAGCGTGATCCGCGTGATTTTGCAATGTGGAAAGCCGCAAAACCCGATGAACCACACTGGGACACACCGTGGGGTCCTGGTCGTCCGGGTTGGCATATCGAATGTTCGGCAATGGCTCGCAAATATTTGGGTACTTCATTTGACATTCATGGTGGCGGAATTGATTTGATTTTCCCACACCACGAAAACGAAATCGCTCAATCAAAAGCCGCAGGCGATCCATTTGCCCAGTACTGGATGCATAACGCGTGGGTGACGACGGCGGGTGAAAAAATGAGCAAGTCACTTGGCAATTCGATGTTAGTCAGTGAAGTGCTCACTCGAATCCCAGCACTGCACCTTCGTTACTACTTGGCAGGCTCGCACTACCGTTCCATGTTGGAGTTCTCTGACTCGGCGGTTCATGAAGCGGGAATAGGTTTCGAAAGGATTCGTGGATTCATTGCCCGTGCCATGGAAGCACTGAATATTTCTGAGGTCACCGTTGACGGCACCGCGCGCGCCGAGAAGTTTGATGCGGAAATGAATAATGATTTCGGTGTCCCCAACGCCATCGCTGTGATCCATGAGGTTGTGCGCGCGGCAAATACCAAACTTGCGGAGGGCAATGCCGAAGCGGTCAGGGCGGATTTGGTCTCCGTAGTCAGCATGCTCGACGTGCTAGGCATGAATCCCCTCGATTCACACTGGAAGCAAGAA
>JAFMHB010000010.1:52893-59780 GCA_017854795.1 Candidatus Nanopelagicales bacterium
ACTGCACTTTCATTGGGCATTCCACTCATGGAAGTTCCACGCGCAGAGTTGGATCGGATGACTGACGGTGGCGTGCATCAAGGACTCGTTCTCACCGTCCCCGAATACAAGTATGCGGACCTTAAATCAATTGAATCCTCGCGCTGCATCATCGCCTGTGACGGTCTTACCGACCCGCGTAACCTTGGAGCGATCTCTCGATCGGCTGCAGCATTTGGCGCCGAAGCAATCCTGCTTCCTGAGCGACGCAGTGTTGGTGTGACGGCAACGGCTTGGAAGTCCTCGGCTGGAGCACTCACAAGAATCAAGGTTGCCCAAGTTACCAACCTCAACCGTTCACTGATCTCACTTCAAAAGGTGGGGTTCACAGTGATCGGACTTGCCTCCGATGGCGCAACACCACTGCAGGAGATCAAAGCCGACACGTGGAAGGACCCGGTAGTGATCGTTATTGGTGCCGAAGGAGCCGGACTATCCCGCTTGGTCAAGGAGAATTGTGACTGGTTGGTCAACATCCCAATGGCAAAGGGCAATGAATCGTTGAATGCATCCGTTGCCGCATCGGTTGTGTTGCAAGATATGTTCCGCGCGCGCAATTTCCAGTAGGCGGCTGATTAGTCCGGTATCACAATTCTTAATTCTTCCGTTGCATCACTCGGAGCTCCGCTTCGCGAACCAAGGACTGCCTTTTCCTCTGGTTTGCGCGCCAGCACGTTGCTCACGTAGTCGTGAACGGCTTGCGCAAAGGGAATACTGTGACCGGAAGCCTCGGACAGGAACCAGCGGTGTTCCAAAACTTCATGGAAGACCTCTGCAGGCTCTAAACGTCCGCGCATTTCCGAGGGAATCGATTCACGCACAAGTTCAAACCGATCACTCACCCAGCGATGCGCGGCCAATTCTTCATCTTCGGGCTCATAACCCAAGTTGATTCGATAGGAGTCCAAGTCATTGAGCAGTCGTCGGGCTTGGTTTTCGCCGACATCGAGTCCTGTAAGTCGAATCAACCGACGCGAATGGTGTCCGGCATCCACGACTTTGGGAAAGACGCGAACGTTATCCCCTGTTTTTGATGCGTCAACTTGGAGTTCAGCAACGTCAAATCCAAGCTCATTGAGTTTACGAATTTGTTTCTCAAGGGCATGGCTATTCTCGCGGGTAAACTCAAAAGGTTGATTAATCGTGTCCCACAGGGCGTCATAGCGCAGACGTAAACCAACGCCGGTCACTATTGGATCAATACCCTCTTGCAATCTGCCACCGGCCGCAAGGTCCATGAGTTCACCGGCAACGTTGGTGGCTGCGGTATCTAAATCGTATTCCCGTTGCCCAGGGGACAGTGCAGGGTGTAACTCACCGGTCTCCGCGTCAACGAGGTACGCGGCGAAGGATCCAGCATCACGCAGGAACAAGGTGTTTGACAGGGAAACGTCATTCCACGAGAAACCAATGAGGTGCAGTTGCACCAATAACAATGCCAATGCATCAAGGAGTCGGTCGGCCGTCTCCACACGCAAACTTGACGAAAATAGCGCGCGGTAGGGGAGCGAGAATGGGAGGTGTTTTGTGATCAGCGCGCACGGAAGTTCTTCGCCGCTTGAGTTATAGCGGTCACTGACGGTGCCAACCGGCTCAACACAAGGGACCGCGCGACGCTGGAGCTCACCAAGTAAGTGGTACTCCCGTTCCACTAAGGCACGCTCAGCTTCTTTGATTGCATAAACAATTCCATTGAGCCGAACAAATCGAACAATGTGACGCGATATTCCGCGTGGTAGAGCAACTACAAGATCCTCGGGCCACGCTTCAAGTGGAATTTCCCAGGGGAGAAATGTAAGTTCCGGTTCCTGCGCGGTCCCCACCATGCGCATCGACTTATGTCCCTATTCTTCCTCGGCTTGCTCGCCATGTGGGTGGTGCTTTACATCTTCTTCGTGTCGGGCTTCATCTTGGGACATACCCTCGTGGGATTTTTCATCTTGTTCTTTGGGTTCATGTGACATGACGCCATTGTAGTTGCAGGCCAATCAAACTGATTCACTGTTACTTGCTAGATATCGTCGTCGAAAATATGTTCACCCGTGCCATATGCCTGAACCTGTTTGAGTAAATAGTCGAACCGTCCCAAGAGAGCAATGGATTCGAGCACGGCGGATACATCTCCGAACTCGCCCACAACATTGGAGGCCAAGCCACGAATCTCCCTACCAACGCGGGCGGATTCCATGGGCCCTGCATCGCCCGCTAAAACAATAGGTTGACCCTGAGTGCCCATCGCCGAACTTGCTTGCGTGAGCAAGGAGTCGACCAGTTCCTGTAATTGCGCGGGGGTGAGCGCTGCGGGGAGGCGCCGGTTGTAGAGGGCATCGGCTGCACCTGCAAGACCGCGAACTTGGATGGCGAAGCCCAGGAGTCGTCTTAGTGACAGCGCCAACTGAGGAACCTGAGAGCGGATATCTCCTGCGCGCATATTGACGTGGGTGCTTTGTGAAACGTGTGCAAGTTGTTCGCGTGCTGTTACAGCGCCGTCGCGTAGGTTTCGTGCCTGTTGAACATAGGCGTGAACTTGTGCATGAGCTTCGGTGCCAGATTCATCACGGATTGCCATAAGAACCTGGTAAATGTCGTCGCGATACTTCGCCATGGTGTCCAGTAGTTGTCCTATGGGTGGTTTGGAGGGCCAAACGAGCACTGCGGCTATTCCCACAACACCACCAATGCCCACATCCAATACGCGCCATAGATCCTGTTCCATGGAGTTTGGACCAATAGCCATCACGAAAATTACCGCGATGGGGATTTGGATCTGCCCGCCAACAGAGAACGGGAGGAGTCGAGCAAGGACAAGTGAAATCACCAGTCCGAGACCAAACGTCCACCAAGAAAGTCCAAGTAGGTTCACCCACACCGACGCACCCAACACGCCAAGTCCTGTGCCGGCAATACGTTGCGCAGACATTCCCAAGGTTGATAGGGGTGATGCTTGAACCACAAGCAAGGTGGTGATCGGGGCAAAAATTCCAAGGGTGCTCGCAGAGAGGTTGATCGCGATCAACCAGGCGATTGTTGCCGCGATCGCGACGCGGGCAATGTGTTTGTAGGAACCGATGCCTGACGGGCGGACCTTAAGGACACCACCGATGCTCTCCCCTGGGAGTAGGTCACCAAAGAGTCGGTCTGCCGCCATCTTTGAAGCATAACTTTAAAGGTGCTCAAATTCGTGGGGGCCCGAATTCAGCGCACTACACTGATTAAATGCGCCCTGGCAAATTAATTGGCATTTTTATTCTTGCCGCAATCGCTGCCGGTGTCATGTACACCATCGCGCTCGTGGTCTCGAATGCCCAAACCACGCGCGAGCAACAGGTCGCCCTTGATCCGTTCTATACGCCGCCGGAGCCAATACCTGCCGAGTTGGGCACAGTGATTCGCTCGGAACCGATGGACATTGAAGTGGATGGCGGCTCCGCTCAAAGAATTCTCTATGTCTCTGAACGGCCTGACGGTGCCCGCGCTGTTTCCGGCGGCATGATCTTTATTCCCGATTCACCTGCCCCTGTGCAAGGCCGTCCTGTTGTTGCGTGGGAGCACGGAACTCTGGGAATGGGAGATGCATGCGTACCATCTCGATCCACAGATCCCACCGCAGACATGTTTACCTTTGTTGGACCGATGATGGCTCAGGGGTGGGTGATCGTCGCCACCGATTATGTTGGTCTTGGAACTCCAGGACCCAATCAATATTTGGTCGCTCAGTCCGAGGTGCGTGATGTTGTTAACGCAGTGCGAGCCGCTCAGAAAATGCCGGAAGCAAATGCAGGTGATCGCTATGTCACCTTCGGTCACTCCCAAGGCGGTCACGCTTCCATTTGGACAGGACATTTGGGCCCCGAGTACGCACCCGAACTGGAACTCCTCGGCGTGGCTGCTGCGGCTCCGGCCTTGAACCTCTCAGAAATTGCATCTGCGCAGTGGGACACCGCGGTTGGCTGGGTCATCGGTTCGGATCTCATTGAGTCATGGCCGACCTATTACTCGGATCTGCCTGTTGACTCGGTGCTGACCAGTGCCGGCCGGGACTCAAGCCAGAGATTGGCTGCCGAGTGCATCAAGCAGTCAGGGTTGGAAGCACTCGCGCGCGAAAAGTTCGGCCAGCAGATTTTCGCCTTCAACCCGTTGGAGGATCTTGCGTGGAAGGATTCCATGCTCGCGCAAACACCTCCGGTTATGCCCGCGGACATGCCCGTTTTCATTGCGCAGGGAACCTCTGATGAAGTCGTGCTTCCGTGGCCTAACGCGATGATCCAGGAGAAATGGTGCGATGCGGGATCGACAATCAGCATGTTGTGGATGGGTGATGTCAATCACCAGCAAGCGGCCCACGTTTCCGGGCCGGCCGCCGTTGATTGGATCGCTGACCGGTTTGCAGGCCGTCCAGCAGGGCGCTCCTGCGACGTTGCACCACCCGTGGCACCGGTTGACCCGTCGTAGTGCCATTACCTGACTAGGGGTCGATTCTGGCAACGTTTCGGGATTTGGGTGGCTGACGTGAGGGCCTCCGGTCAGGATTGAACTGACGACCTACCGCTTACAAGGCGGTTGCTCTACCACTGAGCTACAGAGGCTTGTTCTGAGCAAGCTCAAGAACGAAGATAACATTAGTGTGCGCCTTTTCCGCAAGGTGTTGCGGTCTGGGGGTTACCAAATTAGTGGAATGCGATCGCAAGTCAACAACTGATGGTCGGCCGGAGGACCTAAGTCGGTTGACAGGTCAGGCAGTGACGTTGCGCGCTTAGTACAGTCGATGCGACGAAATTCGTCGCCTACGGGAAGGCCTTAGATAGATGGACGCCTTTCTGTTGAGCTTCGCAGTGATTTTCGTCGCTGAATTGGGTGACAAGTCTCAATTGATGGCGATGACCTTTGCAACCCGTTACAAATTCTGGACGGTAGTCGCGGCAATCACGGTGGCGACTGCCATTGTTCACTTGTTTTCCGTTGCCTTGGGTAACGTCATTGGGTTGGCCCTGCCAATTGGTCCGATCAATATTGCGGCAGGACTCGCTTTTGTTCTCTTTGGCCTATGGACCTTGCGCGGTGACAAACTCAGCGAGGAGGAGGAATCAAAGGCTTCTCGGTCGAATCGGCCTGCTTTCTTTGCTGTAGCGATTGCATTCTTCTTGGCTGAACTCGGGGACAAGACAATGCTCGCAACGGTGACGCTTGCAACGACCGAGGGTTGGTTCGGTACCTGGGTAGGTTCAACTCTAGGCATGGTTGCCGCAGATGTTCTTGCGATAGGAGTTGGTGTATTTCTCGGCAGGTCGTTACCCGAGAAAGTTATCAAGGTCGGTGCTGCAGTGCTGTTCTTCGCCTTCGGCGCAGTGCTCATCTATTCGGGCATCACGTACGCGGGTGTGACTTCGTAACGGCCCGTTGAGTCGTGTGTTTCATCTCACCTTTTAGTCGTATTTAATGGTGAGAACAGTACGAAATGCGGCAATTTCAGACAACTGCTAGCTAATGACCATATTTGCATTTACTCAATTCACATAAGTTACTTACTATCCAAGTTCATAGGAAGATCCCTAATATCAAGGAGAAAAAATGCGAGTAATGCGTCGCACCGCCATTGCGGTAGTTTCGATTGCAGCTGCACTGACTTTGTCGGCATGCAGCAGTTCATCCGACGAGGCAACAACCACTGAGACAAGTGCTGCAGTTGAAGAGGCCAGCGTTGGAACAATTGTTGACGTTGCCTCAGCTAACCCAGATTTCAGCACCTTGGTCGCTGCAATTAACGCAGCTGACCTAGGCGAGACACTTAGTGGCGAAGGCCCCTTCACCGTGTTCGCACCAACAAATGAGGCTTTTGCCGCACTCCCAGCAGGAGTTCTTGACGCACTGTTGCTTCCCGAGAACAAAGATGCACTCACCAAGATCCTTACCTACCACGTTGTTTCAGGTAATGTCTTGGCTGCAGATATCACCGATGGTGACGTCACAACAGTTGAAGGACAGAACGTCACTCTTTCAACCGCAGACGGTGTAACTGTCAACGGAGCCACTGTCGTTACCGCTGATATCGTCACGGATAACGGCGTTATTCACGTTGTCGACGCTGTTCTCGTTCCAGCCGACGTTGATGTTGCCGCACTGACAACTCCGTAATTTCATAAAAGAAGTTATTGTCACAAGCTAGTTAAATAAGAAGAGCCCCCGCAATTGCGGGGGCTCTTCTTATTTGTCATTCATGATTACGGCGCGAATGGCAGTAGCACTCCGTCGATACCGTGGGCAACCTGCTTGTTGCCTTTATTGATATCTACCTTGCTCAAGATCACCCGCGGGTTAGCAAGCTTCGGCGCCTTGTCGCGCAAAATAATTGCTGGAGCTTTAGTGACCTTCACCTTGATGGTCTTGTTCATGTCTGCACTTTTAAGATTTGCACCATTGGCCTTAAGTGCATCTTGAGACAGGATCGGGCCACCGGGAACAACGTGATAGAGCAGAACCTGCTCGACTGTGTCAACACCCAGACCGGCAACGGCTTTGAACGCTGCAGCTTCTGTTTTAATTTTCTTACCGGTGAGAGTTGAGGCTAGGTTAATAAATGCCTTGTCAGTGGGTGCGAAAACTGTGAGTGCGACGCTCCCGTCGGCGAGCAGCTTCACATTACTTTCAGGCTTAGCCGCGAGAACGGTCTCTGCAGCCTTAGTGAGAATGTCGAAATCGGCGAAGTCGCGGTCAAATGCGGCCTGGCCAACCTGCAGGACGCTAGCGAGAGAGGTCTCGCCTTCAGCTCCTTGGGCTGTTGGGGCGATCACTGCTGCGCCGAGAAGTGCTGCAGCGCTAAGTGCGGCTACCCGCTTGATTGCCGTGGGCAT
>JAFMHB010000010.1:60029-74001 GCA_017854795.1 Candidatus Nanopelagicales bacterium
CCGGTCATCCCACTGAACGTGGGGATTAGGCGGCCGCGGTTTCGGAATTGTTACTGGAGCATCCTGCAAGGGATAGCCCGGCAACAATGAGTGCTGGTGATAGGACAGGGGTCTTACGCGTTTATTGCCCTTCTTTGGCATGGAAATTTTCGCTGAGGTGAAAATGCATGGTGGAAAAAACGAGTTACGTCGTAGGGTATAGCGATGCAGGCCAAACGCCCTCTCCCAGCAATGTTCATCGCTGCCATTGTTGGCATTGTTTTAGGTTACGTTGTTTTGGAATTCGTTAACGCTGGTATTTCGCTGGTCTGGGAAAAAATTCCCGAAATCTGGGATCACACACCTGCCTGGTATGTGATCGGGGTGCTACTCATCGCGGCGGTACTCGTCTACGTTGTCCGAAGATTCGTCGGTGACACAGGCCACTCACCATTGGGTGGGATCAAGATTAGCCCGCTCACTCCAAAGGAATACCTAGGCGCAATTTTGGCGATCCTTGCATCATTATGGGGTGGAGTGGTGCTCGGTCCTGAAGTAGCGCTGGTTGCAACAGGTTCGGTGATCGGTGGGCTAGTAGCGAAAATATTTAATGTTACCGACACGAAAAATGTAAAAAAGGTGGTTGGGTTCGGCGCACTTGGCGCGATCCTCGCCCTGTTTGTGGGACCAATTCTGTCTGGCAACATGGAGTTGGGAAGCACTCCTACCGCGATCGAGGTTGATCAACTTGCTTGGGCGATTCCGGTCGCAATCATCGCAACCGTGGCAATTTCCCTTGCCCGCCTCGTCGCCGCTCTGTTCGCCCGCACAACCCGGGAAGGCCCACACTTAATAATTTTGATCGGCGCTGCCCTGATCATTGGCGTTACAGCTCTGTTAATGCAGACATGGACTGGCGAAGGCGTCATTTACATTACAACGTCGGGTGAGGAACTGATTACCGAACTTCCCACCCTCACCTCGGTCAGCACTGTTGTCGCAATAGTTGTGTTAAAAACAATTGCCTATGCGGTGTCCCTGGGTGCAGGCTTTCGTGGTGGCCCGTTCTTCCCGGCAATGTTTATCGGTGCGGCATCTGGGTTGCTGATCGCACTCGTCCTTCCGAACGGTCCGTCGATTTCAGCGGCAATCGTTGTCGGCGTTATTGCATCAGTTGTTGCAACCGCCCCGATGAAATGGCCGATCGTCATTCTTTTAGGAATAGCTCTTGGTTTCCTGATCGGCACTTGGACGCTTGTCCCAGCAGCTCTGATCGGCGCGGTCGTTGCGCGACTTGTTCCGCGATGGGGTGATCGAATTCCTGTTTCGGCCCATTCAGGCTGAACGAGTCCCACCGCTTGGAGTACGCAGGATTCGCACGGTACCAAAGGCGTTCGCACAGGACATGCACGCAACTAGGTGTATAACTAAGGCCATGCGTGCTGCCCTTTATGAAAAGACCGGTCCCGCCTCCGAGGTTTTGCATGTGAGAGAAGTCGACAAACCCGAACCTGGTCACGGTCAAGTCCGGGTTAACATCGCGTTCTCGGGGATCAACCCGACCGATGTCAAAACCCGTGGCAGAGGTCTCGCGAGCATCAATGAATTTCAAATCCCCCACCATGACGGCAGCGGGGTAATTGACGCGGTCGGCGAGGGGGTCGATCCGAATCGAATTGGTGAACGCGTCTGGGTCATGCTTGCAGCGAATGGAAATCGATACGGCACCGCGGCGCAATATTGCGTTGTCAACAGCGAACTTGCCCGACACCTTCCAGACTCGGTTTCTTTTGAACTAGGCGCAACATTAGGTGTCCCCGCGGTCACCGCTGCCTACTGTTTATTTTCCGATGGTCCAATAGCTGGCGAAAACGTTTTAATCAGCGGGGGAGCGGGTGCTGTGGGACGTGCGGCAGTGGAATTAGCCAAATGGGCGGGTGCTCGTGTTTTCACAACGGTCAGCAGCGAGAGCAAAGCGCAGGTTGCAATAGGCGCCGGGGCAGACGTGGTCGTGAACTACACCAACCCCGATACAATCGATCAGCTCAAAGACCAGGGAATCTCTCGAATTGTTGAAGTGAATCTGGCCGACAACCTCGAATTGGATGTGGCAATTTCTCAACCGGGCATGAAGATCGTGTCCTACGCAGCTGACGGTGAAGACCCCGTCCTTCCACGCCGGGCGCTCATGGTCGCCGGCATCACTATTGAATTCATGTTGCTGTACAACGTCGAGGCGCACAAACTGTGGAAAGCCGTCGAACTCCTTGAACTGGCACTTGCAGAAGGCGCACTGACTCCGCCACCGATTACGGTGATGCCAATCGCTGAGATTGTTTCCGCGCACCTTCAGGTTGAGGCTTCAAGCGCCAGCCGGGTTTTGGTTACTCCCTGAATATGCGTTAGCCCTTGAGTTCAGCGAAGAGCGCCGTTACCGCACGCCACACATCGTGGAAGGTGTTATACATCGGAATTGGCGCGAGTCGAATAATGTCTGGGTTGCGCGCGTCACCGAGAACTCCATGATTTTCATACATACGCTCAATGAGTGCGAAAGGCTCGATCGGCACTCGGATAGAAAGTTGCGCACCGTGTCGATCTGAATCACTCGGTGTAATGATGTGAACACGTGACTTAGCACCGGGCTCGGCAGTGTCTAGGAGAGTTATCAGCTCTCGCATGTACGCCGTGAGTTGCAAACTGCGCGCACGAAGCGTGGGCATGCCAACCTCGGTAAAAACATGAAGTGCGCTCAGCGCAGGCGCCATGATCAGCAATGGCGGGTGAGAAGGAGCCCAGGCGTCAGCGTTTTCAATCGGATCAACAATCGGATTCATCAGGAATCGGGTTTCGGGTTTATTTGACCACCAACCTTCAAGCCGGGGAAGGCCCGCCGTGTGATGCTTTTCGTGGATGAACGCTCCGGCAACTGATCCCGGACCAGCGTTGAGGTACTTATAGGAACACCAAGCGGCAAAGTCAACATTCCAGTCATGAATATGCAGGGGAACGTTTCCTGCTGCATGTGCCAGATCCCAGCCGGCATAAGCACCAACGTCGTGCGCGACGGCGGTGATCGCGGGGATGTCCATGAATTCACCCGAGTAATAGTTGACAGCACCAAATAGCGTGGTCGCAATTTCCTCACCGCGTTCTCGCAGCACTGCAATAACATCGTCGGTTCTTAAACTGTCTTCACCTTCACGTGGCTTCAACCGAATCACATCTTTGTCGGGGTGACCTCCTCGAAAAGCAATGTGCGAACGGATCGCGTACGAGTCCGACGAAAACGCGTAATCTTCCATGATTATTTTTCGTCGACGATCCTGCGGCTGATAAAAACTGGCCAGCAGCATGTGAATGTTGACGGTGAGGCTGTTCATCATGACAATTTCTTCTGGTTTCGCGCCAACAATGGCAGCGGACTCCTGTGCTAACAGCGCAGGGAACACCATCCAAGGGTGGGCGCCATGGGAATGGCCACGAACGGCGAGCGTTGCCCAAGAATCAAGTTCCTGGTCGATCGCTGCCTTTGTCGATTTGGGTTGCAGACCCAGAGAGTTGCCTGCCATATACGAGATCGGGTTACCGCTTGCATCTGAGGGAAAAAGGTACTGATCCCGGGCAATTGGCTGATCAAGTTCCCGATCCCGGTGGAGAGCGTACTCCTCGCTGGCAAATTCGTCCTGTGTACTCACCCGGCAAGTCTCTCGCATCTCGCCTTTGGCGCTCGCCTCACCTCGCGTCTCCATCGTAGACTCGAACCCATGATTACCAGGCTTGTGTCCACCCAGCCTGTGTCCACCCAGCCTGAGCGCGTGGGCGTCCCGTGGACCTAATTTTCCCTGGGGCCATCTACCCTGAACAGGTTGAAGGCCTTTCATGGTGGCCGCTGGTGCTTGTTGCCGCAACGTTGATCATTTTCAATGTCGTGAATAACCGAGTTGCGCCACAGGCCCACTACCTTCTTTGGGCATTTGTCGGATCGGTGGTTCTGCTGGCGATCGGGTTGCTCGACGGCAACGACTTCACCGATATGGGATTGGGGTTCGCGTATCTGCTGCCCGGCTTGATCTGGGCCGGAATTTCCATTGCCGCGGTCACCCTGGTTTATCTGGTCGGGTCAATCTTCAAAAAAACACGTGAAGCTTTTGCTGACGAACGAATCGGGGCTCTTTCCGGCGGGCGACTGCTATTTCAATCACTGATAGAAGTACCGCTAGGAACGGTTTTCTTTGAAGAGATCGCATTTAGAGCTGTTTTATTTTCGATGCTCGCCCGGCGTTTCGACCTCACCACCGCAATCGTGATTTCGGCAATCCTGTTCGGGCTGTGGCATATTTTGCCCAGTATCGGCACCCACGAGAACAATCCTGCGCTGGGCGGCGTGGTTGGTTCAGGTCGCAGGGGAAATATTTTGGCAGTGCTGGCCAGCGTGCTCACCACAACGTTGGCCGGTGTCTTGTTCACGCTCATGCGGATTTTCTCCGGCAGTGTGATCGCCCCCATGGGATTCCACTGGGCTACCAATGGTCTGGGCTATGCCTTCTCTTGGATTTTGCTCCGATTCCGCAGGCGTCCTCCCAAGACCAATCACGAGACCAAGCACGGGGGTGAATGAC
The DNA here is from genome assembly GCA_017854795.1 of Candidatus Nanopelagicales bacterium. Taxonomy (GTDB): domain Bacteria; phylum Actinomycetota; class Actinomycetes; order S36-B12; family S36-B12; genus UBA4592. The sequence continues at coordinate 64,631 of JAFMHB010000010.1, forward strand.
ACGGATGTTATTTAACGATTACGATAGGGAGCCTGAAGAGGAAAACCTCGAAGGTAGCGAGAACGCCAGGTTTTTGGAGGAAGATTTCATGTACCAAGCCGCAAGTGCCAATGCCCATGAAGGCTTCTCGCAACTCTCTGAGCGAGATCAGGCGATTCTTGGCTTTGAGCGTCAGTGGTGGAAGTACTCCGGGGCAAAGGAAGCGGCAATTCGCGAACTATTCGACATGAGTTCAACCCGCTACTACCAGTTGATCAATACATTGATTGACACCCCGGAAGCTATGGAATTCGACCCGATGCTGGTCAAGCGACTCCGTCGGATGCGTTCAAGCCGCCAAGCAGCTCGCACTGCAAATCGCGCAAATATCCGTTAAGGCATCGCTCGTTTTGCCACTTTCAGTACCGGAAACACGCTGACAAAGGTCTAGCATTTTGTTTCATCGGAAAAGCGACTTACGATGTTTCAATAATTAGACCAGAAGTACTAGACCATAGGTTTTTCGAGGAGAGTGAATCTTTGTGCGCCAGCGTTCATTTGGGTTATTTGATGAAGGCTATGTAACCAAGAGGTTTGCTGCAGCCGCGATTACCACGGCTGTGGTGGCTGGTTCATTGGTCGCTGGTTCCTTGTTGGCAGCACCCGCCCAAGCTGCACCACGCGCGATTGTTGTCTGGGTGGACCCACAATACAAAGACGCTGCGACGGCGTTGTTCGCCAACGGCTATAAAAAGCGAGCGATTACGGTCACGGCTCGCGACATGTCAACAATCACCCTTGACCTACAAAATATTGACCCGAATAAAGCCCCCGACATCGTGTTGGTTGACGGTGAGCAGGTGGGAGAACTTGCGGCGAATGCACTGATCACCCCCGTTGAAGTCACCCCGGAGACCTCTCGCTCACTTTCCAGTGTCGCGATCAACACCTTCAAGGTTGGCGAATCTCTTTTTGGCACCCCCATCCAACGCCAAAACTTGGCGCTTGTAACAAATGCAGAGATGATTCCCACCGCTCCGACCACGTTTAATAAGTTGTCAAGATTGGCGCTCAAGCAGGTTGCGGCTGGTAAAGCAGACATTCCCTTTGCGGTCGCACAAGGCATTGATGGCAACGCTTATTCAACGTATCCACTTTTCTCAGGCCTCGGTGGTTTCGCTTTTGGAACAACGGCGACTGGTAGTTACAACCCTAAAAGGATTGGGATCAACAACAAGAAGTTCGTGAAAAACCAAGCGCAAATTGATGCATGGAATGCAAGTGGGTTGATCAATTCCAATGTGACCGCAGAGGAAGCGCGTGTTGCGTTCACTTCTGGTCGGGCGCCGTTCTGGCTTACTGGTCCCGAAGAAATTGTGAACTTAAAAAAAGTCACATTCCGTTACCGCATCACCCAGGTTCCCACCATCGTTAAAGGGATCAGCGCGGCACCGTTTATGAAGTCAATTGGTTTCGCCGTGACTACTTTCGCGAAGGCTCATAAAATTTTGCCGGCCTCCAGAGACATCGTTGCAAATAAAGTCACCACGACAAAAGCCCAAACAACCTTCTATGAAAAATCTCCTTATGTCGGCCTGCCCGCGAATTCAGCCGCTGCTGCCGCAACACCGGACCGGGTCCTTCTTGCATTCGGCTCAGCAGCACTTGGCGCCACGCCCTATCCCAATATCCCTGAATGGGGCCAAGTTTCCCTTGCACTCGGTGGAGCATGGCGGGACAGCACCCGCGGGGGCGACTCTGTCAAAGCCGCAAAAGCATTCTCCGCCGCCCGCGCCCAAGCCGTAACCGCACTCACCCCGGCACCGGTGGCACCTGTTGCACCTGTCGAGCCGGTAATTCCCTAGGTGCAGTGCAGAGTGCAGTGCAGTGCAGTGCAGTGCAGCGCATTGCATTGCAGTCCAGGGCTAGTTACGCCTAACCACAGCTGCCCACAGTCGCCCACAGTCGCCCACAGCCGGTTCACAAGGTCAATTTACCCAATGGGTCGAATCGGGCCTTGCAGCCAATTCATAGGGGGATTGGGCTCGAATTTCCCCTCGGATTTGCACTCTCACCCCGAGAGTGCTAACTTTTCCATTAGCACTCTCACCATGAGAGTGACAACTCAAAGAACCTAATTACGGCAGTTTCCGAAAGGAACACCCTCATGGCAAAAATGATTTCATTCGACGAGGAAGCCCGTCGTGCACTTGAGCGCGGAATGAACGTGCTCGCTGACGCAGTCAAAGTGACGCTTGGGCCCAAAGGACGCAACGTTGTCTTGGAGAAGAAGTGGGGAGCCCCCACGATCACCAACGACGGTGTATCCATTGCAAAAGAAATTGATCTCGAAGATCCATACGAAAAAATCGGTGCAGAACTGGTCAAAGAAGTTGCCAAAAAGACCGATGACGTCGCTGGCGACGGAACAACCACCGCGACCGTTCTGGCTCAAGCACTAGTTCGCGAAGGCCTACGCAACGTAGCCGCCGGCGCTAACCCAATGGGTTTGAAAAAGGGCATTGAGCGCGCAGTCTCTATTGTGTGCGACGAACTTCTCGCCATGGCGAAAGACGTTGAGACCAAAGAGCAGATCGCATCAACAGCGGCAATCTCTGCTGGTGGCGACCAAGAAGTTGGTGAACTCATTGCAGAAGCAATGGACAAGGTCGGCAAAGAAGGCGTAATCACAGTCGAAGAAAGCCAGACATTCGGACTCGAACTTGAGCTCACCGAAGGTATGCGCTTTGACAAGGGTTACATCTCCCCTTACTTCGTCACCGACACCGAGCGCATGGAAACAGTCCTCGAAGACGCCTACGTCTTAATTGCTAACTCCAAGATCTCTGCTGTCAAAGATGTTCTGCCAATCCTTGAAAAGGTAATGCAGAGCGGCAAGCCACTCATGATCATCGCTGAAGATGTTGAAGGTGAAGCACTCGCAACTCTCGTTGTGAACAAGATCCGTGGCACCTTCAAGAGCGTTTCGGTCAAGGCTCCAGGCTTCGGCGATCGCCGCAAGGCAATGTTGCAAGACATTGCGATTCTCACCGGTGGCCAGGTCATCAGTGAAGAAGTAGGTCTCAAACTCGACACCACAACATTGGATCTCCTTGGCCGTGCCCGCAAGGTCGTTGTCACCAAGGATGAAACAACAATCGTTGAAGGTGCAGGCGACGCTGACCAGATTCAGGGCCGTGTCAACCAGATTCGCGCTGAAATCGACAAGAGTGACAGTGACTACGACCGCGAGAAGTTGCAGGAGCGTTTGGCAAAGCTTGCCGGCGGAGTTGCAGTCATCAAGGTCGGCGCAGCCACCGAAGTTGAGCTCAAAGAACGCAAGCACCGCATCGAAGATGCAGTTCGTAACGCAAAGGCTGCGGTCGAAGAAGGTATCGTGCCTGGAGGTGGCGTTGCACTGATTCAAGCAATGAAACTTGCGGGTGGCAAGATCGATGCACTTGGCCTCACGGAAGAGCAAGCTGTCGGCGCAAATATTGTTCGCGTCGCTGTAAGCGCTCCGTTGAAGCAGATTGCTGAGAATGCTGGACTTGAAGGTGGAGTTGTTGTGGAGAAAGTCCGCGAACTACCTGCAGGCCAAGGCCTCAACGCTGCGACAGGCGAATACGTCGACATGATCGCGGCCGGGATCATCGATCCCGCCAAGGTAACGCGCTCAGCACTACAGAATGCTGCATCCATTGCAGCCCTGTTCCTTACAACCGAGGTTGTTATTGCTGAGAAGCCAGAGAAGGCTGCGCCTGCAATGGGCGGCGGAGGCGACATGGGTGGCATGGGCGGCATGGACTTCTAGTCCGTGTAACAACTCAATTAGGACCCGGTAGGGGAGCAGCTCACAACATGAGCCGCTCCCCTACTTTTTTGGCCGAGGATAATTACGGGTTGTCACCGTAAACCCCACCTCCAATTTGGGTAGTCTTTGACGCGAGCTACTGGACACGGTTCAGGACATGATTTCGGACATGATTTAGGAAAAGGGGTCTGCGCGATGAACATCAGTCACCCCGCACATACACATGTGAACCATGTTGAGGCAATTAGGCGCGATCACTTCAAGATTTTCGAGTCTCGAGCATATTTAAATTCCTGTTCCCAAGGTGCGCTAGCCAACGAAGTGCGAGCGGCCTACGACCTATACCTCGACCAGCTCGAGGAGTTCGGCTCGCTCTGGGATACCTGGGTCGGGGTGCAGGAAGAAGTCCGTGGACAACTCGCCACATTATTTGCTACACATTCTGATCAGGTTGCAGTCACAACCAGCGCATCTGCTGCGATGAATGCGATAGCGAGTTGCTTTGATTTTCGTAATGGTCCGAGCAAGGTTGTAACCACATCGCTTGAATTTCCTACCGTTGGTCAAATCTGGCATGCCCAGGAACGCAACGGGGCTGAAGTAGTCCATGTGCCAGCCGACTCCGATCATCGATTGCCAGCGGAGCGCATAGCGGCCGCAATAGACGGTAACACCGCGATTGTTTCGATCACGCATGTCTGCTACCGAAACGGCGCAATGAATGACATCAAGGCGATCGTCAAAGCCGCCCATGAACGCGGTGTGCCCGTTCTGGTTGACGCGTACCAGTCAACGGGTGCGGTACCTATCGACTTTGAGGACCTCGGTGCTGATTTCCTGTTGGGTGGTGTTCTGAAATACATGCTGGGAAGCCCAGGGATTGGTTTCGCCTTGATCAACAATAAAACATCGTCAGAGTTCGTTCCCACAACAACGGGTTGGTTTGCGGCACGGGATATTTTTTCGATGGACATCTCGCAATACGATCCGGCAAAAGATGCGCGAAGATTTGAAGCCGGTACCCCCAATGTGCCGAGTCTGTACGCAGCGCGAGCGGGCTTAAAGTTTCTCCTTGAGGTCGGCGTGGACAACGCTTGGCGCGTTTCCAATCAGCTTCACAATCAACTTCGAGCAGGTGTCAACGAACTTGGCGGAGTGTGTGTTACACCAGAAAACCCCGGCGAGCACGGCCCGATGTTGGCAATCGCATCAACTGATGAACACGCACTTGTCCACGCGATGGCCCAAGACAATGTGGTCGTCTCGAGCCGTGATGGAAACATAAGGATCAGCCCTCATTTCTACAACAACAGTCAAGATGTGGAGTTGGCACTTGCATCAATGGCGAAAAATCGCCACCTGCTCACACCACCTTAAGGACTTATCCGCCGATCTGGTGATTGCCGTTTCGCCGACCGATACATTACGGGAATGGAACTGCTGGGCTCATTTACATTTTTGGCAATTGATGGCGCCGAAGTGCGACTCAAAAGTGGAAGTTCGCGGCTCATGAATGTAGAAATCAAAGCACCTGTGCGCTCAGGATCTCTACATATTGTTGATTCGATTGCAACTATGAATTTGGTATTGGCTCTCGACAAACTCAAGACGGGCAACTTTCTAACTGAAGCTGCAGCCCGAACTTTCATTAGTGGCTACAAAGCTCAAGATCTTGTTTTTAAGGGCTCGGGTCCCCATAACGGAAATGCCTATGACGTTTCCGGTAATGCCGTAGCGGGAGAAATTGACGTACAGATGACACTCATCGTCACTTCAGTCTCAAATACGGCTCAGCCTGAGGTCAAACTGATGGGAGCCGCACAATTTGGCACGGTGCACATTCCAATACCGGGTATTGGAACCGTTGAAAATATGAATATTGAAGTTGATGCCCGATTGGCCATTAGTCAGTCCTGATTTTAGGCTCGAAATTTAATGAGCATTTACTTCGATTATTAAATGATGATCGCACTCGCACCTAACGTGCGGTTTTGTTAGCGCTGAATGCCCGCACCGACGATCCACGCCGACGATCCACGCCGACGATCCACGCCGACGATCCACGCCGACGATCCGCACCGAATGTCAGACCCCTGTCATAGGTTGAGGACATGGAAATCGAAGGTGACCGCGCAGAGGATCTGCTGGTGCACGAGGGCTTGGGTTTTGACCCATTCACTGATTCCGCCGAAGTGATCTTGGATCATGTTTGCGATCTGGAACCGGGACTATTTGTTCAGTCGGTGTTAGAGATGCTGGATCCGGCATCCTTGAGTCCACGTGATGCGCTTCGCTATTTACAGGTGCACGAACGGATCGCTTCCTGGTGGGCGAGCCGTCAGTGTGTTGCGTTAATCGCCGCAGCTGGACGTGAACCTGCTGAGGAGGAGTTCATACTCCTTGATCGACTCAGTGACACCGAACGAACGGTGCGCATCAGTGAAATGGCTCGTGATGACATCGCAGCAGCCTTGCGCTGGGGACCTATGTCGACGCAGTCGCGGATAGACCAAGCTCGCCTGCTAGCTGGCCCGCTTACCGCAACACGTGAAGCTTTGACGTTGGGAGAGATCACGCCGGTACATGTTCGGATCCTCACTGAGGCCGCGCAACGGCTATCCACCTGGGATGTGTTGGAACAAGTGACCCATGACGCTAACCACTCAGGCACTGAATCCGAATCCGATACTGCACAGGCTCAATTGGCAGTGGGCCTTGCACGATTGGCATTTGACGAAGATTGTGTGGCATTGCAGCATCGGGTTCTTCCCGTCGCGCGACGCCAGGGGTTTTCTCGAACGAAGGCTGCAGCGAACAGGGCAATTGGAAATATTGATGAAGCAGGACAAGCTCGGCGCAGGGCTGCTGCCCGACGCCAGCGTGAGGTGTACCTAACACCGGACGTTGATGGCCTCACAACGATGATTGCCCGATTGGACACTTTCACCGCTAATGCGATTATGGGTGCGATCAATTCGGGGATATCTAACCCCGCGATCATCGGTGCTTGCGGTACTACCGTGGGGGAGCGCCGCAGCGAAGCCCTCGCAGCCCTTGTCTTCGGTGTGCATTCACAAAAGGAATCACTCGCGGCAGGTGCGGGTTGCACGGGCAGTTGCACCACTCCGATTGCCGTGAACATTACGGTTGACCTGACTATTCCCATCAGTGAGTTAGACACCCATCTGTATTCGCAATACGGCTCTGGCATTGGCACAGGATCAGGCACAGGATCAGGCACAGGATCAGGCACAGGATCAGGCACGCGATCGGGCACCGGCACCGATCAAGGTATTGATTCGATTGGCTGTGATTTCCGGCAACTCTTAGCCGACCCTGCAGTCAGAGTCTTTGCCCGGCCCGTCGCGGTGAATGATTCGGGGCACGTTCTTGATATTGGTCGCAGGCGTTACCAAATTACGGGGGCGCTACGCCGAATGATCATCACTCGGGATGGAACATGTCGTTTCCCTGGGTGTAATGCAGCCGCGATCCGCTGCCAAATCGATCACGTAATCCCCTGGGATGAAGGTGGAATGAGTGATGTGGGAAACCTTGGAGCGTTATGCACGCGACACCATCAACTTAAAACCCATGGTGGCTGGGAAATCATTAACAGCGCACCCGATGGATCCTGCACTTGGCGTAGCCCTCAAGGATTCACCTACCACCACCATCCTGAACCAATTACCGCACCACAGTCATCATCGAGGAAAAAACTCAGTCGATCCATGAAACACACATCTCGTGAAGCGAATGACCCACCGGACTTGCCAGCGTTTTAGCCGCCTTAATTTTCGCGATTATTAAGTCACACCGGCGATTTCACTCATTCACTCGTTCATTCATTCATTCACTCATTCGCCAGTTCGAGAGTTCACGTTCCTGATGACAGCTCTGCGGAATCAATGATCCGATACGAGTAACCCTGCTCAGCCAAGAAGCGCTGGCGGTGCTGGGCAAAGTCCGCATCTAGAGTATCTCGGGTGACGACCGAGTAGAAGTGCGCTGTACGTCCGTCGAACTTTGGTCGCAGAATTCGACCCAGACGTTGAGCTTCCTCTTGGCGGCTGCCAAAGGATCCGCTGACCTGAATGGCGACGGTCGCTTCGGGGAGGTCAATTGAGAAGTTTGCAACCTTGCTCACTACAAGTAGGTTGACCTCGCCCGTGCGGAATGCGTCGTAGAGGCGTTCGCGTTCTTTTACGCTGGTTGCACCGGTAATCACAGGAGCGCCAAGGTGCTCGCCGAGTTCTGCCAGTTGATCAAGGAATTGACCGATCACCAAAATCTGTTCACCTTCGTGCCTTTGCACGAGCTGTTCAACAATCTCGATCTTTTCAGCAGCGCTGGCTGCCATGCGGTACTTATCCTCCTGCTCGGCAACGGCATAGGCCATGCGATCAGGCTCTGGCATAGTGACTCGAACTTCCACACAATCCGCTGGCGCGATATAGCCCTGGTTTTCGATTTCTTTCCAAGGCGCGTCATAACGTTTAGGACCGATTAGCGAAAACACGTCAGACTCTCGGCCATCTTCACGGACCAGAGTTGCTGTCAGACCAAGACGACGACGGGATTGAATATCCGCGGTGAAGCGAAAGATAGGGGCAGGAAGCAAATGAACTTCATCGTAAATAATTAGTCCCCAATCGCGTGAATCAAATACCTCTAAGTGCGTGTAGATACCTTGACGTTTTGTTGTCATGACCTGATACGTGGCAATTGTGACTGGACGGATTTCTTTTTTGGCACCGGAGTATTCGCCGATTTCATCGGGCGTCAACGTGGTCCGCTTAAGCAGCTCATCTCTCCATTGCCGGGCGCTGACCGTATTTGTCACCAGGATCAAAGTTGTTGCCTGTGCCCGGTACATGGCCAGGGCTCCAACTAGAGTTTTGCCGGCGCCGCAGGGCAGAACCACAACACCGGAACCACCATGCCAGAAACCGTCAGCAGCATGGGTTTGATATTCGCGTGCTTCCCAATCAGTTGTCAGCGAAATTGCATGACGTTCGCCGTCAACATAACCGGCGACGTCTTCGGCCGGCCAGCCCAGTTTCACGAGTGCCTGTTTGAGGTGGCCGCGCTCGCTCGGGTGAACAACAACCGTGGTGTCATCAATTCTTGCGCCTAGGAGAGGTGCAACTTTTTTACTCTTGAGGACCTCTTCGAGAACTGCGACATCGAGTGCTTGAAGGATTAAACCGTTCGCGGGATCGCTATTGATCTGCAGCCGGCCGTAACGCGACATGGTTTCAGCGATGTCGATAAGTAGTGAGTTTGACACCGTGTAGCGCGAGTAACGAATCAGCGTGTCGATCACGCTCTCGGCATCGTGACCTGCCGCGCGGGCGTTCCACAATCCAAGTGGCGTGAGTCGGTAAGTATGAATGTGCTCAGGCGCGCGTTCAAGTTCGGCAAATGGGGCGATCGCTTTGCGGCAAGCAGCGGAATCGGGGTGATCAACCTCAAGGAGCATGGTCTTATCACTTTGTACTATGAGGGGTCCGTCGGTCATGTCCTGCTCTCCGGTAGGTGCGCTCGTTGCGGGCGATATAATTGCTAGTTAATTGCT
>JAFMHB010000010.1:74036-79221 GCA_017854795.1 Candidatus Nanopelagicales bacterium
TCCAAATTCGCGGTGACTCGTGGGTTCAATACTGGCCAACGGGCAATCATACCGCGCTGAAACTCGAGGGCCTACCGCGAGAGCTCATGGGTAACCGTCAAGGCTTATAGGTGACTGATAGCTGCATTCCTTGGGGGATCGCCCACCAACTTGATCAGCATTCGTGCCAGGAGTTCTGTCCTTTGGGGTATGGCGCTAATGGAAGCCCATTCGAAGTCGGCATGGGCTCCGTCACCTACCGCCCCCATGCCATCGATTGTGGGGATACCTGCAGCTGCGGTTAAGTTGCCGTCACTTGCGCCACCTACTGCGCATTCGGTGAGGTCGGGGTAGCCCAATTCACGGTTGGAGAGTGAAGCGAGGGTGAATAGTTCGGCACTCATTGCGGGCTCCATTGCGGGCCGATCGATTCCGCCAACAATTTCAATTGTGACGGGCAGGGTCGATGTGAATGCGCGAACAAGCTGGTCAACTCGTTCTTGCTCTGTTCGATTCCATGCTCGGACGTCAACATGAACTTCGGCGAGATCAGGAACGGTATTTGTTGTTGTACCGGAGGTGCTGACCGTTGGAGTGACGGAAGTCTCACGTTCTTTATTTCCCCAATGCTGGGTCGCGAGAATGAATTCGGCCGCCGCAACGAGTGCATTGACTCCGCGCTCGGGGTCCAGACCAGCGTGAGAGGCGACTCCAAGGATTCGCACTAAATAGTTTGATGTTCCCTTGCGCCGCGTTTTGAGTGCTCCATCGAGTGAGGGCTCTAGAATGATCACAGCTTTGGCATTTTCGATTGATTGCGCGATCAATTCCCGTGATGCGTGAGAGCCGGTTTCTTCGTCGGTCGTCAAGAGCATGCCCACCCCATTAGATTTGGTGATTCCGGATTCCTTGATCGCGGCCCAACCTTGAACAACCCCCAGCTTCATGTCGAAGACACCGGGACCGGTGACGCGGTCATCACTGATCGCAAATGGAATCGTTGACAAAGTCCCAATTGGCCAGACAGTGTCAAGGTGACCAATTAGCAATACTTCAGGTTGGTCTGGTCCCCAACGCCAGATGGGACGCCCAGAGTGAATTTCCACCCGGGCGGGCGTGGGAAGCCAGTCATCTGCAAGTACCTGAGCAAGTTCGGCCACGGCGTAGGCCGATGCCAGATCGCTGGTGGGCGACTCGCATTCAACAAGTGCTCGAAGTGTGGTCAGCATGGCGGGAATATTGGCCGAGTGGCCATCCAGAAGACTGGCCGAGTGGCCATCCAGAAGACTGGCCGAGTGGGTCTTGGGAAGATCTTCCGAGTGATCGAATTGTCTGGCCATGGGATCTCCTCGAGTTGTGGGTTGAGCGCAGTGGGTAAGTTTGTGGGGTGCTTGAGCATATTGCCCATGAAGGTATTCTCGCTGAACTTCTCAGCGAAGCAGCCCGGGCTTGGCAGGTCCCCGCTGCCCGTGAAGGAATCGAGATCAGATCACTTGAGGTGGCATCAGAAATACGAGACGCCGCAGAAGTATTTGATTCGGTATGGCCGCCCCTTGGGGGTGGGACTCAGGTGCCGCCAAATTTGCTTCGAGCCATTACCCATTCGGGCGGATATTGTTCTGCGGCCTATATTCTCGATGAACCTATTGCGGCTGCCCTTGCAATTGTTGGCGTGAGTGAAGGTGACAATGGGCAACACGTTCATTTGCACTCGCATATGGCTGGCGTACTTGAGCCCTATCGCAATAGGCGAATCGGGACGCTGATTAAAGCCCACCAACGATGGTGGGCTTTGTCTCGTGGGATTGACACAATTGTGTGGACATTTGATCCCCTTGTTGCGCGGAATGCGAAACTCAATCTAGTGAACCTTGGAGTCAGCGTGCGAGACTACGAAGTAAATTTTTATGGGGAAATGAATGATGCGATTAACTTAGGTGAAGAATCCGATCGCGTTTTTGCTTGGTGGGATCTGCGAGGAGATCAGGCGCGCGCTGCTGCTCGTGGGGAGTTGGGGCCGATCACCGAATTGAGTGCGAACCAGGTGCTCGTGCAGGCTCCGGAGGACATCGTTGCCCTAAGAATCAGTGATCCGAAGGCGGCTCAGGAATGGCGATTTGAGTTGAGGAAGAATTTGGTGCGGGAGTTTGCGAATGGCCGCGAAATTGTTGGTGTCACCGAGAATGGCGATTATGTGCTCGATGCGATCAGGGAACCAGTCAGAGAATAAGTGCGTGAGAGAGTGAGCCCATGAGCATTTCTTTTATTATTCACAGTCTTGAAATTCCTTTGGTGCGCCCGTTCCGCACGAGTTTCGGTTCGCAAAGCGTCCGCGATGTTGTGCTCGTAGAAGCGGTGAGCGACTCCGGGGTGAGCGGATGGGGCGAATGCGTCACCATGGCATGGCCGGGTTACAGCGCTGAATACACGCGCGGCGCAATCAATGTGATGCGTGACTTTCTGATCCCGACGCTCGCGCCGCTGTTAGGTGCTGGTCGTGGCTCGAGCGTCAAAGGGTCGATTTCTGACGGCTCGACTCCGGCGCCGGATTCGGTACGTGCGGCGCTTGCCATCATGCAGGGGAATCCAATGGCGAAAAGTGCGATTGAGACGGCGCTACTCGACTTGTGGTTAAAGGAGCGGAACCTTTCCCTGGGTGAGTTCCTTGGGGCATCCCGTGATCGTGTGGACTGTGGAGTCAGCGTCGGAATCCCAGATTCAATTACTGACTTGATCGCTGAGGTAGGACAATATGTCGAGCAGGGTTACCGTCGAATCAAGTTAAAAGTGGAGCCAGGCTGGGATCTAGAAGCTTTGCGAGCGGTTCGAGCTGAGTGGCCTGAGATCCCGTTGCAAGTTGACGCGAATCAGGCGTATCGGCGAAGTGATGCCGACCATTTAGTCAAGTTTGACGAGTTTGATCTACTGTTGATCGAACAGCCTTTGCCAGAGGACGACCTGCTTGGACACAAACTGATTTCGTCAGTAGTGGCAACTCCGATTTGCTTGGACGAGTCGATTCTCTCAGTGGATTCCGCGGAAAGTGCCATTGAATTTGGTGCCACCACGATTATCAACATTAAGCCAGGGCGAGTAGGTGGGTTCCTCAATGCGCGTGATATTCACGACTTGTGTGTTGAGAAAAATATTCCCGTGTGGTGTGGGGGCATGTTAGAAACTGGAGTGGGTCGCGCGGCCAATATTGCGTTGGCTGCACTGCCCGGGTTCATCCTCCCAGGGGATACCAGTGCGTCGAACCGATATTACAAAGAAGATGTCACCGAACCATTTGTCCTTGATCATGGTCAACTGCGTGTGCCAACGGGCCCTGGTATCGGAGTTGAGCCAATTGCCGCGAACCTCGCAGAGATGTCAACAGCGAGCGAGCTCGTCGAGGTCTAGCCGGGATGTTTGCGAGAATTAGGTATTGATTTCATTCATTTTTGCTGGTGCGATTCCGCTGATGCGCGAAATGGCAAAAGTTCGCACGTTGGCACTCCCGTGATCAAATGCGGTCATGGTGCCGTCACCCATGCGAATTGGTTCAACGATTTGCGTGCTTGTGCTGCCATCTGCTTCGGCATAACCGATCCATACGCCAGTGTGGTGCTCCTGAGCGCTTTTGAGTAATGCGATGAGTGCAGAAGTGTTGAGTGAGAACACTTCCTCGGGTTCCGCGAGATTCACTTCGGTGACCTCGCCTTTGAGAAGTGCGCTGGCAATTCGAGCAGCCTCAGGTTCGGTAATGCGACGTGAGTGACGACCTAGGCGCGCGGCGGTCGAGGCCTTCGGCTTTGATTCGGAGTCTTCAAGAACGATTTCCGTTGCGTTATCAATCAAATAGGTCAACGGCTGTGGAATTGAGCCTTTAACCCATTGTTCAAAAAACTCCTTGAAGTCCCGTGACTTCCACCCAGCCTGCATGCCGCGCTCAATTGTTTCGGCCGTAAACCGGTACACGCTTGCAGCTCCGCGACTTTCAATGTCAGCGATTGCGTGTAGCTTCTCGCCAACTTCTAGGGGAAGCGGTCCAGCCGCGATGACGGTGAGATCTCCCTGAATCAGGAAATCAGTAACTTCGGCTGGTAGCTTGAGGGAAGATCCTGCGGCATTGGCGTTGTCCGATGTGATCCCGATTCCTGCTTCACAAAGAATTTCACCATGTGAAATGCCAATCCACTCTGCTTCGCGCAAGGTGACCTTGGCGACTTCCTCTCGACGAGCCCCTCGCCTGCGTGGATAAAAATGGTCAAGCGCCTTAACAAATAGTTGCCAGTTTTTTGTAGCGGCGGCATCGGTGTTTTCGTTCCACCATTGAAGTGTGCGAAGTGTTTGCCAACGCATGACACCCACGGTAGGAGATTCACCAGTTCCTGAAAGTGGCTTATTGCCTTCACTTCCCAAGAGAGGAAGGTCAAGCCACGCTTGTGCAAGCACAACCCACTGGGATTCCTTTGACTTATTGCGCCAAGTTTCATATTTTGTCGTGACTTCCCATTGAAGTGAAGTTGTTAACGCGATGAGTCCAGCGTGATACAAAACTTCAATCAGCAGACAAGCCTCGTTGAGTGGAATCGCAAGGAACTTTGCAAGCTGATCAACATCTTTTGTTGCAATTCCACCGGATCGAAGAGCTGTGAGGGGTGCAGTCCGGAAGATGTAAAGGGCGTCATGAGCCAGTGACATAAAAGTGTGTGCGGCAAGACCGGATTGCATTTGCAGATCCTGTTTTGGGGTGGCACCTTTTGATTCGGGCAGAAGGGGAACAACGAGAGCATCCGTGTAGCCCTCATTCAAGGTGTCGCGCACAGAAGTTACGGCGCTGAGTGAATCGGGCAATCCCCACACTAGGCCCAACTTGAGCAGTACTTCAATTTCAACCTCAAGGTTGGCTGCGACAAGAGGATCAACAGACTCGTAGAGGGCGTCAGTGCTCATCGAGTTTTCGCGAAGAGTAAATAAAACATGCAGTTGGGGCGCCGACAAAATATCGAGGGTGCGGCTCACCGACGGTGTTGCTGTTGCCCTTCTGGCCAAACTGGAAATATCAGCGGGCGCCGGGTGAGCTAGATCTGGGCGACCCAAGAAAAGTTCGGTGAGTTGAATCTCGCTGCGACCGCGTAATGAGTCGGCGAGGCTTCGTGGACGGCTAGTGCTCATGGCCTTGGTGACCCCGTTGCTGTAGGTGAGGATGTAGATCGGGAGG
>JAFMHB010000010.1:79247-88645 GCA_017854795.1 Candidatus Nanopelagicales bacterium
GAGCGGGTCGAGCGGGTCGAGCGAGAACGCGCCGACATGGTGAGGCCAGCAATGACCGTGGCCAGGCCAACCCCGGTGATCATCGATAAAAACCACCAGGCACTTGACAGTTCAACGTCGCTGACGAGCGGCAGAATTGCTATCAAGGTAGCCACAATTCCGATGACCGTGAGGATCACGCCCACTTTGATAACCCGCTGTGCTCGGGCGACTTTGGCGCTTTCAAAGGTTCCGGGCATCTGCTTAGCCTACGGCCTCGTGGCTAGACCACCAGATCCGGAACCAAAGGGTGCCTGCGCTAACCTTGTGGACACTCCGCCAGGGGGTGGGAATTGCATTATGGAGAGAGTGGGGCGAGCCGTGCCTACAGGAACAGTTAAGTGGTACGACGCTGAAAAGGGCTTCGGCTTTATTTCGAGCGATGAAGGCGAAGACGTCTTTGTGCACGTCTCAACGCTGCCAGCGGGTGTCACAGCCTTAAAGCCTGGCACCAAACTTGATTTCGGAATTGTTGACGGACGTCGCGGCAAGCAGGCACTGAGCGTGACTATTGTGAGCGAACCCGCTTCAGTTGTTAAGGGTCACCGCAAGAAGGCTGACGACATGGCGATCATGCTGGAAGACGTGATTAAGTTGCTCGACAGTGTGAGTAATCAACTTCGTCGCGGCAAGTACCCAACTGATGCCATGGCTCAAAAGACTGCTCTGGTCTTGCGTGCTGTCGCTGATGAACTAGATATTTAACTAGACATTCAGAACGAGTTTGCCGCGCACGTCACCGTGCAACATTGACTCAAAAGCGACGCGTGCCTCTTGAATTGGCAGCACTCGATCGATAACAGGTCGTGTCTTTGTGCGATCTATTAATTCGAGCAACTCGACGAAATCAGTTCGTGAACCCATTGTCGAACCGTTGATTGAAAGTTGCAGGAAGAAAACACGATTGAGGTCTGCCGGTGGCATCGCACCACTTGTTGCGCCAGAGACAACGATTGTTCCGCCGGGGCGAAGGGATCGCAGCGAATGGGACCAGGTGGCTTCACCAACAGTCTCGATGACCGCGTCCACTTTGCCTGGGAGTTTCGCATTGGATTCAAAGACCTGATCGGCGCCGAGTCCGGTTGCAAATGCACGCTTCTCTTCATCACGTGAAGTCGCCCACACATTTAGACCGAGGGCTTTTGCTAAAACAATGGCCGCTGTTGCGACACCGCCGCCAGCTCCTTGAATAAGAATTGTGTCCCCTGGTTGGGTATTGGATCGCTTTGCCAGCATGCGATAAGCCGTTAGGTAGGCAGTCGGTAGGCAAGAAGCTTCTTCAAAACTAATTGATGCGGGTTTGTCCAAAAGATTCTGCGCTGGAACACGTACGCGCTCCGCGAGTGTTCCCGGGTACAACTCACTCAAAAGAGTGCGACGAAGATCAAGGGTTTCGTCGAGGGCTATTCCATTAGCACTTGAGGAGTCACCGATCACGGCATGCACGACAACTTCGCGACCGTCATCGGTTACACCTGATGCGTCACTTCCTAAGATCATCGGGACGCGATCGGCCTTGAGGGCTTGACCTTTAAGCGACCAAATATCGTGATGATTCAAGCTTGCGCTTTTCACGTTTACCGTAACCCACTCCGGCGGAGTCGCGGGCTCAGATATTTCACCAACGGTCAGTGCATCGAGTGGATTATCCGGGTCAATCGAATGTGCATAAACTGCGAACACTTTTCTCCTTAACGAGCTTGATCCAATTTGAAGACCCAAATGCCGCGCGCACCGACGCCGCTGCTGGCAACGATCTGCAAAAGAACACCCTCTTCAGGGATCTCTTGGGCTGCAGGGAATGTGAAGCGGTAATACAGACTCGTGATCGGGTTTTCCGTGAGACGCTGATTGCCGAGTACGACAAACCAGCCGGTTTCTGCGACAACAGGATCAACGCTAATTCCCACTGTGTCACCGGGGAAAACCGAGACGACCGAGACGGCATCGCCGGTTGCTGCTTGGGCTATCAAGTCTTGAGCACAGTCGCCGGCGCCAAGTTCCTCAGCGTCAAATGCCCAGCAGGTTGCTTGCCGATTTTCGCTATTGGAACCGGAAAAGACTGTCGCATTGGGGAGGGGCTTGGTGCAACCGGACAGAACCAGTAGTGCAGACACGGTGAGGGAAAGAAGGGCGACGCCCTTGCGAAACTGTGAGGTCATGGCGGTGACATTACCCGCTGTTCCCTTGAGTGCGGCTCATGGGAGAGACTTGGGGAGTGAGTACGCAACTGTCAGCCCTAGCCCTTGCCGCTGAGGCACCAGAGTTGAGCGTGGATCCCACGTTTGCTGCTGCTGTTGAAGAGGCAAAAGCCGCAGCGATCCTTGAGGCTGGGAACTCAGCATTCATCGGTGAACATCTCGGATTGGTTATGGAAGCCGAGAATTTGGCCACCCACCTGTTTACGTGCACCAATAAGGCGTATGTGGGTTGGCAGTGGGCCGTCACGCTTGCAATCGCTCCTAAGAGCAAATCCAAGGTCACCGTCACAGACGTTGTCTTGCTACCGGGGCCGGACTCGCTTTTGGCTCCAGCTTGGCTCCCGTGGAGTGAACGAATTCAACCCGGTGACCTCAGCCCCGGTGACGTGCTTCCCGTTAATGCGCAGGACGAACGTCTCGCGCCAGGTTTCACCGAATTTTTTGCAAGTGAAGTAGACGAAGACTTCGAGTACGTCGAGGAATACCGAGGCATCATGTCCGGTTGGGAATTGGGACTCGGCCGGGCTCGAGTCCTCTCCGTTGTTGGTCGAGAGCAGGCCGCGAATCGCTGGCAGGCTGGCGAATTCGGCCCCGCAACCGAAATGGCGCGGCTGGCTCCGGCGAACTGCAGCAGCTGCGGATTCCAAAATTCTCTAGCAGGACCTCTTGGTCAGGCTTTTGCTGTGTGTGCCAATGCACTCTCCCCTGCTGACGGCCGCGTTGTCTCACTGAACTTCGGTTGCGGTGCGCACTCGGGCACGGTCGACCCGGGCTTTACCCCGGTTGAGCGCGAGGGCTCCTCGAGTATCGAGTAGGAAAAAGCGAGTAGGAAAAAGCGAGTAGAAGTGGTGGGCTAATTGCTGAGCCCGAGTCTACTTGCGCGTCGGTGCAAAAAGAGTAAACCCACGATCCCACTGATGCTTGCGACCAGTCCGACACCGAACCACCAAACGTCGATGCCAAATGAGCCCTGAGATGAAGACTGAGTTACCTCACCGGGGAGGAGTGGCCCAATGAAGCCAAGAATCACCGTGGCGATTATTGCAATTGCGGTGCCGATTCGTACCGGCAAAATTGCGTTGGAATCCGATGCGGCCATGCGGCAAGAGTAACCGCAAGCACGCTGAATGTGAATCATTGCTTTATGGTTGGGGAATGACCCCCGGATTTCGAAGAATTGTCACCATTGTGGTGTTGGTAGCCCTCATTGGAAGCGTTTTTGTGGCTGCGATTGCGTCAATCTGATTCAGGGGTTGAACCACGAGTTGATTAACGGGCCGAATCACAAGCGGATTCGGAAAGTTTTTAGTGCCGGAGCTCTGTGCATGCTAGCGCTGATTCCTGCGGCTCTGTCTGCATCAGTTTTTGCAACCGTGCCTGCATCTGTGCCTGGAACCGTGCCTGCATCTGTGCCTGGAACCGTGCCTGCAACCGAGGTGATGTGTGAACTCACTGACACTCGCTTGACTGAAATCAGTGGGATGGCGCCATCGGCATTGCACCAAGGTGTGGTGTGGGTTCACAACGACTCGGGTGACGGCGCGAAGCTATACGCCGTGGCACTCAATGACTGTTCCATTGTCGGCGAACTGGCTTTGCGTGGTGTTTCTGCCCGGGACTTCGAAGGATTGGCCGTGGGGATGGACCAGAAAGGACGCTCGGTTCTGTGGGTGGGTGACATCGGTGACAACCGAGATTCGTGGAGTGATGTCTCAATTTATCGAGTTCGGGAGCCGAAAAAGCTTGGCAACATAAGTGCTCAAGTGAAGAGGTATCGGTTTACCTATGAAGACCGCCCGCATAACGCTGAAACGATTCTTGCCGATCCCAAGTCGCAACAAATATGGATTGTCACAAAGCAATTGGCAAGTGGGTCGATTTACGCGTTGCCGAAAAAATTGAAAAATTCAGGGGTAAATATTGCGAAAAGGATTGGACCTGCTTCGGGCCTGATCACCGATGGCGCGATGAAATTTGATGGAACCGGATTTGTTCTTCGTGACTACTTTGATGCCCGGTTCTTTGATGGACGCCCGATTGGTGAACTCACACAAGAAGTTGAGTTGCCCGCACAACCTCAAGGCGAGGCGATCGCTTGGCTGCCTGGGGAAAATGCCTTGGTAATTACAAGTGAAGGCGACAACCGATTGCTGCGTGTGCAGGGACCGAGTGCGGTAATGACTAGCCCATCCCAGGCGCCCACTTCTGCAACGGTACAAAGCCAATCAATTAATCAAGGACGATCAATTGATTACGTAGTACTCATTGGTGTCGTTGTGGGTGTAATAATTTTGGTAACCGGTTTGATGAGTATGAGGAAAAGACCCGAGAGTAGAACAACGGGAAGCACCAAGAACGCCGAGTGAACCCCGATCGCATCCGAGAGTGCGCCAAGGGCGAATGGCCCCACTCCTCCCGCCGATGCACCCGCTACGGCTCCTAAAGCAGTGGCTCGGTCGTTTTGGCCACCTGAGGCCATGACTACTCGGCTGATCCCCAGTGGCCAGAAAAGGGCAACCCCAATTCCGCTAATAACCAGTCCACCGATCATGATCGGGGCATAGGTATTCAGCCACACGATAAGCCAACCTGAAAATGCGATGAGTACTGCAGATTTGAGAATTCGGTCTACGGGGAAGTACTCGGCGAACCGAGAACCAATTAGTCGACCGATGAAAATACCGAGGGTTAAAGCGCCCACGGTGGCTGCCGCCGCGCCAGCCTCAAGGCCACCGCGATCACGCAGCAGGTCAACGCTCCATAAGGTCAGGATGAATTCAGATGTGAGCAAAACGAAAAGGGTGACGAGAGCCCACCAAAACCGGCGGGGGAAGGGAACCTTGTGTTCTTCACGGACCTGTTCCTCAACGGGTACCCGGAATACGGGAAGGTTTTTGCGCATGAGAAGCAAACTGACGAGTAACCCAACAAGGGTGATCCACAAACCAAATCGCCATCCGAAAAATATTGCAACACCTATTCCCACCGCGATGGGTGCGAGCGCTCCGGAAAGAGCCGCGACTGCGTTAGCTTCGGTGATTGAGGCAGGTCCCGCTTCTCCTTGGTGGTCAAATAGAAATGCACTTGCACCGACAATGATTGAAGAACCAAAGAACGAAGCGATGAAGGTGCCGGCCATAGTCACAGAGGTTCCACCGGGTGCTGTGTACAAAAGGACACCGGCGGTCAAACCCGCCACGGAAAACGTAATGAATCGGTCACGTCCCAATTTCAAAATCAGCCGGGCAGCAATCAGTCCGGCAATGATTCCGCCCAAGGATAAAGCAATAACATGGAAACTGGCGATGGTTCGCGAGGTCCCTTGTTCATCTCTAACGAGGGCTTGGCTCGAACTGAAAGCGTAAACAAACCAGACGTATGACGTTATGAGAATGTAGCTGGCCCACGTTGACCTATCTCGATTCGGTCTTGCAGCGACAAGATTCGTCACGAAAGTTGCGCAATGACAAAATCAATTGAAGAGATGAGGGCTTGTACATCTTTCGGATCAACCGCAGGGAAAACCGCAATACGCAGTTGGTTTCGTCCAAGTTTGCGGTAAGGCTCCGTGTCGAGAATTCCGTTTGCACGGAGTGCCTTTGTGATTGCGGTTGCATCAATTGAATCGTCTACATCGATCGTTGCTACAACACCGGATCGTAATGCAGGATCGCTCACGAAGGGGCTGAGCAGCGCATTGGATTCGGCCCATGAATAGATAAGTTGTGAGGACTCGGTGGTACGAGCCGTTGTCCAAGCCATTCCGCCATTGGAATTAAACCAATCAACTTGCTCGGCCATCATGTAAATAGTTGCAAGTGCAGGGGTGTTGTACGTCTGCTGAAGTCGTGAGTTGTCGATAGCGGTCACGAGGTCAAGGAAATCCGGGATCCAGCGGCCTGAGGCTTTGATTTCGCTTGCGCGGGCAATTGCGGCAGGTGACATGAGGGCAAACCACAAACCACCATCTGAACCAAAGCTTTTTTGTGGCGCGAAGTAGTAAGTGTCGAACTCTTTGGCGTCAACCTTCAAACCACCTGCAGCCGAGGTTGCATCGATAATCATGAGTGAATCGGAATCAGCCCCTGCGACCCGCGTGGGTGTGAAAGCAACTCCGGTGGACGTTTCGTTGTGTGGGGTGCAGTAGGCGTCGATTCCCTCGATAGCTTCGAAAACTGGTGCACTACCGGGGTCTGATTTGCGAATATCTTGATCACCGAGTTGCGGTGCTTTTTGGGCGCCAGATGCAAACTTGGCGCCAAATTCACCAAATGTGAGGAATTGCGCACGGTCGCGAATCAAACTGAATGAAGCGATATCCCAAAACGCAGTTGAACCGCCGTTGCCGAGAATGACTTCGTAACCTTCGGGGAGGTTGAACAATGCAGCTAGTCCTTCGCGCAAACGCTGAACTTCGTTGCGAACGGTTGCCTGGCGGTGAGATGTACCCATGTACGAGCGCCACACCTGGGCGAGAGCGTCCGTTTGTTCCTTGCGAACCTTTGAGGGACCGCTACCAAATCGCCCGTCGGTGGGTAGTAATTCGGATGGGATCACAATGTCGCTCACGTAAGGCTCCTTGGCTGGGGGTTCTGCTGAGATAACGGTTAGAAGCCCGAGTTTATTGCCGCCCCATTGTGAAGGTCCCGCTGGATCGGATCGCCGCGGAAACACCCCCTGAGCGATCGAACCGAATGCTTGAATCGAATGGTGGTTCGGACCTAAACGTGGTGGGATGGGAGCATGGTTGAAATTCCTAGGGTTTCTGTGAGTGGGCTTCGGATTTCCTATGATCTTGGGGTACTCACCCATGACATGCTGGCGCAAAATCCTTTTGAGCAATTCGGGGTGTGGTTCGACCAGGCGGTGGATTCACAGATCCTTGAGGCGAATGCAATGGTCGTTGCCACCGTGGGACTGGATTCTGAGGGAAATCCTCGTCCTGCTTCACGAACGGTGCTGCTCAAAGATTTCTCGGAGTCAGGTTTTAGTTTCTATACAAACCTGGAATCGGCGAAGAGTTTGGACATCGCTGCGAACCCCAACGTCACGCTGCTTTTCCCTTGGTATGAACTGCACCGTCAGGTAATTATTTCCGGTCGGGCGCAACTTGTTCCAAGGAATTTAGTGGAGGAGTACTTCCATTCGCGCCCGCGGCAGTCGCAACTGGGCGCCTGGGCCAGCAGGCAATCTGCTCCGCTGGAAAACAGGGAAGTACTAGATGCCCAACATGCTGAATGCGAGTTGCGATTCGCCGGGCTCGAAGTTATTCCCGTTCCCGAATTTTGGGGTGGTTGGCAGGTTGTACCCGATCGGATCGAATTTTGGCAGGGACGCGAGTCACGGCTTCATGACCGGTTCGTTTATGAATTGCACAACGACTCAATCTGGTATCCCACCAGATTGAGTCCGTGATCATTACCTCGGAAACCACTGCGTAGATTGCGGTAGTGGCAAAAATCTTTGCTGACCTGACACCATTAAGGGTTAGCGCCCCATATCGCCGAATTTGGTTTGCTCACGGAGTAAGCAATATCGGTCAACAAATGGCCAGTGTTGCCGTTGGTTTGCAAATTTGGGAGATAACAAATTCCTCATTGATGGTCGGGTTGGTTGGGCTTGCACAGTTAATCCCGCTTATCGGGTTCGGGCTTTATGGTGGATCACTCTCAGACACCTTCGATCGGCGCACGGTGGGACTGATCACCGCGATCGGCATGTGGGTGACCTCTTTGATGTTATTCGCCCAAGCATTCATGAGCTTTAATTCCGTCGGTTTCCTGTATTTGGCCGTGGCAATTCAGTCAGCTTTTTTTGCTGTGGGTAACCCAGCCCGACAAGCAATAATTCCGCGCATTGTTCCGGTCGAATTGTTGCCGGCGGCAAATGCCTTGGGAATCATTACGTGGAATCTTGGGTTCACCCTTGGCCCGCTTATCGGTGGTTTCCTGATTGCTGCGACAGGGGCCATCACTGCGCCGTATCTGCTTGACGTTGTGGCCTTCGCTGCGGTGATTTATGCAATGTATCGACTTCCGAAACTTCCATCCACGCAGTCGGCTGATGCAAGTCGTGGTTGGAAATCGGTCAAAGAAGGTTTCGAGTTCATGCGCGGCAAAATTAATCTACAAATGACTTTCTACCAAGATCTGGTTGCGATGGTGTTCGGTATGCCACGGGCGTTATTCCCCGCGATTGCTGCGCTGTGGTTTGGAGGAAGCACCCAAGAGATTGCGTTTACTTTGGGATTGTTGACCGCGGCCCCCGCATTGGGTGGTTTGATTTCAGGAGTCTTCTCCGGCCCCCTCGGGGGAGTTCGTTGGCAGGGAAGGGCGATTGTCGTTTCAATAATTGTGTGGGGTGCCGCAATTACAGCCTTTGGGTTCTCGCGGACATTAATAATCTCGCTCATTTTCTTGGCGATCGCCGGAGCTGCAGACAATGTGTCGGCAATTTTCCGTATGACCATCTTGCAAGCGGCAACACCGGATGATTACCGAGGGCGGCTTCAAGGTGTTCACACGGTTGTTGTTGCAGGTGGCCCACGTCTGGGTGATGTCGAAGCAGGAGTCGTTGCATCCCTGGGAGGTGAAGCTTTTTCCGTGATTAGCGGGGGCTTGGTGTGTGTGGGGATTTCGGTCGGCCTAGCCGCTAAATTTAGAGGCTTTTTGCGTTACGACGCCCAACACCCGATTGCATAGGCGCTTGCGCGATCGGTCAGAATGTTATTCG
Source organism: Candidatus Nanopelagicales bacterium (assembly GCA_017854795.1). Classification (GTDB taxonomy): domain Bacteria; phylum Actinomycetota; class Actinomycetes; order S36-B12; family S36-B12; genus UBA4592. Next base: position 88,220 of record JAFMHB010000010.1, read on the forward strand.
CCTGTTCGCCTGTTCGCCTATTCGTTTATTCGCTTAGACGTGAAGCAATTAGTTCATCGATAGTAATGCCTTGATTCTTCGCCGCGGCCTTCAATTTTTTGCGAAGTGATTTGGGAATGGTGATGCTCATTTCAACCGGCCTATCCTTGCGCGATAGCTTTACTGAATCACTCGCATTACCAAACCTGGCTGCGTCTTGACCTATGTGTTTTGGTTCAGTCTTTCCGTTATCGAGAACTGGGTGGACACGTGAATCCACTGACTTGCGCAATGCAGGCCTAGGTGTTGAATTGAATTCTGTTTTAGCCACGACTAACCCCACAACCTTTTCCTCGGCGACATGATTGCAATTACCTGATCAAATACTGTGCCGAGCTCACGACCAGCGGGTGAATCCCACGCATGAATCGGCATTCCGGCGGACTC
>JAFMHB010000011.1:0-42335 GCA_017854795.1 Candidatus Nanopelagicales bacterium
GGCTGGTTGACCGCTGGGCGCTTTCACGAGGAGTTCCAGCGAGAGTTAGCTAAATACGTTGGTTCTCGTGGGGCTTTGATGGTCAACAGTGGATCAAGCGCGAACTTGGTGGCGTTGAGTGCTCTAACGAGTCCGAAGTTGGGTAAGAAGGCTTTGAAGCCAGGCGATGAAGTTCTTACCGTCGCAATGGGTTTCCCTACAACAATTAATCCGATCATTCAAAACGGTTTAAAGCCAGTGATGGTCGATGTTAATCTTGGGACCTACGACGCCATCGCAGATCGACTGCGTGAAGCAGTTGGTCCCAAGACTCGTGCAATCATGATGGCGCACGCATTGGGTAATCCTTTTGATCTGGACACCGTGCAGGAGCTGTGCAAGGAACACGGCATGTGGTTGATTGAAGACTCATGTGATGCATTGGGTTCGGAGTATCGCGGAAAGCGCACCGGAAGTTTTGGGGACACTGCAACAGCCAGTTTCTACCCCGCTCACCATATAACAACGGGTGAAGGTGGCGCTGTTTTCTTCAAATCACCATTGGTAGCAAGGCAAATTGAGTCATTCCGCGACTGGGGTCGAGATTGCTACTGCGAAACAGGGTGTGACAACACCTGCCTAAAACGATTTGAATGGCAGTTGGGTGAGTTACCCGAGGGCTACGACCACAAATACATTTACAGTCACATTGGTTACAACCTCAAAGCCACCGACATGCAGGCCGCGCTCGGTCTCTCACAACTCCTGAAACTCGATGGCTTCGTTGCTGCCCGTAAGAAGAATTTCGATTTCTTGTACGCCAAACTCGCCGGGGTTGCCGGCTTGATCATGCCGCAAGCAACAGAGCACTCTGAGCCATCTTGGTTCGGCTTCCCCATCACTTTGGACCCCGAACTTGACGTGGATCGTGAAGAACTCATGCGATTCCTCGACGCCCGAAAAATCGGCACCAGGCTCATGTTCGCCGGGAATATCTTGCGCCAGCCCGCCTATAAGAACGTAGAAGCACGGGTGGTCGGTGATTTAACAAACACCGACATTGTTATGCGCCGCACCTTCTGGGTGGGGGTTTACCCGGGGTTGACCGAACCCATGCTCGACTACATTTCCCACAGCATCACCGAGTTCGTGAACGATCCCAAGGTCAAGCCCTAGCCTGCCCCTAGTATTGAGGGCATGCATTACCTGATCACCGGGCACACCGGCTTCAAAGGTGCTTGGTTGACCTTGATGCTAACCCAACAGGGTCATCAGGTTTCTGGGCTCTCCTTAGATCCTGAGCCGGGATCCCTCTACGAGGTAGGTGACGTGGGCGAACTAATCCACAAAGATATCCGCGGGGATATCCGATCCGCTGACACCGTACGAGCGGCTCTTGAGACCACTTCACCTGACGCCGTGTTTCACCTAGCAGCCCAACCGCTGGTTCGTGAGTCCTACTCGGACCCACGGACTACCGTGGAAACCAACGTTATGGGTACATTCAATGTGATCGAGGCCATTTCTGCTGTTCCTTCGATTCAGGCCTCGGTGATTATCACCACTGACAAGGTGTATCGAAATGTGAATCAAATCCAGGGGTACATCGAGTCTGACCCGCTGGGGGGCCACGACCCCTACAGCGCTTCCAAAGCAATGACCGACATTCTCGCGCAGTCATGGATGCTGAGTTTCCCCGGCTCACCCATGGCCATTGCTCGAGCTGGCAATGTCATTGGCGGAGGCGACGTCTGCCAAGACCGCCTGATGCCCGACCTCATGAACGGCTTTTCCCAAGGTTCTGAGGTGCTTTTGCGCTACCCCGAAGCCGTTAGACCCTGGCAGCATGTTTTGGACTGTCTCACAGGATATCAACTTCTCATGCAGGAACTAATAACTCGCAACCCCATGATTCTGGAGCAGCCAACCTGGAATTTTGGTCCCGGTCCGGCGAATTTCAAAACGGTCGGTGAAGTCGCTGACCTCGCGGCAAAACTGTGGGGGTCACCTGCTTCCTGGTCCGTACCCACCCAAACCCACCCACATGAAGCTGAATTACTCGCCCTAGATGCCACCGCGGCTCGACAGAAGTTGGGATGGGCTGACCGCTTGGACTTCAGCCAGGCCGTTGAGTGGACCGTCGAGTGGACCAAGAGCGTCAATTCAGGAATTGATCCTCACACCGCCACAATTTCACAAATTACGCAGTTTGAAACTTTGGTGAATCAATGAGTGAAAACAACGTGGAGTTCGATCCAGTCACGGGCACACGAGTGGGTGATGTCCCCCGAGATCGGACGTTAATCGAGTCGGTGCGCGCGTCACTTGCATTGCTCACAAAGCGGGACCGCCGCTTGTACGCATTAGCCGCGCTCGCCCAGATGCTGCTTAGCATTCTTGACCTCGCTGGAATTGTTTTGATTGGGGCGATCGGGGCCGTGGGTATCTCCGGGATTGACCCCAACGCACTCCCCGACTCACTCCTCGTCTGGAAAGAAAGATTCGGATTAGAAAGTTTAACCGCCTCGCAACTCATTGGGCTGCTGGCCGCCGCGGCGGTTGTACTTTTGTTGACCAAGACATTACTCTCCGCTTTGATAACCCGTCGCATGTTGCGATTCCTAGCGAACCGTCAAGCAGATGTTTCGGCGCGTTTGGCCCGCAAAATACTGAGTCGTCCACTCCTTGAGGTCCAACGGTGGAGTACATCGGAAGTGCTCTATGCACTCACCGGTGGTGTTTCAGCAGCAATAACGACCCTGCTGGGAGCGACCCTGATCATTGCGACCGAAGTTTTCCTCTTCGTGATTATTGGTGTAGGTCTTTTCGTTGTTGATCCATTACTTACCCTCAGCGCTGCCGGATTCTTTGCGGTCATTGTCTACTTCTTGCAAATCTGGCTCGGTCGCGCATCAGCGCGTAATGCCTCGATTCAAGCCAACCGCGGAATGTCCACAATAACCACAGTTTCCGAAGCACTCACCACATACAGGGAAACTACAGTTCTCCACCGGCGGGATTTCTACATTGATCGATTTGATCGGCTGGCACGTGAATCTGCTCGAGCTGGTGCAACAAACGCATTCCTCGCGGAAATCCCGAAATACGTTCTGGAGTCTGCTTTAGTCGTAGGCGCATTCGTGTTAGCACTTGTTCAGTTCCTCACCAAGGACCTCGCCGCAGCCGCAGCAATAGTCGGTTTGTTCCTCGCTGCCGGATTCCGAATTATTCCCGCACTTCTGCGGCTTCAAGGTGCAGGGATTTCGATTCGATCCGCAGCCGCCGCGGCCCGCAAGACTTTTGAATTAGCGTTCTGGTTTGGACTCAAAGACGGGCAAGGGGAATCCAGTAACCGAATCAGTGATTCACAAGCTCGGGCGATCCGCGAAAGAATCGCTGCCGGGCACGGTGACTTCAACGCCGAGGTAGTTGTTACAGACGTGAGCTTGATCTACCCAGACGCAGAACGACCAGCAGTGATTGGGGCTTCCGCCAGAGTTGGTTCGGGTCGATCCTTGGCATTGGTAGGGAGTACCGGGGCTGGAAAATCAACACTTGCTGACCTCATTCTGGGCGTTTTGGAACCTGACTCCGGTGAAGTACTCATTAGTGGGGCTCCACCACGCGAGGCGGTCGTTCGCTGGCCAGGGGCGATTGCGTACATTCCTCAAAGTGTTGGTCTGACCGAGGGAACCGTCCGTGAAAATGTTGCCTTAGGTCTGCCTGACCTAGCTATCGACGACGAACTCGTCTGGGAGGCGCTGGAACGAGCCCACCTTGCTGAGTTCCTGCGAGATACACGTGAAGGTTTGCACACCGTGATCGGTGAACGAGGGGTTCGACTCAGCGGTGGGCAACGCCAACGACTAGGTATTGCGCGTGCGTTGTACACGCGGCCACGCTTACTAGTGCTCGACGAAGCCACGAGTGCTCTTGACGCAGAAACCGAACAGGCAATTACCGAGACGCTCCGTGAACTCGAAGGTGAGGTAACCACTATCACTATTGCCCATCGACTCGCCACCATTCGTTTCGCCGACGAGGTTGTGTTTATGCGTCACGGCGTTATCGAAGCGCGGGGATCATTTGAAGAAGTACGCGCCAGCACCCCTGACTTTGAGCGTCAAGCACACCTTTTGGGACTGTGAGTCTCGATTCAATGAGCAATTTGCTGGCTACCGGGGTAGTTCTTCTTCAGGTTGTCGCAGGTGTCGTGATCTGGCTTGTTCTCTTGGGTCGGTATCTGAAAAGTCTTTTACTCACCCTCGGTATAGGAATTGCCCTAGGCACTTTTCTTTCCATGATCAGCAGTGTTTTGCTTCACGGAAGCACTCTTGGATCAGTTGCTTGGGCGCTGCCTAGCATTCTGGCGGTCGCACTGGCGGCATTGAATTGGTCTCGTTTGGTTACATCACTACGGGCACTAACTCTCTCACGCGGTGAGGTCGTTGGTTTGGGAATTACTTTCTTGGTAGCCGGTGTAATCATGCTGGTGAGTTGGATCCGGACGCCACTCAGTGTTATTGCCGCAGGTGGCTCGGTTGACATGTATTTCTTTGAAGCTATCTCTCAAGGGATAGCAAAATTCGGGCCTGCTGAGAGCATCCTGATGTCCGGCGGGAGCCTGAGATACCACTGGTTTACCTACGCATGGGCGGGTGAACTCAGCGCTACGGCGGGTCTGGACAATTTTGTTGCCCTTACCCGATTTCTTCCTTCGGTGACCCTTATTGCGGTGACTTTGTTAGCGGTTGGCTGGGCGGCGAGCATGAAATTCGGAGTGCGCAGATCCCCTGTGTGGGTACCCGCCTTGGCTGGACTTCTTGTCACCGTCGGTGGTTATACGGGGGCACTGTACGGAGTAATTCTTAACTTCGACTCACCATCCCAAGCCATGAGCACTATCTGGCTGCTTGCTCTGGCGGTGATCTTCACTACCTACCTGCTTTCCCAGGAAAGACCTTTGTCGCGTGGTACCCATGGCGCCTTCCTCACGGTAATTGCCGTACTCACAGTCGCCACCATGGGAGGTAAAGCGAGTACCAGCATTGTTGCTATTGCCGGAATTGGTTTCACGGCAATCATCGGCTTAGTCTCGCGGTCCTACTGGGCTAAACGTGCAATCCTCGCAAGCCTTGTCTCCATCACGTTGGGTGCGGTCACCTATGTGTTGGTTCTCTCTGGAGTTTCCATCAATGACAATCTCACAGATGCAGTCAGTGTCCGCGCATCCACTTGGCAGCAACTTGACCCGGTCATCGGTCGCTGGGCTCCCATGCTCGGAACTATTGCACTGCTGCTTGCCGTATTCGCCCGACTCGGGGGGGTAGCGTGGCTGGGGGCGAATCGCTGTACTCGAAAATCACCTGAGGTGTTGTTTTCTATCGGCGCTGTGATCATCGGTGTAATCGCCCTCATTGTTTTACGGGGCGGAATCAACGACCTATGGTTTCTATTGGCCGCGTCTGCCCCAGCCGCCATTGTTTCTGCCTACGGTGTTGGTCAAGCCTCGGCAAGACTTAAGCAACCACTTCTGATTACCGCTGTGCTTATCGCCATTACTGCGAGCCTTGTTTCATTGCTCCTGAGCATGAACTGGGCGTTCGACCAAAGTTCCGTGAAGGACTCATTCTTTGCATTCCCCGGCGTGCTGTTCTGGTTAGCCGCGGTAACACCGTGGCTGGTCATTCCATTATTGGCAGCCGCCACCTTCCGTCTGCACGGAAAAGGAATTCCCGTTCGCTCAGTTGTAATGGGTGCAACTGCATTAAGCGTCATTGCTCTCACCCTCACATCTTTGTTGACCCGACCGGCGGTTGTGTGGACTCAGTCACGACAGTCGGTCACCGACATTGGAGTAGTGACTCCCACTCCTGCCAGTGACGTTCTTACAACTAATAATTCCTCTGGTAAATCCCCTAGCTATGTCTACCGGGCCGATGCCAGCGTTTGGCTCAAGAACAACACTGCCGAGTCGGACCTAATTGCATCATCAGCACCAAGTTTGACAAATATCCCAGCATTCACGGGTAGACAGATGTATCTCGCAGGGTCGGTGTATCAACTTGGTTTAGGAAACGCTGAGGAATCGGATACTGTTCTGAGTCGTTCAACTCTTTCCACCGCTTTGTCCACAAGCGAGTGGCCAACAGCAATTGCGCAGATGTGTGGTGCCGGAGTGGATTGGTTTTGGATCGAGGGAGCAGACCCAAACCTTCTAGAAAAAGGTGTGACCGTTAGCTTCGGATTTGTTTCGATTTACTCCAGAGCTTCCATGTGTGACTAGTTCTTAATGAATGTACTTACGTGCCGCATTCAAAATTGGTTTCTCCAAAATTCGCCAAGAAACCCAACCGACTGCCCAGGAAATAAAAGTCGCCATAATCCAGATCACAATCAGCGTGGCGATATTCCACGTCACTGAAGTTTGATCATTGCCAGGAAGATCCAATCCACGGTAAAGATCTTCGATCCAGCGCAGCGCCCAGAAATGGAAGAAATACATAAAATAGGAGTAACGACCAATACTGCGAAGCATCTCGCCAACACCCGGTATTGCATTAAGCGCCAGCGCTAAAAATACGCCAAAAATTACATATCCCAGAACAAAAAAACCCGGGGTTTCTTGGGAATACGTGCTGAGCCCAATCAACACCAAAGCAACCGTGACCAGCACTGGTGTCTTGACCTGATTAGGGAACAAACCTGTTAGACCTTGTTTGCTCCACATGCGGAACAGTGCTAAACCAAGGCCACCCAAAAGAAAAAATGGCCACGAATTAAACAGCTGCAACCTCAACCAGCCATTAATTGCGATACCGAATACCGAATCAGGGTCAACAGACTGTTGAAGGTATCGAGCGAGCACAGCGGATAAATATCCAACAATTACTGTCCCAGCAAGAAATGCGGCACTTTTCTTTCGGAACAAAGCAAAGAGCGTGTAGTGACCCATTTCCTGCTGAATTGTCAGACCGCCAGTTGGAACAGAAGCCAAATTGGGGGTGAGCCATCCGAGGAAAAAGATACTGATTACCAGAGACAGCCAAATATTTCCCTCAGGGTTTGGGTTAGAAAGAAAAACAAATGTTCCGATGACAAAAACAATCCACAAAGGCCAAATTCTTGCCCACCTTCGCGCCCAATAGATTCGCTGCGAGAAGTCTCCATGACCGGTGTACAGGCTAAACATCAACCAGCCTGAGAGGACGAAAAAAAGTTGAACTCCAAACTGGCCGTAGTCAAAAAGTTTAAAGAGTGGCGTAGGGATGTTGTAACTACCGGTGACGGCCACCGTGGCCGAAAGTGAGTGAGTAGCAACGACCATCAAAATCGCTATACCCCGGACAGCATCCAGTGCAGGGATACGACTGTGATGTACCTCCATCTGAACTCCCATCCCGGTTTCGCTGCTCAACAAATTATGTCCGAGCGCTACCCTAGGAGATGGATAGGCACTTCACATAATGGTTCCTCAGGGAGGGGAAGTCCCATGTCACTCTTAACACAAGTCGCGGATCGAGTAACCGGTGGCAAACTCACCAAGCGCTCCTACGAAAAGCGGCTCGAGCGCTATCTGGAGACAGGGCAGAGAAAATCCGGTGACGGTGAGATCCTGACGGACGCGTTCCTAATGTCCGCTGGTGAATGGCTAACCGAATCCTCTAAAGCAATGGCTGCGGGTCAAGGTCGATACAACTTTGAAGAAACCCATGACTTCTTGGGGCTGTGGTCACAGCCAGGGTCGAAAGAAGCTGCACTTTCTGACCTACGCCGAGATGGTTACGCAATCCTCAAGACCAAATTAGATTCAAACATTGTCAGGGAACTCACCGAGAAGTTTGCTCAAGCTCCCTGCACATTGACATCAGATAAAGAAACGTCACTGGCAAAAGATGAAACGGTCGTCGTGGACTTGGCTAACCCGCTAGCGGAAAAGTACACAATCGACACCAATTTTTTACTCTCTGTGCCGACCGTTCGTAATCTCCTTCTCGACCGTGGCCTCTTGGAAATGGCGCAAGATTACATTGGGTCAGCGCCCACTGTTGACATTATTACCTCGTGGTACTCGTTCCCATCTGATTCACCCAGCCATCAGGCCGCGCAGTTATTTCATTTTGATCTCGATCGAATTCGTTGGGTCAAAGCTTTCTTCCTGCTCACCGATCAGACCATTGAGACAGGTGCCCACCTCTATGTTCCTGGCTCACACAGGGACGGCGGTATTCCACGCGAACTCCTCGACCGCGGTTACGCCCGTCTTGAGGATCCAGAGGTCGCCGAGTTCTTCCCTGAGAGCGCTTGGAAAACAATGGAAGCTCCGGCCGGCACAATTCTTTTGGAAGACACTCGAGGATTGCACAAGGGAATCTCGCTCAAGCGGGATCACCGCTTGATGCTGCAGTTTGAATACACCCAATCCCTATTCGGTCATGAGCCCTTCTTAGGCACACTGAAATTCGACAAAGTGACCGACCCCTACTGGAATCAAATGCGCAGCTCATACCCAAAAATATTTGAAGCCATTAACGAGCGTTAGCGGCTTGGCGTGCTCGTCGTGTAACACTACGCGCCGCGACTCGCGTTGCACCACGAACAGGCTTCTCCCAAAGCCAGGAGAGTTTGCGGGCTCGCGGTGAAAGGTAACGCCGTTTGATCTCTTCGCTTTCATTGAGTGAAGAGGTTCGGTCTGAGACCGTAAGTGAGTCAGGGTGCCAGCGGAATTGGGAGACCACCTGCCCTACATCAACAAATCCGCCTTGGCCGCGCAATTTTAATAACAGGTCGAGATCGAACGCAAAGCGCAGGGAAGTGTCTAATCCACCGACCGCGGCCCAAGCATCACTCCGTACCAACATTCCCGGCTGGGGAATCAGATCCGGACCCCAAGACAAAATTCTTTGCGCCCATTTCCCTGCGCGACTCACCCACAGGGTCTGGCCTTCCTCATCAATATATTCACACGCCCCGTAAGCGATCACCACCCCTGAATCGGCGCTAAGGGCTGCATGGGTTGCCAGAAGTGAGCCTGGGGCTAATAGGTCGTCGTCACCCAACCAATTCACGTAACTGTGCTGAACACCAGCCTGGGCAACCCCGAGATTGATTGCAGCCGGGAGTGAGCCGGGGTCATCAATAACCTTGGCACCGAACTCGTGGGCTAACGATCTGGCAGTCACTGAACTTGACGGAGTGACGACTGTTATATCCGCCTCAACTTGCTGGTTCCGAATGGACTCGAGTGTCTGCCTCAGATAGTCGACTCGCTGACCCAAGGTAGGAATCACAATTAACACCTCGGTGGCCACATGGGAACTCTATCGGAGCAACGGCAACGGGTACGCTTTCACGAATTAACGTCCGTTGATTTGGTTGGAGAGGCGCGACTTGTGAGCAATCTGCTCTTTGGCATTGGCTTGATTGGCCTTCTCGCGGTCGCAATTATTGCCAGTCGCTCCATGGCTCGGTTAGCAATTGTGACACTATTCACGGTCACGGTGTCCGGGGCGATACTTCAATTTCTCAGTTACCACTCCCTTGACGTCACATTCGGATTAACACAATGGTGGCTTCTCCTAACGGGGGTGTTGCTAGCTCTGCTTTCCTTCTACTACGGTCGGGGCTCGGGCCGTTTGGCCTTGTGGAGCAGAACTAGTAACGCAATCCTGATTGGGAGTTCAGGACTCATCACCGTCGCTTTCCTCGCCTCCCGCCTGCTAGCTCCCGGGGACTTGGCGCCACTGAGTGCAGTGGGATTCTTCGTTGAAAAAGTCGCAGCCGAAGACAATGCGAAATGGCTCAATGCAACTTCACAACTTGCTGATTCAAGTGTGATCGATACCTGGGCAAATGTGGGTGGGCCGATCCTCCTCATCATGTCAGTCGGTGCAACCTTGATCGGCGCTGTTTCATTTCTACTATATGGATCCGTTAATGAAGTCGCGGTCTCCGCAGGGTCAGTTATTTTTACCCAAATCTTTTTCGTTGTTATTGCACCCTTTGCTCTTGCACCAATTGTCGAAAAAACATATCGAAAAATAGTGGGCGGAGCGCAACTTCCCAAGTTGTATTCGTTACTGAGTATCGCCATCATCACTGCAAGTAACGCGGTTTTGCTGACCTACGGTCACATCACACTTCAGTTCACAATAATTGCCCTGACCCTATGGATCGGTGCCTTCTTAGCCCCGGTTTCACGTTTCCCTGCCCGTCTATTCACCACTTTAGCCGTGATAGCCACGTCCCTAGTGTGGTTCCCGCTCGCTGGAATTTCACTGGTAATTTTGCTCGGGGCCGTGATTTATTTTGGGCGAGGACTCTTTCGAGGTTCCCGCGAATCGCGCAAAAAGTCTGCGGTTGGTTTTGCCTTGAGTCTGGTACTTGGGGTATTGACAATCCAATTTCTCAATGAAGCCTTGCGCTACTCCCTCGGTGTTGATTCTGTGAGCGCGACTCCTTCTGGTGGTGAGCCCGTGTCTGGTTTTGCCGGAGGGATCTCCGCTGCAGTTCGCTCAATAAGTGCACCGACTCTGCCGCTCTTTGACGATCCAGGAGGCACCGAACAGATCACAACTCTGCTTCTGATTCTCACGCTGGTGTCGATCCTCGGACTCGTCTGGGTACGTATTGGAAATCAGACATTTTCGCGCAGTCGGACAATCCCATTCATTCCCATTGTTTTAACTGGCTGTTACGCCTTAACTATTGCCTTCGTAGATTTCTGGGCTGTGGGAGATGGCCCCAACTACGGTGCACTCAAAATCAGTTTCGCCGTTTTCCTCCCGATCTTGGTGTGTTCACTTCCGTTCGCCCTCATGACTTTCCACCGAGGTTCGGCCATGGTAAATGGTCTCGGGGTAGGTGCTGTCGCGTTGATCGTCATCATGCTGACTTTGGACACTCTCTTTCCTCGGGCAGTTCTTCAACTCAAGCCCGCGAATTGGCCAGGAGTTACTGGTTCGCCCTACTGGTACCCAGCCGAAGTGCGAGACACCGGTGATCAAGCACTTGCCAGCAATCCCATTGGTTGCGTGTTCCTTCCACGGGGGGCGAGCGCTCCGACCGGATTGCCGCAAGGACAACTTATTTACACCTGCACCAGGCTCCTGGCCGGAGTTGCCGGTGTGGAGACCCTCGCAGCCCCAATAGTGAAATGGGAACTGGACGAGTGGTTGCAGAACCGCAGCATGTGGAACGAAGTCCACCCCCAATTCAGTGCCCTGAGTCCGGAAATTCAGAAGCGGACCCTGATCCTGTTGGACGACGACCGTCAAGTGGCTGGCCTCGAATCCCTGGGGGTTTTGCTGAGTCGGTTCCCGCCGTTAGAGCCGTGATGCGAATGAAAAGAATTAGGTGGTGTGTGTGAGCTGGCAATCCTGGGTTGTGCCAGCAGGTGTAAGCAACTGGGCAGCACGCCGCAGCAGATACCTCACTGTATTTGATGATTCCGGCGGTACGTGGGAAGCAGCGCAAGCTCAGAGTTCCGGGTATAACGCCGGTGAAATTCTCAGCAGGGTTAAGACAAGTACCCAAGCGGTATTGCGGGCCGAGGCTGCCTTTGAGCGAGATGGTGTTGAGTTCGCTGCACCCCAATACCGCTGGCCGGTTTTGGCCGGATTGCTTGAAGTGGCTACGCGTGACGGTGAACTGAAGGTGCTGGATTTTGGTGGCTCTCTGGGATCCCTGTACTGGCAACACCGCAAGTTTTTTACAGGGCTCAAGGTTTCCTGGGGTGTAGTAGAGCAGCCTGAATTCGTTGCTGTCGGGAAAGATTTGGATCAAAGTTCTATTGATTTTTTCTCCAGCGTCACCGAATCCTTGGAATCGGTCACTCCCAACGTGGTGCTCCTCTCCAGTGTTCTGCAGTATCTGCCGAATCCGGAGCAGACTTTGCGTGAGTTGCTCGCAACCCCTGCAGACACCGTGATTCTCGACCGAACTCCCATCAGTACCGCTACTTCCAATGTCCCCTGCTTACAGGTAGTTCCGCAGCACATCTATGCCGGCAGTTACCCCGCTTGGATTTTCTCAGAAACCTGGTTGCGCAATCAATTGGCAGGGTGGGAGATCGTTGCGGAATTTGACGGAATTGAGCCGGCCGGTCAAACAAAAAATGGCATCAACTTCAGTTGGGATGGCCTAATTGTCCGAAGGAAAGCCAATGACTGAGTTGGCTCTGCTGGTAAAGAGTTACCACGGTGACTTCGAATACGCCGAGCGCCTAATGCAGTCAATCAATGCTCACAACATTGATGCGTTGCCCGTCTACATTGTGGTTCCCGAGAAGGATCTTCAGCAATTCAAGGTTTTTGCAAGTGACACCACAAAAATTTTGAGTGAAAATCTATTTGAGAACCACTTAGTTCACGGGGAAACTGCCGGCTTTCGACCTGGCTACATTAATCAAGAGATAATCAAACTTGCGTTTTGGGAACTTGACTTGTGTGACAACTATTTCTGTGTCGATTCAGATGCGGAATTTATTCGCGACTTTGACCGCGCCGATTTCATGGCCCAACCGGGCATTCCCTTCACATTCTTGACCGAAGACCGCGAGCTAGTTGTTGAACCCGACTACTACCAATCCACCTGGGTGAACCGCATGAAGTCTTTAGAAAAAATTCGTGAAAGCATTGGTTACACCGGACCGTGGCTCTTCACCGTGCACGGTCACGCGGTTTTTTCTGCAACAGTCTTGCAATCCTTCGTCACAGATTTTCTGGAACCACGCGGGTGGGATTACAAAGATGCACTCGCAATTTCACCTTATGAACCAACGTGGTACAACACCTGGTTGCTCCACACGGGTGTGATCGAGATCATTCCTCGCGAACCTTTGGTCAAGACCTTTCATAATGCGCAACAACATTTGGAGTATCAGCTTCGTGGGATTCGCAAGGAAGATGCAGCACGTGGGTTCTTGGCAGTTGTGGTAAATTCAAATTACTCACGCGGACATGGCGTGATGGATGCGGAGAATTCACTGAAGGACACACTGGCTGCCTACATTCCCTTGCCGCAGTTGTTAAGAGCACTCGGTTTTAAATTGAGGCGTGACGTGTTTATTCGACGCACACCACTGCGCAAACTCCGATTCTGGTTAGGTGCACTCGCTCTGAAGATTCCCGGTGTGCGCCGACTAGTTCAGTCTGGCTGACAGCACTTCGTTACAACTTTCCAAAAAATATTTTCTTGCACGTACCCCGCCATGGTGGCGTGACCATTCTCCGCGATTCGCCGACGTAAATCGAAATCAGAAGCAATTGCTGAAATTTCGGCAACGGCCTGATCAACGCCCTCAAACTCGAGATAGTCCGATTCTTTGATGAAGTACGGAAAACCACCTTCAACGCATTGAGCAACTAATGCCGTTCCTGCAGCCATGGTTTCGGCGTAGCGAAATACCGCCTGGCGAACCCAGATCCAATCCATAAATCCACGGGTGGGTCCTTGAAGTGTGGTGGTGAAGATAATGTCTGACTCCACCAAAACCCGCCAGTAATCATCATTGGAGGTCCCGGATTTATCCGAATTGATCGTGAGTGAGATTCCTTTGTCGGCAAGTTTTCCTTGAACTACCTGAAGAAATTCATCCCGCGGCGAGTACATGGAGCCGATGAATTGAATGACCAAGGGCGTGGTCGAATCACGACTGCTGGTGAAATGGGCTTTCGCCAATTCCAATTGGGTTAAACGCTTTTGGGAAACCGGCATGAACAGGGGTCCACATATTCGAGAGTGCGGGAAAATTTTGCCTGCAATATCTGTATGAGCAAAAGTAACCACACATCCGTGGAATGCGGTGAGAACCGCGGCCTGCCAGCGATGCCGACGATAAAAGGCGTCGGTGAGAACCACAATCGGAGTGATTCCTCTGCGATTCAGGAACCAGGCCACCCGAAATCCCTCAACCAGTGAACGTGGCCAACTTTGTCCCGGAGTTCGCACGTCAAGTACTACGGTGTTTGCGCTACTTTTCTGTTGGTTGACTGCAAATTGAGGGTAGTAGGGCTGGTCACGGTCAATAACTTGCTGGTAGACGTGGCTCGATCCAAAAAAGTCCTGCGCCGAGCCCAGAAGTTCTTCGAAATACACGTGGGTCCAGCCAATTATTCCCGACTCGATCGCTACTAGTGGTTTTTGATTGCGGTTACGGCGGCGAGCACCCGCCCCAAGCACCCGCGCGGGTAGTAGAGCCACCCAATAGACCCAAAATAAGGGGATTACCAATCGTGGCAGTATTCGATCCCGCCACAGTCGATGTGTTTCGGGAGGGTTGAACCCGCGCGAATACAACTCAGCCTGCTCCACCCGCCTAGGCTAGTGGGGTGACCACCGCTCAACCCATTGCCATTATTCCGGCGCGCGCCGGATCCAAGAGGATCCCCGGGAAAAACTCTCGATCCATGCTCGGGATCCCCTTGATAACCCGGGCGATTCGGATCTGCCAAGAGTCAGAGATATTTGAATCGATTGTGGTCAACACCGACTCAGAGCAGATCGCTGAACTTGCCCGAGCAGCAGGTGCCCAGGTTCACAATCGGCCCATTGCCTTAGCCGACGACCATACCCCCTTACTCCCGGTGATCGCCGAGGCCACGGTGGACACGGTAGACACTAACCCGACCATGCCCATCTGTTGCTTTTATGCCACCGCAGTTACCGTCGACCCCGGAGAGCTCGTGAATAGTTGGCGGGTTTTTGGAGCGATGGTGGCTAATCCCACCAGCGCCAATTCGTTCCTCACGGCAGTTGTGCGATACCCACATCCCATTCAGCGGGCATTGGAATTGGGTGCAAATGGAGACGTGACCATGCTTTCCCCGGAATACGCCCTCACGCGCACGCAAGATTTACCCGAACGCTGGCACGATGCCGGCGCGTTTATCTGGGGTAGTGCATTCGCTTGGTCACAAAGTGAACCCGTGTTAACCCGTGCCCATGGATTTCCGCTCGCACACTCCCAAATTGTCGATCTTGATACCGAAGAGGACTGGTTACGCGCCGAAACACTGCTTACGGTGAGAGAAAACAAACTTTCACCAACGACCGATAGTCTTAACCAGCACGAAAAAAACACATAAGGAGACTAAGTGTCAGTCATTGATGAATCCTCGATTTTGATCACCGGGGGCACGGGTTCCTTTGGCAAGGCCTTCCTCCAAGAGGTTTTGACAGCTCACAATCCTCGCCGGGTTGCGATTCTTTCCCGTGATGAACTCAAGCAGTCAGAAATGCGGGCACACTTCACGGATAAACGAATTCGCTGGTTTCTCGGGGACATCCGTGACAAAGATCGCTTGATTCGAGCTTTTCATGGTGTGGATTACGTTGTCCATGCGGCGGCCCTCAAACAAGTTGACACCGCTGAGTACAACCCGTTCGAGTACGTCCAAACAAATATTCTGGGCAGTCAAAATGTGATTGACGCTGCCATAGATTCTGGCGTGAAAAAGGTCGTTGCTCTCTCAACGGATAAGGCGTCCTCGCCCATCAATCTTTATGGGGCAACAAAACTCACCGCCGACAAACTATTTGTCGCAGCCAATAACTACAGCTACAGCTACAACACGGCCATGGCCGTTGTGCGCTACGGCAATGTCATGGGCAGTCGAGGATCAGTGATTCCGTTCTTCCAAAAATTAATCGCCGAGAACAAACCACTTCCCATTACCGATCCCAACATGACTCGGTTCTGGATCACGCTGCCCCAGGCTGTTCAGTTTGTTATTGATTCATTTGACTCAATGCACGGTGGGGAACTGTACGTCCCACGAATACCCAGCATGCGAATCATGGATCTGGTCGAAGCTCTCAAGCCGGGTGCCGAAACTCATGTTGTTGGTATTCGCCCCGGTGAGAAACTCCACGAGGAAATGATTGCCTCTGACGACAGCTACCGGACACTGCGCCAAGCAGATCGCTACGTGGTGCAACCAACCGTTAAGGAGTGGTGGTTCAAAGATTCTGAGGGTGAAGCGGTTGCAGAGGGTTTCTCATACTCCTCCGACACTAATGACCAATGGTTAACGATCCCGGAATTGCAAAACTGGATTGCTAAAGGCTAAGTGAGCCAATCCATGATTCCTTATGGGCGTCAGCAGGTCGATGCCGCTGACATTGCCGCCGTTGAAAAAGTTCTCAAAAGCGACTGGTTGACAACCGGTCCTGTTATCACCGAATTCGAAATGGCTCTCGCCGACTATGTTGGAGCGAAATACGCAATCACATTTTCATCGGCCACGGCGGCCCTGCATGCTGCTTGCGTTGTTGCAGGTTTAGGACCTGGTGATCTGGTACACACGAGTCCTCTAACATTTATCGCAAGTGCAAATTGTGCGCGCTACGTTGGCGCCACACCTGCATTGATTGACATTGATCCATCCACATTCAATATTGACACCGACCAAATCACCGAAAACATTCAGGCCGTTATTCCGGTGCACTATGCGGGACTGCCAGTGGAACTGGGCGCAATACCTGCTCGCCCTCGGGTGATCATCGAAGATGCATCCCACGCTCTCGGTGCACGGAGTACAACTGAAAGGGTTGGAGCCACCACGCACAGTGATATGTGCGTCTTTTCATTCCACCCGGTCAAGCCAATCACCACAGGCGAAGGTGGTGCAGTCACCACTAATAATGCGGATTACGCGCAAGCGCTTAAGGAATTCCGCTCCCATGGAATCAAAGCGAATACAGATCCACTGTCCTGGGAATACAACGCGACTACCCTCGGTTACAACTACCGATTAACCGACATCCAAGCCGCTCTAGGTCTTAGCCAGTTGAGGAAACTTGACCGATTCATTGCCGAACGTAACGCGATTGCTGAGCGTTATCGGGAGAAACTCTCGGAACTACCACTTGAATTACCCCCAGCCGCGCCTGCAGGCGCACTGCACGGTTACCACCTTTTTGCCATTCGGGTTCCCCAGCGACGCGAAGTATTTGCCGAGTTGCGCAAACGGGGAATAGGTGTTCAAGTGCACTATGTACCCGTTCACCACCACGGCGTGTCTGCTGACATCGAAATCCCACTAGGTGGCTACCCGCACGCCGATTCCGTCTATAACGGACTGATCAGCATTCCTACTTTCCCTGGACTCACCGAGTCGGAACAGGACATTGTGATTGCAACATTGACAGACGTTCTGGAACTTCATGGTTGAGCATGACCTTCAGTGGGATTCGGGCTATCGCTTCTTCCCCGAACTCAACGCCACAAGTGCCGATAAACGCTACCAACTCCGTCCCCTTCACTGGAATGATCGCGATGCAATCCGAGTATGGCGCAATGCACAGATTGACGTCCTGCGACAACAAAATCCATTATCGGCGAATGAGCAGGATAGTTACTTTTCGAGCATAGTTCTGCCTCAACTCGCCGAGAAACTCCCTGAGCAAATTCTCTTCGCTTTCCTCGAGGATTCCCAGCTTGTTGGTTATGGCGGCTTTGTGCACATTGTGTGGGCTGATCGCCGCGCGGAAGTGTCATTCTTAACCGACATAGATCGCTCGGATCAAAAGATATTTTCCCAAGATTGGGTGGAGTACCTGAAGTTACTTGTACAGCTTGCCCAAAAAATTGGCTTTCATAAACTCACTACCGAGACATACAGCATTAGGCCGGAATTAATTAGAATTCTCGAGAATTTTGGTTTCACTCGAGAAGGGATCCTGCGTGATCACCATCTCATCAATGGTGTACCAGTTGACAGCTTCGCCCATGCGTATCTGATCAACTAGAACTTGTCCTGCGTCCTTTGCCAAGGAGTGAACGGACGCGTGGCGCACGAACAAACATTCTTTCAAACGCAGCACCAAAAAGAATTCGGTAACTGATGTACCGAGAGAGGGTGTTGGAAATTGGTTCCTGAAAGTCAATGACACCATGGTCTTGCGCAAAACCTGAGTTGATCAACACTGCAACATAGCCTCGAGCGAGATCGTTTTCCGTGATTCCCTTCAGTGAGTACTCAAGGTGCTGGTGTGGTTGATGCAGCATTAACATTATTGGCTCGCGAATTTTTCTCGCAGCTCCCTGATCTTTCTCAACCCAAAAGTTATACCAACCAAATTCGTAGGGTGAAATCTCCAGAGCACCCGCCCAGTTCAATCCGCGATCAGACAGATACTTCTTGAGGTTAAGAACTTGCTCACTGGAAAAGACCGCCATGTTGTGACAAGTTGCAATCGGTGTTGCAGGGAGTTCAAGGAATTCACGAATTTGTACGAGGAACTGCTCTCTAGCAGTCCAATATGCATCAAAGTAAACCGGATCCGCGTGCAATTCGTGGTCTTCAGTGATGAAAGAGTACGGGACTCCACTGGGGTCCATGAAGTCGCGGGA
The DNA here is from genome assembly GCA_017854795.1 of Candidatus Nanopelagicales bacterium. GTDB lineage: Bacteria > Actinomycetota > Actinomycetes > S36-B12 > S36-B12 > UBA4592. Next base: position 18,335 of record JAFMHB010000011.1, read on the forward strand.
ACTAAATAAACGAATAAAAACAGCCTCTGAATCGGCGCAGAGATAGTTCCTGAGATACCCACCTTCGGCAAAAGCTAATTTTATGATCTCTTGATTGATGTACCCAGGGTTATTCCCGTGGATTGGATAGTCAACTAATTGATCCGCCCATAGTGATTCAGACAACACGGTTGCGTGACTGGCAAACACCTCGGTAAATGCAGGGACGTCTTGATCGGGGACAACAACGAAAAGCGGGATCGGTTCAGTTGCATATGCAAGAAAGGACTGTAGAAAACGCTGGGCATATTGCAAGTCCGGACCATAGGACTTCAGCATGATCCCAAAGTTGTCCATTGACACAGCTCTAGTAGCCAACAACTTCAAGGTCAGGGAGCGGGAAGATCAAACGCCCTCCACCAGCGAGGTAGGGCTGTAGGCGCTCCATGAAAGTCTCCCGGAAATGCCACGGCAAAATCAAGAGGTAGTCGGGGTTCTCCGCGAGCACCTCTTCCTCGCTCACAATAGGGATCTGGGACCCTGGCAGGAACCGCCCGTATTTGTAAGGATTAACGTCACCCACCTTGGACATGAGTTCCTTGGTAACCGGCGTGGTCATGACAAGAACATTGCCCTTAGTTGAAGCCCCCAGACCCATGACGGTCGCACCGGAATCTTTGAGTCGCTCAAGAAGTGATTTGAGGTCATGTTGACGTTCTTCCACCCTAGTGCGAAATTCGATCCATGTTTGTGGGTCATGGACTTTCGCTTGAGCTTCCTGCTCAAGGAGCCACTGAGCGTAGACAGAAATCCCTGCACCTGGTGAGGGTGAGGCGAGTACTGAGACAGAACCACCGTTAACCGCATTGGTTGCTGCATCAATTAAATACAGTCCGGCTTCGTCAAGAATTCGCTTAATTGTTGTTAAGGAGTAGTACTCCAAGTGCTCGTGGCAGATCGTGTCGTAGGCACCACTACGTAGCATCCAGGGCATGTAACTTTGCTCGAAATACCAGATTCCCTCGGGGGTCAGGCAATGCTTCACGTCTTGGGCAAAAGCCACCGGGTTATCAAGGTCGTAAAACATAGCAATTGAGGTGACAATGCTTGCCCGTTCTTTGCTTACCGCATCAAAGTTTTTGGCGTTGAAGAAGTCGGGAACCGTGGTCACCGGGTTGGTTACCTTTTCTGCTTCGTAGAACTCACTGAATTTGGCAATTGTCGGATCAATTCCAATTTTTACAAGGCCGGGGACACTGTAACTGCGAAGCAGTGTTCCATCATTTGCCCCGATATCGAGAACGGTTTGGCCGGGGAGCAGGTTGGCCCTGACTTCGAGTCGGCGAGCAATCCTTGCCAAGTGAGCCACCATTGAGGCATTCAGTCCGCTGCGGTAGCCGTAGTTGTCCCCGTACATTTCTTCGGGTGGGAAGGTGTCTCCGAGTTGAACCAAGCCACAGTCATTGCAGACCAGGAGGCGCACTTCACCCGAAGAGATTTCCTCTTCGCGCGTGGCGGGGAACACTCCGGTGAGCGCCAAATCACCGAAATTGAGGACTTCAACGAGGTCCGTTGTGCCACAGACCCGACAGTTCTTCAACTTCGCCACAGTTTTGGCTCTCTCTCTGATTACACGGTTCACGGCTAACTAGATCAAAATGGTCTCGGTACACCGTTTTAACAATTATTGTCCCGTCCTAGACTAGCGAAGTCATTAGAGCGATCCAAAGAACTAAGGGGTACACGCGGGTGAGCCACGATCACGACGAGCACCACAAGAACACTGAACACGTCGACGACAGCCTGTTGGCGAAAGCAAAAAGAACCCTCCCCCTGGTACCTATTTCCCGTGGCTTGAGCCGAGCAAGTCGCAAAGCTGCTTCCGCCGCCCACAAACTCCAATACCAAGTGGAATGGGGCGCAGATAACCCCGAATATTTTGATCACTTCATTGACCAACACTGGCAGTGGTCAGCGAATAGGCAGTCATTCCCGTGGGAGCGCGGTGTCTACTCCTCGCTCGCCCTTCAAGCAACCCGTTCTGGGAGCCGACTGCCTAAGGTTCTGGAACTCTGCTGTGGTGACGGTTTCAACACCTACCACTTCTACAGTGCTCAAGCCGAATCAATTACTTCGATCGATTTTGATCCCTCCGCGATCGCGACAGCTAAGAAGAATTGCTCCTACTCAAATATTCGCTACCTCCTTGGTGACATCAGAACAGATATTCCTGAAGGCTTCTACGACAACGTTATTTGGGACGCTGCGATTGAGCATTTCACGGAAACTGAAATCAAAGCCCTGATGGGAACCATAAAGTCGCGCTTGGCTGAAGGTGGAATTCTGTCCGGTTACACCATCATTGAACCTGATGACGGTGGGAAGCACCTGCACCAGCACGAATACGAATTCCATGACAAGTCTGACCTGGCTCGATTCCTTGAGCCGTGGTTCGCCAATGTTCAGGTTCTCGAAACGGTTCACCCTCAGCGCCGAAACCTTTACTTCTGGGCAAGTGACTCGGCTCTACCCTTTAATAGAGATATCGCGCTCACAGTTGAAAAGTGAGCAAGTGAGGATTCGTCCCGCAACTTCCGCCGACTCTGTCGACGTTTTACGGTGGCGCAATGATCAAACGGCGCGGGAACAATCTCGCACTACGGAAGTCATCACACAAGACGTACATGACGTCTGGTTTGAATCAGTCATCAATGACACCTACAGGTATCTTTTCATTGCTGAACTCGAAAACGCTGGGTCCTTTGGCCAAGTCAGGTTTGATCTCCTTGCAGGTGAGTCAAACGTGTTTGAAGTTTCAATTTCGATTTCCCCCGAGTATCGGGGGCAAAATCTCGCGATTCCCACGCTGTTACAGGCCGAGAAGGTATTCACTGACGACCATTCACCCAGTCAATTGCGGGCTTTTGTCAGGTTGGGCAACACCCTCTCCCAACGCATATTCACCGCAGCGGGCTATAGCATTGAGTCCAAGGTAAGTGACTCCGGCAATTGGTGGTTTAAGGACATAGATGATTGATTCAATTTCCATAGCCGGGAAAAAAATAGGTCCAACATCATCTTGCTATGTCATTGCTGAAGTGTCAGCCAATCACAAACAAGACATTAATATTGCCAAGGAAACTGTTCGTGCTGCCGCCGAGGCAGGCGCCGATGCCGTCAAGTTCCAGACTTACACTCCGGACACTCTCACATTCAACTCGGACAGTGAGATTTTTCGGATTGATCATGGAACAGCTTGGGACGGTCGGACCCTGTACTCGATTTATTCCGAGGGGTATATGCCGTGGGAGTGGCACGCAGAACTCTTCGAGCTCGCAAATTCACTGGGCCTGGCTGCGTTCTCCTCACCCTTTGATTCAACCGCCGTTGACTACTTGGCGGATCTTGATGTCCCAGCATTCAAAATCGCATCTTTTGAGATTGTCGACATCCCTCTGATTCAACATGTTGCTCGACAGGGGAAACCAGTACTCATTTCAACGGGAATTGCCCGCAAAGAAGACATCGAGGCCGCAGTAGCAGCGTGCCGTGAAGTAGGTAACTCCGAAATCATTGTTTTGAAATGCACATCCGCCTACCCAGCTCCCGCTAACGAATTGAATTTGCTCACTATCCCCGCGATCACTGAAACGTTCGGGGTTATTGCCGGTTACTCCGATCACACGATGACCCCAACTGCAGCCATCGCTGCTGTCACACTCGGGGCGCGAGTCATTGAGCGCCACATCACGCTCGATAGACTCACTGGTGGTCTGGATGCCGGCTTCAGCACGACAGCCGCGGAGTTTAAGGAACTTGTCCAGCAGATTCGCGAAACAGAAGAAGCTCTCGGTGTTGTCACCTTCCAACTGAGTGCAGTGAGTGAAAATAGTCGGAGATTCTCTCGATCCCTTTTCGTCACAATGGACGTCAAGGCTGGCGACTTGGTTACCGGTGACAACCTGCGTTCAATTCGCCCAAATAATGGGCTTCACCCCAAACTATTACCTAACTTAATCGGTCGCACTTTTTCATGCGATGTCACCGCAGGGACGCCAATGTCAGCCGATTTCGTTAGCTAACCTGCCTGTCAATCGATCAATTTTGATTATTTGATCAGCGATTTCCAATTTTTCTTGATCCTGCTCGAGTGAGTCACCGCGGACTATAGCGAGTGGGTTCCACACGGTTGAATTATCAAAATCATTGATTCGTTCGATACATTCCTCAATCCAATCCTGTGATTGTTCTTTCATGGAATCTGATTGGGTTCTACGAGCCTTATCCCTCATTGATAATTTTCGTGAAATTTTTTCTCTCCAGGCAACGGGTATCACTTTCCGTATCGCGGAAAGTGACTGCTTAGAGTCCCCCACATCTACATATTCAGGTTGGTGTTGCCACGTTCTGTGGGTAATCGCACGAGCCAGTGTTATTGAGTACCATCGCCAAGCTTTGATCGCTATTTCAGTTGATCTTGGAGTGGTAATCGCTTGATTGATCGTGGTGCTGTAACCATCCGCATCGAATCTCTCAACTTCAAGGCCAAGTGATGCTGGATAGGCATTGAGACGAGGCGGGTCGTAGTGCACAACTGGAATACCGAGGGCAAGGAATTCAAGACCGGCACTCGAAGCGTGGTTTATTCCAATGCTGGCAACACGAGCCACGTCATACAAACCTATTCCGTCATCTGGGGAGTTAATTGAAACGTTAGGTGTTCGCTGCTCAAGTAACTCCTCAATACGGTCTAGATCCGGTGATCTAAGTAGTTCACGTTTATTTGGTGCAAGCCGCGGATGTAACCTGAAAACAAATTCAATATCAGGCGAATTGCGGGCCGCCAGTAAGGATTGTTCAATGAATTCAGTGACCGCAGAGACTTTTTCAATCGGCACTCGCTCAAATTCAGCGCCCACCAATGCAGACGATCGTGTTTCATCTGGGCTACCGATCAACACAACCGCAATAGGCTTGCTGCCCGATGTTCCCAGTTGATCATGAATTTCTTGAGTCGATCTGAATGTCGGTGCAGTGGAATAGACCCACGGGTCCCTTCCCATTATTAGATGCCCCAAATTTCTGGCAACAATTTCTACTTCGAGCGGAGTTAATGGTGTTTCAAGTGACTCGATGAGTCTCGCCGAATCGACAGCGGTTTGACTTGACTGAATACTTCGGAAGAGAGCGATGGTTGCATACCGATCAGGTATAAACGCACCCGTACTCATACCAACATATTGGATCGCAGGACTCGAAAGGGCGAGTTCTGTGAAAACTCTATTTGTTGGGTACAAAGGGTTGTAAACAAAACAGTGGGTGGGTTTTATCTCCTTGAAAATATGAGGCAGGGCATGGTAAGCGAATAACGAACTCGTCAGATCACTGAGGTATTCATTCCATGAGAGGTCAGTTGAGGTGATATCAGGAACTTTGTGGTGCAGCATCGACAAATATGTTGCATGACGATTAATGGGAAAGGGGTGGTTTCCAAATTCCTGCCAATTTTCACGCGTTACATATCCGACCTCAGTCACAACCTGACTTCTCTTTTCTTCAGTCAAGTAATCATCGATCCACACGGTCGAATATTTAGCTACGCTGTGAAATGACGCTTCACTGCTCTTGCACTCCTTACAGATCGATTGTTTCTGCGAATTCGGTGACATGACCTGGAGTCCGTTTGATTGCATAGTGGGGCACAATGATTCAAATAGTCCACGACATCTTATGACCACCACTTCAGCCCCTTGACTTACTAGGCCATTCGCAAAATCGTGTTCCAGCTGACTGGTTTCCCACAGACCTGCGTTGGGAGAAAACCAGAGAATGCGCCACTCTGATACGGGCAATCCAAGAGCCACTAGGAGGACCTTCCCAACAGTTGAGAAAGGGCAGAAGTGATCCGTGTGGTGATTTTATCTGGTTGCACTCGGGCACTCTGCAGCGTCTGAGAAATCACTTGACGCGCAGCAACGGACTCCACAACATCGACTACTTGGATGGGTAAATCAATCCTCTCGGCCGTTACTTCATGTGATGTGGCCGATTCCGAGTGGGTTCCACTGCCTTCTTGTCCAATGTTTTCAACGAGTGATCGGCCTGGGTAGAGGGTGAGTTTGTTGGCAAGAAATGCCGATGCGTACCAGCGGATTGCCCACGAGTCGATTTTTCCCGCGGCTTGGTTCCTGAGCATCTGTCGGTAGGGGAAAGCTCCATTGAAATCAAACTCTGCTCGATCCGGTGACCTATCAAGTTCCTTCAAGAGTTTTTGGGAGTCGGATTCAAAAATTTTCCAACCTCGACGCCAGGTGGCCCAGCCCCAGCAGTCGGCACCGCGCAGGAAAACAGTTTGAGGAAGAACCTGAGGAACCGAGTACATGAAACCATGAATACTGATTACTTCTTCATCGTTGACATAAAGCTCAAGGGCCTGATTCATGTACTCCAAAAAGTCGGGGGAAACCACCAAATCGTCTTCCATGACAATTACGCTTTCGTGGTCTTCCAGAGTTTGCGTGACACCGGAGATAACCGAGGCCGCTAGGCCAATGTTGTGATCACGTTCTATAACGCGAACCGAGGCAAACAAGCTTGAGCCTTGGATCTCACGAGCGATTTCCTTGACCTGCTCCACAGCCTCCTGGTCAATCGCTGATTTGGCGCCATCGCAATAGATACTCAAAGCAGTTCGATCGGCGCCAGGATTAGCAGCAAGTGAGTCAAGGGCCCTGCGCAGATGATCAGGGCGCCGGTAAGCGAAAAGTACTACCGGGGCATGATCGCGTGACACCGCATGAGCATAGAACACGTTACGCTGAACCCCATGGTCCCAAGTCAGAACGCCCAGTTGTCTGCGGCGTTTTCGGGATCTAACCCCTTAATCACAGGGGGTTTAGGCTTCATCGGTTCCCATGTTGCTCGACGACTGGTCGATTACGGGGCCCACGTCACCGTGATCGACAATCTTGTCCCCGAATACGGGGGTAACTGGTTCAACGTTGCCGACATCAAAGATCGCATTAACGTCCATATTGGCGATATTCGCGATCAGTCCCTGATCGACCAACTTGTCCCTGGCGCTGACTTCATTTTCAACCTTGCTGGGCAAACTAGCCACCTTGACTCCATGACCGACCCGCACACGGATTTAGCTATCAATGCAGATGCCCAGCTTTCGATACTGGAGGCGTGTCGGGGGCAGAATCCGGCAACTCGAGTTGTGTTCGCGAGTACCCGCCAACTCTATGGAAAGCCAGATTTCCTTCCGGTAACCGAAGAGCATCCCACCCGTCCAGTTGATGTCAACGGGATCAACAAACTTGCTGGCGAGTGGTATCACTTGCTATACCACGACGTTTACGAAATACCAGCATGTGCACTCCGTCTCACTAATACCTACGGTCCAGGAATGCGCGTCAAAGATGCTCGCCAAACATTCCTCGGTATCTGGATAAAACAAGCACTCAGTGGTGAAACCATCAAAGTCTTTGGGGACGGACAGCAGCTGCGTGATTTTAATTATGTAGATGATTGCGTCAACGCACTCTTGATTGCCGCAATATCACCCAATGCTGAAGGAAAAGTGTTCAACCTTGGTAGCAGAGAAGTGATCTCACTGGAAAAACTTGCGCAACTGATCTGCGAGATTGAACCCGGGGCGAGATATGAACTTGTTCCTTTTCCCGAGGATCGGAAAAAGATAGACATCGGTGACTACTACGCTGATACAACTTTGATTCATAAAGAACTCGGTTGGGAACCAAGCGTGTCATTAACCGAAGGAATCACGAAGACTCTGAATTTTTATCGGGAAAACTCGTCGGAATACTGGGGCAAGTGAGGGAAGCGCTGTGATATCCATGAATGGCTTCAGCCAAGAGCCCGCTGAAATTCTGGTAGCGGAGCAAGAGGCTGCCACTTCGGTCTTTGCATCCCACTATTACGTACTTGGGACTCAGGTCACTGAATTTGAATCAGAGTGGGCCGATTACTGCGGTTCCCAACACGCCGTCGGTGTTGCTAATGGTCTTGATGCACTCGAGATCATTCTTCGCACGCAGGGGATCGGGGCCGGTGATCAAGTGATCACAACTCCCATGACGGCCGTGGCCACTATTCTGGGGATCATTCGAGCGGGAGCCACACCTGTATTGGCTGACATTGACCCGGAAACAGCATTACTAGATCCTGCAAGTGTTGAACGTTGCATCAATGAAAAAACTCGCGCAATTATTCTGGTCCACCTCTATGGACAAGTCCGAAACATGGCTGCATGGCAGAAGCTTTGCGATTCACATGGGATTGCCCTCATAGAGGACTGCGCCCAAAGCCATGGTGCGCAAGAGAACGGTCTTGGTTGCGGGTCCTTCGGTGTTGCAGGAGCTTTTAGTTTCTACCCAACGAAAAACCTTGGTGCAATCGGCGATGCCGGCGCTCTAGTGACAAATAATTCGAAAATTGATCAGCAGGCTCGAATGCTTCGAAACTACGGCCAAGTCAACCGATACGAACACCATGAAATCGGAATGAATAGTCGTCTTGACGAATTACAGGCAGCCATATTGCGTGTTCGACTCAATTGGTTGGATGAGTTCACGGCACGCAGAAAGCAGGTGGCACTCCGGTACCGCACAGGAATCACAAACCAGTGGGTGAAATTACTTGCTGCACCGCTGAATCCTGAACAACATGTGTATCACCTATTTGTGTTGACAACACCCTTTCGAGATCAAATGCAACAACACTTAGTGGAATCCGGTGTTGAAACACTCATTCACTACCCCATCTCTGCTGATCAACAGGTGGCGTTAAAAGGAATCGCAACAGATCCCCACGGCTTACCTTTCGCGCAGGAACATGCCGAGATGTGTTTTTCTATTCCATGTCACCCGCAACTCACAGATAGAGATCTCGACCATGTGATTGCATCCGTGAACTCGTTTGTCCCGCGGGAGTCTTGAATCAATGACGGAGCACTTCGTAACACTTTTTGATTCAACATTTTTACCCAACGGTGTGGCCCTTCATAAGTCACTGATGCGGACTACCTCGGACTTTCACCTTTGGGTAATTTGTATGGATGAAATGACGGAGCGCGCATTAACTGCTTTGAAAATGGCACATGTAACCTCAATTCCTCTTGGATCAGTGGAAACCCCTGAGTTACTTGCCGTTAAGAATTCGAGGTCTATCGCTGAGTATTGCTGGACCCTCACACCTTTCAGTGTTGATTTTGTTTTCGAGCGCGCTCCAGAGGCACAACGGGTGACCTACATTGATGCCGATGTATGGTTCACCAAGTCACCCGAGTTGATCTTGGCGGAGATGGAATCGGCGGATTCACTCGTTACGCCGCACGCTTATTCCCCTGAACACCGCGAGCACATCAAGTTCGGCATTTACTGTGTTCAATTCATGCCCTTTACCAGAAATGGATCAACTGACATCCGTCGCGATTGGCAAAGCAAATGCTTGGACTGGTGTTATGCGATCGATGAACCAACACGTTTCGGTGATCAGAAATACCTAGACGCATGGACGGATCGATTTGGGGGCCGAGTGCATGTACTCATGGCAGTGGAAAAAACCCAAGCCCCTTGGAACGCGCTGAGTTATGATCCGGATTCCGCAGTGCTCTACCATTTTCACCGATTACGTTTGGTGAATACCCATCGTGCTTATCTGGGAACCTACCGTCTCCCCAGTAAGACCATTCGCACTCTCTATCGCCCTTATCTCACCGATATTCGAGAATCACTGGCCGAACTGGATCAAATCGGCATCCCATTCAAGCCTCAAACTCAGCCGCTCACTGGTTGGGCTCTTGCTAAAGACTGGTTGGACTTTCATCGTCACAACTGGCGCAGTCCACTAGCTCCCTACTCACTAACGTATTGATTGCCGCATCAAAGGCTTGTAACTTGGTTGTAAAAAATAATCAACTGATCCAGTGAACCAACATTGTGTAAATAGGGTGTTCCGTCCATCCCTACCCATACGGACAACGGGACAACTAGCCAAGCCAGTGCTTCAACATAGACAAAGTCTCTCGAGCTGAATAGATCTGTTGAGCGCGCAAAAACGACCGTCATGATTGACAGGCTCAACATGGAGGTCATGACAAAAACCCGCGTGTGATCCAACGTAAAGACGGCGGGAATCAAACACAGTAAAAATGCGGCAAAAAGAACAACCTGTTGTTTGCGCCGAACCGACAGGCTTACAACCACAATAAGCCCCCAAGATCCCGCGAAAAGTGAAAGCAGAAATACGGCCCAAAAATTGACTGAGGTTACAAGTGAAATGCGGAACCACTCCGCGGTCCAAAATGCACCACGGCCAAATGCCCCTGATTCCGAACTCAGGGTGAGTATCAATGTCAGTGCTAGTTTTCCAGAAATTAATCCACTGAGTGTGAATAAAAGTTTCCTTGGACTCAAAAAGTCTTGCGGAAGGCGGTCCCGCATGGCCACAACAACGAGGTAGGCGGCAAGAACAGCGAAAACAGACTGTTCGAAGTGCTGGAAACCAAGAATCACTCCACCAAGAAAAATTAAGGGTGTCTTGTTGTACATCCACGACAGCAGAACCAGCGCGAAGCCGATTACGGTAAAAGGGTCATAACTGCCAAGAAAAATCAAAAGTAAGGCCACCCAAGGAGAGAGGATTACCAATCTAAATGCCATGAATCGTGACCTTCGGGGCGTCATTGCGGCAACCCACCAGAGCGTGAGAACCAATGCCGCCGCAAGCGCAACAACGTGCAATCCCAGAAAGACCACGGGATCGCTATTTCCGACAATTGTAAAAATGAATGAACCAATCGGGCTTGTCGCAGAAAAGGCTGAATATTGCGACAGTTCCTTAAACGGCCAACCGAAAGCTGAATCCGCCGCCGTGGCAATCCCAGGTATGGTGCTCAATCCAACTCGCGTTACGGCCCACAATACAGAGGCGGCGACGAGTGCTAAAGCGATCCCGGGAATCTTGGATCGGACTGGTTCACCCACCATTACGACTCCACCTTTGTGCCGCTATGCATAGAACCTTGAAGGAACAGTCCCGGTTTGATCCAATAACATTCGACAGGCGTTGCTTTCATTTCCATAATGAGCTGATTAAGTCGCCAGTCAATAGGAATGCTGGGAAGGATTCCTTGAACCTCTATCGCACTCCCGAATTCACGAGCAAAATGGAGCGAATACATATTTGCGCACACCGTGTTTGAGATTGCCGGGGAAATCCCCAGTAACTCTGATTCATTCGAGAGAGTGAGTACAGAATTACCGCCTGAGACAATCCCGTCTACCCTCAGTTCAATAGTGTCAATGGATTCTGAAAGATTGATAAAAACGCGACTCGAGTGGCCGTTGAGAAATTCAATTATGGTTTGCAACATACCCGCTGTCGTCACAATATTTCCGAAACGGGCATCGTCCTCAATAATCAGCACCCAATCAGCTCCGCTGGCAACCCCCTCTTTCAATAAACGCAGATGGGACAGGTCAATGTTGGCGAGGCGGGCAAGTGAACTTGAATTAAATACATAGGAAATAGCCCTCTTAACAAACATGCCACCGAAGAATGTGATCCCGTGTTTACGGGAGGAAGTTGAGCATCCCGACCCCGAGACGTATTCATCCCAGGCCTTTTCAATCAGAACCTGATTCCAAGCTGATCTAACCCGGTCAACGACCCCAATCACTTTGCCGCTTGACGGGAAATCGTTTCGATCACTTATGAGTGTTACAACATTGATTCCGAGTTGCTGCATGGCATTAGCTAGCTCAATAATTCTCTGGGATGCCTGACCCTCTGAATTGAAGCGTGAATGAGGGTAAGTCACCAGCCCTATGAATATTTTTGGAGTATTACCCACCTTGGAACCCTATCGCGGGTAAGGGTATTCAACCATTTACTAGGCTTTAGACATGTCAGTAGAGGAGTTAGATGACTCTCCACTCCTACTGAGTGTTATCACCGTTGTCAGAGACAACACATCCGGTTTTATCGAAACCTTGAACTCACTAAAGGAGCAATCGCTATCGGAATTCAATTGGGTGGTCATTGACAGTTCGGGGGACAAGAACGTCATCCCTGCCCTCTTGGAGGCTTCCTGCATATCCGCTGATTACCTCTGGGTTGAACCAGAGGGTATTTACCCCGCAATGAACGTAGGAGCGCGAATCTCACAAGGTCGTTATCTATATTTCCTAAACTCAGGTGACACATTATTCAATTCCGAAACCCTTAGACGCGTCGATGAGGATTTGGCCGCAACCTCTTCACTATGGGCCTTCGGAAACGTAGATTTTTGGAACCAAAAAGGCCGGAAGCTCACTGAACCAAATTGGGATTACGTTTCAGAGCAACAACATAGATTCGCTCGCGGAAGATTCCCTAGTCACCAAGGTGTTTTTGTTGAAAAGCAAACCTTTGAGGCTCTGGGCGGGTTTGACACCCAATTCTCAATCGCCGCCGATTACCACATGATCTGCCAGCTCTCTCAAATTGAGACTCCACTTGAACTCGGGTTCGTTGTCGCAAACTTCACTCAAGGGGGTGCCTCGACTTTGTCATGGCGCACAGCACAAAAGGAATTTCGTAGGGCCCGAAAGATCGTGTTCCCGTTGAACCTAGTCGACCGACTTGAGGAATTGGGCTTCGGAGTGAAAGCCTACGCATCTCACATCATCGCCAGCCGCCGTTCAACCTCCGGGCAATAGGATCACACACATGCAGGTCAATCTCGAAAGGTCCTTCCTAGGAAAAATTGGGCTCCAGGTCGGCAAAGTCTTTCCCCAATTTGACGCCACTGTTTGGCAGGTGAAACGCAGACGGTACTGCTCAAAACAACTCAAGGCTCTGTCCTTGGTGGCCTCCCAACTTCCAAATGATGGCAAAACTCAAAGACCGATCCATCTGGTTGTTACTGCTCACCACGGACCAGATGCACCTAATTGGCACATAGCTGGAGGCAATATCGGGTTTGAGACCTACCTTTCAGCTGTTGAACTCCTTGGTGAAGAAAACGTCTCACTTTTTGGTGCCCGCAAAGACGAACCTGAAATTTCCTGGCACTCGCGGCTACTGGAACTGATGGCCGAAAAAAAAGCGACACATCTCATCGGCCAAATAGAAATTGACCCTAATCAAGCCTTGAACTGGTCCTGGGATGTCTTGGCAACCGTTTTTAAAGAACACTGGGACGGTGTCTTTATCGGGTTAATGTACGACTCGGCATTTGAATGGCTGCGCCTCAAGACAAAGAGGGTAGGCAAGATCTACCCGAGGGTACTCTACGTTGATATTTGCGAACCTATTACAGGCTATGTCGTTCCTGGTCGGTCAGAGGTGGGTCCAGTAACAATGCCCATGAGTCAAGCTAGTGTGAATCGAATTGATGAGTACGTGAGCGGCTTAGAAAAATTGCACCAGGTCTCATTTATTGGTGCCCTTTATGACTACCGAGTTGAGTTGATCGATGCTCTAAAGTCAGATGGGTTCGACGTCGTTGTAAACCCTCACCGACCTGACACCACGTTGGATTACCTTGAGAGCCGCACAAATCAACCAACTTACCTGGACTATATGGCAGGACTTGCGCAGAGTGAGTTGACCATTAACTTTTCACTCGCTAGCGGCGGTCCCCACGAGCAGTACAAAATCAGAGTCCAAGAAGCATCCCTCGTTGGGACCATTTGCCTTACCGATGATCGCGAGCGAACCCGATTGTTTTTCGAACCCAATGAATACCGATTCTTCGAATCAATTAGCTCAATTGAAAAAGTTGTCGAGTCAGCTCTTAGCGAGCCAAATCAACTAGCCTTGGATCAAAGTGCCGCCAGGGAGAGAGCTCATGTTCTTGCCCAAGCAGATTTCTGGGGAAAGATAAATGATACTTTGGAAATTCGGCGACTTCGAACGTTGACCTGATGAATTAAGTCGTTTTCGCTATTTCCCTGAAATAGGCAATTGTCTTGTCGAGTCCTTCATCCAAGGCAATCGTTGGCTCCCAAGCCAATTGTTGCTTGGCACGAGTGATGTCTGGCTGCCTGCGAACGGGGTCGTCCTGAGGTAGTGGCCTGAACTCCATAAGGCTCGTTGTCGGGATCTTTTCGACAATCATCTCGGCAAGCTCTTTAACCGTGAATTCACCCGGGTTACCTAAATTGATTGGTCCAGTGATCGCTGCATCGCTGTTCATCATGGCAAGTAGGCCATCAATTAGATCGTCCACATAGCAGAATGAACGAGTCTGGCTCCCATCCCCATAAAGGGTGATCGGGGAGCCCGTGAGTGCTGACATGACGAAATTGGAAACCACCCGGCCGTCTTGGGGGTGCATGCGCGGGCCGTAGGTATTAAACAAACGCACCACTTTTATTTCAAGGTTATGTTGCCGCCAATAATCAAAGAACAAAGTCTCAGCTGCGCGCTTACCTTCGTCATAACAAGCCCGGGGACCAATCGGATTTACATTTCCCCAGTAATCCTCCGTTTGCGGGTGTACCTGTGGGTCTCCGTATACCTCTGAAGTAGAAGTGAGGAGTACACGTGCCTTTGTTCGCTTGGCTAAACCGAGCATATTTATGGAACCATGTACAGCAGTTTTTGTTGTCTGAACGGGGTCACGTTGGTAGTGAATTGGTGACGCGGGGCAAGCCAAATGGTAAATCTGATCAACTTCGACAAAGAGAGGGAACGTTATATCATGACGCAATAACTCAAAATTGGGATGCGGCAGCAGGTGCGCAACATTTTTGCGTGTAGAGGAATAGAAGTTATCGACACACAGAACCTGATCTCCCGCGTTGAGAAGACGTTCACACAGGTGAGAACCAATAAAACCTGCGCCACCTGTTACTAGAACTCGATTAGACATACATGGCTCCCTTATTTCTTTTTTCGGTAACGCAGAAATTGCTGCACTAAGCCTAGTGTCGTCGCCTGATAAACCGATCTATTCAGGTAGCGATCGGCCTTTGAGTCGACTTCAATCAAAGGATGCTTTAAAGGGAACTGTATTTCTTCTATCGACTGAAGAGATGGAGGAACTTCCCGAGTGTGTGTTGCTTCACTCCCCCAACCAATATTCTCCACCAAATTCACATTGGGTACTACGGTAAGCGCCTCGTGGCGCATGGCAGCATTAACTAATTGAATATCCCAAGTATCGATGGCCATTTTGGCCATCAATTCAAAGTTTGCAGACCAATAGACAAAAGCAGCCGGTGAGTAGCCAACCGCCTTAAACAGTTGTCGATTAGAAAGTCCCTTATCCCTCCACCGTTGAATATCTAATGAATAGAGGTCCCAACGATCGCGCCAGGTAGCCCATCCCCATACCTGAGGGATAGCAGAGAATCGGTATGAGAATTCGGCCGAACGTCCCTGAACCGGCAATCGGTTTGATCCACTAATACACCACACTCGTCGGTCGAATCGAAACTTGTCAAGGAGTTCGGAACTATATTGGAAGAAAGAAATTGCGGGAATAACATCATCTTCAAGAATTATTCCTTCACTCACGTGGGTGAAGAACCAATTTATTCCAGACGTGACACCTTCAGCGCAACCTAAATTGCTCTCCTGAAAATGGGTGGAAACTTCACAACCCCAATTGAATTCATTCACAAGGCTCTGGGTCTCGGCAACCAGAGTCCTATCTGTTTCGACATTGTTCCTTGGTCCATCAACAGCAAAAAAAATTCTCACGGGTTTAACCTCACGCAATCTTTCAATCAGCTTGCGTACCTGATCAGGTCGATTGAATCCAAGAACCAAAACTGGAACTTCAAGGTGTTTCATTAGGCTCTTCTAAACGACGCAGTCGTTCATTGAGTAGTGCTGTTTCCTCAGCCAGCCTGCGAATTCTTGCTTCGTGTCGGCTTAGCTCAAAACTGAGCTGGATATTAACGAGCACCAAAACAACTAAGGTCACAAAGAATACGAGATTTGAGGGAATACTGACCCCGATTGAATCGCTGATCCATTTCAGTCCCGCCGGAAAGATCGAGAAAAAGAAGGCAACTCCTGAAACGACTAACCACAGGACCGCATATTTCTCCTTCAGCACGCCTCTGCTCAGGAGGTATAGGACGAAGAGAAAAACGGTCAGGGCCGAGATCGCAGCCAATATGCCTGCTGCCACGTGAGACACTCCATTCGATCGCGTTTCATTAACGTTGGCTAGATTCAGCCTCTAAGGCTATCCAAACATAACCAAGGGGAAAACGTTGACTGCAGCAGTGAGTCGAGTAAAGCCGATACTCCTAGCCCTTTCAGCATGGATTGCCTTGCCATTTTCTCGAGGGGGGCGGCAATTGTTGACCTGGCTGCATCACAGCCAAGTATTTGAATCGGCGCGTGCTACGCATTCGTTGCCCCAATTGTGCTGGGCACAAGATGGCGAAGATCTATTATTCGCGGAACTTTTTCCAGCATCTGGTTTCTATGTCGACATAGGGGCCAATCACCCCGATCGATACTCGGTCACGAAACTCCTCTACCAAAGGGGCTGGCATGGTTTGAACGTTGATGCTTCACCCGGTTTTAGACAACTATTTGACAAGCGAAGGCCCAGGGATACCAATATCGAATCACTGGTAGGCACCCCCAGAACTGAAGTGTTTTACGAATTCAGCGAATCCACTCTAAGTACACTCAATGCTGTTCGAGCACAACAACTACAGGAACTTGGATGGGGCTTAAAAGGTCAACGGAACGTACAAGTTCGAGACTTGAACGTGCTGCTGCAAGACAATATGCAGTCGCATACTCGCATTGATCTACTCTCTATTGATGTTGAAGGAGAGGAATTAAATTTGCTGTCCACATTGGATTGGGATAGGTGGGACATTCAAAGGTGTTTGATTGAAATAGTTGAACCTGCCTATTTAATCCCTGAGCACCCTGTCGCGCGCCAACTGCTCAATCAGGGATTCAAATTGACCCGAGTCTGGGGACGATCCTGTCTTTTCGAGCGAAACTTTCAAGCGGACGAGCTAGATCGCTCACTCAATTAAGAGCTTTCATCGCTCTTCCGTGTTCGTCGAACTAATTGAACAACCAACGCCAAGGAAGCGCGACCAAGATAGAGGGTCGACCACAATGCATTTTTGCTCGGGCGACCATATTCACGGAAATACATGGTGACCGGGACTTCGTCGATTTTTAGCCCCGTTCGAATTGCGATTGCAAGCGAGCCTACTGTGTCGCCGAGATATTCGGCTGGGTAATTTCCACTGAACAGTTGAATAGCCCTCGGGCCAGCCGAACGAAAACCAGATGTTGGATCGGATATAGGTGACTTGGCCATTTTCGATAATGCGCGGGACAGCAATCGCATGGCCCACCGGCGCGGGCCTCTAACGTTGTAAGTTGAATCGGGGTGGAATCGTGTTCCCACGACAATGTCGTATTGATCTAACCCTTCAATCAATGCGTGAAGTTCTGCTGGTTCGTGCTGACCGTCGGCATCGACCTGGACGAGTGCCTCGTACCCCCCGCGAATGGCGTACAGAAATGCCGTGCGCATAGCTCCACCCACTCCAACATTGAATGGGAGGGAGACCACGACGGCGCCAGCATCTTGTGCAACCTGTGCTGTGGCGTCGGTTGAACCGTCATTCACGACCAGAATGTCGACATCTGGTTCATGTTGCTGAATTCTGCCTATTACATCTGCAATGGAACCTTCTTCATTCCAAGCCGGAATGGCTACCAAGGTTCTGCGACTACTCACAAGGTGGACGTTAGTCCAAGTCCCTCCGTTGCCGCCTGAGGCGTGCCCACTCAAGTCTGATTCAAGGCCTGGTGGTAGATGGACGCCGTTTCTAGGGCGGTCTTCTGCCAGGAGAACTGGGCGGCTTGCGTCAGCCCGAGTTCATGTAACCGAGCGCGTTCCTGTGGATCGGAAAGTACCGCGTCCATGTGCTGCGCCAATTGCCCCGAATTGCCCGGGGTGAAATAACGGGCAGCTAGCCCGCCCACTTCCGGCAAACTGGACGTATCCGCCAAAATCTGAGGGGTGCCCGATGCAAGTCCTTCAAGAGTGGGCAACCCGAACCCCTCATAGCGTGATGGAACAACGCACAACTCTGCCTGCGCGTAAATCGAAGGTAACTGCTCCTCGGTGGCGCAAAGCCAACTGATCCGATCCCCGCCCGTAAGAGAGGCCCACTGCTTGCGTTCAGTCGGAGTTGGTGCACCTCCACCGACATAGAGCAGTGTGATGTCTGGATGGTCCCCAGCAATCCGCGTAAACGCCTGAGTCAGAGTCCAGGAATCCTTATAGCCTGATCGATTGCCCACATGCAAGACATACCTTCGGGGCAACGAAGGATCATGCGCCACATTGGGGTTGAAGGCAGGGTTTGCACCTAAATACACAACGGACATGGGTGCCTGTAGATCAGGCCAAATCCGTTGAACGTCATTGAGTGTTGACTGCGAAATACAAATCACATGATCGGCTGCCTCAAGAAACTTGCGCTTCCTTGTTGCAAAATCCAAACGCCTCTTTGTGTTTCGCATTAATTCGGGGATCATGTCGTAGACGGTCACAATGCGCTTGGCATTCTTGTAGCGATAAAGACCAGGGGGTAAATAAAAGGTGTGGTGCACAATTTCAGCTTGACTGTCGAACTGTCCGGGCATCGCTTGTCGGAATAAACCTTGAACGGTTGTCTTAGAACCCACGGGCTTCAGCGATTCACGCAACTGGGGATCCGTTAACACATAGTCATTAATAATTGGTCGGGCAAAAGGGAGAAGATCAACGTCAAGATCCGGATTAGCCACGTACTGTTTCATTACCTCATAAAAGAGCCTTGAGATGCCACCGTGCTTTTGGAGAGCAAAGATCTGCTCATCTACGGCAACTTTCACGCCGCAATGCTACCTATGGATCGAGTGGTTTCAGAGAAGCTGGCCATACTCACCTCAATTACTCACATTCCTGTCAAGGATGAAATCTAGGGGCTTGATTTGGTGAGCCGTAATCGGGGAAACCGCAACTTCTTTGCTGCTACCCAACTCATCTTGAATAGAAGCAGGCCGTGACTGAATCTGGAAATATTGGTTTCCCCATAGGTCCGTTCCTTGTAATGCACAGGAACATCTCGAATCTTAAGACCCAACCTAGCCGCACCAAATAGTAAGTCAAAGTCTCCAAATGGGTCGAAGTCCCCAAAGAATGCTCGGTTACTCGCGATGATCTCATAATCGGATTTCCGCAAAACCTTTGTTCCACACAAAGTGTCTCGAACAGGCTGTGACAGTAGGAACGTGAAAAGCGCTCCAAAAAATTTATTGCCCAATAAGTTTAAGAACCGCATTGCCTTATCGTCCATCGGATAGACGAGGCGCGATCCATTAGCGAACTGGCAATGGTTCTTTCCAATCGCTTCCACGAACTGTGGCAATTCTTCGGGAGGGACTGACAAGTCAGCATCGAGAATCATGAGGACCTCCCCGGATGCTGTTGCAAAGCCGGCTCGAACAGCGTCCCCTTTGCCTATTCCCGTCTGCTGAATTGCGACTATTCGATGTGTGGGTGACGACTTTGCCTCGGCAATCCTGAGAATTTCATTCCATGTGTCATCCTTGGAACCTCCTTCAACAAAAATCAGTTCTTGGTATGCAGCCATAATGGGTACGCGCTCAACGAGCTCAGCAATATTTCCCTGCTCATTACGGGCAGCAACGATCACGGATACTGAATCAATTTCGGCAATCGGGATTTCAATCGGACGCGCTACTGTAATCCTTACTAGGGCTAGGTGACGAAAAATGGGCAAACTTGAAATCCAACGATTGACCCAATTTGCAATGATCGGTATGCGAACTGGGACAAGGATTCCATCTTTGCGAGTCACTACCTCAAAACCGTTTAGCTCCAAAAGGTTTTCTACCTCGCGCCAAGGTACATAGTTTTCCTGAGGGCCTTTAATTTTGATTCGGAGAAACTCGGCTAATTTTAGAAATGGCTGCCAAGCTCTGTTATAGGTGACAGCAATCAACTTGGTTTCGAGATCCGACACTTCCCGGATTTGTTTCATAACAGAACTGACGTCATAGACTTGATCGAATATTAGGCTCGCAATCACATACTCTGGCCGTAACTCATTGGGAAATTCCATTGATTCAATCCACGAATTGTGGAAACTAACTTTCGGACATTTATCTGACGCTTGAATGAGAGCATCTTCATCAATGTCTACCCCAATCCCCCGACGCGGTTGACATGCCTCTAACGTTTTTCCATCCGAGCACCCCAAATCAACGATCACCGAATCGGGTGCAACTTGAGCTCTAATCAATCCATTGACAAGCTCATGAAAATAAGAATTTCCCTCGCGGCGGCGACGGATCTGTTTTTGATTGCTCGATAGGAAGTCTTTCCATCTTCTTTGGTGTTGAATCGTGAAGTTGGCCCCCGAAACTGAAGTCATGGGCATAAACTATCGGTCGCTATGCAAAACTCGGGGAAGCGCCTTCAATCAACAACGCCCATGTCTACACGAACACGAATCACAATCGGACTCATGCCTGTGGCATTTATTGTCTTAGGTGCTTGGGGACTCATTGCCCTGCCACCTATGTGGTTCATGTACGCAGATCCTGCCTATCAGTACCTTCTCAACGGTCTTGCGATAACTATTGGCCCTGGGCCTGGACATACAGATCACCCGGGGACCTCCCTGCAGTTGATTTCAGGGCTTTTAACACTGGCTTCACACATGCTAATTCGCGACGGATCGGGAGTGGTCGCTTCGGTGGTCGCCAATCCTGAAATGTTTGCCCTGATTTCGGCAATTACTTTGGTCATAGGACAAGGCGCTGCACTCTATTGGACTTCAATCAGGATTTATCGGTCAAGCAATCTTGGGTCAACCGCGATATTTCAAGCAATTATTCTCGGCGCTGGCGTGTTCTTCCCGTTTAGGGTGTACCTCATTCCAGAGGCACTCGTTATTGTTTGCGCAATTCTTGTGATTGGTTATATCGCCCCAGCCCTGCTCGGAATGAGTGACCGCATTGATAACAAAGCCGCATTTGTTTTGGGAGTCGTTTTAGCAGTAGGTCTCACCGCAAAAGTTGTTTTTATTCCGATGTTAATCCTGCCACTAATCGTTTTAAAGTGGCGACAAACCCTCATTACTTACACCTCAATGGTTATAAGCACCGCGGTAATCATGTTTTTTGCACGAGACCAGATCGCAAGATCGATTGAATGGTTCACTCAGGTCTCCACAACCTCGGCTCGCTACCCTGATGAAGTTCCACCCGATTCCTTTTTCGCGAACTTTGTAAATATACCCAGTGCTCTTCTCGAGTGGTACCCCATCTATTTATTTGTCGTTGTCCTTTCTCTACTAATTCTTGTCTACGTTGTGACCCGACGAAGAATAATGACATTCCCCCTGCGAGGATTACTAGCACTGCTCGCCGCTTCCGTTCTCGCTCTACTCATGGCCTACAAAGCTTTTAGGGCTAACGATCTATTTGTGCTTGTTCCGATTAGCGGCGCAATAGCCGCTTTGCTTTGGTCATGGGGGAGTATGCGAGTGGCTTTCCTTGCCAAGTCAACAACACAATTAGGAGTTGCCACTCTGGCTGTGGTCCTTGCGATCTCACTTAATGCAATAGATACAAGATCAAAGGTTTCAGAAGCCAACACCAACTTTACAGAGAACGATATTTCGGAATTTCTTGATTCGTACGTGTCACGCGGTGCATATGTTGCGGTTGGATACGGAGTATTCACTAAGGAAACCGCTCTTTACTACGCAAACACAACTTCACGCAATATTGCGTTACCCGAGATAGTGAAGCAGTACCCTGGCTGGCTTGATTTCAATATTTGGAATTCGATGTTTTACACCTTTTCAGCCGAGGGAAACCGATTAGCCACCTGCGAAGAACTCCAGGCAATAGTTAATTCGGAAAGTGGGCTAATTTTTGTCCCGGGTAGGGAATTAAACCTAAGTGCTCCTACTATGCAATACGCAAGTTTGATACTGATTCCAGAAGCGATACAGGGGCGGAATGTGATTTACCGAGTGGCATCTGCAACTTGCTGAACAAATTCTCCCCATCGGGGAACATTTGAGGGTTCTAGTGGAATTAGCCCTATTGATTCCGAAATCGTGAAAGCCTGCGACAGTTCCCGACGCAGGCCACCACAACCTTGCATTAATTCGGCAGCGGGTTGGATTCCATCAAAGATCACGGGTGTTCCCATACGGATGGACTCAAGTACTGGGATTCCGTACCCTTCCGTGCCATAAGAAAGAAAAAAATCTGATTCCTCAATAATCTGCATGACCTGCGCATCAGTTGCACCCTGAGTCCAGCGGATAGGCAATTCCCTTGCTATTGCTCGTTCAATTGCGTCATTGAGGTAAATGTCAACTGATGCTGGTTTGCCCACAAAGTGGAGTTCAATGTCCAGATCGGGATTCCCTGTGAGCGCTCGCTTAAATTCCTCGAGAATTTCTAGTGGTGCTTTTCGGGCCTCAATTGTCCCCAGCCGAAGGTAACTCGTTGTCGTACTGCTCTTGGGTTTCTTCATATGAATTGGGATGTGGTCACCGCCGGGGTGGGCAACAGTGGTTCTCTTGTCGGGATCACGGCGCAAGGTTTCCATGATCGAGTCTTTTGCGTAGTCACTGATACAAATCAAAGTGTCAGTGCTGGCAACAAGTCGAAAGAATTCGCTGACATTGGCCAAGGTGCCAGGGGTAAACATGTAATTTCCAGGGTGGGTCATGGGGAGAACGTCGTAACCGATCATTGCGGTGGGAACTCGTTGCTGGAATTCTTCGAAACGTCTGAGCACACTTGGTTCATAAGTGACTTCGGGCAAAAACCATGTGGTGAACATATTCATGAGTTGAGTTTCCGAACAAGTTTCCGTTTCGAGTTGGTGAACATGTTCGGTGACAGCCTTACCCAAATCCAATCCGGTGATCCCGGAATCAAATGGAATGCTGATCAGTGTGTATGCCTGCTCGGGAGTGAGCAGTTTGTAATGATCCGATCTGGGAATAACGAACCGTGCTGGTAGATCCGCTGGCCACTCTTTGGCGAGGTACTGCAAAACCCGTTGCACCCCAGAGGCAAATGGATCCAAGACAAACTGTTCAATGTCTATTCCGACCACATTTTCCGAATTCGGCATCAGTTATTCACCCGCGCATTTGTACCGTTGGCGAGATGCTGCAGTACTTGTTGGGCGTATTGCGCAGGTGATTTCTCTGCGAGATATTGCCGGCGTTGGGACTCAATGTCTTCGGGGTTGTGGGGGTGGGCGATTCGTTGCTCAATTGCTTGAGCAACCATGATCGCGCTGACGTCGTCGGGTAAACGATCAATAAATGCAGGTGTGTCAACGTCAACGCACACACCCCGACTCCCCAACGCTGGTGTTCCATGGGCAGCCATGTCACTCAGTGGGCCGGCCACACCCAACAAAGGGCTGATGCGTAACTGAACACCCAGGTCAATTGCCAAGATGTAGTCGCGATACTCAGTCTCGCTGGTGTAACCGGTGATTTTGAAATCGAATATTCCTGTGTGCCGGGCCCGCTCCTCAAGGGATGCTTGAACCTCGGGTTGAGCCGAACCAACAAAGTGCAGCGACACCGTGTGCCCCCACTGGGTGAGCCAGGCTGCAGCCTCAACGAGGACGTCAGCCATTTTGGTGCGGGTGTCAATGAACCCGAAAGAGGCCAAGTGAATCGTGTCTGCGGGGTACTGATCGAATCCGAGATTGCGACGAGCATGTAATCGCATGTCGCTGGTTATGTGGTCACTCTTCGGGGCCCGGTACACCGCAAAGGGGAGAATCACCGGATCAAGGCCCGTCTCCCTCAAGATTCGTTCTTTGGCCATAGGTGTGTGTAGGAACAGTTGTTTAACTTTGTGTGCCACTTCCCAGTAGCCGGCATTTTGTAGAAGTCGAAGGTCATCAAGTTGTTGGTAGAAGGGCGGGTGGATCACCGTTCGCCCG
>JAFMHB010000011.1:43130-85268 GCA_017854795.1 Candidatus Nanopelagicales bacterium
TGAATGCTCACCCAGTGACCCGACATGCCAACAACAATGATTGTTCGCTGCGGGTCATTGGCTGTTTCTAGGCCCGCGGCAGCGAGAGCACCAAGGGTGTTTTTCCTGTGTTCATCCCCCGTAATAATCACAATCGGGCCGCGAGATGTGTCCTGGTTTGGGTTACGTTGCTGAAAATTCACCAAGTTTTCCGGCCATGCGACAACAAAACGTGTGCCTTCAGGGTCTGGAATTCCTAGAAAATTGCTTGCCTGCGAGCTGGTGTAGTGGGAATTAGTGAGAAAGGTGTCGTAAGTCCGCAGTGCGTCAATCTGGGAGCCGTACTCACCACGAGTGAAGTGATACTTCAGGTAGACCGCGGGGTAGTGCAAAGGAATGAAGTCGTGCACCATCGCGATCTTGTGCGCATTGGAATGAAGGACAGGCAGGATTGGCTGCAATGACGCTGTCATAGGTGAAGGTTCAAAAAAGGCACAAAATTCGACCGCGCGCTCGGGTGTTACCCTCCGAATTTGCTCGCATTCACCCACCGTCTGCGAATCGAGTTCCGCTAACGCCGGGTCAATGAGGAGAACCAGTCGTTGATCACCGAAATCCTTTCGAATCTGCTCCAATGCGACATACGCGTATCGACCAATGCCACGGGTTGCATACTGTGCGGCTTGCAGGCAACGTGCGTCAAAGAGAATTTTGTTTCCCGTAACCTGAATTGTCGAACCCTTGGTGAAAAGATCTAATCTGTTTCGCAAGTGGGTTTCAATCCGACCGATTTCGTCCTCGAGGCCGTCTAATCTCTCACTTAGTTCCCGATCACTATCCCGATCACTTTCCCCGAGCCAGGTCCGCGCATATTGTGCATCTACTTCAGTGAAACCCAGTGGATCCAAACCACCCTTGGGTGGAACACATGAATTATTGGGATTCATCCAAGTTGGTACGACAACACTGTCGGACGAATTTGGATCAAGAAAAGCGGGGAGCGTGTAGGTAACAAGTGCCTGCTCAACGAGGTGAAGGTGGCGGCGGCGCACCAATCGACGCTGCACCGGAGGAGGCATTTTGTTCAGTGCCAACTTGCCCCAATAAATCGCAACCTTGGGGCTCTTTTTCACTTTGTCAGAAAAAGACTCACCGGGCGCCATGATTAAACCTTAGCTTTCACGCGGTGGGGTCGCGCCAAAGCGCGTTCCGATCTTTCAACAATTCAAGGTCGTAGTGAACCATTTTGGTGGCAATCTGATCGAAGTCAACCGTGTGACGCCAACCAAGTTCAATGTACGCCTTACGACTGTCCCCAACGAGTAGGTTCGTGTCCACCTTGCGCAGGTTGTCACTTGTGCTGACCACGTAATCCTGCCAGTTTGTGATTCCCACAGCGGCAAAAGCGCGTTGAACAAAAAACGAGAGTCGGTGCGAGATCCCTGTGGCCAAGATGAAATTGCTGGGAGAGGGAGCGCCAAGCATGAGCCGCATGCATCTCACGTAATCCGGGGCCCAACCCCAGTCGCGAGCAACTTCAATGTCACCGAGTTCCAAAATGTCTTGCTGTCCTTGGGAAATTTTGGCCACCGCCATTGAAATCTTGCGAGTGACAAAACCTTCACCGCGTAATGGTGACTCGTGGTTGTACAAAATCGCAGCGGTTGCGAACAAGCCCTGTTCCTCCCGCGCACTTTTAAGCAGTGCGATTACTTCTGCTTTTGATTGCGCGTATGGTGATTTGGGTTCAGGAATGCTTTCCTCATTTTGCGGGGCTTTGTCGACGCCTTCAAAGATTGTTCCACTTGCTGCCGCAACTAATTTCGGTGATTTGGAATTCCTTTGGAGTGTTTCCATGCCGCGCAAAATTGCTTGAACGGATCCCACGTTGACCTCATGGGTGAGTTCAGGATTGTTCACTGATTCAACAATTGAACTAATTCCACCGAAGTTGTAAATCTCGTCAGGGTTAGTGTCAACAACTGTTTTTTCCATGTGGTCTTGGTCGCTGAGTTCCACCTCAAGGATTCTCACCTCAGGTGCGTAACGCAGTAGCGTGTCGGCGCCGGTTCCCGGCTTAATGAGTCCCGTGACCTGACAACCCTCATTAATTAATATTTGGGACAGGATCGTTCCGTCTTGTCCGGCAACACCGGTGATCAAAGCTTTCTTGGATTTGTCAGGCATTGTGGTGTCTAAAACTGCCCCTCGGAAGCGCCCTCAAGACGAGCAATATCGGCGTCGACCATGATTTTTGCCAACTCGGGTGGGTGCACCTTGGCTTCCCAACCCAACTTGGCTTTTGCTTTGCCGGCATCTCCGATTAATTCATCAACTTCGGTTGGGCGCAGGAACTTGGGATCGAACTTGACGTAGTCCTCCCAATTCAAACCAGCATGCTCAAAAGCCAATGACAGGAAATCCTTGATCGTGTAAGCGGTGCCGGTGGCAAGAACGAAGTCGTCGGGCTCACTGGCCTGCAACATGCGCCACATGCCATCGGTGTATTCGGGTGCGTAGCCCCAGTCGCGAACGGAGTCGAGGTTTCCCATCCATAATTCGCTTTGTAGACCCTTTTTGATTTTCGCAACCGCCATGGTGATCTTTCGGGTCACAAATGTTTCACCACGTCTCGGTGATTCGTGATTAAACAGTTGACCGTTGACGGCGAACATGTCATAAGCCTCACGGTAATTCCGAGTGATCCAATAGCTATACACCTTGGCTGCACCGTACGGGCTGCGTGGGTAAAAAGGTGTTTCCTCGTTTTGCGGGGGTGGGCTCGCACCGAACATCTCACTGGTGCTGGCCTGGTAGAACCGAATTGACTTGTCGACACTGCGAATCGCTTCGAGGACATTCAGAGTTGAAATTCCCGTGGCCTCAGCGGTGTAGAGGGGCTCGTCAAATGACACCCGAACGTGGGACTGCGCTGCCAGGTTGTAGACCTCGTGGGGGTGAAGCTCGGAAATCAACTGGTGGATCCGAGCCGCATCCGTTACGTCGCCGTAGTGCAAATACAGGTTCTTGCCCGGTAGGTGGTCGTCGTGGTGCAGGTGGTCGATCCGACCCCGGTTAAAACTCGAGGAACGGCGGACCAGCCCGTGGACTTCATAGCCTTTATCCAGCAACTGCTGGGCCATGTAGGAGCCGTCTTGACCGGTTACACCGGTAATCAAGGCACGTTTGGGCTGCGTCACAATTTCCTCCGAGCGGGTGTTTTTCTGGGTGAATCGATATCCGGCTAAGCCTATCGCGCACGGGTGGCTGCCCCTACGTTCATCAGTGGTTTATGAGGGCATTGATGTCGCGGGTGGGTAGGCTGAATTCATGAGTGCGGTAGTGAACCCTTCTGTCTTAGCACTCATTGCCACCTATTCACCCGACTCTCACCTGCTTGCCCTGGTTACCGACATGAGTGCGCAGGGAATTGAGGTTGTCGTCTCTGACGACGCATCTCCGTGTACCGCTGACCCGGTGCTGCGGGATTGTGGTCTTGTTCCCGGAGTAACCGTGATTCGTCACGCTCACAATGAAGGAATTGCACGTGGGTTAAATGAAGGCCTGCGCTCAGCACATGATTCTGGGTGTCGCTGGCTGCTCACCTGTGACCAGGACTCGCAATTCCCCGAAACCTACGTTGCCGATATTTCCTCATATGCACAATCAATTGATTCCCTATGGGAAGACTCGGTGCGGGTGGGTGCTGTTGGCGCCGGAATTGTGATCAATGCAAGCGGGCAATTGAAGTACCCGATCACACGGGTTGCCGGCGCCTCTGGTCCGGTTGACGTCACCGAAGAAGTAATTGCATCGGGGACACTCTGGAATGTTGAGGCTCTCCTTGAAGTCGGTGGGTTTGATGAATCTCTGGGCCTTGACGCAGTTGATGCCGCCGCGTGCTTGCGTCTGCGTGAAGCTGGTTACCGCGTTGTTGTAGCGCCCGGGGTCCGCATGGAACACGAGTTGGGTAACTCACATTCGGTTCAACTTCTGGGTCGTACCGTCTTGGCAACCGGTCACAGTGGTGCGCGCAGGGCCACCATGATGCGCAACCGACTGCATTTGGCACCGGCTGAATTTCGGCAATCCCCCAAGCACGCGTTTCGCACTCTGCGTCGAGTAAGTGTCAACGCATTGATGGGTGCAACCGTTGAAGGGGATCGGTGGGAAAAAGTAAAGGGAAGTATCAGAGGAATTCGTAAAAAGTAGTGCTAATTGCGGGTGAGCTTATTTTTCACCCGGCGCGCTTTTTCACTCGCCCGCCAGACCTTGCTGTTCAACACTGAGGCAAGGGCTGCGGTATCGCCGGTCGCCGAACCAACTGCACTTGTGAGTACGGGTGGCATTGCGCTGATGTAGAAAAAGAACTCGGTCAGTTCGGTGGCAAACCTCTCCCACGTCAGTCCCGCAATAACTTGCTGCAGGGTGGCAACCCGCTGACCCGCAAAGTCTGCGTCGGTGAGCAACTGGACAAGGTCGGTTGCGTAATCCTCTGGTGACCAGTTCTTTGGCCCTGTCGTGACTCGGGTTAATTCGGCGAGCGGGCCAAAGGTGGTAAATGTTGACGGGGTGCCAAAGACTGCAGCTTCATAGGGAACAAAACCGAACCCTTCAGCACTTGACGGGTAAAGGGCAACAGCTGAGTTAGCAAGGAGCCACTGTCGAACTTCGTCACTGACATGACCGAGCTCAAATACTTTCCCACGAAGATCGGTGTGTTTTTTAAGGAGCACTTCTTCGCGGTCCCGTGAGCTACTACTTTTTACATGCAGTCCCGCAAGTACGAGATCGCACTGAATACCTTGTTGTAATACAAGTTGCCAAGCCTGGATTGCAAGGTCGCGGTTTTTGTGACTGAAGTCGTTACCCAGAACGAGAAGAAATGGCTTGCTACCCAAACCTGCAGGAATGTCCATAGGATGAATGTTGGTTGTCTCTGACGCACTTGGTGCGCTCAAGTGATCAAGGCCCAACGGAATTGGTTTGATTCGCTTCGTTTGTAGCAGCGGCACTTCTTGGTAGAGGCGTTTGGCAACGTCAGCACTAATTGTTGTGATGCCGTCAACACTTAAGGCGACACGTCGTTGCAATGAGCGGTAAGCGGCCCAGCCTTGCTCACTGCCGTGATAGCGGGGAATGTCATAGGCGATCAAATCAAGATAGGTGGTGACAATTCGTCTGCCTAACTGACGGGCACTACCGATATCAACGCGTTGGTCAATTTGATTCGGGTACCAAATTACATCGGCTGGGTTAGTGCCTTCCTCATCTGATTCAAGGGTGACGCCGCTAATTTCAGTGAGGTGTTCGGCGTAACCGGGTAGTTCTTTTAATCCGATTAATCTGATGCTTGAGATTTTCGGGTTCGCAGCGAGGGCTTCAATCGCAGCGGTTGTGAGCACCTGGGCACCCGTCTGGTGCGGACCAAGCCAAGTGACATCTATTGCGATTGTTAAGGTTTTGGGCTCAGGTCGCGCGTCAGTCTCGTGGAATTGTGAGCTGCTGGGATCGGTGCGCTCGCGCTGATCAAGCTGCGGGTCGGGGAGTTGCGATTCGGCGGTTTTCACATCGCGGTCGGCCAGTACGTACCAGTCGTGCCAGAAACCGCGACTACTGCGCTCTTCCGCCCAATCGCTGAGTTCACCGGTTAATTCCAATTCGGTTGTGATCAGGGTTACTGGACCTGCAGGACCCGTTGCGCGCGTGAAGTGGGCATCACGTGAACCGGGATAGATCGAGACGCTAACAATTCGCGGGTCCGTGTCAAAACGATCAAGCATGTTCTGTAGGCGGTCCATGGTGAGCAGTGATTCTTGTCCCACGGCAATTACTTTGCGGCCGCCTCGGGTTTTAAGTTCCTTCATTACTTCGCCTCATACATTCGATCAAGCTCGGTCTTTAGTGCAACAGAGTAATAGGGATCAACCTGATATTTGGCACTCCAACGCTGCGCAAAAAGTTGTGCCTCGGTCGGGTCTGACTTTTTGCGGATTATCGATGCCCCTTCGTGGTGGGTGAAATGCGCATAGGGTGTCCAAGCAACGCGGTACCCGAGCTCACGCATGCGCAAGCAAAAATCAACGTCGTTGAAATCACGCGCAAAGTCGGTGTCGAAACCGCTCAATTGATCAAAGAGCTCGGTTCGCACTAGGAGCACTGCTGCTGTTACTGCGCTGTAGTTGCGCGGGGTCAGGGTTGCGCCGAAATAGCCGTATTCATTACCGCTCTTGGCAATCCACGGGTGGGTTGGACCACTTGGCAGCATCACCATCCCAACATGCTGCAACCGGCCGTCGGGGTAGGTCAGCTTCGCGCCGGTAATTCCCACACCGCGGTTTTGCCCAACTTCAAGCAGGCGGGTGATCGGTGCAGGTTCAGCGACCGTCGTGTCGTCATTGAGCAGTAACAGGTATTCCCCAGTTGCTGCTGTACGACCAAGGTTGATCGCTTCCGCGAAATTGAAATTCGTGGTGTTATAGACAATCTGTTGGTCAGCTCCGGGGATTGGTGCCAACTCACCGGTAGTGACCACAATTACTTCGAACTCCGTTTGGGTTTCTGTTTCCCGCAAGGTCGCAATTGCCTTATTGACCAAAGGGATACCGGTTTTGGGGTCCTTTGTACCAATTGTTGGAATGATCACCGAGACTCTTGTTGGTTTCATTATTTTCGGATGTACCTGATTGAGTCCTTTAACCGCTGAAGGCGCCACTTCGCCGCCTCCGTAATTGTTTTTGATGAAATCAGTTTGGGCGCGGGCCGCGGACTGCTGGGCCCAAGGCTTCGCGTCAATACTTTGTGCGGTGCTCTCACTCCAACTACGCCAGTGGTACAGCGGCAACGGAATGTGAACTACGTTGGTTAAGTTGGGAAGTAGACGCAAGGCAAGATCAAAGTCTTGTGCACCATCCATCTCACTTCGAAAGCCTTTTTCGGCTTTCACCAATGCTGTCTTGAAAATTGTGAAGTGACACAGGTACATCTGCGTCAGCAACAATTCCGGTGAGAAATCGGGTTTGCAATACAACTCGAAGTGCTTGCCCTTGGTATCGATCTTGTCTTCATCAGAATAAATAATTTGTGCTTCCGGATTTTTGTCGATCGCTTCGGAGAACACTTCACATGCAGTTGGGTTGAGGCGATCATCGTGATCGAGCCAACCAAAATACTCAGTGGTGACCGAATCTAATGCCCTGTTTTGAGCTGCGGAGATCCCTCCGTTTTCACCCCTGATTACCGTGATCCGTTGATCATTTGCGTGTTGGGCCGTGAACCGATCGAGGTAGCCGGTGATTTCCGGGGTAGTTGACCCGTCATCACTCACCACGAGCTGCCAGTTACGAGCCGTTTGGTTCAGGACCGATTCCAAACATTGCTGCAAAAAAGTCAGTGGCGGGTTGTAGACCGGAACAATTACCGCGATTGTGTTCGTATTGTCAATTGATTGTGGGGTTGCGCTGTCCGTCGTTGCCAACCAGCGGCGATACACCTTGCCCACGGAACGTTCGTAGGCCTTACGTCTTAGCCAACGCTTACCGCGGCCGGCATGCCAGCGCAGTTTTTGGTACGGGGTTGCATCACTCATGTTTTAGATTCATTCCTGCAAAATAAATTGTGCGGGCAGTTCAACGAAACCTTGACCGATCTCACCGCGTTGACTTCGCACAGGGAACTCGAGGGCGTCACTCCAGTTGTCCAACAATTTCGCTCCGGTGTGATCAAAGATGTCGATATGAATCCGGTATCGGCCAGGAAGCAGTGGCGTGTTCAGCAGGTCAACCAACACGGTGAAATCGCCGTCAACAACCCCTAAGTCCGTACCGAGTCGGTGGTTATTCAGCATTGTGACAAGGGCGCCACCTTCATGTTGAATAGCAAGGCGAACATTGGGTCCCAGTATCGACTCCTTGGCGTTCAAGGTCACAGCAAAGCGGGTTGTTGAACCGGTTTCAGAGTGATCCAATGGATTATTCTCGGCATCGCGCAATGCAATTGACCGGGTTCGAATCTGGCCGCTGCCCGCGCGCATACTGCCTTCATCATCGGCTCTATCCGCTGAAATCTCAGCATTACGAACAGACTCTTGGTTATTGACCCGCTCAAGATAAGAACGGATCACCTTTGTTGCAGGCCCTGTTTCTTGAACCTGACCGTGTTCAAGCCAACTGATTTCGTCACACAAACTTTCCAGCTGACCCATACCGTGGCTCACCACAATAATTGTTTTACCCGCCCGCCGCAGTGAATACAGGTGGTCTTCGCAGCGTCGTTGGAACTCTTCATCGCCAACCGCTAGAACTTCATCGACAATGAGAATGTCGGGTTTCATGTGAACGGCGACACTGAAACCGAGTCGCACGTACATCCCACTTGAGTAGTGCTTCACCGGGTCATTGATAAATTCCCGTAGTCCACTGAAGTCAATGATCGCTTGGGTTGAGTCGTCAATTTCTTTCCGGGACAAACCAAGGATTGAACCGTTGAGCCTGATGTTCTCCAGGCCCGTCATATCAGGGTGAAAACCTGCGCCCAGTTCAATGAGGGCGGCAAGGCGGCCATCAGTGTGGATCTTTCCCTCGGTCGGCCGGTAAATGCCTGACATGAGTTTGAGCAAAGTTGATTTACCGGACCCGTTGTGTCCGATCAACCCGAAAACACTGCCTTTAGGAATCTCAATATTGACGTCTTTGACCGCCCAGAAATCCTCCGAAGAGCGGGAACGCCCGCGAATAATTCGCTCTTTCAACGAGTTGCGTCGATCCACGTGGCGAATAAAGCGCTTGCTCACGTGTTGCAGGCTTACCGCGATATCGGTCACAAGAGTTCTCCAATATCTTCGCTATTGCGATTGAAAACTGCCAACCCGAGGATGAAGGTCACCACACCAACGAGCAGAAGTCCAGGAACAACCCACCACTCGGGTACCTCCAATGAATACATCACGTCATGCATTGCTTGAACAAACCACGCTACCGGGTTCGCTTGAATAAAGATGACTAAATTCGAAGCAGTGTCCTCAACCATGCTCATCGGGTAAATCACGGGTGTCAAGAAGTACAGCGCCCCGAGCACAACAACGACAATGTATTGCACATCACCGAAACGAGCGTTAAGAATAGAAAGCATCAATCCAATACCTTGGGCGAATAACGCCATGGCAATCAAAATTGGGATCGCAAGAATCCACGTCCAACCCACATTTCGTTGCCAGAAGAACATAAGAATAAGAACAATGAGTTCCAGCAGAACCTGAACCAGTTGCACAATCGATGCACCGAAAATTGGTGCCCACCCGGGAAATTGCACCTTGCGTAACAGTTCACCATTTGATTTGAGTTGACTCATTGACAAAACAATGAGCGAGTTGAAAAGATTCCACGTAACTAACCCGGTAAATAAAAATGCCGCATAACTGCCTCGGCTGGGATCGGCTCCCAATGGCGGAGGAACAATTCTAAAAACGACGCTAAAGACCACTGCGAATACGAGCAGGGCAGCCAGTGGTTGCAGGAGTGACCAAGCCCAACCGAGCACACTGGAGCGATATCGGGTGGCAAAATCGCGGTTGGCAAAAGCCCAGATCAGGGCTCTGCGCTGATAAAGGTCGGTCAGCACGCGCTCACGTTGCCTCTCGCGACAACTCGCTTGATCTCGCACAGGTGAGATCGTGACCGGGCAAATGCATGCCCTCATGGTAACGATCCGCGTTCTGGTCTTCGGTAATGCGGGAATAACTAGGGTTGCGCGCTATTCTGTGAGTCTAAATAGGAGGTATTTCATGACAATCTCACGCAAGGCACGCACCGCACGCACCCTGCTCGCGGCAACCCTGGCATTGGGTCTGGGACTGGGAGCTGGAGCAGTGTCAATGGCACCCGCAAATGCTGCAACAGCTCCTTTCGTGGCCACCCCCAACGGAATGGTCGGAATCACCCAAGAAATTTTGGTTTTCGCACCCCGGCTTAAGGGTCAGCCGATCACTGTCGGCTTTGCTCTGGGGAGTGCGGGTACCAGCCAGCAAACGGTTGTTGGCTCAAATGGTTACGCCTACATGAACTGGACACCTAGTTTGGCCGGTGCTTGGACAATTTCCGGTCTGGGCAATGCACTCAGCGTCGGCTCCACCACCGTGAATATTGCAGCGATGCCCACGACAACGAATTTATTTGTGCCAACGAGCGCAACCTCAAATGCGGTTAGTGTCGTTGCCGTGATCGTGAGCGCGCAGGCAGGTACATATGCACCTCAAGGAACTGTCTCGTTAGCATCTGCTTTCGGCAATCCTGTTGGTACCCAGCAACTCACTCCGATCGCCGGCAGCGCCAATGCTTACGCCACTTTTGATTGGGTGCCACAGGTATTGGGTACCTTCCCGCTGATCGCAAATTACACACCGGGTTCCAATGGAACATTGGCCTCCACGAGTGAAACAGC
Source organism: Candidatus Nanopelagicales bacterium (assembly GCA_017854795.1). Taxonomy (GTDB): domain Bacteria; phylum Actinomycetota; class Actinomycetes; order S36-B12; family S36-B12; genus UBA4592. Next base: position 53,547 of record JAFMHB010000011.1, read on the forward strand.
CAACTCGCTAATTGTTTCCAATGCGGGCGTTGTTGAACTGCGTCTACCCACGTCCTTCCGAGTTGGTCAACCAACCGTGCTCAGTGCACTGGTTACCCCCACCACAACGGTTGGCTCAGCAGCATTCCAACTTAACGGTGGCTACCTCAGCGGTTCGATTCCCTTGGTCAATGGCGTCTCCACCACCCAGTGGACTCCTACTCAACAGGGTAATCAATTAATCACAACCCAGTTCTCGAGTACCGCGGTTGGTGGACCCAGTGGAGCCGTATCCCAGCCCGTTAACGTGTTGCCGGCACTTCCTGCCGACGTGATCTCAGTCTCAGCACCAAGCGGGCCTTGGGGACCGGGTCGCCCAATCTCAATCGCTCGGGGTACCAAAACCCAACTGAGCACAAGTGCGGCCTCGGGCACTTCGGTACTCATGAGTGAATCCGGTCCATGCTCCATTAATGGATCAGTTATTACCGGGCTTGGCGCCGGCACCTGTACGGTCACCGCAACAAGTGTGGGTAGCAGTGCTTACGCTCCAACTTCTGTGAAATTTGTTGTGACGGTGACCGCTCCACCAAAGAAGAGGCGTTAATGAGTAGTTAATAACCAAGAGTCATTCACTTGGCCTGTTGAGTTTGCGCGAAGCGCGACTCAACAGGCTTTGTGATTTACGGTCTAGTTCCGCGCGTGCCGCGTCGAGTTCACTGCGCAGTTGCGCAGCGTCTGTGCGCAACGCATGATTTTCTGCTTCAAGTTTCGTTACCGCGAAATTTTCGTATTGTTGTGAAGCCATTGCACTTTCCCCTTCGACGGTAATTGACGTTAAGCCGATAAATCCTTGATCACTTGGTCCCACATCAGTGGCACTCACCGGCAGCTGCACCAATTCACCTGCCTTACCGGCACCAATATTGATGCTGACGAACTCACCTCGAGAAAAAGTATGCTCTGTGCCATTGACTTTCAGAGTCACGATCCCTGCTTCACACAGTGTCCCTAAGTGGACCGTGAGTTCACCTGCTATTTCTCGGGTGAAATTAATGGTGATTTGTTGTCCCGTGTAGATCGGGAAACCCCAAGGTTGAGGTGGTCGTTGGTTGCCAATAATGAGTCTGTCGGTAAATACCGTGTGCGGCGCTGCAAGTGAATAGGTCTGCCAATCAACAAGTATTGGTGAAATCTGTTGAGGCTGTTCTTGTTTGAGTGCTGACTGCACTTCCTGGCTAACGAGCGCGGCAATGTCTGACCAAGTAACAGGCGTGAGTGTTGATTGGGTGATTCGTTGTCTGTGCTGCGCAAGTTTGCCCTTGTCCAACATTTCCCGCTGCAGAACGTTAACGAATTCGATGAGGTCACCCGTTGGGAAATAGCAGGCGAGGTCAACGCCGGCTTCAGTCAGTGAAGAATTATTTGCAGCAACAACGGGGGTTCCAAACATGAGGCTTTCACTGACGGGTAGGCCCCAACCTTCATAATTTGATGGGTAAATGGTGAAGGTTGCATCGCGGTACAACTGGGAGAGTTGTGAATCGGTAACACCTTCACTGCGTAACACGATCTTTCCATCAAGATTATTTGTCGCTCGCAATCGCTCTTGGAATTCCTCACTGTTCCAGCCGATTTTTCCCACACAGATCAACGTAGGAATATTCTCGGCACCGTACGAGTTAATGAGCTCTTGCCAAGCATTAAATGCCAGCATGTGGTTCTTGCGCGCTTCAATAGTTCCCACCATTAATGCGTAATCGTTACCGGTGGATTCCCCTTCGATTGATTCTCGTGTGCTGGTGTATTCGTGTGGATCAAGCCCCGAGGGCAGGGTGGTGGCAACTCCGGGAGGAATGCGCATCTCGCGTGTTCGCAGGTAACCCTCAAGGTCGTTGCGACTTGATTGGGAAATGGCCGGCACCCGATCCGCGCAATCACTGAGTAGTGCGAGGTAACGCTCAAATAGCGGGCGCAGGTGCTGCGCGTGACCTGCATCAAGGATCGGGGTGAGGTCGTAGAAGTAGTCCACAAAGTGAACTCCTTGGCTCACGGCCGCTCGCACCGCCGCCATCAATTGGTCATTGATCCACGTTGCGCCCAAACACAGAAGTACCGAGTCTGGGTGTTCACTGAAATTGAGTGGTGTTATTCCCGTCATTGAATGTGGGAAATCAATTTCCAAAAATTCACCGATGGTGCGGTCAAGGATTACCGCGCGGGAATTTTCACCAAGAAGTAACGGAACCAGTTGCTCCTCAACGCGTTGAACCCCGCTGACAGTCGATCCGGACACCGTGAACTCAACGAGGTCGGTGACGTCAATCCACAGCACGGTTTAACCCTATTTCGTTTTGGTGTCAGATAAGAGTTGGGAAATATCTTTCATTTTGCGCGCCGTCATTGGCAACTCACGCAACTTGCGGCCCAACCAGAAAGCAGAATTTCCTTGACCGGCAGTATCCAAGCCCACCTGTTGATCCGGTGAGACCCTGTAGTCGATTACCAACTCGGAGTCGACCCACATTGAGCCTTCGCGGACCGCGCGAAGACTCCACCAGCGATCGTGTAACCATCCGGTTGGAACAGTGAGGGTGCTGATTCGATTCGGTGCAATGGCACTCGCACCACCGGTGGCAATGCTGTGTTTGGCAACGTAACGCCATTGGGCTTTCAGGTCCAACTCATTGAAATCCGCGGGAACCGGAAATGTTGTCCGCAAACTTCCATCGGGTGTGCGGCCATTACTTGCCAGCATGCTCACATGTTCATGTGTATTCAGGAACTCATTTTGATACTGAATTCGGTGTGGGTGCCACAGGTCGTCGTGGTCCCCAATAATCACCGTGTCTGCACCCGCTGCTGTCGCTGCGGTAACTACTTGCACGAAGTTCTGGGCGATCCGGGTTGTGGTGTCGCTCTCAACAGATTGCGTGGGAATGACAGTGAAACCATTAGCGGTGAGAAGTTCTACCGTGTTATCCGTTGAATTGTCATCAACTGCCAGCTTGAGCTCTGGCTGCAGTGTTTGCCGATCAATACTTGCTAACAATTCAGGCAAAAACCTTTGGGAATTATGGGTAACCAATACCACCGCAATCATTTGGTCACCATCTTCTTCAGCAGTTCCTCATACTGGTCGGTGATCACGTCCCACTGATACACCTGCGCAACACGTTCCTGCAGTCGTGGGCCCATATCGGTTAGGGTGAAGTTGTCCAGCAGTGCTGTGTAGTCGTGTGAAGTTTTCCAATAGAGGGAAAGGTTGTCGGTCACCTCACGGTTGAAGTCACAATCAAAGGCCAAGATTTGAGCTCCGGCGCCCATTGCGCGCAATAAACTCGGATTTGTTCCACCAACTGAATGACCATGCGTGTAGGTCGCGGCATGCGCGTACAACTGGTTCAGTAATTCCTGGTCGTAGATTCCGCCAAGAAACCTGGTGCGGGAGTCGGCTGCATTTTTTACAGTGTCGATATACACATCACTGTAGGGAGCGGAACCAACAACAATGAGAGGTTTGCTTTCCGTGCTCTGCGTGTAACCGGCAACTGATTCCAGTACGTGATTTTCCGGTTCCAGTCGAGCAACAATTAGGTGGTATTCACCAGCACTCAGATTCAATTCGATAAGGCGGTCACTCGTGGGGTTTATCACCTCAGCTCCATAGGCAATTACTTCACTTTCGCGACCGTACTGATTCCGAACATGTGCTGCGATCGCTTGGGCATCAGAAATTATGAAAGCACCATGTTTCACCGCCGATTTTTCGGCCCATCGGTAATAGCGAGCACCGAGCCCGCGCCATTTTTCCCGTCGGGACTCCAAACCGTCCAAATGAATCGCCGTTGGGATTTTCGCTAATCGAAGTGGTGCCAGAAACGGCGCGTTCCCTGCGTTCAACAGCAGGACGGCATCCGGGCGGTCTTTCACAATTGCGTGGACCGCACTGAGTGAGGTGTGACTCAGGGTTTCGGCCATTCGATGGTGGATCGCGGGCAGGTTTACCAAGGTCATGCCCCGATATTTCGTGATTTTCTGGCCCGGATTGCGGCAGTAGACGGTAACTTCGTAGCCGCGCTGCGCCAAACGTAACCCAATCTCTTCCACCGCTGTTTCGAATCCGCCGTAGAGTGCTGGGACGCCGCGGGTTCCCATCATGGCGATTCTCACGAAACCAACCGTACTAGCGTCATCGCCCTAGTGTCTGCGCCCTAGTGTGAACAACCGCTCACCCGGCGGTGCGCTGATAGTCTGCACCCGTGCAATCCAAGGAATTAAGTTTTGACGGTGTCACCCTCTTCACCCCAATTCTTCGAGGTGACGATCGTGGCGTATTCCTAGAAGCATTCACCTCGAAGTCTTTTTCGCAGGCACTCGGACGCACATTCCCTCTCGAACAGATGAATATCTCGGTCTCACGCGCAGGCACGGTTCGCGGGATTCACTTTGCGAGTGTCCCCCCTGGCCAGGCGAAATACATTCAGTGTTTTGACGGGGAGATCCTTGATGTTGTCGTTGACATTCGGGTTGGTTCACCCTCATTCGGTAAGTGGGAAAGTATTGTTTTGGATTCCACTTCCCGCCAGGCACTGTATTTGCCCGAGGGCTACGGTCACGGATTTTGTGCATTGAGTGATTCGGCCACCGTGGGCTATTTATGTTCAACCGGTTACAACCCTGACGCCGAGCACGGGATTCACCCGTTCGACGATGACTTAGGAATTAAGTGGCCGAATCTTGGCCAGGCGCCGACCCTCTCACCTAAGGATGACTCCGCACCAACTTTCGCCCAAGCACAATCCCTTGGTTTATTGCCGGAATATTCGGTGTGCCAGGAGTGGGTGCGAGGAAACTAGTAAATACGGCCTGCGAAAACTATAGCCCTGGATAGCCCGAATCAAGACGAATATTGGGATACGCCTTTTTATCAACTCGAAAACCGGGTCGGTCAATCCACGCTCCAGCCCACCACGCCAGTGCAACCTGCTGCAGTGCGTACTCTTCTTTGCCGAGTTTGTATGCGTCCTCAACTTTGCCATCGGAATACATTCGACCATCGGTGAAACGCAGTTGCAACGCCCTGGCGTCATAGGCGTGCGCGGCTAAGAAACTCGCAGCATTGGTGTCCGGCGCCGCGTACACATTGGCGAAACCGTCAACACCGACAAATGTTGCCGGCCTACGGTTACCCCAACCGACACCCATCGGGTAATAGATCTGGCCACCGGGCTGGTACACGGTTCCCCCGGGTGCTGCATACGGTGGTGACGCAAATTGAACAACAGCCAGCGCTCGGTAAACAATGTCGGCATTAAAAAAGTATGACTCGGGGACACTTTGTTTCGCCGAGCGCAACATAGTGGCCGCCCACCACAGGTGCTGCACATTCTGGGTGTAATCGGGATTCACAATCCCGTGGTTGGTCACGGTGCCGTCTTCATTTGCATTCGTTCCCGGAAGTCGCACCCCAATGGAAACTCCGTTGATCATTTGGGTGCTCTGTAGGTCACTGGGTCGGGCGAAAGCAGCAATACTTTGGGCGATAGATGCTTCAAGCCACGTGCGAGCATGCGGATGCGTTGGCATCATTGCCTTCGCGAGTGCCGGAGCCATAAGGTCCCACGAGACTTCATCTGATTTAGAGTCTCCCGCGGAGATCTCGTTGCCAGCGCGGTCGCGGAAATAGCGCGGTCCACGCGCAGCTACCGAGTCAGCTTCCGAGGCAATCATTGCCGCGACATAAGACTTTTCATTTCTTGACAATTCGGGCCACAACAACCAGCCAGCCTGCGCGGCGGTCACCGCCCACAACGCGGACTGCCAGGTGTCACCCCAGCCCCCCTGAGTCAGTGAGTAATGCTGACAGGCAATTGAACGGATATGCCAGCGAGCATAGGAAATAACATCGGTTCTACTAATTCCATTTTCTTTTTTGTAATTACTCGACGAAACTAGAATTGCAGCCGACAATGCCGAGTTGGCCGATCTTCTAATCGACTCCTCGGTGGTCCTAGCAACACTCAGTGGGTCGTAGTAGGACATGTAGGCACGCGATGCAAGACGATCAGATAGGTCATTTGACATTGTGTAACGGACACCGTCCACCAAGGTTGCATAAATCTCTTGGTACCCGGCAACTTTTCGGTTTGAGTTCGGGGTCATCGGTTTCTTTATTTTTTTAACTAACGATGCGGCTTGCACACCCGCTGCTCGCGTAACGGTGGGACAGGAACCCGGCACCGAGACCCGCGAACCCACCAGCGGGGTTGACCCTTCGGGCATTGTGACGCTCATCCGCACAGTTTTCTTAGGTTTCTTAACGCTTTGTCCAAGGAACCAGGTGCCTGAATTTCGCACCGCACCAGGGTCGGTTGTGCCGTTTGCATCCCAGTCACCCGCAACCGGGAAATCACCCGGGGCGCCGAAGGCAAACGTGCGGACCGAGTTGTCCGGGTTAGGGACAACCCACGTGTTGCCGCGCACTACCCCGGGTTGGTCAACGCCAATTCCATTCCAGTCACCAACAACTGGGGTGTCCCCTGCTTCACCGTATTGCTCGGTGAGTGTTCCACCTTTTGTCAGTTGCCACTCCCACACACCCGCCCGGAAAACACCAATGTCAGCTTTTCCGTCACCGTCTTTGTTACCGGTGACGGCAATGTCGCCTTCGTCGCCACCGAAAGTTGCCAATTGTTCCCACTGCGGGTCACCTGTACTTGAATTTGTGTAAAACCAGTTACCGGAAACATAACGGCCCGGGGTTGCGATTCCGTTTCCATCCCAGTCGGCCATCAACGGTGATCCTGTTGCACCCGACAGGTTGACCGTGGTCCGGGAAACACCCGTCCAATCCCGTTTTCTCAGTGCCGTTCCCGCCCACACCGCGAAGGCACCCGTGGCCGCCGAACCGGCAGCGGGAAGCGACTGAGGATTTTTCATCCATTTGACCGATCCTGCCTTCGTGGACCCTGCCGAGGGCGGTTGTGTGGGTGGCAAGTTTTTTACTCGAGTGATTGAGTCAGCCGGAAGGGCGGTAACCGAATGTGTCCCCGTGAAAACACCCAGTGACGTACCACAGAGCACAGTCAGCACTGCCGTTATTGAGGTTGTGCTTTTATGTGGAATGCGCATTTACGGGATAACTACCTCCGGGGTGAGCACCCGTTCCGGTGGATACGACGCCGCCCACTGTTGCAAACCCGCGCCCACTTCAGGGGACGTCCAGAGCAGTTGCACACGTGAAGTCGGATTCGCGTAGGTGTAACGCGTAATCTCCGCCAGTGCCGGCTCACCGTAGGGAGCGTCAGGCAGTTCAGCGTAAAAAAGTGTTTGCTCACTGGAGACAACATTTGTCAGTGCGAGCACCCACAGGTTCTCCAAAGTTCCCACACCCTCCCAAGCAATCGGGGTGAAGTCCGGATTTTGCTGAGCAACTCTGGCCGCCTGAACAATCTTCTCGCCGATTTCAGGGTTGTTAATCCACCTATCCCGCTCAAGGGCCACCGCGATCCCAGGAGCGGCCTCAAAATTGGCCGCCAATTGGTTCGCATTAAATCCGATGAATCCAAATGATGATGCACCCACTACAAAAACCGTGACACTGATAAATATTGCATTGAGTTTCCCGAGGTGGCGAATCAGTACCACCAGGCCAATTGCGCCCACCGCCATGAGAAGCGGGATCAACAACAGCAAGGAAGCATTGAGTGATTTCAGGACGTAGTAGGACGTTAAGCGACTCACCCCGGTTGCATCAGCACCAACGGCGAAGATCACCGCTAAACCTGCAGAAAGAATCACCGGCGCACTGATCAGGATCGCGAGCACGCGCAAACCACGGCGCCACAAACTTATTCCGATGAACACAGCGATCAGTGGCGCAAACATTGCAAGGGTCAGGTTGAAGCCGGTCATGCCGACACCCACCGAACTCAGTGACTCGTTGAAACTACCCGCGGATTCGCTGTCACTTGCGCCCAGCACTGCCTCGGCTTGGGAGATCAGCGTGATCAGTGCTACCGCGCTCACAGCGACCAGCCAAATGATTCCCCACCAGATCTTCACCCGAATCAACTTGATCGCAATCACGATTCCAGCGGGGACAAGTGCAATAACAAGTGGGGTCCACAACCCAACAGTGGCCAGGGCGCCCAGTGGCACAACAAACCAGCCAACGCGAACTGGCTCTTTCGCGCTCAAGTAAGTCGTGGCGGCCACGACCGCAACTGCCATAACAAAATTGGTGAACCCGGCGCTATACAAAAATTGAATGCTGCCAAAAATCCCAAAGAGAGCAGAACCAAGCGCAGCAAGAATCCCAGCCCCAGCAACACCTTTTTTACTCAACTCAGTTTTGCGTGCCACAACTTTGGCAAGGTCCCCTGCGATCCAGGTGAAAACTCCAACGCACGCGGCAAATGAGAGGGCCACCCACAACGCATACGGGATCACGAGCGAGATTCGATCGGGGGTGTCGGTACCCACCACAACCTGCGCCAGTGACCACAGGTTGGTGTGAACCGCCGGGTACCACTGATTCCAAGCAATGGAACCGTCCGCGGTCACCCACTGCGATCCGCCCTGCATGACCGTATTCGCAAATGGCACAAAGTGACCCTGATTGTCCCAACCTGTTTGAAAAAGTGATGCAACAGCTTGCTCGGACGTCAGACCAAAATAAGTTTTGATCGGAACCGCTGCAACCAACACGGTTGCAAGTCCTGCCACAACGTCAACGCCGTTAAGCCTAGGCATTGCACGCGATCGAACACCGGGAATAAAGCGAAGAAGCATCGCCAACGCCAACAGGCCACCAAAAAGTGCACTAGCACTGACTCGGTCAAACGAAATTGCGCCTGCTCGCGGAAAAATAATTGCAATTGCACCGACGAGAATCACACCACTGATCACCGCGCGTTCGGCGTAGGTCCGCCCCCATGGAGGAAGAGCAATTAATGCCAGTGCAACGAGAGCAAGACCAACATGTGGCACTGCAATGAGTGCAATGAGCGCGATCAGAGCCAGCGCATTAACAACCACGAGTGATCTCGTTGTCATCTCCTAAACTCCACCATGATCTTTGTCGGCGCATCGAGCACCGCGCTCACGGTTGCATTCTGCTCCGTTACATCCATGCCTTGGTACCGCACGGGACTCCAGCCCTCGGGTCCGTTCACTGAAACCGTGATCGTTGGTGAAATGAACAGACCTTGTGGATCAGCCAAAATTTCGTATTCCAAAGCCCCTGTTTCAGCATCGATGAAGGTTCCTGCAGGAAGCGTGTAGGACACACCGACAGCGGCTTGACCACCGGGTGGTGTCCAACCAACAACGCGAATTAATTTGTTGCCGTAACCGTCATCGACCCAGCCCTGCCCGTACTGCTGTCGCGAGTGACCTTTGAATGGTCGAACAGCAAATCCACTGGGGTAACTCACCTGGTAATTCCTTGCTGCATCAGGGATGTACAACAGGTAGGCATTCTTGATCCACATGGTTTCGTAACCGATTCCTTTTTCAGGACCAGGGTCACGATCAGGTGGTGTCGCATTCACCATTGTCATCTGTTGATTCACCCGAGCCGAGCCGTCGGCCTCCAAGTTCACCGTGACAGACACATTGCGTTGTTGAAATACATCCACTTTGGACTGGTTTCCATTTTGGGTGTACATGGCTGACCAGTCGCCGGTCTCAGGCGAAGCAACAATTCCTGCAGCGCCTGCGTCGAGGGCAAGCTGTTCAAGTGCTGGGTTTTTCATGTACAACTGGAAGTGCCGTCCCGGCGCTGTACCTGCAATGGCACTAGCCGCCTTCACTAGGTCGTCACCGGAGAGAATTCGAGTTAACAGGTCGTCCACCAGTTGCTGGTTTGCCGCTTGCCTAACGGTCGCATCCTCTTGCCCAAAATCTGCGTAGGCATCGACCAACAGAATCTGCCCCAGTTGATCGCCGGTAACTGAACCGTAGGTCGGAGAATCAATGGGACCTGTTTCGGTGAGCACTGCAGCGATCGCGGTCAGATCCAGGTACACGACCCCGTCAACTTTGGGGAAGTTGCCGCCTTGCCAGGCACCCATCATTTCCTGGCCACTCATCAACAAATTGGGGTGTGTGTTCGTCACTACAAAAGGTGCATTTCGCGGATTTCCTGGGAAGAACGTGTTCAACGCGGGCCCGAACCAGGTCACGGCAGCATTCAGGGGCGGGAAAAGCTGGGTGCTGGTTTGACCCTTGATGGGAATAGAAATCTTGCCGTTGTCCAACTCGACCATGACCAATGTCAGTGGCGCGCCACCCGATGCCCGCATTTCGGCTTGATTTCCTAGTGCGATCAGGTACCGACGCACTCCATTGGCACCGAGTGCGTCGGGAAGAACCGGGGCCACCCCTTCAAGGGAACCCACGGCCTCCTGGACCGGTTCCATTTCACGCAATGCTTTGTCGCGGATGTCATCAAGTGGCTGGGAAAACGTCGTGTTGGCCTGGATTGAATCAAGCTCGACCTGGGCAAGGCTCAATTTCTCTGCAGAGGCATCAACTCGTGCGGGAAGTTCTTCCAACATTGTCATGTTTATTGCACCGTCGGAAAAGATTTTTTCTCCGCCGTTTTCACCTGAAAGATCCCCGTAGAGGGTGATCAGATCACCCGTTGCCTGGGTGATCAAGGAGGTTGCATTGGCACTGCGTTGCCAGTTAAGCACCGCGGGGTTAAGACCGGGGATGACACCGATGACAGCCAGTTGGGGGACGTCACTGGACCTAATCACAGCGTCTGCTGAATCTTGAGCCGCAAAGTACTCGGCTTCACCCTTTTGATAGTCGCCTTCAACCAATGAGTCGGCGGCCGCCGAAAGGTGTCCCTGCAAACTGAGCCCATTGAGACCGAAACCCGCAAGTGCTGCGACCACGCCCACCTGCAACCAGAAAAGGAAACCTCCCACGAGGACTCCAGCTCCTAGGAGGACCCAGGAAATTGGTTTAAGGCTTGGCACTAAGCCAGTGTACGTCTGTGTGAATTGTTATTGGAGGTAGATCCGGACGGGGACCTCGGTCAATGTCACAGCCGATGCGGGTGGTGCTTCGGCGCAGACCGCCAGTGGGTCACACACTAATTGTGAATTCTCCGGGGTTGTGTACACGACTTCACCGGCTTGGGCCCAAGCAACTTGCCAACTTGTTCCATCGCGGCTGAAATCACACACGACCGTGTTGTCAGCCTCGGTGCAACCACCAAATGTCGCCCCGGTAACCCAGTCATTGACGGCGAAGAAACCCTGCTCCCCGTCGGAGCCGGAATACGCTTGCACACCCAGTAGGTCATATGGCTTCAAGGTCCAGATGTACCAGTAGCTGCGATCAACACCCAAACGCAGATCGTCGATGAAAGTACGAACGACAAAACCAGCCGCGCGGGCACCTGAAATTTCTTGCTTAGGTATATCCCCAGGGCCTGCCAGTCCGTAGTTCAATTCGGTATCCCACAATGGAAGTGTGGGTGCACCTGAGGCTTTCAGTACATCTATGGCCTTGAGTATTAGGGCTGCTCGAATGGATGGATCGCCCGTTGCATCGGGGTAGGTGTGAATCGCAATGACGTCGACCGGCCATTCAAGGGCGGCGAGTTCTTCGAGGTACTTGGGGAAAAATCGATCAAATGACTTCGCCAAACGCGTTGACGGCGAAGCGGAAACAACCTGTGCTTCTGGGTCAATTGCTTTGATGATGTCGTAGGCAACTTTGGTCAACTCCGCCATTTGAGCCGGTGTCCCGTTGAAGAAGTTAGCTAGGTTCGCTTCATTCCAGATCTGATAGGAACTGATACGTCCCTTGTATCGCGTAACCACCGCGGTTACCCATTCCGACCAGTCAGCAATATTGGCTGGTGCCTCTGCTGCACCCGGCTGCGGGTAGTCACTGGCATTGAGCTTTTCTGGATTCGCGGTTGCCCAGTCTGGTGTCGTACCCATCACATAAAGGATGTCGGTAAGGCCCCTTGACTCAGCAGTCTCGATGACCCCGTCCAAGTTGTCCCACCTGAACTCACCCTTGGCTAGTTCAATTTGTGACCAGGCGGTTCCGTTGTCCCAGAGACGTAGTGCACCAAATGGAGCGGATGCCCAAGCGCCACCTTCAGCGCCTTCAATGTGCAAACCAACCATGGAGGGTTGCACCGCATTGGGATCGATCACAGCTGACTCGGTGGGAGTTGGTGTTTCACTACCGGTCGTCTCAGATCCCCCACCGCAAGCCGTCAATAGCAGTGCACCTGCTGTGACAACACTGGCTATGGCGTAGTAGCGGGGCTTGGAACCAGAGTTGCCTGATTCTGATCGTTTTGCTGTGCGCTTCCAAACCATAGGGGCATGTTTCCAATCGCTATTGAGTCACCGGGGTTTACTGTCGAACAACGGTTCATTGCATCGCATTGCACCGTTGCATACGCGGGGACAGTGTAAGTCCCGCTGCCTGAGTTTGACCACACGACTACATCCGGCTGGGTGAAATCACCCATTTGGCATACGTTTACCGCGCCTTCGGTGCACGAGTAGTACGAGTTATTCATCCACATGTAAGCGGTCTGATAGCCGATCGCACCTGTGGTGCCGTCCTGCAGGGTGATTCCCAGGAGTGAGTTGGACTTATCCCAGAAGTACCAGTAGGCACGGTCCACACCTTGAACCATGTTTTCAAGGTAGGTCTGTGCTGTCCACGCTGCTGCGGTGTCCCCACCAATTTTTTGACCCTTAATTTTGCCTGGACCCGCAATTCCGTAGTTGACCTCGGTATCCCATAGTTGCTTTGACGCCGGGACCTTGGACTTTTTGAGTTGGCTGTTCACCTGATCTAGGTATGCCGCCCGGTCGCCCGGGTTTCCTTGACCATCGGGGTAAGTGTGCACCGAGATCACGTCAACCGGCCATTTAGCCTTTTTGAGTTCCTTGAGGTACGCAGGGAAGAACCGCTTGTAGGCGCTTTCCAAACGAACGGTGCTGCTGGCACTGACAACCTTTGCACCCGGATCGTATTTGCGAATAATTTTCGATGCAGCTTTGGTGAGGTCAGCCATTTGCTTGGGTGTCCCCGCCCAGAAGTTCACGAGGTTGGCCTCATTCCAGATCTGGTAAGCGTTAATGCTGTTCCCATGCCGCTTCACAACTGCGGTGACCCATTTTTTCCAATCGGCCATTTTGGGTACTGATGCGGCACCCTTATTGGGGTAGGTACCGGCCTTTAGGTCTGTGGCCGCCCATTTCGGGGTACTTCCTAGGACGTACAGCACTTCAGCGTCCTGCTCATTTGCGTTGGCAATCGAGGCGTCGAGGCCATTCCACCAAAACTTGTTCTTCCCTTGTTGAACCTGACCCCAGGCAACACCGGAATCCCAGAGTCGGATTGCCCCGTAACTCACACCTGGATCAACACCGATTGAAATATTTGGCACGTGCATCCCGAATTGCACTTTGTTGATCGGTCCGTCCGCTGAGGCTGGACTTGCGAGCACCACGGAGGCTGCTAGGCCAATCGAAAGTGCTGTGGAGATGAGCGCACGGCGCATATTCAGAATCCTCTACATGTCGGGAAGTAAAAATGATCCTTCCGAACCTAACCCATAAAAGCCGCAAAACTAACTAACCACGCCAATTTCTGGTGAAATTCACATTAACAAGTTGCCTGGTTAATACGCTCCGCTACCGGTAATAACTACTTTCACGGTTTTTGCCACAATCACTAAGTCCAGAGCCGGAGACCAATGCTCCACGTAGTCCAAATCCATCCGCATCCGCTCGTCCCAGTCAACCGCTTTGCGCCCGGATATTTGCCACAAACCTGTTAATCCGGGTTTGGTGAGGTGCCGACGGTGATCAGCATCGCCAAAAAGTGGGATCTCGTCGAGTAGTACGGGCCGCGGTCCGACGAGGGACATGGTCCCCCTGAGAACGTGCATGATTTGCGGCATTTCATCAATTGACCATCGACGTAAAACTCTTCCGAAGGGGGTGATTCGGGGGTCGTTTTGATATCGATTCCCGATATTTTCGTCAGGCATCCCGATTACTTGCTTACGGTCCTCATCCGCGCCCTCGTACATGGTCCGGAATTTCACAACGTCAATGACCTGACCGCCACGTCCAATGCGTTGATGCCGGTAGAAGATTGGTCCGCGGCTGGAGAAAAAGATCCCGACGGCGGCAAAGGCCATGAATGGCAGGAACAGAATCACCAGCATCACTCCGGATACGAGATCCAGTGCTCGCTTAATGGCTCGTTTTGACCCCGTGAGTTGCGGCTCATCAAGGTGAATGAGTGGCAGATCCGCTTGCATGCGCATAGTGACGCGGGGTCCAACAAAATCACCCAGTGTCGGTGCAACCAACAGGTCAATGCGTGGTCCTTCAAGTCGCCAGGACAATCGACGAATCAGGTCTTGGCCCAAAAGTGGTGTGCCAGCAATGGCAACGGTATCTACGTCGTTGATGGCGATGCGTGCCATTACTTCGTCTAACCAACGAACGAGTTGCTCTTCGGTGCAATTCTCTGCAGGTTCCTGTGACACGTCGACAACAACGAATCCAGCAACTGGGTCACGGTCCAACATGTCAACAATTTCCTGTTGGCGGTCACCTTCCCCAATGACCATGGTTCTGTGCAAATAGTTTCCGTATCTGCGTTCATGTCGTAACCACGTGCGTAATCCCCAGCGTTCACCCAACAGAAATATCATTCCAACGACAAAGGTGATGAGGACGAAACCTCGAGAAAGGTCAAGCTTTAAGGCAAATGCAGTAATGGCTACTAGGGCAAATAGCCCAGCCGATGCGGTGACTACCCGTTTAAATTCTTCTGAGCCGGCGCCGAGCACGCGGGTGTCATATGCCCCGCGCACAACTAGGGCGAGGATCCATGAAACAACAACGACGAGCGCGAAATAAACGTATGTGAGATCTGAGATGTCGAGGTTGTATGGAATCGTCCATCTCAATACGAAGCCTGTGGTCGCGGCTGCAAAAATTGCGATCGAGTCGAAAATTACGGCCCGCGTCGCGTACACACGTAATGGGTCTCGCGGCTCGTGTGGTCGGTCCCGATGCCGGTCGGTGGTTGCCCAACCCTGAGTTGTGTGTGCCTCTCGAGCTATTCGACGCCAGGTTCCGGTATCGCTCATCGGATCTATCCCAGGATCCGGCCTTTCGATGCTCACCCCCACACGGTACCAGTGAGAACGTGGGCAATCGGATAATTAACGTCGTCTTAGAATGTACAAGCTTTGACCGTCTGTTTCCCGGCCGTATTCAAAGCGGTCAACGGCCAGCCCCGCAGCGTTTACGAGGGATTCGAAGTATTGGCGGGAGAATCGAGTGCAGTGGAGCCGGCCTTTCCACTCAAGCGGACCGTATCCGGCTGGATTTTCATCCCATTCGGGCACATCTTCTTCAACGAAGCAGGTAACAAATGCCCTGCCCGTCGGGGTGAGTGCTTGACCGAGAAGTTCCAAATACCCTGCAGTGTCAACCGCATTCATGTGGCTGAACACGGAGTAGGCGTAGAAAACGTCCACACTGTGTGGTTCAGCACTCAAGGTTCGTTCAGGTGAACCATCGGGGTTGTAACGCTCATTACTGACATCAACGTAGGTGAATCGGTAGCCCTCGCCGGCCAAATTCGAGTCCGCCCAATCGATTAACTCCCGCTGCACGTCTACCCCGTGGTAGTCCCGAATGGACGGAAAGTACTCCTTAACACCAATTGCTAGGCGTCCTGCACCGCAGCCCCAGTCCAGCAGTGAGGAGTCCGGGTTGAGATCACAGTACTTCTCCAGACGTTTAACGTCACGCACCGCTGTTTTAATGAATGCTTTGTCGTTTTTGAAATGCTTCCCACCCATGCGGTACTTGCTGGGGGGTAGCGGCGTCTTTGACTTACCGCCAATTGTTAGGGATCCGATTGTAACCACGACCTAAGCGTATCCCCAGATGTTTTTTTACCGTCACCGTTTTCACACCCAGCGTGTTTCTTTCACTCCTGCGCCCACCGAATCACAAAATGTAAATGTGAAAAATGTAAATGTGAAAAGGCATCATGTTTGACCCTGTAGCTCGCAGTCTGTATCGAGAACCAGCGGTTTTTGGATCTTCCACGTTGCCCTTGCGTAGTTTGCCCTTGAGCAGATGGGATGACGAACAACTTTTGGCTATCGATTCCCTCTTCATGCCGGAAAATAACTCGGATTTTCCCGGTGTGCCGGACTGGAATGATTATGAGTTGCGTCGTCGCATTGGTCGAATTAGGGCGCCGGCGATTATTTCGCATGTGAGTGCGGCCAGAATTTTTGACTTACCTCTTCCTTACCGAATCGCTGTTGATCCACATCTTCATGTCACTGTTTCGCGTTCCCGTGCACGCTCGCACCAGAAAGGAATCCGATCCCACCTTGGTGACTTAACAAATGAAGAGATCGTTGTGACGAATGGTTTACGGCTGACGCACCCTGCTCGAATTGTTGCCGATCTCGCAGGCATCCTGAATCTCTCCGAGTTAAATGTGTTGCTCGATGCAGCCCAAGCCCCACACCTCAACGCTTTGTTTGACCCCGAAATCAATGACAAAGATCGCAGGATTGACCTTTCCGTGTACAGCCAGCCCTATGAGAATGTGACGAGTGCACAACATGAATCGGAATTCGTAAAAATTTTGTTACGCAGGAAACGATTTCCTGGCCGGACTAATGTCACAAGACTTGTAGAACTCCGACAACAAAATCTGTTGCCGTACTCAACTATCCCTTGGCAAAGTTTTATCGCTGCTGCAATTTCCTCCAATTACAGCACATCCATCGCGTTACTAAGTGCGGATCAACTCGCTGTACCTGCACATAACGTGATCGTGGTCCAGCCGTGGCACTTTTCCGATGATCGTGAAACGTCCATGTCCATCGCAGCAACCATCACGGCCCTTCGCTCATTTGGTTGGTGTGCGGATTCATTTTCTTATCGAGATTTGCTATCGGTTGATTCATTTCTCAGTTTGTACTCAAAGAAACGTAACCGCCCCGAATTTGCCCACATGCGGCTCCGCAGCCCGAACTCCCAGCTCCGTCACTTGGCACATTAAGTCCACGCAGCGAGTCGGCCCAAAGTGTCGGCCCAAACAGTTGGCGTAACAAACACAGGGTTCAAGGTTCCGGGTTCAGAGTTCCGGGTTCAGAGTTCCGGATTCCGGATTCCGTTTCAAAGTTGAGGGAACAGAACGCAACTATCCGTTAGGTGTGCTGATTGGATCCAATTCCTATGAGGAAGGTGTCCTAAAGTCGATGGAAAGACATTGAAAAAACCGCACACTTAACCAATAGGCTAACCAATAGTGACCATGGGTAGTCGCCATAAACTCCTGCAGACTACAGAGCAAGCAAAATGCAACCGCAGCGGAACCAGCACCCGCGCCGACACCGACACCGGCGCCGGCGCCAGCGCCGAACGCCACGGCTCAGACAGACCAAGGGATTTCTCTGTGTGTCTCCGAAGGGGATAACGGTCTGCCCATTCGTACTCAGACACGTGCCTGAATTATTCCGCGCCTATGCCAGACTCTCCAGATGAGTGAAATTTCATGGGGTGATACGAAGGTTTATGTTGCCGGGCATCGTGGGCTCGTAGGATCTGCTTTGGTCCGAGCTCTGGAAAGCGCTGGCGTAGGGGAAATAGTCGGTTGGACATCGAGTGAACTTGATCTGCGCGATCGAGATGCCACTATCGATGCGATCAATCAGGCGAAGCCGGACATTGTGATTGACGCGGCAGCTCGAGTAGGCGGCATCATGGCTAACTCCACCTACCCCGTTGATTTCCTCAAAGACAATATGTTGATCCAAACAAATGTGATGGATGCAGCTCATGAAGCCGACGTCGAGCGCCTTCTTTTCCTGGGCTCCAGTTGTATTTATCCACGTCACGCAACACAGCCAATTCGAGAATCAAGTTTGATGACTGGACCGCTTGAACCAACGAACCAGGCATACGCCATGGCAAAGATCGCTGGGATTTTTTATGTCGAAGCCTTCCGCACCCAATATGGGAGGAAATGGATTTCGGCAATGCCTACAAATCTCTATGGCCCTGGTGACAATTTCAATCTAGAAACATCCCACGTCCTCCCGGCATTCATTCGTCGCTTTCACGAAGCAAAGGAAAACGGTGCAAGTTCGGTAACCCTTTGGGGGACCGGTGCACCAAGGCGAGAGTTTTTGCATGTGGATGATCTTGCCGACGCATGCCTGATGCTTCTACAAAATTACGATTCACATGAAACCATCAATGTTGGTTGGGGTGATGACCTCCCCATCCGTGAACTCGCGGAGGCCGTTGCCCGGGTCGTTGGTTTCGAGGGTGAACTGGCGTGGGATTCCAGTAAGCCTGACGGGATGCCCCGAAAATTGTTAGATACCAGTCGGATCAACGCCCTTGGTTGGTACCCATCAATCAAGTTAGGTGATGGTCTTGCCGCGACTTACGACTGGTACCTCCAGAACAATGATCTCCAGAACAGCGTGAAGTAGAGACAAGGGCACAGATTCACATGTTGCATGACGGTTTATTGCCAGGTCGGCAAGCATTGCTTGTTCGGCTCAATGTTGGCGAAGGCAAGCGAACTGAGCTTCTTGACTTACTCAACACCTACGCCGATCGAATCGGGGAAGAACCTGGTACCGAAGTTTTCACGGTACTCACAGATCCTGATACCGAAGACATCGTTTGGTTATTTGAAGTCTTCACCAGTGAGGAAGCTGAAATTGAACACCGAGAAACAACGGGTTTTGCTGACCTGATGCATGGTCTGCAGAATGTGCTGGAGGGTGCTCCAGGAATTTTGCGCATGAATCCTTTGCGCATGACAATTCAGGAAGACATGTTCACGCAAGACTGGAGTTTTTAAATGTTCCTATGCCCGTTGATAGACCTATTGATTGGAGTTCACCATGATTCGTGAAGTTGCGCAGGTCACCATCAAAGAAGACGCACACGAGCAATTCGTGGCAGACCTCAATCGCGCCGTTGCTGAGATCTTCCCTAACGTCACCGGCGTCATCGAGTTTGTGCATGTTGGCTGGTGTGTTGAGCGGCCAAATGTGTACATGTTCACAATTGATTGGGAAACAATCGAAGACCACATGGTGGGTTTTCGTGAGTCCGATCAGTACACCCAGTGGCGAACAATTATTGGACCCCACTTTGACGGGCCCGCGGTTGTGGAGCATTTCAGCCTGTAGTACTGTTAGTTGATTGTTCAACTAACTAATTAAAGGAATCCCTTGTCAACCCTTTTGCACATTGAAGTCAGCCCATGGGCTGAAAATTCGCTTTCCCGCACAGTTTCTGCGCAATACGTCGCGTCTTGGAGCGCAGCTAATCCCGATGGAACTGTAATCACCCGCGATTTGGACAAGACTCCTGTTCCCCACCTTGATGTTGAATCGCTCTCAGCCGGTTTTGTTGCCGAAGCCGATCGCAGCGAGCCAATGGCCGCCAAATGGGGCGCGCGCATGTACCTCATTGAAGAGATCTCCGGAGCGGATGAAATCCTGATTTCAACGCCGCTGTGGAACTACGGGATCCCTTCAGTACTCAAGGCCTACATTGACAACATCGTCATTCCGGGCGTCTTCGACGAGTCAACCGCAACCCTGACTGGCAAGAAAGTAACTTTCGTTATTGCCCAAGGTGGTAGCTACGCTGACGGCAGCCCGAAGGCTGGTTGGGATTACGCGTCCGGCTACCTGCGCCAATTCGCAGGAGCTATGGGGGCAACCGACGTTGAAGTAGTCACCATCGAGTTCGGTCTCGCAGGTGTTGTCCCAGCACTCGAAGCCTTCATCCCCAACAAAGAAGCCTCAATCGCTGCCGGAAAAGAAGCGGCAAAGAACCGGGCTGCTGCCTAACAGCAAAAACAACAGCATCATGTTGGACTCTTTTTGATCAAGTGTGATCAAGTAAGGGGTCGGGTTAACAAACCCGACCCCTTACTTTTTAGCTCGATTACTAACTAAACGGCGGACGGTGATCAAGTTTGATACTTGACTTACCCGCGTAATGCCACAGTCGTGCAGTGACATCTTTGTCTTGCGGAGTAATCAAGTTACCCATTACTCGCAACGCAATAGTCATTAGGAACTGTGAACGCATTCCGATCGGACCAAATGTTGGAAGCAATTTCGGAACCGTAATCAGACCCGCAAGTCGGCGAGCAATTGAAAACGCCGTTCCATAATGATCAACCAGAATTTTCGGCCACACTGTTGTGAAGTCCATTCGAGAATTGGCTGGGGTGTCAGCAAATAACTGCGCAGCAAGGTGACCGGTTTCGAGGCCATAGTCAATTCCTTCACCGTTTAAAGGGTTGACGCACCCGGCTGAATCACCAATGAGAACCCAGTTCGCACCAGCGACATTACTGACAGCGCCACCCATCGGTAATAGTGCTGACCACGGTGCGCGAACCTCACCCTCAAACTGCCAGGTGTCCCGTTGTTGATCCGCATAAAAATTCAGAAGACTACGAAGGTTGACGTCAGCCGGACGCTTCACGGTTGCCAAAGTCCCAACACCGACGTTAACTTCGCCGTCACCCAGTGGGAAGACCCAGCCGTAACCGGAAAGCAATTCATTTTTTTCGCCGCGTAATTCCAGGTGACTTGAAATCCATTCGTCATCTGAGCGGTGCGACTTTATGTAACCCCGGGCTGCCACACCAAATGCGGTTGAACGGTGCCACTCGCGACCAAGGGTGCGACCCAGTTGTGATTTCGCTCCGTCGGCAACAATTAAGCGCAAACAATGAATCGTCACATTTTTAGCTTGGGAACCCTTGCCACCGGTCGTGAAAACGACACCCGCGACTTTGTCTCCATCCATGACCGCATCGACCGCGCGCATGCCTTCCATGACCTCAACCCCGGAATCAATTGCGACTTGGCGAATCGCTGCATCAAGTTCAAGTCGCGGAGCGGCTCCGCCGTAATTCGGGAGGTTGCCACCGGGCCACGGGAGATACAACTCCTGGCCAAACCCGGCCGCACGAAGACCTTTATTGCGGGCTCGGCCCTCAAGCCAAGGGGAGAGACCCAGTTGATCAAGTTCAGCGATTGCCCGTGGGGTCAGTCCATCACCGCAGGGCTTGTCCCTGGGAAAGGTCTCAGCGTCAACGAGTAAAACGCTCAAGCCAGCTCGGGCGCACCAAGTTGCGGCGGCAGAGCCAGCGGGCCCTGCGCCAACGATCAGAACATCGGTTATTTGTGAACTCATGACTACCTAAGTGTTCCTTGATGCACGCACTCGCGCAAATTCAATGAAGTCAATCACACTAGATCAGGTCAACGACCTCGGGCTCGGCATTTCGCCCACCCTTTGACCCGTCTTTGCGCCCAACGAAATACGCCGTGAGAGGGAAGACCAAAACGGAGAGTGCCCCAGCTCCGACAAGTGTGGCGGCGTCGGCGCTGGTCATTACACCTGCCTCCACCTGAACGGACGTGACCGCAACAATGATGGGTAGGGCTGTGGCCACGTACAGGGAGAATCGAACCCGATCACGCGTCTCGGGTATTGCATTGCGGTAAATGAAGAACTGCGGAAGTCCCCGAACCAAGAGCAATAGCAAGGTGACAATGAGCATTGGTGCTGGATCGGCAATGATTGATCGAATATCAATATTCACTCCGGATACAACAAAAAAAATCGGGATGAGGAAACCAAAACCGATTCCTTCAACCTTGACGTGGATTACATCTTCCGCATCATGTGACATGTTCAACCGGAAAATAACCCCTGCGATAAACGCGCCCAGCACGACATCGAGTCCTAATGAAGCGGCGACCGCGAGCAGTCCAACTAAGAACAAGATGGTTATCCGCATCGGGGTTTGCGAGGAGGAATAATGACCCGAGCCGATGAGCTTACGCAACCTGCCCGAATTGATCCACGCAGGAACTTTCGCGAGAATGAAAGCAACAACGGCCATTACGATCAGTGAAATAAGCGCCTGAAATGAACTGAATGAGCTTAAAAAGAGTGAGATTGCCAAGATTGGACCAAATTCACCAATAGCTCCGGCACCCATGAAAAATTTTCCAAATGGTGTTTTTAGTTCACCACTGTCACGCAGGACCGGCAGCAAGGTTCCCAGAGCCGTACTCGTCAAAACAATAGCGAAGCCGACAAAATTTTCGACGACACTCAAGGATTCCAGCACCCACGTGGCAATACCTGCTGCAAGTAGCGTACAGCCCCACCCGATTGCCGCGAGCTTGCCGTAACGACCTCTAATTGCCTCCGGTTCAAGTTCGAGGCCAGCAAAAAAGAATAAGAATCCCAATCCGAGTTGGGATAGGAGTGAAATGCTGGCGTCGATTTCCACAAGGTCCAACACCTCAGGGCCCACCAAAATCCCCAGTCCCAGGAGGATGACGACTTCAGCGACTTTCAGCCGAAAAATTCCCACCAACAGCGGTGCTGCTACGGCAATTAACATAATGAAAAACAGCGAATTCAGTTCTGAATTAAGGGCTGCGCTCTCGGCTCCAATGTGGATCACGGTCAGATATTAGTGCGTAATGTTTCACAATCTGGGGGTTTGCGACGAAGTAAGCCCTGGGCTGTAGCAGCGCCAATAACAACGAGTAATCCGCCGACCGGTTGGTTCCACGTAATGTGCTCGTTGAGCAGAATTGCTCCGACTATTACAGCGACAAGTGGGGTTATGTAAGTGACTGTGCTTGCAGTTGTTGCGTCGGCGGCGAGGACAACCTTGAAGTTCAGGGCGTAAGCGAATCCACTGCCCAGAACGCCCAATGCCACCATGGCAAGTAAAGGACCAGCCGTCATTACAGCGTTTGTTACTCCCGTGAATGCGACGATCGGACCGGTGACCAATAGGCCAAAGAGCAACATTCCTGTCGCCAAGGAGATGGGGGCAAGTGGTTCGCGCACTGTAGGACCGGTGAGGTAACGGCGTGCGAAAGGAAATGCAAATCCGTAGCATGAAATCGCGAGGATCATTGCCGCAACTCCCAGGAAGTCAATCCCGGCACCGTTTTCAGCAGCACCCGTATCCCAAATTCCGACAACAACGAGAATCCCGATAAATCCCAGGAACAAACCAAATATTCGTTGTCTCGTTGGCTTTTCCTCCGGAAAAACAAGCAAGATGGCGACCAAGGTCATCAACGGTGTTGCTCCGTTGAAAATTCCTGCCAGTGCAGAAGAAACACGGGTCTCTGCGAATGCGAAGAGCATCCAGGGGATGGATACCCATAGAAAACTGACAATGAAAAGGTATTTCCAAGCCCACTTGGGTGGAAGGGGAGTTTTGGTCACGAGGCTCAAAACGATGAGCGTGGCCGCACCAAAAGCTATCCGGGTGAAGGCGACACCAACGGGTGTGAACGCTTCAAGGCCGACCATCATCAAATAGAAGGAAAAGCCCCAGATGAGTGCCACAAGGAGATATGACGGAAGCCACGAGCGCACTGACTTGGTTTGGGTCGACACTTATTGCTTTCCTGTAGAAGTAGTTGCTCCCCGTTAGGAGATTGTTAAGGCTACTCCTGACCTAAATCGGGTCCATGAAAAGCATGACCGGTCAATTGGGTTACATACCCCATGGGGTATCCTATCGATCCGATCTCATAAGGTCTTAGTCAAAAGGAGTTATCTATGTGTAGTCCAGCACCCTGTCAATCTTGCAACAAAATCACCTGGTCCGGCTGCGGCGAGCACGTTGCCGAAGTAATGGCGAATATACCCGCTGCGCAGCAGTGCACCTGCCGCTAATTAGGACATAATTGCAGGTGTGATGGGAGCTCCTGGGCCATGCCCAGCATGTGAGACAACTGACTTAGAGCGCCGTGGCGGCAAGGATTTCTGCCCCCGCTGCTTTTATATCCAGCCCTGCTGCGATGGAGGAATGTGCCAGTGATCCGCATGTACAGCGCCGACTGGTGCGGTGACTGTCGTCGTACCGAATCTCAACTCAATGAACTTGGGGTTGCTTTCGAGTACCTCGACGTTGACGCCCACCCAGAACACAAAGCCCGGGCAATTGAGATCAGTGGCAAACCCAACATCCCCGTGGTTGTTTTTCCCGACGAAAGCTACCTAGTGGAACCAGCCAACTTCGAACTTGAGTTGAAGTTGCAGCAATTAAATCTGATCGATCAAGCCTGATCAACTGGCTCAAACGGGGTTATACTCGTAACACTCGGTTGGCCGAATTGGCCAGAGTTTCAGCACTAAGGAGTTTGTCATGGTCGGTCGTCGTGGAATGGGAATTGTTGGAGTTGCCGCAACCGCAAAGGTTGTCAGTAACCGCACACAAGCTCAAGCTGAGCAGAAAGCTGCAGAGCAAGCGCAACAGCAGGCAGCGGTGGCTCCTACACCAGCTGCAGCACCAGCGGGCGATGACATGATCGCCCAGTTGGAAAAGCTTGCCAGCCTTAAGGCATCAGGAATTCTTTCCGAAGAAGAATTCACTGCAGCAAAGGCGAAGCTGATCGCCGGCAGTTAATTTTCTGGAGTCAATCTCAGTGAATATCTATTCGCGAAATAGATATTCAGTTGGGAACCGATTGCTTTAACATGCGTCGTAGTCATTATGAAAACTCCTAAAGCTCACGCAAAATTGACTTCTGTCGCAGTTGGGTTCGCTGTGGGCGTTTTGGTGCTTGCTGGGTGTTCCTCCGATATGAATGAGGAGGCTGCCGCGCCGAGTGAGGCTGCCGTCGTTGATAGTGCCGACACGGCTGAGACACCGGCTGAAACTGCAGGTGAATCGCCCGCTGAGACTCCCGGTGGCGCTACAGACCTCCCCGTGGTTGTCACACCACTTCCCGTTTTCTCCAGCACAACACTGGATGGACAAGCCGTTACCCAGGCTGACTACGAAGGAAAGCCAACAATCATGTGGTTCTGGGCGCCGTGGTGTTCAGTGTGCCGAGGCGAAGCACCGACGCTGTCCAAAGTTGCAAGTGAACTCGACGGAAGTGTTGACGTGGTGGGTGTAGCAGCCCTAGGAAGTGTCGACGCGATGAAAACTTTTGTTAGTGACACGGGGATTGAAAACTTCACCCAACTCGCCGACCCTGACGCGGAAGTGTGGAGCGTCTTCGGTGTGGCCTCTCAGCCAGCATTTGCCTTCATCGGTGCTGACGGTTCAATTGATGTCGTGCAGGGTTCAATTGGTGAAGAGGAAATTCTTGAACGAGCAGCGACCCTGAACTAGGGCCTCAGGTTTTTTATCATGGATACCGCGACACTCTCGCTCGCGATTGTTGCCGGTGTTCTGGCTACTTTCAATCCCTGCGGTTTTGCATTACTCCCCGCCTACATGGGCATGATTGCTGCCGCAAATGAAGGGCGCTCAAAGTCACAGGCGTTAGTCGGTGGGCTTCGTTTTGCGTCAGGAATGACCGTCGGATTTATTTTGTTATTTGGAACATTTGGTTTGGTGTTCGCTCCATTTGCATCGGCGATATCTCGTTACCTACCCATTGTCACGATTGTTGTTGGAATATTAATTGTTGCACTCGGTTTTTGGCTGCTCCTTGGCCGAAAGGTGGGGAACGGCGCTGGATTGATCAAGGGCTGGTCACCCGGTGAAAGTTGGTTCTCCCAAGTTGGTTACGGACTGACATTTGCAATCGTGTCCCTGTCATGCACATTAGGGCCGTTCCTCGCTGTCACTGGGGCATCTATTCGCTCAAGTGATTTCTTCGGAATTGTGTTCACGTTCGTTGCATTCGCACTCGGGATGGGAGCAGCCGTCAGTGTTATTGCGGTTGCTACCGCGTTAACCGGATCACAGGTGAGTGTCTGGATGCGTTCCAAGTCTGAGGTGATTTCACGAGTCACTGGTTCATTGGTGATTCTCGCGGGACTTTATGTTGCGTGGTTCGGCTGGTTCGAATGGCGCATTAACTCCGGTGAACAGGTTGGTGATCCAATTATTGCTGTGGTAACGGATGCACAATCCTGGGTTGTCAACACGTTGAGTTCGCACTCGGGACTCGTGATCTCATTTGTATTCCTGATCGCGTTTATTGGAGTTACCGTGCTTGTTTTCTCAAAGAAAAAGCGATCTACAAAGTTCGAGAAATCAGAACTTTCATAACTTCATTGGTGCCACCGTAAATTGGTTGCACCCGAGCACCTGCATACATGCGGGCAATTGGGTACTCGGTCATGTAGCCGTAGCCGCCAAAAATTTGAACGCATCGATCAATTACCGAAACCTGCATATCAGTGCAGAAGTACTTCGCGCGTGAGGCGGTTGTTGCATCAAGTTTTCCTTGAATGTGGAGGCCTATGCAGTAGTCAAGAAATGCTCGAGCAGCCATCACTTCGGTTGTCACCTCCGCGAGAACGAATCCGGTGTTTTGAAAGTTAAGAATTGGCTTTCCAAAAGCTTCCCGCTGCTTCGCGTATTCAATTGTCAGTTCGGTTGCGGCTTGAGCCGACGAAACGGCAGAGATGGCAATGCCTAAACGCTCCTGGGGTAGTTCTTCCATGAGTTGGATGAAACCTTGACCTTCTTCGGTTCCCAATAGGTTCTCGGTGGGAACTTTCATGTCGGCGAAAAAGAGTTCTCTGGTGTCCTGACCGTGTTGGCCAATCTTTTGCAGGACGCGTCCGCGTTCGAAGCCGGCGAGACCGTCCGTTTCAATAATGATCAGGGAAATTCCTTTTGCACCTTCACCGCCGGTTCGGGTGACCACGATGATCAAGTTGGCATGCGATCCGTTGGTGATAAATGTTTTGCTGCCGTTGATGACGTAGTGATCCCCGTCCCGCTTGGCGGTGGTGCGGATTCCTTGCAGATCGGAACCAGCACCTGGTTCCGTCATTGCAATGGCGCCTACCAGTTCACCGGTGGCAAGTTTGGGGAGCCATTTCCGTTTCTGGTCTTCAGTTCCGTATTTGTAAATGTAGGGCGCAACGATTGTGGAGTGAACGACATACCCGAAACTGTCATCGGTGCTCATACCTTGTTCCCAAATCACGGCTGCCTCTTGGGCGAAGTCACCACCACCTCCACCGAACTCTTCGGGGATCGTGATGCACAGCAACCCTGCTTCACCGGCTTTATTCCAAACTTCCCGATCAACCTGATGGTTTTCTCCGAATCGGTCAAGGTGCGGAACAACTTCATTGGCAAAAAAGACTCGCGCAAGGTCGGCAACCGGTTTAACGTCCTCGGTCATCCATGCTGATTCATAGGGCTGCGGTGTCAACATTGTTTTCTCCTTCTTGCCGGACTCTTATTGGGACTGGATTCTTATTGCGAAACGACTACGAGTGGGATGTCTCTTTCCTTGGCCCAGTGTTCCCACTGGATTGCAGTTTTAGTTGAGAATACTTTTGCGAATGCTTCTGCGCTTGCGTCAATGTTGAGTTCGCTCATAATCCGCTGGGCAAAGTGTGGTTCGATCGCGGCCAGAGCAATCCAGCCTTCCTTTGTTTCATAGATTCCATAAAGACCGAGGCCCCCACCAAGACCACCGCCGGGCTTGGTCAGTCCACGCCGGTTCGGTTCGGCCATGTCGTAGGTGACGTCAGCTAATGCAACCTGTTGGTGTGTTGCTTCGCCGGTACGTTCGCGGTGGAGCAGGGCGGCAAGCGCAATCTGGGTTGCTCGTTCAGAGCCGGCCATGTCAGCAATCAAGGTGATTGGCATTGCCGGCGGGATCACCAGTGCGTTTATCGCTTGGTAGGTCAGGTCGTGTCCAGGGTTCTCGGCCTTAACACCCGATTCACCAACGATCGCGAGCTGACATAGGCGTGGGTGTTTGTTAGATATTCCGTCTGGGTCTAAACCCAGACGCGCGAGTGAGCTGGGACGCGAGGATGTAATCAAAAGGTCGGCCTGCGCGAGGAGTGCATCAAGTTCGCTGATTCCATCGGTGGACTTCAGGTCAAGGGTTACCAGGTCGTGACCAGCGTGAAGGTCGGCGAACCATTCGGGTTGGTATAGCTGCAGTGGGTCACCACTTGGCGGAAGAACCGTGGTGACCTGTGCCCCGAGCTTGGAGAGCCTGGCCGCGGTGAGCGGTCCGGGAAGATTAATTGCAAGTGAAACAACCACGACTCCCGCGAGGAGGGCGTGGCTTTGCTCTTGCTGGTTAGTCACTGATCAAACCTTCACCGGATTTGGCCTTATTAACCAGCCATGCACTGGGCTCGAATCGCTCACCATAAGTGGCTGCGAGTTCTTGGGCGCGTGCGACGAACCCGGCAAGTCCACCTTCATAGTTACTGATGAACTGAGCAGGACCACCCGTGGAAGGGGGGAAGCCGATTCCAAAGATTCCACCGATATTCGCACTTGCAGTATCGGTGAGCACGCCTTCTTCAATGCATTTCGCCGTTTCCAAAGCCATGATGAACCGGTAACGGTCTTGCATATCCGCCATTGGGTACTGCGTTCCAGTAGTGAAGTGTTCGCGAATACCCGGCCACAGAGTTTTTGGTGAACCATCCGTTGGGTAGTCGTAGAAACCTGCACCTGCGGCTCGACCTTTACGTCCAAACTCGTTGGCCATCCGGTCAATTACGTCTGCTCCCACTTCACTGGGGAGTTGGGTTCCCTCTGCTTCGGCGGCCTTCAGTGCTTCTGCGCGAATATGTTGGGTGAGGGTCAGGGAAACTTCGTCCAACATGGCGAGGGGTGGCGCAGGGAAACCGCCCTGGGTTGCGGCACGCTCGATTGTCATGGGGTCAACGCCTTCACCAACCATTGCGACACCTTCACTGATGAGTGTGCCAAATACTCGGCTGGTGTAAAAACCACGGCTGTCATTAACAACGATAGGAATTTTGCGAATCTGTTGCACGATATCAATTGCGCGAGCAACGGTTTCATCGGACGTTTCGGCGCCTTTAATAATTTCAACCAATTTCATTTTGTCTACCGGTGAGAAGAAATGCAGACCGATGAAGTCCTTGGGGCGTGGAACGTTGTGGGCCAGTCCAGTGATGGGCAGCGTTGACGTGTTGGAGCACAGCAGGCAGTCATCGGAAATGAACTCGAGTGCTTCAGCGAATACTTTGGCTTTGAGGTTTGCGTCTTCGAAGACAGCCTCGATCAAGGCGTCAATGCCAACAAGATCTGATGCAGACTCAGTTGGTGTGATGCGTGCCAAGATTTCATCGCGTTTGACTTCGGTCATGCGACCGCGCTCAACCGCTTTGGTGAGCAACTTCTCCGAATGAGCTTTGCCCTTTTCGGCAGCAGCCATGGAAATGTCTTTCAAGACAACTTCCATGCCAGCGCGAGCGCACTCGTATGCGATTCCTGCGCCCATCATGCCTGCGCCAAGGATTCCCACCTTGGAAACTACTCGCTTGTCGTAACCAGCGGGACGAAGTGAGTCACCCGTGAGGCTCTGCAGATCAAAGAAGAACGCTTGGATCATGTTGGTGGAGATTGGACCCGTGGCAAGGTCGGCGAAGTAGCGTGACTCGATCCGACTTGCAGTGTCGAAGTCAACTTGCGCGCCTTCAATTGCAACGGACATGATCGCTTTTGGTGCTGGCATGTCGGCGCCCTTGAGTTGCTTGCGCAGGTTGGCCGGGAATGCAGGCAGGTTTGCAGCAAAAGCTGGGGTGCTCGGTGTACCGCCAGGGATTTTGTAACCCTTGACATCCCATGGAGCCACCCGGGCTGCTTCATTGTCTTTGTTCTCGATCAACCACTGGCGTGCTGCAGGGAGTAGTTCCTCGCGGGTTGCAACGAGTTGATCAACTAAACCTTTTTCTTTTGCCTTGGCTGGCTTGTAACGCTGACCTTGAAGTAACCAGTCCAGCAGAGCAGATGCAATTCCCAGTTTGCGAACTGTGCGAGTGACTCCTCCTGCGCCAGGTAGGAGCCCCAGGGTTACTTCGGGCAGACCAATTTCCGTCTTGTTGTCATCGATTGCGATTCGGTGGTTGCACGCGAGAGCAAGTTCAAGGCCACCACCGAGTGCTGCGCCATTAATTGCAGCGACCACAGGTCGAGGAAATTTTTCAATGCGGCGAAGTAACGCTTTGATTCCTTCAACCTGCTCGAAAACCTGGGCCGCGTTCTCAGGTCCAACACTGATCAATGACTTGAGGTCACCACCGGCGAAGAAAGTCTTCTTGCCACTGGCCACAATCACGCCGGTGATCGAGTCGACTTCGGACTCGAGGCGATCAAGGGTTTCACCAAGACTTTGCGAGAACAATTCGTTCATCGTGTTCGCGCCAGCGTTCGGGTCATTAATTGTTAGCGTGACAATTCCGTCATTATCTTTTTCATAAGAAATCATGATTAGTCCTTTATCTCAGATACGTTCAACGATTGTTGCGATTCCCATGCCGCCACCAACACAGAGTGTGGCGAGGCCGTAACGGCCGCCGGTGCGTTCAAGTTCGTCCACCAATGTTCCCAAAATCATTGCGCCCGTTGCACCGAGTGGGTGACCCATGGCGATCGATCCGCCGTTGGGGTTGATTTTTTCATCAGGGATTTTGAGTTCATTTTGCAAGCGCAATGCAACGGATGCGAAGGCTTCATTAATTTCGACAATGTCCATGTCGTCGGCGCTGAGGCCAGCTTTGGCGAGTGCCTTGCGGCTGGCAGGTGCTGGGCCGGTCAACATGATTGTTGGCTCAGAACCAACAACTGCCATGCTGACGATTCGCGCGCGAGGGGTGAGCCCCATGTCTCGACCGGCTTGTTCGTTCCCAATGAGCACAAGTGCAGCGCCGTCAACAATTCCTGATGAATTGCCAGCGTGATGAACGTGGTTAATTGCGTCAACGTTTGTGTACACCTCAAGTGCAACAGAATCAAAGCCACCATGTTCGCCCATCATGGCAAATGACGGTTTCAATGATGACAGGGATTCAAGTGTTGTTCCGCGGCGAATAAATTCGTCGTGATCCAGAATTGTTAAGCCATTGCGGTCTTTCACGGCAACAATCGAGCGATTAAATCGTCCTTCATCCCATGCGCGTGAAGCCTTTTCTTGGGACCACACGGCAAAACGA
Organism: Candidatus Nanopelagicales bacterium; assembly: GCA_017854795.1. GTDB lineage: Bacteria > Actinomycetota > Actinomycetes > S36-B12 > S36-B12 > UBA4592. The sequence goes on from JAFMHB010000011.1 coordinate 84,584, forward strand.
TCAACGTCTTCGCGGCTGTAGCCGTCAATGGTGGCAATGAGGTCGGCACCAATTCCTTGTGGAACAAAGTTGACGTCAAATGCTGTTTGCGGGTCCAGTGCCATAGCGCCACCGTCAGATCCCATTGGAATTCGTGACATGGACTCAACACCACCAGCAATAATCATGTCTTCCATACCCGAACGAATTCGAGCGGCCGCTTGGTTCACCGATTCAAGCCCTGAAGCGCAGAAGCGATTGAGCTGCACTCCGGCAACACTTTCGGGCATGCCGGCAACCATGGCAGCCGTCTTTGCAATGTCAGCACCTTGATCACCAACTGGTGTAACGCAACCGAGGACTACGTCGTCGACTCGCTGCGGGTCGTATCCCTTATTCCGCTTGGGTAGCTCTTCAAGGAGTGCGGCGACAAGGTCGACCGGCTTCACTTCATAGAGCGATCCACCTGGCTTGCCTTTCCCACGTGGCGTACGCACGGTGTCATAGATAAATGCTTCGTTTATAGATGATCCGGAAACTGAGCTGGGTGCAGACATGATCGAGGGCTCCTTACGGAAGAGCGAGAGGTTGACTACCTAGTTTACTATACAATTGTATAGTCCAAACAGATTTTGTCCATAGTTGAGTTTCTGTTGAAAGGTTGAACATTGCCCGAAGCCGTTGCCCGTGAGCGGATTCGCCTGGT
>JAFMHB010000026.1:0-6832 GCA_017854795.1 Candidatus Nanopelagicales bacterium
TGGGTTCTCACCAACGTGCGTGGCACCGTTCAAGCCGACATTCTCAAAGAAGATCAAGGTCAAAACACCTGCATCTTCTCGACCGAGTTCGCCCTGCGTTGCATGGGTGACGTTCAGCAGTGGTTCATCGAAAATGAGGTAGGTAATTTCTATTCCGTATCTATCTCCGGCTATCACATAGCTGAAGCTGGTGCTAACCCGATTTCCCAACTTGCATTCACACTCGCAAATGGTTTCACCTATGTTGAGGCCTACCTTGCTCGCGGTATGAAGGTGGAGGACTTCGCTCCGAACTTCTCATTCTTCTTCTCAAACGGAATTGATGCGGAGTACACGGTCCTTGGTCGAGTCGCCAGGCGCATCTGGGCAATCGCGATGAAAGAACTTTATGGAGCAGACGAGCGCAGCCAGAAACTCAAGTATCACGTCCAAACATCGGGTCGGTCTCTGCACGCACAAGAAATGGACTTCAACGACATCCGCACGACACTGCAGGCGCTGTGCGCGATCAATGACAACTGCAACTCGCTGCACACCAATGCATACGACGAAGCTGTCACAACCCCCAGCGAGCATTCCGTCCGGCGAGCACTTGCAATCCAGATGATTATCGACCAAGAGTGGGGCCTGTCCAAGAATGAGAATCCGCTCCAAGGTTCCTACATTGTGGACGACCTGACAAACCTCGTTGAGGAAGCTGTACTGATCGAGTTCGAGCGGATTTCCGATCGAGGCGGCGTCCTTGGCGCCATGGAAACCGGCTACCAGCGTGGGCGAATCCAGGACGAGTCAATGCTCTACGAACACAAGAAGCATGATGGATCCCTGCCCATTATTGGCGTGAACACCTTCCTCAACCCGCATGCCAGTGATGAAGTTCAGACTGTTGAGCTTGCTCGCGCTAGTGAAGAGGAAAAGCGTTCACAGGTCGAGAGACTGGCCGCATTCCACGAAAAGCATCGGGTCGAAGCGGAGCCAGCACTCGCCAAGCTCAAAGAGGCCGCGGCATCAGGAAGTAATACGTTTTCCTCCCTAATGGACGCGGTTCGGGTATGCTCAATGGGTCAAATTACCTCGGCATTTTTCGAGGTCGGCGGCCAATACCGTCGTAATGTTTGAGCAACGAGTGCAGTTCCTACATAACTTGTATAGCCCAATCTACCTAAACGGGGGACCTTGTGACAATGAGTCGGACACTAGACAGCGATCCGATCGACGAGGCCCGACGCCAATGGGTAAATCACAAGTGGACGAAAGCCGCAGACGGCATGGCGGCGGTAACCTCGATCGTGCGCGTGCAGCAGATCATGTTGCAACGAATCGACGCGGTTCTGCGACCATTGGACCTCACTTTCGCGCGCTACGAAATCCTCACACTCCTGTCTTTCACAAAGTACGGCTCCCTGCCCATGACACGAATGGGGACACTTCTTCAAGTGCACCCAACAAGTGTCACCAGCGCTGTCGATCGGTTGGAGGCGCAAGGTTTCGTCGAACGCCTTCCACACCCATCGGATCGTCGTGCGGTACTTGCATCTATCACCGATTTGGGTCGCAAGAGTTCTGCTGCTGCGACGACCGCTCTGAACTCGGAGGTCTTCGAACAACTCGGACTCACCGCCGAACAAATCGATTCACTCCTGGGCATTCTGCGGACATTGCGCACCAATGCGGGCGACTTCTAAACACAGCCACTCAACAGTTAATTCACACAAATTTACGTCGGATCCAATGTGTTCCCGCTGGGAACTTCACTCACATGAAGAAAGAGAATAGATAATGAATCGTCTTGGTGTCGTCGGTTGCGGCGTGATGGGTGCAGGAATAGCAGAGATTGGTGCCAAAGGTGGCTGCGATGTGATTGTCGTTGACGCTTTCCCCGAGGCCCTTGAGAATGCGAAGACGCGAATGGCCGCATCCCTTGGCAAAGCCGAGGCAGCGGGCAAACTCTCCGAGTCCGCGGATTCGATCATGGCTCGCATCCAGTGGACGACCGACATTAGTGCACTCGCTGACCGCGAGATCGTTACCGAAGCAATTCGTGAGACTCTCGCTGACAAGGTTTCACTGATCGCTCAACTCGATGCAGTCCTTAGCCCCAACGCAATCATTACGACCAACACTTCTTCAATTCCCGTTGCTCAAATTGCGGCAGCGAGCACCCACCCGGAGCGTGTCCTAGGAACGCACTACTTCAATCCCGTCCCCGTGATGCAGTTGGTCGAGGTCATCTCGTGCCTTCAGACCGATCCCGCAGTCGCTGACGCAACCCATGCATTCTGTACTGATGTATTAGGCAAGAAAGTTATTCGCGCTCAAGACCGTTCCGGTTTTGTCGTCAACGCGATTCTTGTTCCCTATTTGTTGGATGCGATCCGCTCACTGGAGAACGGTGTTGCTTCGAAAGAAGACATTGACGAAGGAATGGTCGCTGGCTGCGGCATGCCGATGGGCCCGTTGAAATTGTGCGACATGATCGGACTTGACACCATGTTGCTCGTTTCACAAAGCTTGTATGCGGAGCACCTAGAACTTCGCTTCGCTCCCCCTGCATTGTTGAAACGCCATGTTGAGGCTGGAATGTATGGCCGCAAGAGTGGGCGCGGGTTTTACGACTACTCGAAGTAGTCCGTTAAGCCCGCGCGCGCTCGGCGGCATCGTGCCCGGCAAGCCAACCAAATGTAATTGCTGGGCCGAGCGTTCCCCCGTGGCCGCCGTAAGTCATACCCATTACTGAGGCCATGGCGTTGCCTGCAGCGTAAAGACCAGGGATTACTTCTCCATCAACATTGAGTACTCGGGCCGAGCCGTCGGTTCGCGGACCGCCTTTTGTACCCAGACACCCTGAGTTAACTTGCACGGCAAAGTATGGTGCCGTGTCAACGGGGCCAAGGGTTGTCTGCGGTTCCATGCCAAATGCTGCGTCACCCCAGAAACGATCATGCACGCTTACTCCGCGCGAAAAGTCTGGATCGGCGCCCTGCACAACGTTTGTATTCCATCGCAACACCGTTTCCTCTAGTGCTGCCGGAGGAACATTGATCTTTACAGCAAGTTCGGCAAGTGTTGGCGCAGTCGTCAACCAATCGGGCACGTTATTCGGATCCTTCTGATGTGCCAAACCATAAGTGGTTAGGTAATGGGAATCGAACACCATGTATGCGGGGTGGTTAACGTAGTCGAAGCTCGCAACATCAACAACATGGAATGCATTACCGATAGCGTTGTAATTCGCAGCCTCATCGGTGAATCGTCGACCTTCTCGGTTGACCATGATGCAATGCGGGCGGGAGCGTTCCCCATTTACTTGCCAAACAACTTTGCCCCAGCCCGGTACTTCAACATCGATTGTGGGTACCCACCATGCCTCGCGCATGTTTGCTAGTGACGCTCCTAGTCGCATGGCCATGACTAGACCGTCGCCCGTGTTAGTCGGTACTGCGACGGTGCGTGTCAGTGGACCCTTGATGAATGAACGTTTGAGATCCTCATTCCATTCAAAGCCACCGGTTGCCAGAACAACACCACCGGCTGCTCGAGCTTGGAATTCACTGCCATCTGTTCGTTTAAACTCAACACCCACAACTTGGCCATGTTCTTCAATTAATCGAACGGCTCTTGTCCCCGTCACTGGGATAACTCCAAGGTCAAGGCATGCCTTGAGAAGGAATCCGGCAAATGCCTGCCCTGCCCCGCGTTCATCGCGGATACTCCGCCGCTCATACTCACTCTCGGTAACGCCACCATCGGGTCGGTTACGTGCCATCGATGACTCGCTCATCATGTACGTGCCGGAGATTTGATAGCCACGGGTGATCTTGGTTCCCCATTCGCCGATCTCCTCAAATGGCATCAAGGGACACTCAATCGCCCGGCCACCGCCAGGCAGGCCACCTGGATGTTCGGGATGGTAGTCGGGGAAACCCAGAACGGGTTGGTAACGGAAGCAGGTGTTCTCTTCCAGCCAGTCCAATACTTGCGGAGCGTTATCAACATAGGACTCGATCAGGTCGTCGGTCATCATGCCGTGGGAAAGACTTTTCAGGTAGGTAAGGACTTGCTCACGCGAGTCCTTAACCCCCGCAGCCAGGGACTTTGAGTTAAGAGGGATCCAAGCCATGCCTCCCGACCAGGCGGTTGTTCCACCCACAGTCTCTGCCTTTTCGAATAACCCGACAGTTGCACCGTTTGCCGCTGCTCGAATAGCAGCAGCCAGACCAGCAGCGCCGGTTCCGAGAACGATGACGTCGAAATCTTGTTGTTCCACGAAGTCTCCTGAAGGTATACATGTGACTGTGTGACGAAATTGCGCTATCGAGCTAGATAGCCACCGTCGACCGCCAGAGCATGGCCGATCGTGAATCCGGAGGCACCTGAACACAACCATAGTGCGGCCGACGCGATTTCGTCGGGGGTACCAAAGCGACCGATTAAGGAAAGCCGGTTGGCGACCTCCTGTGGGTCACGGCCGCGCCGCTCGATTGCATTGCGCAACATTGGGGTGTCGATAGAACCTGGGCAGATTGCATTAATTCTGATGCCTTGCGGTGCGTAGTCGATCGCAGCGGACTTGGTTAATCCCAACACACCGAACTTGCTGGCAGTGTAAGCGGACTGGTGCGGCTGAGGTCGATATGAACTGGTGGAAGCAATATTTACGATTGCACCGCCATTACCTGCCGCAAGCATCGCGCGGATTTCGTACTTCATGCACAGAAATACTGACTTCAGGTTTACATCGAGCATCCGATCCCATTGATCGTCGGGCAGATCAGCCAGGAAATCAACCTCGAACTCAATGGCTGCTGCATTCACGGCGAAGTCAAGGCCACCGTATGTGTCAACGCATGCGGAAACCATGGCTTGGACATCATCGCTTGTCGAAACATCAGCGTGCACGAATTGAGCTTCGCCGCCAGCCGAACGAATAAGTGCAACAGTTTCCTCACCGCCGGCATCCGCGATATCACTAACGATAACGCGGCTGCCGGCAGCAGAGAAAGCCAACGCAATTGCGCGTCCCATTCCTGCAGAGCCTCCGGTGACAATCGCACTGCGACCCTCGAACCACTGGTCTACTGCTGAGAAATAGGACACGGAATCACCTTCACTTTGAGTTTTTGTTCAATGAAAATACGAACAACAGAAACGCTCGCCGATTAGTAAGGCGAAGCGCCACCGTCAACGTTGAATGCGCCACCTGTCATGCCGCCACCTTCTTTGGAAGCAAGGAGTGTGCACATTGCAGCAACTTCTTCAACAGTGTTGGGTCGCTTGATTGCTGTCGGGTTGTACATGATGGCCGCAAGAGCATCGAGGTCTGGTAATCCCATGGCCGCAACGGTTGCAGGTCCGGTCTCAAAGAACATGTCGGTCTCAACGAAACCGGGACATACAGCGTTGACCGTGATGCCTTGAGTGCCGACTTCATGTGCTGCTGCCTTGGAGAAACCGATAATCGCGGCCTTGTTGGTGATGTAGCCTGCGACACCAATTGTGGTGATTTTGCCGAACATCGATGACATATTGATGATACGGCCGAAATTCTGAGGGGCCATGTATTTGATCGCCCGGCGGGTACCCCAGAAGCAATGGTTGAGGTTGAAGTTCAACTCGTATTGCCATTCTTCGTCACTGAAGTCAGCGAGCATGGAGGTCGCGGCAACGCCACCTGCGTTGAATACCGCGATATCGATCCGACCGAAGTGATCAACAGTTCCGTCGATGAGTGCTTCAACGTCTGCTTGCTTGGTTGCGTCACACGTGATGAAGTGGACGTTCTCGCCGCCACCCAATTCGGCCACAGCAGCGGCACCCTTTTCTGCGTTTCGGCCACTCAGTACGACCTTTGCGCCTTCATCCAAATAGGCCTTGGCAATGCCAAGTCCGATGCTGCGAGTGCTGGCAGTAACAACTGCGACCATTCCGTCAAGCTTTCCCATCAGATGTGCTCCTTCGATAAGGGGATCCGGGCTACTTCGCACCGGCGTTTAACTACCCGAATTTTAGTGGTTTGCCCGTGAAACTGTCAGGACATTACGGGAAGTAAGTTGCTTACGACCCGGTAAATTCAGCCGCTCTTTTCTCCTGAAATGCAGCCATTCCTTCGACGAAATCAGCACTGAGCAACAGCGGTTCTTGGCCGTCTCGCTCAGCCTGAAGGATCTCGTCAAGAATGGAAATAGTTGCCGTATTGAGTACCCGTTTGGTTGCAGCCAAGGCAAGTGGTGGCCCGCTCGCCAACTGTTGAACGATTTTTTCCACTGCACCAGCGAACTCTGTATCAGGGACCATTTCGGCAATTAATCCCCATTCTGCCGCGGTTTTCGCACTGATCTTCTCGGCAAGCAACGCCATTCGCATGGCTCGGGCCCGACCCGCCGCCGCTGGCACGAACATCGATGCGCCGCCGTCCGGCATGAGTCCAATTTTGGTGAATGCGAGCATGAATCCAGCCGCCTCTGCTGCAATGGCGAGGTCAGCAGCAAGTGCGATGGAACAGCCGATACCTGCGGCAATTCCGTTGACGGCGGCGACCACCGGAGTAGGTGAGAGCGTGATGGATCTCACTAACCTGTTACCCGCATCTAGGGTGTCTAATCCGGGTGGAGCACCACCGGCACTGACATCTGCACCGGAACTAAACGCCCGGCCAGCACCTGTGATCACGATCACTCTGGCGCCATTAGCTGGCGCAGATTCGATGGCATCAGCAACGGCATGCACGATTTCTGCGGATAGGGAGTTCAGCCGATCGGGCCGGTTGAAAGTGATACGAAGAATGTCACTTTGCATTTCAACTAGAAGACCTTCAATGGACCCTTCAATGGAC
>JAFMHB010000026.1:6875-24558 GCA_017854795.1 Candidatus Nanopelagicales bacterium
CGAGACTACGAGACCACGAGACTACGACTCTAACGGTAGATTCTTTCTATGGAACTCACTGTCGAGAAAGACGTTGTTGTCCTGGGCACCGGAGCCGCAGGCCTGACCGCCGCGCTCAGTGCAGCACTTGCGGGCGCCGATGTTGGTCTCTATGAAAAAGCCGACCTTCTCGGTGGCTCAAGCGCGATCTCGGGAGGGGTCACGTGGGTTCCACAGAATCACCTTCAAGATGCAGCAGGGATCGCTGACAATCGCGAAGATGCCATAAATTATTTGGAGTCACTCTCACTTGGTCGCATGGATCCTGTCCTTGCGCAGACATTTGTCGACAACGGCCGCGCCACCGTCGAGTGGCTCGAAGAGGTCACCGAGTTGCGATTCACCCTGCTACCTAACTATCCCGACTACCACCCAGAAAATCCTGGCGGCAAACCAAACGGCGGTCGTTCACTTGACCCCGGTCTTTTTAGTTATGCAAGTTTGGGCCCATGGCAAGAAAAGGTAGGTCGCAGTAAGCGCGGAGCGCACTTGAAAATTACCGACACAACACTCGGCGGCGGTGCAGGTTTCCTCGAGCCCGAAGAACTACAGCGCAGAGTCGACAACGACCTGCGAGGTTGTGGCAGCGCACTCATCGGCCCAATAATCAAAGCATTGCTCGACCTTGGAGTTGAGCCCGTTCTTGGTGCCACCGCAACAGATCTCATTGTTGAAAACGGTCGGGTCACCGGAGTGCGAATGGTGGTTAACGGCACTGAACACAGCGTGTATGCCCGAAACGGTGTCATTCTGGCCACGGGTGGCTTCGAGTGGAACAACGAACTCGTCAATGAATTCCTGCGCGGGCCAATGACCGCGCCAACCTCGGTCCCCACCAACACCGGCGACGGACTGCTCATGGCAATGCGGGCCGGCGCGCGGCTTGGCAACATGGGTCAGGCGTGGTGGGTTCCCGCGGTAAAAATTCCCGGGGACGTGGCCTTCGGTGCCGAGCGCTCCAACTTGGTTAACCGCGAACGGACACTGCCGGGGTCGATCATGGTCAACAAGTACGGGCGGCGTTTCACGAATGAGGCCACCAACTACAACGCCCTGGGTGGAGCATTTCACCAAATGGATCCGATGTCATTCGGCTACACCAACCTTCCGGCCTGGCTGATCTTTGATGGTCGAAATGCGGAAAGGTACGGCTCATTCGGCACACCCGCCGGTGAACCCATTGCAGAGTGGATTCCCCGCGCTCATTCACTGCGCTCCCTCGCCGAGCAGGTCGGTATTGATCCGGATGGACTTGAAGCAAGTGTTGAACGCTGGAATGGTTGTGTTGACTCAGATTCAGATACAGACTTCGGTCGCGGTGACAGTGCCTATGACCGTTGGAGTGGCGACGGTGAATACCGCTACACGAAAGCTTCCACATTGGGGCGAATCGACGAGGCACCTTTCTACGCTGTCCCCATTGAGTCCGGCACCCTTGGCACAAGTGGTGGTCCGCGCACGGATACCACCGGACGCGTATTAGATACCCACTCGCGGCCGATTCCTGGGCTTTACGCCGTGGGCAATGTTGCCGCCGCACCAACCGCCATGGCCTACGGCGGTGCCGGTGGAACCCTCGGACCTATCTTGGTATTCGGCCGTCTGGCAGGGCTTAGCGCCGCAACAGATAACGCAACGAATTAGGTACCCAGCAGTCGGTCACCGCGCGGTCGGTCTGCTTCTCCGGTGCGAAACTTTGACATGTCACCAGCCATCGGTGCGTGCTCAATTGTCGTTGTAGCTTCATGTACACATATCCGGTGCACAATTCGCCACTGTCCATCGCGCTGTTCATAACGATCCAAGTATCGGCCAAGCCACACCGACCACGGGCTGCCATCGCGTGGAATGAGATAGGTCATGTTGTAAATCTCACCGCGGGCGTGATCCGCGTCGTCGAACTCAATTGAATGTTGCATATTGCAATGCATTGTTGCCTGCCATCGGTCGTGTGTGCCGACAACACGTTCAGCGAATTCCCAACCCTTACCGATGAAACGCCCGTGATCATCGGTTGCATCAGGCCAATAAGCGCTTTTCATTAGGTCTACATCAAGCCGGTCAACTCCTCGGGCGTACCGAAACGCTGCCTCGCGGATCGCCTCACGTGATGCGATCTCACCAATTTTGAACTCTTCCATGGTGCAGTTTCCTTTGACTCATTTGACATATCACTGGTCGGTCGACAAGGCAGGCGGTGCAAAAATACCAGCATTGGCAGTCACTCCACCGTCACACATGAGCACCGCACCCGTAATGAAGCTAGCTGCAGGTGATGCAAGGAAACAAATAGCTTCCGCCTGTTCATCGGGTGTGCCAAGGCGTTGCAGAGGGATATTGCGAGTGAGCTCGGCAAGGTGATCGGGAGTGAGCTTTCCTCCCTGGAAAATTGATGTCATGGTCGGGCCCGGTGCCATCACGTTGACCCGTACACCTCTAACTCCCCAGTCGAGCGCGGCAGCGCGGGCCAGATTAATTGCCGCAGCTTTTGAGGCGTTGTAAGCGAAGCGCTCCGGGTCGGCCCGAACACCTGAAGTGGAAGCAACAACAACAATGGCACCGCCGCCGCGCTCCGCCATTTTCGGGGCGGTGTGTCGAATACCCAACACGACACCGCGCGCATTCACCGACATGATTCGGTCGTAGGTATCAATAGCGTCTTCGGCTTCCCAGTGTGTACGCCGAGCGATACCAGCGTTGAGGACGACTGCGTCGAGCCCACCGAAAGTGTCAAGGGCCGCATTGACCATGGCTTCGTTGTCAGATTCAATACTGACGTCAGCCACCACACCTATCAGTCCTTTGATGCCACCTGTCCATGCAAGTGCTTCCGAATTGAGATCAGCTGCAACAACGTTGTAACCACGTGCATGCAACATCTGTGCGGTCGCTTGACCGATGCCGGTGCCCGCACCTGTAACGATTGCAACCTGCGGCATCAGCGAACCTCAAACATTGAATAAACGATGTCCTCGCCATCACTTCGTCCTTGACCGACGGCCTGAATTGAGTTGAGCCACGCATACCGTTCGTCGTCTGTTTCAAAAGTTGGGGCAACGGTGTAGGTGCCGCGCTCTCTGTCGCACCGACCTTTATAGGTGATGTACACCAAGGCGCCGTCATCGGTACGCACCAATTGCCTTACGTCCAGCAGCATTACTTTTCCATCACTGGAAGGAATCGCCCAATCACCACCCGGCGCAATGATCTCGCCGCTGAGCCGCTCACCATCCCAGCGACCGTTGGCAATACTTCCGATTACACGTTTATTGAATGCAGTTTGTCCCAACCGGTAAACGTCACCGCGGGTAACTCGAACGGTAGCCAGTGGTACGAGGTCGAATACTGGTTTGTCGGTCATTGGGCTCCAATGCGTGAGAAGTTATTTGGATGAAGTTTTATTTCGGACACGTATGGGTTCGGTGGAACCGTCCCAATTTTCATGCGCTTCACGGATCTCGGTGAACAGTTCCTCTACATCTTCGTTGAACCCGTGCAACTCAACAAAAAATCCGAGGGTGCTGCGGCAGTCAAGATAAGCAACGGGGACATATGAATGCAGTGTGGATGCGACCTCGTAGCCCGCGTCAACAAAGCGGGCCACCTCCGCTGGCATGTCAGCTGCCGGCACCAGGCAGGCGACATGATGAAACCCTTCAACGCCGGGGGCAAACATGTCTCGATACACCGACGGACTGTTATCCATGCACTGAATCAATTGGATCTGTGCTGGGCCAGCTTGACCGAAGGCATACGAGAACACTGCTTCATCGGGTGTCCCCCGGTAGGTGTGGTCGCGTCCACGATGATTGCGGCTAACAAAAAATGGACCTGCACCCAACACTTCAACCCAATGTTTGATTCCAGCATCAAGGTCTTCAACCACGTAGGCATATTGGACGATCGGGTAGCGGATCAGGGGCTCGCGCATTAGACACCGACTTCGGGGGAACCATCACGCGTGCGAACGGGGTCTGTGGAACCATCCCAGTTCGCGTGGGTCTTAGCCACCATTGCGAAGAATCCTTCGGTGCGCTCGGTCCGTCCGTAGAGTTCAACAAAGTGACCCAAGTCCTTGCGGCAATCGAAGTAGACCGCCGGCACGGTAGTTGTAAGAGATGACGCGCATTCGTAACCAGCGCGGGTAAACCGCTCCACCTGCGTATCCCAATCTTCTAACGGAACGAGTGCGCAGACGTGATGTAAGCCACCTTCCCCCGGGGCGAACATGTCACGGTAAATCGAAGGCCCAGGATCATCTTGTGAGATCAATTGGATCTGCACTGGACCGCATTGCCCAAACGCGTAGTTGACGCGCGTTGAACTGGGTGTCCCCCGGTACATCAGTTCATTGCCAAGAAAATCGCGCACTACGAAGAAGGGGCCTGCGCCCATTACTCGCGTCCAATGTCGCATTCCCTCGTCGAGATCATCGACAACAAATGCGTACTGCATGACGGGGTGTTCCAACAAAGTCTCACGCATGTCGGACTCTTTATTTTCGATGTTTTTTATTAGGCGAGTGAGTCGATTGTTACTGTTCCTGTGGAACCGTCCACGGTGACTATTGCGCCCTCGGGGATCTTGTGGATTGCACCCTCCAAGCTAGCAACACACGGAATACCGAGTTCACGGCTAACAATCATCGCGTGGCTGTTCGGTGCGCCTACGCCCACGACAACCGCGCTGGCTACCACGAACAGTGGCGTCCATGACGGATCGGTTTGTGGGGCGATCAGTACGTCACCGGGCTCAAATGCTGCGATCTCTGAGGTGTCCGTGATGATGCGGGCTCGACCTGTAGCTTTACCAGCAGCAGCACCCGTTCCCGTCAGAGTGTCACCCACGGAGGCAACAGCAAATTTTTCAGCGGACATCCGCTTGAGTTGAGCGATGGGAACGCGAGGATTACGTGCGTCGAGGAACAACGGTACGTCGAGATCGGCGTACTCCTTCCAGTCTGCTTCGCGTTGAGCAATCGCCGCGGTAACAAGATCGGGCTGGAGAACCAGTCGATCAAGTTCACCGTCAAGGGCCATAAAGATTTGCCTCGGGTGGGTGAAATGACCTTCACTGGTAAGGCGACGACCCATTTCAAGTAACGCTACGCGAGCTTCGTTAATGATCTTGATGCAGTTGCTCTTGCCTAGTTCCCGCCAGCCGGCGAACCGACGGGCTGAATCAAGACCCATGCGCAAGGTTCCCAAAGCTTCGTCATTTCCGGCCAGACCATCAACGATGCTGGCGACCAGCGCTTCAGCAGTCGCGGTCGCTTCACTGCGTCGCGCGGCTGGTGATTGATCATCAGAGAGTTGACGCATGCGGTCAACCAGTCCAAGAGGTAGTTCAGGACGGGTCTCCCACGAGTCCGCTCCCAAGTCCCATTCTGATGGTCCGCGGTAACCGAACTCCCGCAAGAAGACTTGCAGTTTCTGGTGAAAGTCTGGGTGCTTGTCTTTCAGGACAGGAACGATTCCAACGATGCCGGAATCAAAGAGGGCATTCAGAGCCGCGTCACTGCGAACAATTCGGGAAAGATCCCACAATGCATAAGAAGGCGCCGCCGAAATAACGTCACCCGCAGGACCGACCAGGTCAAATGGTGAAATCCCTGAGTCGGCGGGAAGGACCGAACCGATTACAGCCGGTCCGATTGCTGCCTGTGCTCCTGCAACAAGTTCGCCGCGCCAGGTCATCCGTTCATAGGGAGCCAAACTGCGGGCATAAGCAACCAGCGCTGCATTCGACATTTCGTCAAAGTCGGGTCGCTGTGAACGCAGTCGGTCGGCGATCCGAGTGTCTTCCTCTAGATCGGGATACGAAGTGGTGGTCAAGGTCCATCCGGTGCGTGCAGCAAGGCGGGCTGAAGTTTCGGGGTCGCCGTCAGTGGGGTGGGTCTCGTGCGGTGGAGCTTCGGGGTGGCTACCGAAGAAGGAAACGTCAATGGCCTCCCAGCCAAGCCCGCTGCGGATTCCGGTGAGTCGAGCGGTGGTGACGTTGACGTACATGTGCCCATAACGAAATGCCGCTGCGGGGAATGCTTCTGGGTCAAGGTTTGCCTCGGCGACAGAGATTGCACCCATGTCGGCATATGCATTGGAAAAACCTGGCAAAATTTGAGGGTTCCAGATCAGATCGGCACCTAATGGTGAGATCGGATCAGGCAGGACGTCATTGGCATTGAACCTTGTATAGATCGGGAAACGTTCATTTAATTTCGCGCTATCAATGCACCAATCGTCACTGAGTTGCCCCTTGGGCGTCGAGTTAGTCATAGCGGAAATCTAGACCAATCCTGCGCAGCGCACAATGTGAACACCAAAAATTTGCATTTCCTAGTATCGCGAATATCACAGTGCTAACGCCCCCGAAGCACGAGTTGTTGCCGCTACGCCAGTGAGTCAATCGTGACGCTTCCTGTGGAACCGTCGACGGTGACGATCGCGCCTTCGGGAATCCTGTGGGTTGCACCTTCTAGGCCGGCCACACACGGAATACCTAACTCGCGGCTAACAATCATCGCATGACTATTCGGTGCTCCAACACCGACAATAACGGCGCTGGCTACAACAAATAGTGGCGTCCATGACGGATCGGTTTGTGGTGCAACAAGTACGTCACCTGGTTCAAATGCTGCTATCTGACCGGTATCGGTGATGATCCGCGCCCGTCCCGTTGCTGTTCCCGCAGCCGCGCCGATTGCGGTGAGCGTTTCTCCGACCGAAGCCACGGTGAATTTCTCACTGGACAATCTCTTGAGCTGGGCGATCGGAACTCGAGGAACCCGACTGTCAAGGAACAACGGGATGTCAAGGTCTGCGTATTGCTTCCAGTCCGCTTCACGTTGGGCAATCGCCGCGGTAACAAGATCGGGCTGAAGAACCAGTCGATCAAGTTCACCATCGAGTGCCATAAATATCTGTCGCGGATGGGTGAAATGACCTTCACTGGTCAGCCTGCGGCCCATCTCTATCAGGGCAACTCTGGCCTCATTGATCACCTTGATGCAGTTGCTCTTCCCCAACTCGCGCCAACCTGCAAACCGGCGGGCCGAATCAAGACCCATGTGCAATGTACCTATCGCCTGTTCATTGCCCGCAAGGCTTTCTACGACGCCAGCGATCGCCTGCTCAGAAGCCGCTGTTGCTTCGCTGCGTCGCGCAGCCGGTGATTGATCATCACTGAGTTGGCGCATCCGGTCAACAAGACCCAATGGCAACTCCGGCCGCGTCTCCCACGAGTCCGCCCCCAAGTCCCACTCTGATGGACCCCGGTAACCGAACTCCCGCAGGAACACCTGCAGTTTCTGATAAAAGTCGGGATGCTTGTCTCTGAGAACAGTGACAATCCCTTCAATTCCTTCATCGAAAAGTGCACTAAGCGCAGTGTCATTACCTACTACCCGGGAAAGATCCCAGAGCGCATAAGCAGGCTCCGCTGAAATGACATCGCCGGGAGGTCCCACTAATTGAAATGGTGAAATACCCGAGTCGGGGGGCAAAACCGAACCAATGACAGCTGGTCCGACAGCAGACTGCGCGCCAGCAATAACTTCGCCGCGCCACATCATGCGCTCATAGGGAGCCAAACTGCGGGCATAAGCAACCAGCGCTGCATTGGACATCTCGTCAAAGTTGGGGCGCTGAGCGCGCAACCGGTCTGCGATCCGTGTGTCTTCTTCCAACTCAGGAAACGAGGTAGTGGTCAAGGTCCAGCCGGTACGCACTTCCTGAATCGCAGACATTGCGGGGTCATCGTCGGTTGGGTGGGTCTCATGCGGTGGTGCATCGGGGTGACTACCAAAGAACGCGGCATCAATCGCCTCCCAACCAATCTTGGCACGAATGCCGAGAAGCCGTGGAACCGTGACGTTGACGTACATGTGTCCGTACCGGAATGCCGCAGCGGGAAATGCATCCTGTTCAAGGTTTGCTTCAGCAACAGAGATCGCGCCTAGCTCGGCATACGCATTTGAGTAGCCCGGAATGATCTGCTGCTTCCAAATCAGATCGGCACCTAGTGGTGAAATTGGATCTGGCAGGACGTCATTGGCGTTGAACCGCGTATAGATGGGGAAACGTTGATTGAGTTTTGTACTATCAATACACCAATCGTCACTGAGTTGCCCCTCGGGCTTTGCATTATCCATGGCAGGAACTTAAGCCATGAGCACTCACAACACCTGCAAATTCAAAATAATTTCCGATGATCGCCTAGGACAGACCGCCACCAGAAAACCACCGGTTCATTCGTTCCATATTCGCTTCTGCCACCGGCTCCAAAAGAAAACCCGATGGCGATCGAACATAGGAGAACGACCCGAAGCCTTCATCGGGTGAAACTTGACTGCAGACCAGGGTCCAGCCCCGCGAAATCAGATCTGTGGTCAAACCCGGGACGTCGGCCCAGACACCTGCATGGTGATTGTTCTCTGCATCTCCGAACCACCAAGGAGTTCCCTTCGGACCTTCGATCAACTCAACGTGTTGCGGTCCTTCGGTTGAGTAACAAAACTTCAATGGCACTAGCTGTTGTCCGTTCTCAGGGGTCCAAATCCTTTGGTCCTCTCGCGAGACGACTTCGGTCCACTCCAAACCCAGACCAGCACCCATCTCCAAAATGGCGGCATCAATGTCGGGAACAAGGTGTCCAATGTGGAACATGCGAGTCGTGTATTCGTACAAGGCTGCCTCCGGATTAGTGATGAATAAGAACAATTTTCGATGTGCAATAGATGATGCACAATATCAGTTTCGATATCTACGTATTGATGTTTCAACGCTGAGCGCGGTAGGTCTCCAAATCAAAATAGTCGCGCCACAAACTTACTTTGTCACCGCGAACTTCGAACACGGCTGCGATCGGGATTTCAATCCATTTGTCACCAACGAGAAATCGATCGGTGCGCTCATTCATCACGGTGTTACCCGATGACACTTGGCGGTGAACCACCCACTCCACTTGCGAAGCGGCCTCGGTCACACCCGCCGAGAGCACACGTCGAATACCTTCTTCGCCGAATACTTTTCCAATCGGAACATTGTCGTACTCAATGTCGTCGGTGACCAGTTCTGCAACCGCATCAAGGTCCCGCGCCTCACATGCGCGAATGAGCGCTGTTACAACTTCATCAGGAGTCATCAAATTGCTGTGCGACGATGCACGCGAATAGGCAGCCCGGTGAGTCCACGAAGTGCGTAGCTCGGACCGTAAGTCAATGCATCTCGATCAACAACTTCGAGTGCGGTGACGTTATTTGCCAATGCACGTAAGGCAGATGCAGACTCGATCCGCGCGAG
Source organism: Candidatus Nanopelagicales bacterium (assembly GCA_017854795.1). Lineage (GTDB taxonomy): Bacteria > Actinomycetota > Actinomycetes > S36-B12 > S36-B12 > UBA4592. Next base: position 16,214 of record JAFMHB010000026.1, read on the forward strand.
GCCAGATCCAACGCACACGTGAATGCCGTGTCCAAATGCGAGGTGCTCTTTGACGTTTTCGCGCAATGGATCAAACTCATCAGGGTTGGTGAAGGTCGCGTCGTCGCGGTTAGCCGATGAGTATGCGAGGAACAGGGTGCTGCCTTTGGGGATTACCGTCCCACCAAGTTCGGCGTCGCACGTGGTCACACGGAATAGTCCCATCACGGGTGAAGCAAGTCGGATTCCTTCTTCGACGACACCGCGACGAAACGCAGCGTCATCACGCAAGCGGTCCCACACATCAGGCTCACGATCCCTGAGGTCGTCGATGTACAACAGGATGTCAGCGAGGGACCGAATTGTTGTTTCGTTGCCCGCAACAATCAACTCCCGGATCAGCCACACTAACTCCTGATTTGTCAGTGGCGTTTCACCCTCCTCGGTTTTCACCAAAGTTGACAGTAGATCGTCCTGCGGATTAGCGCGCCGTTCATCGAGAATCTCACAGATCACTTGCTGAAACTCCAAAATGTCGCGCTCCACTTCAAGCCAGCGTTCGGCACTCAGTTTTCCGCCCATCGAAGCATTAGATGAGTCCGACCAACGGCGCAGGTCATCACGGTAACGATCATCGATTCCTAGGATTCGCATGATCGCCCACACGGGTAGTGGGATCGTGATTTGCTCCATTCCGTCAACGATCTCGTTGTCCGGAAGCGCAGCGGCTATTTGGTCGGCCACTTCGTCTACAAGTGGTTCCATCCATGCAAGTGCTCGAACGGTGAACGCGCGGTTGACCATCTTGCGGTACCGCGTGTGATTAGGCGGGTCGTTCGTTCCCAGTGCGGGAGTGTACGGGTACCCCTGGGCTCGGATTTCTTCGATTTCTTCGAGCACCTCAGCGGGCGGATCGGTGCGCCGGGCCGGTGGCAAAACATTGGAGAAACGAACCGGGTCCATCAGTGCCTCGCGAACCAACGCCCACGTTGTCACAAAGAACAGACCGGGCTGATCGGGGATTTCATAAACCGGTGCATCTGCTCGGAGCATCGCATACGTGGGGAACGGATTCTGGTAGAAGTCGTCGGAGTGCGGGTTAACAGGCGGCAATGTTAGCGATGTTGGAGATGTTGACAATGTCTCGGTCATCCCTGCACCATAGAGGAAACGTTCGCCGGAGGCAACGGATTTAGGTGTGATACCGAACGCCTCAACATATGACCAGCAACCTAGATCGACCGGAGTTCGCATGGTTCGTGACGCTGATACCGTCCCGCTATGACTCAAGATCACGCAGAGAACGGTATTGAGCCGAGCCAAGTAAACGTTCCCGGCGAGGTGATCACCGACTTACAAAATCGACTAAAGAATACCCGCTGGTTTGACGGAATTCAGGGCTCAGCCTGGGAGTACGGCACCGACCTCTCCTATCTGCGTGAGCTCTGCGACTATTGGGCATCAGATTTCGATTGGTACGCGGTCCAGGACAGATTTAACTTATTTGACCAAGTTGTTACGCAAGTAGATGAGCAACGTCTGCACGCATTTCACCAACGCTCCCCGCGCCCAGATGCCACTCCATTACTCCTGGTCCATGGTTGGCCGGGATCTGTCATTGAGTTCATCGATGTCATCGGTCCTCTCAGCGATCCTGACAGCTACGGCGCACCGGGTGCACCCGCATTCCATGTCGTGTGTCCCTCAATTCCCGGCTACGGTTTTTCTGGTCCCACACACGAGCGCGGTTGGGATGTCCGGCGGATTTCTTCTGCAATGGACACATTGATGCATCGCTTGGGTTATGGGGAGTACGCGGGTGCTGGCGGTGACTGGGGCTCCAATATTCTCACCGACCTCGCTCGATCCGACCGTGCATCTTCACTCACATCACTTCATTTAACGATGCCCACCGGGCTCCCACCGCAAGCTGGAGAAATGGAGGAACTCAACGAATTTGAACAGGCCTCCCTGGCGCATTGGGACCACGCGGTTGCTACCGGTCGGGTAAATCACGTGAATACCAATACGTTCCGACCACACACGATGGCGGTTGCGGTAAACGACTCTCCCGCCGGCTTGCTGTCATGGATGGTGGATATGTGTCGCTCATTCACGGTCTACGAAGGTGACGTTGAAACGGCTTTGTCGCGCGACCAACTGCTCGCCAATACCACGATCTATTGGGCGACGGGAACAATCAGTTCAGCAATGCGGCTTTACTTCGAATGGGCGAAACAAAAGGCTTCACAACCAAACCCGCCCTTTGTCACCGTGCCCGTTTCAGTGTCAATTTTTCCGAATGACATTCGTCGTTGGCCACAATCATGGGCCAAGCGTTCACTCAATATTGTGGACTGGGAAGTACTCGATGCAGGGGGACACTTTGGTTCATGGGAGCAACCCGAAATGTTTATTAACTCGGTTCGGCGCTCCCTCGGCTAAACAAGGGCACGCTCAGTTTGATTCTTCATCTTCGCTCTGATCACGCACCAACAGAACCGAACTTTTCGAGTGGTGTGCAATTGCACTCGCAACCGATCCCACCTTCATGCGAGGTAGTCCGGTCAGACCCTTGGTTCCCATGACAATAAGTTGCGCCTCTATTTGTTCACTTACTTCCATAATAGGAATTCTCGGGTTCGTAGTAATTAAAAATGGATCCGGGAGGACAAATTGAACATCAACATTCGCGCCCATTGCTTCAAGTTGATTGGCCGCAGCCTGCGCCCGATCACGGATCAAATTTTCCGACTCGACGACCGCTAAAACCGTGATGTCAGTGTCGGAAATCCACGGAAAACGAGTGAGCAGATTGACCGCAGCATCTGCATGTGATGAACCGTCAACACACACGAGTACCCGTTGAATTCGGGCCGACTGACGGGCAATAAGAAGTGGGGTGTTCGGACATTGAAGCAATGATTCAACCGTGCTGCCGATGTGCAGGGCTTTCATGAGTCCCTTGCCTCGTGCACCGACAACGAGAAGCGTGGAATCCGGGCAAGAACTTAGAATTATTCGAGGATCATGATGCGCGGTGAGGTGGCGGACCTGATCAAACCCGCAATCAGTTGGCAGTTTGCGCGGGTTTTCAGGAGTCCACTCGTGAAGAGTGTCGTAGCCCAAAGGTGAGGATTCGGTTCTTTCCGTTGCCTGTTCGATACTAATGATGTCAAGGTTCCAGCCCGGCCATGACTGGGAAGTAATCCAGTCCCATGCAACCGTAGCGCCCTCTGAATGGTCTTCACCGAAAGTCAATTTCTCCGACATAACAACCCCTATCAACTCATTTTCTGACATTGTGACACACGAATATCGTTTAATCAGATCGACAATTGACAATTATTTGGTTTGCCTGAGTGAAATATTTCCTGTCGTAAGTGAGCCGTGGCTGAGCGCAAGGAATTCCAAAAGTCTTGATGGATACCGATGAATCTGACAGCCCAGACCTTGTGGCGTGGGACCTTTAAGCGGGGCGCTTATTCACTCCACGCGTGAAACGGTTGGTCACCTGCGTCGACTTTTGGTGATTGGCTTTAATCCACCCAAATTATTAGGCGTCAAATGAAACAGGGTGGAAAGCGATATCCGCTTTCCACCCTGTCGCTCCTACTGCTGTGAGAGTTACTCGCCAGCGATATTGACTGCCTTGTCGAGACCTTTTTCAAGGTCTTCAACTGCAGCAGCGACGTCACCCTTGTCGATTGCGCGGCTTGCCTTCTTGGTTGCGCGAGAGATTGCTGCATCAATATCGGTATCGATTGCATCAACGGCTACGGCCAGCATGGCTGCTTCGCCTGAATCGAGGAATTCGCCCAAATCTTTCATGTCCTTGCGGCTGATTCCACCTGCAAAGTGACCAATGGCGCCAGCGACAACACCGACACCTGCCGCTCCGCCAACTGAAGCTGCAATTACAGCTACACCTGCTGGTGGGAACACGGCGCCAATGATCGCACCGGCAACGACACCAACGCCGCCGGCAACTGCACCAGCATGTGTTGTTTCATGCACGTGAAGCTTGCCCTTGGCATCTTTGGAAACGACCGCTGCGGTGAGATCGCGCAGTTCACCCGACGACTTGATCTCTTTCAGAGCCTTGAGATCGGCCATTGCCTCGTCTTTTGTTGCGTAACTTGCTGCGTAAAGCATGTATGTCTTATCGGACATTGTTGTTTCCCCTACTTGTTGATTCGATTTCCCCTACTTGTTGATTCGAATCGCCAAAGCGCACTTTTACGCTAACTGTCCTAAAAATACCAAAAATTGGGGAAAGGTCTAAAAACGACCTTCCTTGGGAGAAGGGATCCGTGCTGCGTCCGTGATGAAGCCCGAAGAAACATGGACTTCACACGCGCATCATGAAATTTTTGTACCAGACAACGAATCGCTACCCCGCCCCAACACACAAATATATGAATACAAAGTCTTTGTGTATTGACTCTGCCGGAAAAACAACTACGTATGCAGTTTGCGATGTAATCCGAACAACGTATGGTGATCAAGTGCTCCACTTCCTCACGCCAATGCTCGCTGGTGCGCTGCTGCTTAGCGGCTCCGCTAGTTCCAGCGGAGCAATCCCTTCACAACAACTAGGTCACCACACAACCCAACAGGTGAGCACCGCTGAGCCACGCTCGAATGCGCCCTGCACACCAAGCTCGCGCTTTAAGAAGAATGATTTCCGCGGTATGTGGATTGCGACCGTGGTCAATGTCGACTGGCCTTCACGAAGGGGGCTCAGCGCCCAAACCCAACAGCGCGAACTCACCCAATGGTTTGATCTCGCCGTCCGCAACAATTTCAACGCCATTGTTCTCCAGATTCGCCCTACAGCGGACACATTCTGGCCATCAACTCGCGAGCCATGGTCATATTGGATTACTGGAAAGCAAGGACAAAACCCTGGTTATGACCCGCTCGCATTCGCCGTGGAACAAGCCCACAAAAGGGGCCTGGAAATGCACGCATGGTTCAACCCCTATCGGGTAACCATGGGACCTTCGCTGAACACATTAACCCCCACACACCCAGCGCGGCTCAACCCAGAGTGGGTGGTGAAAAAAGATCGCAAGTGGTACTACAACCCGGGACACCCGGATGCCCGCGCCCATGTGATCGACACGATTATGGAGACCGTCGATCAATACGACATCGACGGTGTCCATTTTGATGATTACTTCTATCCCTACCCAGGCTCAGGTCGTCCGTTCAAAGACGCGGCAACGTTCGAACAGTATGGATCTGATTTCACCAAGCGCGCAGATTGGCGACGCAATAACGTTGACGTTTTGATCAAGAATCTGTCAGACCGTATCCGGGCAACCAAGCCATGGATTCAGTTTGGTGTCTCCCCGTTCGCAGTGTGGCGCAATAAGTCAACCGACCCGCAAGGGTCAGACACCCGAGCGGGCGTACCCACCTACGACCAGCTTTATGCCGATACCCGCAAGTGGGTTCGCGAAGGCTGGATCGATTACATCGCCCCACAAATCTATTGGACGCGTGGGTTCGATATCGCCGATTACGAGCGCATCACTCGTTGGTGGGCGAACGAGATTGATGTGGCCAAAGCCAACGGCCACAACGTTGGTCTTTATATAGGAGAAGCGACCTATCGCGCTGGAACCCGAACCAGTCGCGATTGGGCCAAGCCCAATGTGTTGGTCAGCCATCGACGATTCACCCAGGATTTCCCGCAAGTAAATGGGGCTATCTACTTCTCGGCCAAGGATGTTCGTGCTGACCGAAGGAAGACCACGACCCGCTTGGTCAACCGTTTCTATTCCCGACCAGCAATCACTCCTGTGGTTGGGAGCCCCACCGGTCCGCAAGCGAACCCACCGGTTAACCCTCGTTGGTCCAATGGGCTTTTGACATGGGCGGCCAATGACGATACCGCTACTCGCTACGCCATCTATCAAGTTCCGGTCGCAAACGCCCAGACCTGCGTCACAGCCGACGCGCGTCATCTGGTTGCAATCGTTCCTGCCACCGGATCAACCATGCAGTGGAAAGGCCAAAACACTCAGGGCGGCACCCTTATTACATCTATCGATCGGTGGGGCCGGGAGAGCGTGCCAATCTCGGCTGGCGGGTAACTGCCTCACTCATTGAACTTTCAATCGTGGTGTTGCGTAGGTGCTTATCTGCGTAGATATCCAAAATTCAATGAATCAACACGCCAAGAAAATGAATCTTTTGGCTCTCAGTGCCTCCCATGGCAGCATGGAAGACATGACTACACGAATAAAAAAAATGATTTCACTATCCACTTCCCTGGGCATGGTAGTCAGTGGTTTTGGATTTATCGCTTCGACATCCGCGGCACAGGCTGCCACAGGTGATGTCACTCCCTTCGGTATCGCGATTGCCAACTCCGCACCCGAAGGCATTGCCCTGGACACCAGCGGCAACATGTGGATCGCCATGAGTGGGACCAACCAACTCGGCAAGTCCTCCATCACCGGCGTAATTGCGACCGTTGCCATACCTACTAGCGCGGCAAACGCTGGCGCCCACTCTTTGACTCTAGGTTCGGACTCGCGCATGTGGGTGACCGAAAGACTGGGCAACCGAATCGGAGCCATTAACCCTGAGAGCAATCAGTATCAAGCATTTAACATTCCTACCGCGAATTCCCAGCCCATGGGTATTACCGCGGGCCCGGACGGTGCCACATGGTTTACCGAGTTCGCAGCAGACAAGATTGGAAGAATCACCAAAGCCGGCGCCATCACCGAGTTTGTCCTGCCCGCTGACAGCGGACCCACATCGATTGTCACCGGCCCCGACGGGGCGTTGTGGATCACGATGCAAAAAGGGAATGCGATTGGTCGCATGACGACCACAGGTGTTCTTACTCCATACGCATTGCCTAATAGCAACTCCGCACCAACCGACATCACTGTGGGAACAGACAATAATTTATGGTTTACCGAGCGCAGTGGCAACCGAGTTGGGCGCATGACCGTGCGTGGAGTGCTGGCAGAATTCACCCTGCCAACCGCCAACTCCACACCCGAGCAGATCACCCTCGGTGCAAACGGTGACCTATGGGTCACACAGCCCGGCGCAAACCGCGTAAGCCGAATCACAACGGCCGGCGTTGCCACCGAATTCATTTTGCCAACCGCCAATATCGGTCCTTTCGGGGTGGTGTCCGGCATTGATGGCAATATCTGGTTCACCGGGAAGGCCGCTAACAATCTCAATCGCCTTCTCAGTGGCGTTGTACCAACGTCGAAGGTCGATCCCACTCTTGCAGCAACCAGCACTACAACAGGATCAACGATTACCGCCAACCCCGGAACATGGAATTTCGCACCGACCACCTACACATATCAATGGGAACGGTGCGCAGACAACACCAATACCAACTGTTCCGTGATCACCGGTGCCACAGCAACGACCTATGCCTTAACTGAAACGGATGCCGGCAAGTTCATACGTGTCGCGGTCAAGGCAACCAACCTCAATGGCACCTCCACTGCTGCAAGCACCAGCTCACGTCTGCCCATTGACGGTCTTCCCCCAAAGCTGCCCCCGACCCCGGTGGTTGGCGGTCAAACCGTGCAATTAGTCCCTGGCACGACGGCGACACTCAAAGGCGCGAAAGTAATTAAGCGCGGAAAAAGTAAACTCTTCCGAGTCCTAGTCAGCAACAAGGCGGTCAAGGGCAAAGTGCGTATGTCTCTCGTTAACACTGCAGGTCTGGAAGTTTTTGTGATTGCCAAGGGCAAGTGGATCAACCCATCTGGCAAAGCCAAGAAGGTCAAGAAGCTTCCCAAGACACTCCCGGCCGGGTTGTACACCTTGCGCGCCGTCTACACCCCGAAGTCGAATCTCACCACCTTGTACCCGGTGACCACCATGTCCAAACCACTTCGACTGAAATAGTAAGTACCTACCACCGCTGCAACGTGGCTTGCTTTCCGATCATCGCTTAGACTCCAATGATGGTTGGAAAGCAAGCAACTGCAAGCGGATCCCGCCGTGGAGTAGGAAAATCCCTCTTGGCACCCCTTGGGCGAGTACTCATTGCCTCTGCACTTGCGCTGACTTTGGCTGGCGGATCGAGCCCGGCTTTTGGAACTGACACCAAAACCCAAGTTTCCTCGACACAAGTGGATTCACTAATAGTGGGATACAAATCAGGGAAAAAGCCTTCGCGAAAACTACCCTTACTGGGAACAAAAAAGGTCACTGCCATTCCCCGAAACGAACTGACTTTGGGTAAGTACTTAGGTTTCCAGATGTACCAGGTTAATTTTCGGAAACCGGTGAGTTCTCAAGTGGCACGTCGAGTTGCTGCTCAAATAATGCGATCCCCGTCAGTTGAATTCGCCGAGATCAATGGAACC
>JAFMHB010000001.1 GCA_017854795.1 Candidatus Nanopelagicales bacterium
TTCACGGCTACGGCCCCGATAAGGGTGTAGCTCTCGCACGGGCAGAACATGTCCGTGACCATCTCATCTCGGAGATCACTCGCCTTGGTGGTGACCCCGCGAACTACCCGACATTCGTCACCTACGCAGGTGACCCTGACCATAAAAAAGGTGTTCACGTGACTATCCATCAGCATTCAGTTCGTGCCATCGGAACGGGCGGGTGGTGATCATGAAACGCACACTGATCGCCGCCACTATCGCGGCACTGACTATTCCTGTCGTTGTCGCGGCTCCTGCTCATGCAACTAACGACATTGCAGTTTCGGTTGACAACTCGCAGGGCACCTATCCCCTGTCTGTGTATTTGAAGGTCGACTGCGGGGATGGTGGGGTAAGCACTGTTGGTTCCCCTGATGCACCTTTAGTGTTCCGTGCAGGTGAGAAGAGCGGTGAGTACCCGTTCTGTGTCTTAGGTAATTGGGGGGATGGAACTTTTGAGTTCACACTCACTGCGAACGGGCAGACCGTTAACTGCAACGGTGGAATCAGCTCTCCTGTCACCGACTGGGTGAAGTTAAATAATTTAACAGGAGACGCGGAGTGTTTGTGGAAGTTCACAATAGATACGAGTTCAGATCAGTTCGTGATACCCAATTTCCTGTCGTTCCTCAAAAATAACGAAGGTGTCTACAACTTCTCCGTAAACCCAATATACGTAAAAAACAACAAGGATGCTTATTTGCTTGGTAACGTGACCGCAGCAGTTAACGTGAACGCCGCAGTTACACGATCGAAGATCACCAACTACGTGACCCGTAACCCGAACCGTGTGACTGCGATGGCGAAACGGTTCGTGGACGCCCCTGGTTCACTCATTAATATTCACGGCTACGGGCCTGACAGGAATGTTGCTCTCGCACGGGCGGAACATGTCCGTAACCATCTCATCTCAGAAATATCCCGTCTCGGTGGAGATCCTGACGAATACCCCGTAATGGTTATTTACGCAGGCAATCCTGACCATAAGAAGAACGTTCACGTCACTATTCATCAGCACGCCGCGTCATCCATCACTGTCCCTGAGGGTGGGACGCTCACTATCGGAGGTGCCTCGTGAAACGCTTTTTTATCGCCGCGACTATCGCGGCTCTAACCATCCCTGTTGGGTTCACGGCGCCTGCTCAGGCGTGGGACATTCCTGACACTTTTAGCTTAGCGAACAGGTTTGATCTTGCCGTATCGGTTGACAACAGTTATGGCGTTTACCCGCTTACGGTGTCTGCGAAGGCAACCTGCGCGGATGGCTCTATGAGCATCCTCGCCCCATCCGATGACCCATTGGTTATCGCAGTGGGTGATTCTCGCGGCATGGTGCCGCGGTGCTTGTTGAACAATGGTGATACCGCCACATACGAGCTCACTGTTTCTGCGAACGGCATTACTGCTCGATGCAACGGCACTGTCGTGAACCATACTCTGAGTGGCATCGAAGTGACGGAAGTTGGAGACCCCGCTTGCACATGGTTTAACGGTGATGGCGTGTTCTTCAACTTTTTTCAGCAGGCGGGCACAGTGGCTGGCGACCAACGGTTCCCTATCAACATCAGTATTAACCCCACCTACTTCCGTGGGAACTGTGCCTGTTATCCCTTCCACCTCGGTACGGAGCCACTTACAGGCGTGGGCGCCGCGACCAACGTGAACACCGCAGATACACGTTCGAAGAACACGGGGTACGTGACCCTGCAACCGAATCGTGTTACTGCTATGGCGAAACGGTTCGTGGACGAGCCAAACTCACCGATCAACATTCACGCCTACGGGCCGAACCGACAGACCGCCCTCGCACGGGCAGAACATGTCCGTGACCACCTCATCTCGGAGATCACTCGCCTCGGCGGCGACCCGTCAACTTATCCAACATTCGTTGTTTACGCGGGCGATCCTGACCATAAGAAAGGCGTGCATGTGACTATTCATCAACATGACGCATCACCCATCGCGATCCGGTAAGGCCGGACAACCACCATTTGTGTGACGTCATAAGGAATGTATTGAGGGATAGACCGATCATTACATTCTTCTTGTGGCCCCGGCAGGATTCGAACCTGCGATGCACGGTTTAGGAAACCCTGTCGTTTGTGAAGAAGAGGAGGATGAGGATGAAGAGTTGTGAGGAAACAGGACCACCTTGTGGCATGTAGTCGTGGGGAGAACTCCTAGCGCGTGCCACGGATTTGCCACGAAAATTTCCCGTTGAGGGGTCCATTCAGGCTTGACCCTGGGTTGTGAATATTCAACCCGGCAAATGCAGCACTCCAAATGCCAAGGTAACTGATGCTACACCGTTCCCGATGTTGCTAATGGAGAGGGAAACAATGAGTTTCTTGAATTCCTGTGTACACCACAGTGTTGTCAAAGATTCTCAACTCTTCAATTTTCTAGGGTCGGGCTAGCGCCGCCAGTCGAGAGAGTGAAAAATTTCGTATTTGACCCCATTGACAAACTGGCGTGGACCCAACGGCTCCGCCCAGGTTGTAGCGCACTTTGAAGTGGCCATGTGGGGCAATCCCCCCAGTTAGTCACCATCTGAGCGCTATTGGATCAGTGACACTTGAGATTGATCGATGGGCATGGCACCTTCAGCAAAGCCCATCGCACGGATGGTGCTCGGAGGGAGTTTTAAAAATGACAATCAAGCACATCTCTACGGTTCTGTTGGCGAGCGGCGCCCTGCTTGCTGGGGGCCTTGTGGCAGCACCAAGTGCCTCGGCCACCACACTTGATGGCTGTGGGTCTTTTGTGTATTTCATCCCCGTGGATTCCCAAGTCACGGTCGACTTCACAAATTGCCCAACCGATGCGACTTCGAATCCCTGGGTGGTCGGTGGCGGTGACTGGAATTTGTTCGGTGCTGTTGCTCCATCAATCGGCTTTGACAGCGGTTACCAGACTCCCACTGCGACTGCGACCCTCAACGGCCCAGGGTCAATTGCAAATTTGTACATCATACAAACGAGGGGCCAGGCGCCATTTTGGAACGGCGACCTAGAATGGGACGTATTCCTTTTACCCTGCGGTCAAGACATATCGGCATGGCAGACTGAAATGAATGATCCAGATCTGGACAGTTACCTGTTGAATGAGGCAGTAACCGTGTCACTCTGCGGTTCCGATGCGTCGGGCGGTTCTGATGCGCTCGGTCGCGCTGAAATATTGCAGCAGGTCGGTCTGCCAGCAAGTGGGACCTGTGACATAACAAATACCTCGCACAACTGGGGAGGCGCTCCATCAGGTGGTTGGAGCCGTTCATGGGCAGAGTGGGCCATTCCAACCACAGGTGGTGGGGTGTGCACGCGCACGCTGTACTTCGATAGTGGATTGGGTCACTACTCGGTGCGATAACTCACGTTCAGTGGTCACGAGTGTCGGCCGTACGTTGGACTTAACTAAGCGTGCGGCCGACCTTTTCCCGTTTCGTAACTTGACAGGTGTTGTGATGCACTATTTTCAGTACCGGAATGCATTGCCAACGATTGAGAGGAGGTGGCTGCGCTTGTGTCAGGTTTGGATCTTTCAAATATTTCGATCTTGGTGGTAGATGATGACCCTTTCACCTGCACCATGCTCTCGGGTGCATTGACATCACTTGGTGCGAAATCAGTGCGGACAGCCAAATCAGTAGCCGAGGGGCTTTGGGTAGCAGCCCACGCCGCCCCTCAAGCGGCAGTCATTGACTTGGACCTCGGAGAGGGCCCCACTGGGATTGACCTTGCGCATGGACTTCGCAAAGGGAACGCACAAATAGGCATTGTCATGCTCTCAACGTATGAGGAACCAAGGTTAATGGGACTTAATCAACCGGCTCTGCCTGAAGGTTCCATCTACATGGTCAAACGGAGAGTCTCGGAGGCTGAAGAACTCTGCAGGGCGGTGACCATTTCAGTCAAGATGGCAAAGGGGGAAGATATAGAAGGTGGAATGTTGCCGTCACAGGTGGCGCGCAAGGAATTGAGTGACCAACAAATAGAAATCATGCGCCTCATTGCTGCAGGGCATTCCAATAGCGAGATTTCGCGCATACGTCATCTATCCATTTCAGGTGTCGAGAACGCCGTCACTCGATTGTGCAAGCACTTGACCCTGGCATCGAGTTCCGAAAAAAATCAACGTGTTTTAATCGCTCAAGCTTACTTTCAAATGACGGGGGCTGTGAGTGTTCGTAGAAGGTGAGCAAGAAGGTCTGCGAGAACGCTTGGGTGGAAAGTGGTCCATTTCCTGGCAGACGTGGACCATCTCAACCGTTATCGTGTGTCTTGGACTAGCCGCTAGTGTGCCAAGCGCAACTCTAAGTGCCGCACTATTTTTCACTTGGATGTTAATTGGGTTCCTCGGTTCACTTTTCGTTGGCCTTTGGCTGTTGATGCTGCACCTAACATTGTTTCGAAATCGTTCACTAAGCCCGGTTCCGATTTGGATTGTCATCGCGACCAGTTTCATGTCTGGCCTCATTCTCACCTTTGCGGTCACAGAACTGTCTAGACAAGTAGGGCTTGAGGCCGACATCGGGAAACCTGATCAATACGTCGTCATTGGAGTTGTCGCTGTTTGGTTTGGTTGCATGATGATCCTCCTGTTTGATTATCGGGATCGAACATCACGTGCGAGAAATTTCCTGATCTCACAAGCAGTTCAACTGGAGGTTGAGGATCTGCAACGTCAGGGTCTTTCGGCCATCTTGCGTGATCAAATTAACCATCAAGTCGACAGTGAATTGCATGAAGCACGAATGGTTCTGGCGCAAAGAATCAGCGCGCAAAACGCAGAAACTCAAAGTGAAGCGAAACGTGACGACTGGATAGCTGCGAGTGTTGTCCTCAAAGGAACAGCACAGGACCTGGTGAGACCGATAAGTAAGCGTTTATGGCGCGACATGGCCGAAAAGTATCCGAGCAGATCGTGGTGGGTTTTGATCCCGAATACCATTGCTGATCAACCCTTTCGCCCTGGATTGATTTTGTTTATTCATCTTGTGGGGACTGGGGTAGCAACAATTTCGTTATTTGGCCGGAATCATGGAACGCTATTGCTCGCTTCATCAGTTTTGGCAGTTCTTGCCATCACTTTGCCAGCAAATGCATTGATGCGACGATTCCCAAATCAGCACAGCATCATTTTTCTCATGGCACTGCTCGTTCTGCAGGCGGGTGTACCGGTAACTGCAAGAGTTCGTGAGTTCTGGGTTCCGGGTTCAGCTCCACTTGCGTGGCAGGTTGCGCAGATTACTTTGGGCATCTGTGTCGTTATCTTGACTTCAGCCGTGGGAGCCTGGCGTAATTTTGACGCTCAGGCAAGGGATATATTTCGCGAACGGCTTCTTAAAAAGCGAGTGATCTCTTTTGCAGAGAATCGTCACGTTGCCGAACTCACTCGAGAAGCCTCCCGAACGTTACATGGCAGTGTGCAGACACGACTGTATTCCTGTTCCATGGCTTTGGATCGAGCTGCCTTACTGGGAGATGAAGTAATGGCCAGTCAGGCGCTCCAGGAAGCCATGGAGGTGTTGGCAGCGCCTTTGCGTGAGCCTGTCGTTCTGAATCGGGTTGCCGATGAAGTTGAACGCAAGGTCAGTCTGTGGGGAAGTTTGTGTGTGTTTGATGTCCAAGTTAGTGTTCATGCAGATCATGACACGATTGTGAACGCACGAAATGTCGGAAGGTTAGTTGAAGAGGCAATATCGAATGCTGTGCGCCATGGTCGCGCTAGCCGCATCGATATTCGAGTAGGCGAACTGTCAAACACTGAAATGAGCATTTCAGTAACCGATGACGGTGTTGGGCCTACTCCTGGAGGGCATGCAGGTATTGGTAGCGCGCTCTTCGATCAAATGTGCTCAGGCGACTGGTCTCTGACAGCAACAGCCGAGGGAACTCAATTGAATGCCGGCTTAAAGGTGAAAGAAACAACTACTCACATCTGATGAGACTGAATGGCATCAGAGGGTATGTGCCCCAAATGGCCGGCTTGGAATTTTTCCACGAACTAAATGACCTCAGTTTTATTGCTCATAACAAATGGTCCATGTCGGAAGGTTGGTTGGCGCCAGGGAGCACCACGAATGAGGAACACATCTAAATTGGGGGAGCACGACTCTTGAAAATCGGCAGCGCGCAATTTCACGGTGTCACCATCGACCAAAATCACCTTTTCACCTCAGACCCGTCACTAACATTGGATGTCTGGACCCAACTACTGATAGAGATACGGAGGCCTTGAGTCATTTCAATAAGCGTACCGACGGCGCATGAGTGCAGCAAAAATGGAGTTTCAAGAACCTTGATGCAGGAAAAACCGGAATGTTACTCGTGGCCCCGGCATGATTCGAACATGCGACGCACGGTTTAGGAAACCGACGCTCTATCCCCTGAGCTACGGGGCCGGGGGGTGCGTGAATAACTTAGTGCATAACCAAGTGCGTAACCTCGTGTGGATAGTGGCGGTTGGTTCTTTCTGGAACATTTGTGTGATTGCCGTTCAATAGTGAGTCGAGTTTGCGGGAATTAGGTGAGATGCGGCCCGTTAATAGCCACGATCAGGGCAAATAAGCGTTTTTGAGCATTCTGATGATTTGAGATGTTCGACGGTGAAGGTTTTATTGCTTAGCCAGCGGCTGAGTCGGGGATTTGTTTTCGCCTTAGTTGCTGGTAAACGAGGTTGTGTCCTATTAAGTAGCCGAAGACCCAGGCTTCTTTTGATTCCAATGACCAGCGTTGGAGTCGTTTAAAGGGAAGCATGTCATCGATGATGGAGTGCATGGCTTCAGCTGTTTGACGTAAGCCGTATATTTCCTTGAACTCTTCGCTGTCGGGTGCGTGTGGTTGTAGGTAACGAAGCATGTTGTCGTAGCCTTCATCACCGGCAATTTCGATCCCGTCCTTGCTCGTGCTCAGGGCGGACTTGCGACCGTTCCAAGCGACGCGAAGCATGTTGTTGGTTCCTGGAGAACACCAACAGGTGTAAGGGTGTTCCGTGTAGTGGAAGACGCGTCCATTTTTTTGTCGTTTAGGTCTCTGGTTGTGATGCAGCGGCAGGTAATTGCTATTCCCATTCACATCGGTCACGGCCAAGTGGAGTCGCTTTAAGATCGCAAAGAATCTTTGTTCGTGTCCGCATTCTGGGGTTGTGGTTCCAATGAATTTTGGTTTGCGGTAGTGACTTGAATCATCCGAAGTCCGGTCCATTGTTGCCCTAGTAGCAAGCACCATTCCTGCGCCGTTGAGTGTTTCCTGTTCCTTTCTGCCGGCCGCTCGGTCATAGGCAAGCAGGGATGCGGAGGCACCCTGTTCTATGAGGCGCGCTTGGACTTCGAGGGTGAGTTTGAGTGCGCTGCTTGCCTCGATTTGAGGGGAGGGCGAATTCACGTAGGCGGCACCGAGTGCGATCGTGTCATGTTTGTTAGGCCCTGGGGACCAAATAATGGCGAATTTTGTTCCATGTGTGGATTCGCCACCGCCTTCGGAGTGAGTTTGAGCAACACCATCAATGTGCCTCTGCCGGATTTCCCCGGTGTACATGTCTACCACTTCATCTTGCGTGTGTGAGGTGGCTGCCTTGAGGGCTGTTCCGTCTCCAATCATCATGTTCTTTGATGAATAAACCGTGTTCCTCTGGGAGAACCTTTCGTCATCTAATGACAGCATGACTCCCTGTTGTTGTAACAAGTCTGATTGGTTAATGCCTCGCATTTTTAAGCCACGAAACAGTCTGCTGATTCTGCTGGCGCTTGGGCTTTTTGGAGCTGCTATCCAATTTGTGATGCGGACTTGGTCATCAGGTGCAACGGTGGGTAGTGCGTCTTGCAGCCTTTGTTTGATTAAGGGTAAGTAACTATCAAACAACAATGCTCGGGAGATAGCTGACTGAGAAGAAAATGCGTTTTGTAGCGCGTATATCAACGAGAAGAGTTGGCGTGGGTAAATACCGGGTGAACCACCTTCGGGTCGAGTGCCCATCATGATGTGATCAAGAAGGCGGTAACTGTCAGGATTCGTAAGTATTAAGTTGAATCGAGCCAAAGGGTCAGTGCGCAGGTTTTTGGAAGGTCCTGTTTTTTGAGAACGCTTGCCTGACTGCAAGGACATACGTGTCACGCGACCATCAGAGAGACGCACTTGATCGGATTTTTCGTCGATACGGATGATTGTGATTTCAGTATCGCTCATGACAAAACCCGGGGTTGGTATAGGGGATTCTTGATTTTCGCGGGATTTATCACTCCGCGCCAATCTAGATCAATAGCGCGTGCTGCTGCGTCAAGAGAAGCGGAGCCGAGGAGTTTTGCAACGTCGATGATGCTGGAGCTTTGGTCAAAAACTGTGACACCGGCCCAACGTTGGAAACTCGCCGGTTTTAGTCCTAGGTCGTTCGAGTAGCCGGAAACATTTAATATTTGCGCGAGTGCCATCGCGGCCCCTGCTTGGCGCGAGGCTTCTTTACCGTTTCTTTGAATAACAAACCCAATGTCGCTGGATCCACCCGCGCAGGTGAGTGCCGCGTGGCGATGTGAGATGACGTCGTACTCCCAATCACCTGCAATTGCGACACGTCTTTGTTTGATGTGTCGACTACCGGGAAGTAAAAGTGAGCCGTCACTTAAGTCAATGTGTTTTAGTTTTATGTTGCCAATGTCAGCGGTTCCTGCGCCACAGAGGCCAAGAGCAACGGCACTTGCCAGGCGTGTTTCTAGATAACTGAAAGCCACACTCCGGCAACGATCAACCTCACATTCGTTTAATGCGCGTCCTTGCCTGCGGATATCTGATCCATCGCGACCCTCATACCTCGGCATGACGGATGTAGCACCGAATGTTTTTGCTGTTGCATAAAGAGCGCGCACGGCGCAGGAGCGTAAATGTCGAATAGCGATTGCAGGTGTGCCTAAGCGACCACTTCGATCCCGCCCTGCTGCGCAGAGCCACTGTTCAAATAACTCCAATGCGGAGTCAAGTGTTGTGAAACCTTGAGCATGCGTGAAGTTGATGTATTGCTCTACTAATCCGCGATATCGGTGAAACGTTTGTTCTGAGAGGTCACCGGAGTTGACATCAGCACTCCACAGTTCCACGACCGTGAGCAGAACTTCACGTGAGTCAAATGATTGTGGATCAGGCATGTTTTTGAGCACCTGATGCCTGCCGCGAGCTGAAGGCAACTCCCACAAGGTGAATGCGCACTGTTGAAAACGTGAAAGGGAAACCATGGTCATGGCTGGTTTCCCTTTGATAAGTCATTGATCTCCCTTGTGAGCGCGTCCTTGAACGCGACACACTGGCGCATACATGCGCCACTTGTCAAGGTTTTGGAGCAAATTGCCCTTAACATGAGGAAATGCCGTCCAGAGTTCGCTCCGCTAGCTCCTTTAAGGACTACGTGGAAACCGGTGAATGGCCTGAAGCTGTACTCAAAAAGGAAACCCCGATCCAGGTGCATTATGCGCAGGAAATCGCTTGTGCTCTTGCCAATTCCCTCAGGGATTTGGACATAAGCCTGCGTGAAGCCGCAAGGCGAACCGGTGTTGACAGAGCAACAATCTCCCGAACACTTGAAGGGGAAACCATCGCAGATCTGGCCACTCTGGCGTTGCTCGAACAAGGTCTTCATGCGCGTCTCTGGCCCCTCTTCTCTCCTCGTTGACTTTTGTGCCTTCACTCCTCATCTATAACAAGGCGGCCAAGAAGTTTTCCGTCCAACCCGATTAAAGGCTTCAAATTGAAGCCTTTATGCTCAGAATCATGGGTTGTGGGGAGTGCGGTGCAATAAGGGGTAGTTACAGCGCAATCTGTGGCACCTGCCAAAAACGAAAAAGACGAAGCGAGCAACAAAGAAACCGACGCACCGGAGCACCCGACTCGAGGGCTACGGTCCCGCCTGGCGCAATCCAAGGGATTCGCGAAACCCAACTCAAAATTACGAGAATGCAGGTCTTCTTCACTAGGTACTCCCAGAACCCTGTCAAACCACTCACTGACCTAACAATCAAACGCATTCTTGCCGATTTGGAAATCAGTAGTGAGCGCGTCAAGCTATTCCTCACAACCTGCGAAGACCTTTCCGGTCAAGATCGCCCGAGGCCGATTAGGCGATACCGCAGAAGAGCACCTGCGATTGCTTTGGACATGGACGGGAGCAGCTGAGTTCCGGGTCAATGACAGACAAGTTTAACTACTGCCCTTTCGTAAGGATTCCTTAAAACGGTCACACGCTGTCGGTATTGTGGGAGGTCATCGATCGTTAGCTCGCGGTTTCAAACTGGGGGTCGAATTTCACGGTGGCAAGTAAACCAAAGAACCAACAAAGTGTCGGGCTGGAAGCATCCCTCTGGGCTGCTTGCGATCGTCTACGATCGAACATGGACGCCGCCGAATGTAAGCACGTAGTACTTGGCCTAATCTTCCTCAAAGACGTTCCGGATGTATTCGCCCAACGCCAAAATCAACTTGCAATATGTGTAGAGGATCCCAAATCGGATTACTACATGCCCACCGAAGAAGCACGCAAATCAATCCTCAAATCCCGGGACGAATACACATCTGAAGGCGTCTTCTGGGTACCTGAAGGACACTGCGGGGACGACTTCAGAAAAGCCGCCAAACAAAGGGAAAGTGGTGCTCGATGCTCCAGCAGCGGTTCTGCCTAGGCGACCGATTCGGCCAAATCGCGTCGGAGTGTTGAGTGGCCAAGAGTCGTGACCAGGAAATTCTTGCCAAGTGCAGTTTTTCGAGACTCACTAATTCGTGCAAGGTTCAGAATCTCGCCAACCCGCATGTGCAGGCGATCCGCGTCTTCGCTTCCGTGCACCAGAATTACTTTGCCGTCTTGTGCGAGTAACGTGCTAAGGAATCTGAGTTGCGTCGACATGGATTTATCTCCCCCCATGTAATAGAGAACCTCTGACACGATGACGTGGTCCACTGAACCTCGTAACCAAGGATGCCGTCGCAGCAGTTCAGTCAGATCAGTATTTTCAACATGGATCTTTGTTTGGTTCCGTGTCTTTGCCCTCGCAATTGAGCACGCTCTGTGGGAGATATCGATTCCAATAATTATTGACTCTTGAGAGTGGGAAGCAACAGCCAATAAATTATGCCCATCGGCAGAGCCCACCTCAACAATGGTGTGAGCACCCACTGGGATCTCATCGAGCAGAGCGACCCGTTTCGCAGCCTCGTATGGACACGACTCATAAGGCCATGGATTTCCGCGGAGGAACCGCAGATTGAAAAAAGACGTCAGTACTTTCGAGGCCATGCATTTTGGCAGTCCACTTATCAGCCAAAAGCATGCTCTGTGAGCGAACCGTGTGACCGAACATTCCCTTCTAGTCGAGCGACTTTGCGGTAAGACTTTCACGTTGCTCCTCATGTTGGACTTCAGACTCATTTCACAAAATGTAGGTTGATTGCCCCAAAGTTGCTGTCGCAAAAAGTGAAAAATCAAAGATCGTCATGTGATCGTCATATATTCCGGTAAAAATCGGTGGGGAGTGCAACGACCATGTAGTCATGGCGATTTCTACCCAAACTTCCACACCGACTCAAGGGAATTCCACTCTTCATGCTGTTCGCCAAATGAAGTATTCGGACCTCGCCAACGTCGTCGCGTGGCACTCACAATCATTTTCCTCAGCTTTCTACTCCCAATTAGGTCACGGATTTCTGCGCCATTGGTTTACTTCGCACATGAACGCACCTGAATCAGTTTCGCTCACGGTGTCTGATTCTTCGGGGCATCTGGTGGGGTATCTCATTGGGACAACGGATCAATCAGCGGCGAGTGGAGTTTCCTGGCAAACCGGATACATCACGGGCCTGCGTGGAGCCTGTGCGTTGCTGGCTCGACCCAGAATGTGGGTTTCATTCCTACGTGTGCGCGTTCGTCCCTACGCTGGCAAAACCATTCGTCTAATTTTGCGACCACGAAAAGGCAAAGTGCTTTCAAGTGGCGATGGCCAGTTAATGTACATATGCATGGCGCCAAGCCACCGGTGTCGTGGCGCAGGTAGCGTGTTGCTGGAAGCCTTTGTGGGGGAGGCCCGAAGGAGTGACGCTACTCGACTCACATTGGTTACCGAAACTGAAAATGTCTCGGCACAACGTTTCTACCTTCGGCACGGATGGACTATGAATTCAAGTCCAGCCCAGGCCATGGACGGTAGACCCCTCACGCGAATGGAACTCAACCTTGGGGAGGATGCAATTTGATGGGTAGTCGATATCGCTTGTTGATCCCAGTAATTATCGTTGCGGTCACACTAGGTATTGCTGGTTGGATTCAGTACTCCGTGTCTAACCAACCAGAGGCTAACGCCCAGCCCGTATCTGCCGCCCCCGTCACAACCACCCCCGAAGTTCAACCGACACCGGGGACACGGGTCAGCGTGCGTTCAGGGAGCGCGCCAAAAATCTCACGCATTCCCGCTGAGCAGTGGCAGGAAATCGTAGCCACAGGCACTTGGAGACCAGGTTGCCCAGTTGGCCGCAAGCAACTCAGGTTGCTTGAAATCGGATATTTTGATTTCGCAGGCAAAGAGCAACGTGGAAAGATCGTTGGACATCGCGATAGTGTAGAAGATTTAGCAGAGATATTTTCTCAAATGTATCTGGACCGATTCCCAATTGCGAGAATGGAACCGGTCGAGATGTACGGTGGAGATGTTGCTCGAAGTCTCAAAGCAAATAACACTTCAGCGTTTAATTGCCGTAAACCGGGGCAAATCAATGCACCAGTTCTCGAATCCCCACATGCCAACGGCAGGGCAATTGATATCAATCCAGTACAAAACCCATGGCGTGATCCTCGGTGTGAGTGTTGGGTTCCCAAAGCGAAGTATGCAAAAGACAAGCAAGGGCCGGGTGTAATCCGTAAGGGAAGTCCTGTGATTCAACTTTTCAAGGAGAGAGGGTGGGTCTGGCAGAACATTAAGGTGCCCGATTACATGCACTTTGACACCGGTTACCCTTCTAAGGGACGATCCGGATAGATTTCTATCGCCCCTACATTTAATGGGTCGCGTGCAAACACTCAGTGACCGACTGCGACCGCCAGACCCGCTTGTATGGTTTCAATAAGGGAGGCCCTCATGTCATTAGGCCGCGCATTAGTAGTTGATGATGAAAAACCCCTTGCCCGAATTGTCGGGAGCTATCTTGAACGCGAAGGTTTTGAAGTTTTCGTAACATACGATGGCGAAAGTGCAATTGAACTCGCAAAAAATGAACGCCCGCACCTTATAGTTTTGGACATCATGCTTCCTGGCTTGGATGGAATTGAAGTGTGTAAGAAGTTAAGGGAATTCACAGATGCTTACATTCTGATGCTGACAGCTCGAGACGATCCTGCAGACAAAGTCATCGCACTCTCAACTGGTGCAGATGACTACCTGGTCAAGCCCTTCTCCTCAAAAGAGTTGGTCGCAAGAGCTCATGCCATGCTTCGTCGGCCTCGCGGCCCTCGTGGGCTGCACGCACCAGCTTGGGAGCGCCTCACAACGGGGGAACTCGTCTTGGATGCTCACGCCCGTCGCGCCGAACTAGATGGGCGCGTGATTCAAATGACCCGCACCGAATATGACATTCTGGAATTACTTGTTCGAGCCGATGGCGCTGTCGTGACTCGCGAAGAAATCATCGCGGCTATTCGCGGAGGCGATTGGTTTGGAGATCCGCAAATGATTGACGCACACGTGGCTCGATTGCGCGGAAAATTACATGACCCAGCTCGCGATTCGCGCTTCATATTGACTGTTCGAGGAGTTGGCTACCAATGGGGAGGAGACCATTGAGTCCACGACGGCTTCCTTCCTTGGCTCGACGAATGCTAACCACTCAAATGCAGGTTACAACCCTTGCTGGACTCACCTTGTTGGCTTCAGTTCTACTAGTCGCACCTAACCTGTTCGCCGACCATCTGGCCGCAACGGGAGAAACTGATCCTTTGGTGCAAGCGCATGCCGAGGAGGCCTTTTGGAAGGCTGGAGCAATTGCATTGGGTCTGGCCCTTGTTGTGGCCTTGTTAGCCTCGGCTTTGCTTTTTCGATTAATTGGACGGCGAATCTCCAAGCCTGTGGAGGAGCTTGCCCACCGCGCAGAAGAGCTCGGAGAAGGCAACTTCGACGTCGAGCTCACACGACAACCGTTTAGCGATGAAGTCTCACGATTGAGCATGAATCTTCAGCGAATGGGTGAACAACTGCGTGAAATCGAAATCACAAGGAGCCGACTCCTGTCAGATCTCGCACATGAAATGCGTACGCCACTCGCCACGCTGGAACTGTATATAGAGAGTTTGCACGTCGAGTTGATACCAAAAGAGGTGGCACTCGAAACCATAGATTCACAGATTCAACGATTGAGGCGTCTCGCCCAAGATCTGCGGGAGGTTTCACTGGCTGAAGAGCACGCACTTGCTATGGAATTTAATGTGGAAGATTTAGATGCAATTATCGCAGGTTCCTGCGCTGCATTTGCTCCTCGATTCGCGGCGGCAGGCGTTGAACTAATTCATGAATACTCCATTGGAACGATCATGATTCGAGCTGACTCCATTCGACTCCAGCAAGTTTTCGGAAATTTGCTCGACAATGCCCACCGCCACACACAGACCGGTGGAAAGGTCCGGGTAACGACTGAGAGAGCCAGCACCGATGCGGTCGTTCGTATTTCAGATGATGGACAGGGAATATCTCCACAAGAGCTTGATCGAATATTCACTCGCTTTTACCGAGTCGATCAGTCACGATCTGCTGCTGACGGATCAGGCAGTGGACTCGGTCTAACGATTGCGCGGGCGATAGTTGAAGCACATGGTGGCAGCCTGATTGCGTCGTCGCGCGGGCTTGGCGAGGGAAGCACACTGGTCATGACGATTCCGACCCAGAAAGTTTCATCTGAGGTCACTGGACCTAACTCGAAAACCACCCAGTCGATCTAAGCGTCACCAAATCCGACTGAATCAAATACTAGATCGGCGCTCCTACGATCCCCGTCACTTTGATTCACCGAGAGTCTTTGGACGTTCTCGATGAGTCTGAATCCAATGGATGCACATGAGCTTGTGGCATGACCCCTTCCACTGGGACTGATGTGAAACGGATTTCGGTCGTGCCAGGGCCATGGATGCCGTACCGCGGTTCTGGCGCGCTCAGTCATTAGACGTGCTCAGCTAGATGGCTGATATTGCGGGTTAGCGCGCAGTGATTGAGACCGCGAGGCTGCTGGCAAGGTTTCTCTCCAGCCAAGGTGATCCTGGCTGTGGCATGACCTCTTGTGGTGCGTCCACCTGATTTGAGAGTCCTAGTTCACCCTTTACGGGTGGGAAGGCTCGGTTGTTATGGCTGGTCGAAAGAATCATTCGCCGGAGGAGATTGTGCGGCTTTTGCAGCGCTTTGATGAGGTTCTGGCCCAAGGTCTCACGGTAGAGCTCGCAGACGGGGAAATAGGCATCAGTGCCCCCACGTATCACAATTGGCGGCAACGCTACGACGGGATGAGTATTGATGACGCGAAAAAGCTCAAGGAGTTACTCGCAAGGAACGCGAAACTCACACGCCTCGTCGCAGACTCCGAGCTAGAAAAAATTGATGCTCAAGGAGATCGCTAAGGGAAAATGCAATGCTTGATGAGTCCAATAGCCAAAATGTCGGGCCGTTCTGTTGCTCCAAAAAAATTCGGAACATCAGAACGGTTCACGTGCAACGTTGCTGGGCTACCCAGATCAACGAACCGCAGACCGCTTAAGTGTGAAACACCGACCGATCCTGACCGATGGCTGCGCACGCATTTATGTACATGGGCAGGCATCTCGCGAAATGCCCGTAAGGGTTACCGCAGGGCCCAGTACGAGCCCAATCACGACCGCTGACGCGCCGAATGTGGTGTGGGCGATTGACTTCCCATTCGATTCCATGCGTTGCGGAACGCTAGTGAAGCTCGCGTCCATGGTTGATGAGCATACCTGTGAGTCAATCCTTGACATGACCAACCGTTGGATAACGAGCGAGAAAGACATCGACAAGGTAGAGAAAATCATTGCCCATCGCGTAGCACCCCTGGTGCTGCGGTGCGACAACGGGCCCGAATTCACTTCCCACGCCCTCAACGAATTCGCTGCCCGCCAGCGTGGCATTCACTACATTCCACTAGGTCAACCCTGGTGCAACGAGTACTTGGAATCTTTCAAAAATCGTGTGCGTGACGAGTGCCTGAAATTGAATACCTTCGACCACATTTACGAAGCACGCGCTATCGTTGGCGACTGGAAGGAGGACTACAACTGTTACCACCGGCACTCAATGCTGGGCTACCTAACGCCCAACGAGTGTGCTCAGAACTGTAAGTGCATACACAATTCAAAAACTCTCAAATAGCGTGGACCTAATAATGGGGTCCTTTCAGCTGGTGCCACTCTATTGCATCATGGCATAACTGATGTCACAATCCACCTATGATGAAGAGGTCACCCATGGGATCGAGGCGGTCCACCCGTCTGGGCATCGTGGTGGCAGTCGTCATCGGAATTATTGGCATGCATCACATAGTGGTCGTCATGTGTTCCACTCCGGCCGACATGGCAAGCATAGATGTTGTAGAGAGTCATGCTCATGCCCCACACGTCAGTCAAGAAGCACCCGAAGTGTTCCAGGGGACCGCGGCCCAAACTCCCGCGGATTCTGATCTTCATCCAAGCCTGGTTCATTTATGTCTGGTCATTGCCATGGGACTGGCACTATTTATGCCGACAATTAAGGCTCGTCACCTACCATGGAATAGGCGTGAGTTGAATATAGGTCGCGGTCAGCTTTTCGACCTGCGAGCACCACCGCAAAAGGATCTCCTCTGTATTAGTCGAACATAAAAGGAACGGTCACCACGTTTCTCGAGGCTTTCATGCCTCACATTCAACTATTTACAGGAGATTTTTATGTCTATATTTCGTTCAGCAGCACACAAAATTTCAACAAAGTCACTTCTCATTTCAGTGGCGTGCACCATCACGATGCTTACAGCCCTCACTATGACCGGATGTTCATCGCAGGACTCAACCGCGAAGACTCCTGCTCAGGTTGCAGGGCAGGTGTCTGAAGAAACATTTTCCGCTTTAGACTTCATGTTTGTCCAAATGATGATTCCTCACCACGATCAAGCAGTACAAATGGCCAGCCTGGCCACCAGTCGAGCACTCAACCCGCAGATCAAAGATCTCGCAAATCAAATTTCTGCCGCTCAAAAATCAGAGATTCAGGTGATGGAATCATGGTTGATGTCAATGGGCGTCACACAAATGCCTGAGCTCGATTCACTAGGCGCCCATGCAGGGCATATGGACGGCGTGCTTACAGAATCCCAGATGGAGACATTACGTCAGGCAAGTGGTCGAGAATTTGACCAACTCTTCGGAGAATTCATGATTGAACATCATTTGGGCGCAATTTCCATGGCCCAAGATGTTTTGAAACAAGGAACAAGTCAAGGAGACCCCGCAGTCAAAGCTCTCGCGCAGTCAATAATTGGCGATCAGGAAAAGGAAATTGTCCTGCTGAAGTCCATGATTAGAGCGAGTGAAAAACCAGCTCGTACCGCAATTTCGCCGGCGCTAAGTCACGTCCACGATGCAGTCGTCAGCGGCGATTCAATATATATCGGTACCCACAGCGGGATACATCGAGTTGATATCCCAACTGGCAGTTCTGAACTAATCGGCGATTCCAAGGATGACTTTATGTCGCTTGCAGGTCAGCCCGAAAAAGTACTGGTTGCCAGCGGCCACCCAGGAGTTGGTTCTTCATTATCAAACCCCATTGGGCTGGTCAAAAGCGCGAACCAAGGATTGACTTGGGAGAGCATTAGTTTAGAGGGCGACGTTGATTTCCATGCACTAGCGATTAATGAAAATCAAATTGTGGGCTGGGACACTAGGGGACCCTTGCTTTGGTCACAGGACGGTGGCCAAAGCTGGACAGATGGGCCATCGGTGCAAGCCATGTCAATAGTCTGGTTTCAAGACACAGTCTGGATCACAACCCCGGACCAAGGTCTACTCAAATGGAACCCTGGCGACATGACCACTGTTTCAGTTGGCCTGCCTGCAGTTTTGCTTTCCACGTCGCCGAAGGGCGATGCAATCTGGAGGGTTGACGCAGATGGCAGCGTGCATCGAAGTCTCGACATTCAATCCTGGACACAAGCAGGTTCTTTGAAAGAAATTGAAGCACTTGCTGCCGAATTCGACCATGCATTCGCGGTCACTCCGCAATCATTTCAACGGCTATCGCTGGACAACTAAACTCGAGTTACCTTCAAACATAAGAGCCGTCGTCATAAGAGCCGCTGTGCATTATCTGGATGGCATCACCCCTTACGGTAGTTCCCCATAATTTGAGAGCCTGAGTTCGCCTTGTGTGGTGGGAAGACTCGGTTGTTATGGCAAGTAGGAAAAATCATTCTCCTGAGGACATTGTCCGGTTGTTGCAGCGTCATAATGAATTGCTGGGAAAAGAACTTACCGTCGAGTTGGTGTGCCGTGAGGTGGGTATTTCAAGTCCAACGTATTGCACGTGGCGGCAGCGTTATGTCGGAATGAGTGGTGATGACGGGCAAGGAACTCAAAGAGCTACGTGCCCAGAAAACAAAGTTGAAACGGCTCGTTGTGTTAACGCTCATCCAAAATTAGGCCATTTTTGATCAGGTGGTTTCAAGCGGTCGTCGCAACTTTGCTAGATCGTCAACAGTTGAGAGAAACGCCTCGAAATTCATTAGTGACAGGACATGGAATTTAGTTCTCGATTCAAATGACGCGATTGGCGACGTTTAAAGGCCAAAACTCTTGTCGACTGCGTGTTTTGGCTAGTTTTCACCGCAGATTGATAACCGAGTTTTCATTATCGCCCGAATAATTTTCATTTTGGAATGTTGATGGGGGAGAAACCGCACTGGATTTCCCTCACAAAAAGGGGTTATGCACAAGCCCCCGGGGCCTGGGGGTGTGTGAAGAACTTAGTGCATAACCTTGTGCATCTCCAAAGTTGAGTTGCGCTGGGTGGCCTGATCCCTTTCCGAAACGCAAATATGCCTTCTGTGACAGCGTGGCCTGTTCGGAATCGACAGCAATTACGTTTACGTCCAGTGCATGAAGGAATGCGTCGAACGCGCCTGGTCGACGCGAATCCGGGCGACCATCTGCTCGTCGTCACCCATTCACCCACGGCTGCGATCGCTCAGGCGACCTTCAAGGGTGAGCGCGGCCATCCGGTGCGCATCTCGCGTGAGCTGTGGGACGAGGCCATCGATGTCGCACGCGGTGATGAGGGAGTAACGCGGCTGATTCGTGGACGAGACGACGTCGCCGGGGGCGACGACATTGACGTGCTCTGACGTCACCCGCGCTCAATGATCGCAAGGAGATCAACTACCTGACGCGCTCTCCAGTGAGCGCTCCGCGGATTGTCGGCCACTCGCTGTCATGGAGCAACGGGAGGCCGCTGAGGATGACCCTTGATCGGTCAGCAGGCAGCTCTATTGGTCACCTCCGGGGTGCGACCTTCACCTTGATGTAGGACACCTCGCCAGTCGTCGGATCAGTGATCGTGAACGTGTACGTCCCCTTGCGAGTGAGCGTCATGACCGGCAGCTGCGCCAGCCCGTCAGCATCAGCCACCGTCGCCCCCACGGACACATACCCATCAGACGTCTTTACCTGCACCGAGTAGACAACTCCCGACGTCAGACCCGAGGCGGCCAGCGACACCGGGGTGCCGACCGTGGCCGGCACCTTCGGTGCACGCCCGATCCTTGGCCCAGGAGCCTTGTTCATCTTTCGTGTCGGAGTCGCGGCGGCCACCTTCTCTCCCACCAGCACCACACCCGGCGTCACAACCTTGGGCGTCACCGGATTGTTCGGCACCCCCACGACCACCGGAACCTCAGACGAATCAGCACTGTCCATTGCATCCGTTCCTGCATCATCGGCCGTCGTCTGCGCCACGACAGGTGTCACCGCCGGTGTCGTCTCACCACTGCTATTCGAGTCCGGCGTCGGAGTGGGCGCCGGAGTGGGCGCCGGAGCAGGAGTGGGCCATGCGTACACGCGTACAACTCCGTTATAGGTGTACGCACCACTTGTCGCATAAGGGATACCCATCGCCACGGTCTCCCCGTCAGCAGACAATGCAACCGACCATCCGGCATAATCACCCTTCGCACGAGTCAGATCAGTCCCCACCTGCGTCCACGAACTGGCCACGAGCTCAAAGACCTGCACCTGCCCGGCATATGCATTGACCCCGATCGCGCCGATCGCAAGTGTTGTCCCGTTGGCAGACATTGCGATCGAATAGCCGAAGGCAGCACCCGTTGCGCCATCGATGTTGGCACCCAGTTGTGTCCACGAGCCCGACACCAGTTGAAAGACCTGCACCTGCCCGGCATATGCATTGACCCCGTCAGCGCCCACCGCCACGATCGTTCCATCCTTAGACAGCGCCACGGACCGGCCGAAACTGCCGTTTGCAGCAGCAGTTATGTCAGTGCCCACCTGCGTCCACGAACTGGCCACGAGCTCAAAGATCTGAACGCGGTTGAGGTTTACACCACTTGATGGAACTCCCACAGCCATGACCGTCCCGTCGGAGGACAACGCCACTGAGGTACCTAGAAAGTCATCGGTCTTGGCGCCATCGATGTTGGCACCCACCGGCGTCCACGAACTGCCCACCAGCTTAAAGGCCCGAACTTGCCCCACCCTCGTATCGGGCGAGCGGTCCTTATTTGGAGCGCCGACGGCAAGCGTCGTCCCGTCCGCAGACAACGCCAACGAGGCGCCGAACTGATCCTTGTCGGCCAGGCCGGTGATATCCGCTCCTAGTTGCGTCCACTTATCCGACCCAAACTGGAACACCCGGACCAGTCCAGGCTTAAGCTGTCCGGACTGTGATGCGCCCACAGCCATGATCGTCCCGTCGGCAGACAACGCCACTGAAGAGCCGAACTTGTCTTTGGTGGCTGTGCCATTGATGGGGTCGCCCAATTGCGTCCAAGCCCCGGACACGTAGCCATAGGCACGGACCTGACCAGCGCCCCCTCCGGCGGCTATTGCGCCCACAGCCATGATCGTCCCGTCGGCAGACAACGCCACCTTGTCTCCGAACTCGTCGTAGTCGCCCCCACCGGCCACTTCAGAGGCCAATTGAGTCCAGTCATCCACCGACGCCGCGTGCACAGGGCCATTGACAGCCCCGGCACCAAACGCGACCACCATGGCCGCACAAACACCGATTGTGATCGTCTTTGCCCTGCGTAAGAAATCCATGGATCAGAAACTAGTCGTCCATTTAGACGCCTTCACGTCAAAGTGGGGCTACCTTGACGTCGGCTCCGCAGTGCCGGGTCGACCGGCCCATTCAATGAACATCCGCGCGGCCGTCACTCGCATGTTGACTGCCGGATCAGTCTCGAGGCCCAATGCAACGAAGATGCGGTTCAGGATGTGCTCAACGGCTCCGACTGTCGAACCACGACGCTCCGCGATCTCTGCGTTGCTCAGCCCCATGGCCACCATCCGCAGGACCTGCACCTGGGTGGGAGTCAAGGACGACAGTCCATTGGAGGTGGACTCAGCACCTGCAGCGGAATTCTTGTCGTGTGAATCGCTAAGGACGGTCTCTAGAGCCTGAAGGACTACGGCAGCATCGTTCACGTCCGACTTGCGCAGGTAGAGGGCGCGCTCGAACCACCTCTTGCGGTAGTCCGAGGTGATCTCGTAGTTGGAGAGGATTACTACTCCGAGGTAGGGCGCCTCCTTCGTCAGCGAAACGATGAGGTCGAGACCACTGACACCGCTGCCCAAATCAATGTCACAGAGGATTGCATCTGGATCGAACCGAGGAAACTCCTGCACCGCAGTGCTGGCACCGGCGACAGCTATCACGTCAAAGCCGGCGGCCGTGAGCATGTCTTTCAGCATGGCACGGATGAGCCCCTCGTCCTCCACCACCAGGACGCGGCGGGGCGGCACCGTGACTTTACTCAACGACGTCATTGTTACGCCCCCCTGTCGTCGCCAGCAATGTTCGGAGCACCGTACCGGCCTCGGAGTCCCGTCGAGTCCACTCCAGACATGTGTCATCGAGAAGTCTCGTCCCGGCGCCGGGGGGCCCTTGGCCCATCAGGCCATCCCCGTCGTCCGCCACGACGATGACGAGGTAGGGGCCTTGAACGGATAGATTCACATCGACCCGATCCGCGGCCCCAGCACGAACGGCATTGACGATACCCTCGCGGACGATCTCCACAGCAGCCAGTGCCAGAGAGGGATCGCGCTCGAGCGCTTCGGATGCCTCGTGCGCCACCTCCACACGTAGATCGATGGAGAAGCCCCAGACATCACCCATGTCTTGTAGTGACGTGCGCCAGTCGGCTGGGTTGGTCTCACGAAGTCGAACGCGGATTCGTTCACCTAGGTCGCGGAGAAGCACCTCCTGATCGCACTGTGGATCATTCACGATGCGGAGAGCAGCTGCCACCAGTTCCGACTGCACTGCTCCATGCACGCGCACGCCGAGGCTTTGCCGCTCGAACCATGCTTGGAGATTGAGTTCCGCCGTGAGTTGGCCCACGGCTTTCAGGGTGGCCTGCAGCTGCTCCTCCGCATTGCGCCACTGCCGAGCCCCAGCGAGTGCGACTGGCGGGCCCACAATCCAGACTAGAACGAACAGAGCTGACCGAAGGGTCGAACCGAGACCGACCGCCTGCGTCACTTCATCAGGCACACGCGACGCGATCAGAGCCGTGGAGGTGACAGCCGCTGCAGAGGCTGCGATCACCCAGGCGGCCACAATCAGGGTCGATGCCGCACGCGGATGCTGCGACCACGTATCTGGGACGTAGATGCGATCTGCCAGTCCCAGAATGGCCCAACTGATGGCCGCCATCGTTATTCCCGCTAGAACACCATTCACGATGCCGAACTGGTTTCTTGCCGTCAGGCTGATCCAGACGAGGATCAAGGTCGCTGACATCGCAGGTGAGAAAGGGCAGTCCCGCAAGACCGCCCACAAGCCGCCGAACGTCGATCGGACGGCACCCATCGCATCGGTCCTGTCGATCACGAGGGTCACCGATCCCGGCGTCATCAACTCACGCCCCAGCGGCCGCACGACAGACTCTGCCAGTCGGGACAGTTTCTGCGACGTGACTGCATCCGACGTGCCTCGCGTGTCGGCGATGATGGTCGCCAACTCGACCTCGACTGTGTCCTGCACACTGGACAGGAGCTCATCTCGATAGGCATCAATGGCAGTCAGAGTCTCCCTGCCGAGGGCCCTTTCACGCGCCAGTTCGTCCTGCAGGTGCTGCTGCGCGTCGCGGTGTCTGCGATATCCGTCGACGACCAAAGCCGCCATGGCCAGCAGTGCGGCGCTGGCCAGCGTTGTGGTGGCAATTCGGTCGACCCAGCCATCCACGGGAAGTCCCCACCACGCATTGCCGAACTGGACAACCGACGCACGGATGGCACTCGCCAGGACGAACGTGGCAACAGCAAGCACGGGTCTGGGCTGCCGATCACCGGGTCTCAGATACGTCAACCAGGCCAACCACAGGACAAGGCCCAAGGCCAACTGTCCCACGATCCTGATCAGGAACCAGGTTGCCACGGCAGAGGGAACGTGGTTCGAGCTTGAGATCGCCTCGATATCCGCCGTCGTTGGCAGCAGAGCGAAGGCGAACATGAGCAGCCACGCTGGAAGCGAAACGGCGTTGGGGCCACCCACGCGCCACCACGGTACGCGCAGCGCTCCTGCCCTTAGCACCATGCGAGGCTAGCCGCTACCTGCGATCCCGTCCAGTTACCGTGCACGTGACCGGCGCGACCGCCGAGCAGCATCACGCCGACGACGGCCATCATGATCGTACCCATCCCCACACCCACCATGGCCTGGTGCGTCGCGAAGGGCTCTCGCTCCCGGCACAGCGGCACGGTCAGCGCGAGGAGAAGTAGGACGGGGAGAGCGAAGCCATGGCGAGCCGATGGGGTGCCGGTGCTTTCTGCGATTTCGGCACCCACGACTCTCGCTGTTGATCTCGTCTGTACGACAGATCTCACCCTTGCCGGGTTCGTGCGCAACTCTGGTTTCACTCTCTACAGCGGTGCGCATCGGGTCAACCTGAACGACTCTTAGCAATCGATGGTCGCAGTCCACTTGTGACTGCTAGTGCTCTCGTGGGTCCAGTGTTTCCTTTCACTACTGGAGTTCGAGTCAACTTGACGCGACCAACGCGTGGTACCGGGATTTCACTGGTGGCGGCGCGTGTGTGCTGCGAGAGCGTTCATACAGTTTTCATATTTGGGCAAGAAATTTTCACATTGGACAGTTGATGGGCAAAATGGCGTTTCGAATTCCCCCACAAAAAGGGGTTATGCACACACCCCCGGGGCCGAGGGTGTGTGAAGAACTTAGTGCATAACCGAATGCTCAACTCCAGGTGCATTGCAAGCGAGATTTCCTGATCGGGGTGTTGGAGGTGAGGCCTGCGGCATTGAAGGTGGAAATTCGAAGGTGGAAATTCGAAGGCCACAGTGCATCCTCTGGGTCAACTGTCCAAGAGGACATGCCACAGGTGATCGTTGACAGTGTCTCGTCGAGTATCCATTTAATATCCCACATAAAGCGTGTGGTCGCAGGCGAGTTTGGTCAACCATGGATTTTCTTTAGTTTTCCAGTTCAAGGGAACAAAGACCATAGACTTTGAGTCGAGCGAGTATGGGAAGGTGTGATACCACCGCCCATCGGGAAAGGATGAACATGGCAACTGATCTGATTCTTAAAGCTGCATCCATCATCACGATGGAAGATGAACTCCCGCGAGCAGAGGCGATTGCCATTGACACCTCAACGGGGGTGATCACGGCGGTTGGAACGCTCGCTGTTGTGCAGGCGACTGCGCCAGGTGTTGCGGTGACCGATCTGGGAACAGATGTGCTGATGCCTGGTTTTGTTGATCCACACAACCACCCAGCACTAAGTGGCTTAGTGACCCAGGCACCTGCGCATTGGATTGCACCGTACGTGGGATACCCGACCTACGCCGATGTGCAGGCCTTGTGGAAGCAACTCGATGCCTCAACTCCTGCAGGGCAGGCATTAGTATTCGCCGGCCTTGATCGGCTGCTTCAAGGAGCGCCTGAGTTGAATAACACTGACCTCGATGCATTCTTCCCGTCGCGGCCCGTGATCGTTATTGATAACTCAGGGCACGAGAGCTACTTCAACACTGCGGTATTCACATTAAATGGCTGGACGGATAACAAGCCCCCAGCCGACCCGGTCGGTTCACATTTTGGTCGCAACCCCGATGGTACGTCGAACGGGCGCGCCTACGAGACGGCAGCAACATTGATGGCGGCAAACAAGGTGTTTGCAATTGCAATCCCGCATCCGTTGTTATCGGTAGCGCGATGGCTGGCAGAGATGTCGAGCAACGGAATAACCATGACTTCCGAGCACACATTTAAGGGCGACATGTTGGCGGCGTATTCAGCATGCGTGAGCGTCACCAACAGCCCAATTCGCATCGCGCTCTACCACATGTCAATTGAATCGGACTGCGGTGAAAAGATCACCTCACCGAACCCATCGATGCTGTGGAAGCAGGGCATCAAGTTGTGGGCTGACGGATCGCCTTGGGTGGGTACCATCGCCGCCTCATTCCCATACCTGGATTCGCCCGTTGTTCAGCATGCACAGATCCCCCTGGGTCCGGGGGGAGAGGCCATGATGAATTACACGAGAGCCGAACTCGATCAGGTGCTTGCTACGCACGCAGCACAGGGTTGGCAATTCGCCTTCCATGTAAATGGCGACGTTGGACTCGACATCGTGCTCGATGCATATGAGCATGCATTGGTCACAAACAACCTGATGGGTTTGGATCACCGCTGGCGCGTTGAACACGTCGGTGCCGCTCGAGGAGATCAGTTTGAACGTGCGGCCGCACTAGGGGTGACCATCTCGATGCTCCCTGCGCAGTTCATCTATTGGGGTGATCTCCTAGATGGGCAGATGTTCCCTCCCGAGATCGGCAGCCAATGGATGCGGGCAGGGGATGCCTTCCGTTCGGGTGCGTTGGTCACCTTCCACAACGACGGATTTGTCAGCCCACCGATCCCTCTTTTAAATATTCAAGCCATGACCACTCGTCGAAGCGCATCGGGCCAAGTACATGGCCCGAAGCAGCAGGTAAGTCTTCATGATGCATTCCGTGCGCACACAATTAATGCAGCTCGTCAGCTTTTCCGCGATCAAGATCTGGGATCTATCAAGGTTGGCAAGCTCGCCGACCTGGTTCAACTCTCTGCCGATCCGTACGCGGTTGATTCAGACAAACTCACCGAGCAGGTGAACGTGCAGGCAACTTGGGTGAATGGCACCAAGATCGATACCAATAAGTTCGTTGCGAACATTGAGGCCATCGATCCCAGTGAGCACCAACACCTCCCTCAGGCGGCGCTCTCGCACACCTGCTGATTCCTGCACGGCTGAATCATGTCCACACCCATCAGTGGCTAATGGCCATGCCGCGAGGATTTAACTCGGCTACATAATCTTCGCGGTTAGTCGTCCCGAGCGTCCGAAACCTGAGTGGGCAGGGTGGGTACCTGCCAGCCGAGAGTGACGGCACCGAGTCGAATAATGAGGGTGACGGAAACGCCGACTAGGAATGGAACCCAGTCACCGAAACTTTGGGTGAGGAGGAATGCCACGGAACCGGCGACCGCGGCTAATGCGTAAACCTCGCCATCGAAAATCGAGATGCGAATTCCCGCGATTATGTCGCGGATAATTCCGCCGGCAATTCCACTAATTACACCAAGAACAACAGCGGGTCCGTAAGAAAATCCTGCATCACGAGCTATGTCGGTACCCACGATTGTGAAAGCCGCTAGTCCAATGGCGTCGGTGAAGAGAAATACGTGTCCCATCCAAGCTCTGTGACGTTGCCAAGGAAAAACTCGCGCTGCAATCCAGACCACCACAACCGTAATCGCAATCAGAATCACCGTGGGCCAGAAGTCGACCAACCAACCAGGGGTTTCGGTGATAAGAAGGTCTCTCAAAGTCCCACCACCAATTGCGGTGACAGCGGCTAATGTCGAGACTCCCAACCAGTCCATGCCAGCTCGCGCACCTGCGACGGCACCGGAGGCGGCGAAGGCAACTATGCCCACCACGGTCATGATAAGTAATGGCAAAGGTAGTTCAAGCACGGTGACACTCTTTCAGGTTCTCGCACAATTGCAGGGTGTACGCCACGAGCAACTACCCGGACTTACTTGCTTTTTGGTCGGAGTGAGTGACCTTGGCCCAGGCGGGCACAGGAATCTTGCGGTAGTCCCGTGCCGAGAGCCCTCTCCGAAACGGTAATAAGGCTGCCCAGTACAAGTGGCAGGGCTAACTCAAAGTCTTATCGAGTGAAACCACCGTGAGCCTCGACCACTGAACCATTCAATGAAGCGCCATCCAATGAACAACAGAAAGCAATTGTTTTCGCAATCTCGGATGGCTGGAGTAATCGTTGTACCAGTTGTGCAGATGCAAACTCTTGTGGGTCGCCTATTCCATATATTTCAGCAGTTGCGGTAAGCATGGGGGTTTGTGTGGAACCGGGGGAGACAGCTACCGCGGTGACGCCTGTGCCAACGAGGTCGGCGGCCAGTCCGCGGACAAGACCTACGACAGCATGCTTTGCCATTGAATACGCTGCCAATCGGTGAAGCCCACGTGTCCCGGCTACCGAGGCGATGCCGACGAATCGACATCCACTTGGATCGGGGCCGTTGAGCATGTGTGGAATCACAGCGGCCGCTGTGTTCCACACTCCGATCACATCAATGTCGAGCAGAGTTTTGACGTGGGTTTCTGGCGTTTGCCAGAGTGCTTCCCCTCCACTGATCACCGCGGCTGCGGCCACGGCTGCATCAAGTCGCCCGAATGTGCTGACAGCCAGGTCGGCGACTTCAATCATTTTTGCGCGATCACGGACGTCAACAACTCGTGCAATCACTTGACCTGGGTGCTCATCTTGCAGACTCATGAGTTCGTCTGTCTCGGCCAATGAGTACGCAACACCCGCATAATCTGATGTTTCGCTGCCCACGCATGAATCGATAGCTAGCACTCTGAAGCCATCGCTGCACAGTGCTTCGACGGTGGCGCGCCCAATTCCACGCGCCGCCCCGGTGACCAGCGCCACCCGCTCAATGTGATTCGTCATGACTTGGAGAGTCTAGAAGATTGTTCGGCGGATTTCGCAGCCGATGCTGCGGGCCTTGCGAGTTTCCCGCTGGGGCTGACCGAGTTGCCGAGTATTCGTTCGCAGAGGTCATCGACGAGGCCGGTGAATAGGTGTTCACCAGCAGATGCGCTCGCCTGTAATGGATCTCCGAGTACCCCCGACTCGGAAACGGCCCGCACCCCCGATGCCATTAGTGCGGGCAGGAGTTCACTCAGGTTTGCTGTATTACCCGTGACTGCGCGGTCCATGTCGACCCGGTTTGGTTCAAGGAACAGCATGACCGAAGTTTCATCGCGACCGGCGTGGGCATCGGTTGCACCTTCAAATGCGCAGGGAACCCACGCAACCTGATGTTGCTCGAGAATCATTTGGTTGACAACATCGGTCACGGTAGCGACGTTCCCTCCGTGACCATTGACAAACACCACTCGTCCAGCCCAATGGGAAAGGGAACGCACAACCTCAATCAGCAGTACCCTCAATGCCTCGTGCCCAATAGAGATCGTTCCGGGAAACATTTGGTGCTCGCCACTAGAGCCGTAAGCGATGGCAGGGGCAACAACGACCGGGATGCCGTGCTCATCGGATAGGTGAGAAGCGCATGCTGCTGCTGCTGCGGAAGCAATGGCCGTGTCTGTGTCAAAGGGTAGGTGCGGACCATGTTGTTCTGTTGATCCGATTGGTACCAAGACCAGCGGGTGATCAGGAACAGCGGTCCACGTTAACTCTGACAAATGACATGACACAGCCATAGGAACTACTTAAGCACCCAATGTACGAGTGAAACCGGGGGGAACGATCACGTCTTCTGGAGTGAGGTCGTGAATTGAAGAATGGCCGAGGCCATAGAGCGTCGCATCCATCCCGTTGCGCATGATGTCAAGGACATTTTCCACACCCGCCTGTCCATTGGCTGCGAGTGCCCAGAGGTAGGCGCGGCCAATCATCACAGAGCGAGCGCCGAGGGCGACGGCTTTAATAACGTCACTGCCCCGTCTAATCCCACCATCCATGACGACCTCAATTTCATCGCCGACGGCGGTCACGATTGATGGCAAGACTCTGATTGGTGCGGGCGTCGTGTCGATGTTGTTGCCTCCATGGTTGGAGACTGAAATGGCGGAGAACCCGGCCTGCACGGCAGCTTTGGCGTCGTCAACTCGACAGATTCCCTTTAGAAGGAAAGGGCCCTCCCACTGGGAGCGCAGCCACGCTATGTCTTCCCAGGTGGCGGGAGGGGTTTGCATCCACTCTGCATAGGCCCCGAAGAATGTGGGAGATACTCCCTGGTCGTTCATCAGGTTAGGAGTGGTGAGATCGGGAATTCCACCACCGAGTGCGAACTCCATAAGCCAGCGGGGGCGTCGAATTACCTGGGGTGCGAATTGCACCATGGCACTCAACCCAATTTTCTCCGGAATAACCGGGCTACCCCAATCCCGACCGTAGGTAAAGGACCAATCAAGGGTGAGGATCAATCCTTTTGCCCCATCAATCCGCGCCTTTTCAATTCGCTTAAGCATGGTGTCTCTGGTCCCCATCCAGTACATCTGAAAAAATGTCTGTGGGTTTTGCTCAACAACTGCCTCGAGCGGCTTGCTACCAAACGAACTCAGACTTACCGCTGTGCCGCGCGAAGCAGCAGCCCGGGCGACAGCTAATTCACCTTGAGGATGCACCGCCTGGACGCCGGTGGGGGAGATGAATAAAGGCATCGAGATGTTCTGGCCCATCACGTTAGTTGCCAAATCACGTTTGGCGTGCAGCCCGGCAACGTGCGGGGCAAGTCCGAGTTCGGAGAATGCCTGCGTGTTGTCCGCGTAGGAGACTCCCTTTTCGGATCCGGCCAGCAGTGCGCTGTAAACGGATGAAGGTAGTTTTTTTTCAGCGCGGCGCTGGGCTTCAGCGACAGTCTCAAACCAAGTGTTGGCCATTAGGAGCCTTTCGTGGATTCAGGTTAGTGCGGTAGTTGAGTTATTTAGGTGGTTAAGTTGGCAGGGAAGTCAAACCCGGCGAGTGGATCTTCAGCACATGCGCGGCTGGGTGGCGCGGCAGGAGTGAACGAGCCGATTTGCAATAGGTTCTCGCCGATTCCGCGCGGTGCCGCTGTCCGTGAGTGATCTTGACTCGCGGATGGAATAGTTCTTCCCACCTGAAGTAGAGCCTGCTCGCTGTAGCCCTGCACACACTCGGGATCAGGGCCGTCAAGCGGGAGACCTGTGAAGAATTTTGCGGCCATGCAACCCCCGCGACATGCATCAAAAAATTCACACTTTGTGCAGGCGCCGGAGGTCTGGGGTGAGCGAAGTTCTTGAAATAGTTCCGAGGTTTGCCAGACGCCGGAAAATCCATTAGGTGAGAGAACATTGCCAGCAAGGAATTGATCGTGAATCGCGAAAGGGCAGGCGTACACGTCACCAATGGGGTCGATGAGACACACGACTCGTCCAGCGCCACAAAGATTCAGGCCCGGGAGCGACTCGCCGTAGCCTGCAAGGTGAAAGAATGAATCACCGGTGAGAACTGATTCTCCCGCGACAAGTAGCCAGTTGTACAACTCACGTTGTTGCTCGGCAGTTGGGTGCAATTCTGACCACACGTCGGCTCCGCGCCCGGATGGTCGTAGCCGCGTAAGGCGAAGCGTCGCACCGTGGTGGTCTGCAAGTTCTTTGAACAAGTCAAGTTGGCTTACGTTTTCGCGCGTGACAACAACGGAGATTTTTGCGTCTTTGAATCCTGCCGCGGATAAATTGTCCAGTGCTTGTATTGCCATTTGATAGGAGCCCTTGCCCCTGACTCGATCATTGACTTCCGCCGTTGCGCCGTCGAGGGAGATTTGCACATCAACATAATCCGTCGATGCGAGAAAGGCTGCACGTTCGGGAGTAATTCGCACTCCGTTGGTAGAAAATTTTACGCCCACCTGATGGTCGACCGCGTAGCTGAGAAGGTGCCAGAAATCAGGGCGGATGGTGGGCTCGCCACCTCCAATATTGACATAGAACACTTGCATTGCCTGAAGTTCATCGATTATTGCTTCGCATTGCTCGGTGGAAAGTTCACGAGGATCGCGTCGGCCCGAGGAGGAAAGGCAATGCACGCACGCGAGGTTGCAGGCGTAAGTGAGCTCCCATGTAAGGCAAATCGGTGCATCGAGGCCGTATTCAAATTGCTCGACCAGTGAGCCACCTTGAGGGCGGGAGTGCATAACGGATGTCATGAGACTTTCCTTTCGTCGCAACGGGTGATCATGCCGGTGGAGGCCAGAGATCCAAGTGCCTTGAGAAATGCAGGCCACTGTTCTTCGGGAACGTGCGCGCCCTCAAGCGCTTGCCTGACCAATGTCTGGGCATTGAGACTATTTACTACTGTGACGAGCGCTTTTTGCTTAAGAAAGGTCAACCTTCGCGTGCCAAAATGATAGGCAAGTGCGCCAAAAGGCTCTGGCCTTAAGGCAACATCGGGGGCAAGAACCCACGATTCATCGAGTTCGATTGAAACCAGCGTGGTCATAAAAGGTGTCGCGGCGCAGATTTAGTAGACGCCGCACATGCCATCGATGGACACGTCTTCAATGAGTGTTTCGACGGTTACCCCTTCTGGTTCCACCACATTGGTTTCAATTTCTGTGTTGGTGTCGGTATTCATGTCTGTGTTCCTTTCTCGATAGAATTTTTCGACGCGAAATTTGAGGTTATCGCGCTGTTGGAAGATTAATGGCACTCAGCGCCAAATGTCAAGAGTCTTATTGGGAAATCGGCACATCATTGGCTGATAGTGTTGGATCAAATAAGAATGTGAGCCAAAACCATGATCGGAAGACCGCCAGCAACCACCCATGCTGAGATAGAAGTTGCGGCCTTTGATCTCTTTGCCCGGCGGGGTTTTGCCGGGACAACACTTGAGCACATAGCGCAGGCGGTCGGAGTGGGCAAGCGAACGATCTTTCGCTACTACCCATCCAAGAACGACATCCTGTGGGGTCAGTTTGATGACAGCCTTGCACGATTCGCGGAGACCTTGCACGAGATGCCCGCCGATATGCCGGTGTTCGAGGCCGTATATCGGGGAATCGTTGACTTTAATCGCTTCGATGGCCAAGTTATTGACCATCATCGCGAACGGATGGCTCTCATCTTGCGAACACCCGAACTTCAGGCGCACTCGGCAATTCGTTACCAACAGTGGCGGCGGGTAATCGAAGAATTCGTGGCAGATCGACTCGACCAGAACCAAAGCTCGGTTATCCCTGTGACTGCGGGCCACGTTGGCCTTGCGCTCGCACTGAGTGCATATGAGTCGTGGCTGGGTTCAGACGGTCCATCCCTTGAGGACGAACTCGAAAGGGTCTTTGAAGGATTGGGTCAATTAATGGTTCTCCGTGAGTGATCACACTTTGCCTTCCCACACCCACCCGCCGGTAGATCGAAGGCTTCCCATGGGTGCTTCTGTGCGGCTTGACCCTCGAACCATCGTGTGGGGTGGTGGAGCAGTTCTTGTGGGCGGATCTCCATGGAGAATTAGTCGACTGTCGGCTACCACCCGGGACATCGTGCTTGATATTCACAGGCAAGGCCCCTACGGTCGTTCCGCCACAAGTGCCCAAGATTTGGCCGTCTACCGTGAGTTGATTGATAGGGGATTTGCTTTTCTTTTGCCAGGTCGGGCCAACAGTGGGAGGGCCTGCGGGAGCGTTGTTCCGGCAATGGACCGTCCTGATCTATTGGAACGGTGCCTAGCTTCACTATCGGGCTCAGATGTCACGGTCGTCGATGACGGGTCCGTTGATGGCACCGCAATTGCCGGGGTTGTCCGCCGAAGCGGTTTCAGGCTTATTTCACTCCCAGTAAATATTGGTCCGGCAGGCGCTCGGAATGCAGGATTTCGTGAGTCCGAGGGCGAGTTTGTGGCCTTCATTGATTCTGATTGCACTGCCCCCGCTGGCTGGCCAAACTCGATGCTCCATCACTTCGATGACCCCTCGGTGGCGGTCGTAGCTCCACGGGTTTTGGGTCGTGAACTTTCTTCAGGTGTGATCGAGCGTTACGAGCGCACGCGCTCATCCCTTGACATGGGGGTACGGGCCGAGCTTGTTCGCCCTGGCTCGCGTCTGGGTTTTATTCCGTCGGCAGCTCTCATTGTTCGGCGTTCCGCGTTCGTGGGATTTGACGAGAGTCTGCGCGTGGGTGAAGACGTTGATCTCATATGGAAATTGGTCGAATCCGGATGGCATGTTTGCTACGACCCAGAAGTTATCGTTCACCATGAGATAAGAACAAATCCCCAACAGTGGTTGGCGCGTAGGTTCCAATACGGGACGTCGGCGCCCGACCTTGAAGTCCGGCACCCGGGGAATCTCGCACCCGCACGTCTTTCTGCGTGGAATGTCGGGATCCTAGCTTTGCTAACTCTTGGCAGGCCCGTCCTAGCAACGTCTGTGGCTGCTGCCGCGACCGTCGCTTTGGCTGCCTCCATGCGATCGATTCCGCGAGGAAGCCTGCTCGCAGGGAGGGTCGTGGGTCAAGGTCTGCTGGCCGACTCTGCATCAATTGGACATTTGTTGCGCCGAGAGTGGTGGCCGGTTGGTGCGGTCGCACTCGCACTAGTACCCAAATCTCGACCAGCTCGAGTAGCGGCTATCACCATGCTTGCACCGATTGCACTTGAATGGGTCACTCGTGAACGCTACCTAGACCCGGTTCGCTACACGGTTCTGCGGCTTGTCGACGACGCGAGTTACGGCTCTGGGGTTATTGCGAACTCGCTCCGGGCACGGAAATTTGCACCGTTACTGCCGAAAATTCGACTTCCCAAGGTTCGTCTCCCTGGGGTTCACGCCCATCGAAAGTGAATACTGTTGACAATTTGGCGGCAGCCGGTCAAAATCTTCCTCTACCCAGGGAGTGAAAAATGCGCGCAGTTCAATTTGACACATATGGCGGTCCAGAAGTTCTCACGGTACGTGAAGTACCGGATCCGGTGGCAGGTCCCTTCGAAGTACTGGTCGACCTTCAAGCCATTGGTATCAATCACGTTGACCTCGATGTCCGTGATGGCACTTCCCGGTTCGACATCACACTTCCGCACACTCCGGGGCTAGAAGGCGCAGGAATTGTGGCTGAAGTGGGTCCAAATGTTGGTTCGGTGAAGGTCGGAGACCGGGTGGCATTGTCCTACATCAAAACCTGCGACCAGTGTGAAGAGTGTCTTTCCGGACGGGAAATGTTTTGCCCTCGGCGAGGCCTCTTGGGGGAGCAAATACCAGGGACTTACGCTGAGCGGATAGTCGTGCCAGCTTCGCTGTGCATTCCCATTCCCGACTCCGTTTCCTTTGTAGATGCGGC
The DNA here is from genome assembly GCA_017854795.1 of Candidatus Nanopelagicales bacterium. Taxonomy (GTDB): domain Bacteria; phylum Actinomycetota; class Actinomycetes; order S36-B12; family S36-B12; genus UBA4592. The sequence goes on from JAFMHB010000001.1 coordinate 34,670, forward strand.
CGCCAGCATCGTTACGTACGGGAGTTCCTGGCATGCGTTAACGACGCGCGCACAAGTCCGCTTGGGTGAAACCGTTCTCATTCACTCTATTGGCAGCGGTGTGGGCACTGCCGGACTGCAGATTGCCAAGGCTGCAGGCGCTGTTGTTCTCGGGACAGTTGGCTCAGATGAAAAGATAAGCAAGGCTCTCGATGCAGGAGCCGATGCAGTGATCAATCACAACACGACAGATTTCGTCGAATTCGCCCTGGATTCCACCGGCGGCAAGGGCGTAGATGTCGTATTCGATATGGTCGGTGGGAGGGCCTTCAGTGACTCAATGAAGGCCATGCGACCAAATGCTCGCCTGGTGACTATTGGGGCACATGGCGGTGAAGTCGTGCAGTTTGACGTTATCGAATTCTTCCGTCGACACATCACCTACATCTCAACTCATTCTCAGTCCCGTTCTGAATTACGCCAAGTATTCGAACTGTTGGGTCGTGGAGTATTCGACCCGCACATCCACGCTGTTTTGCCCCTATCCCAAGCGGCGGAAGCCCACACGATGATCGCGAGCCGAAGCAATTTCGGCAAAGTTCTGCTCGACCCCACAATTTAGGTCAATCGAGACTAAACCGGATTAGCAGTAACAATTCGATAACAACTGTTGACAGTTGACGATCTGCATCCTTGACTAGGGACATCGCCGAAATAAGGAGTTCACGCATGTCAGAGAAGTACCCAGCATTGGGTCGCTCAATGACCATCGACTTTGGGACCGATGGCCCTTTTGGTCCTTTTGCAGCTGATTTAACCTACTCAGATACGGAAGTGAGTTTCGTTGTAACGAAGGGCAGTCTGAGCGGTAAAGAAGAGACATGCGATTACCAAGCAACACATGTGCGAGATGGAATTTGGGTTGTGACGTGGCAAGAGATCGACCTGTTAACAGTGGTGCAGGCGCAAGATTTCACTACGGGTGCCCTCATATCGGCCGTTACGACCGCTGATCAGGCATTGGTCCAACTCAATGGATCCTTCACACTCGCCGAATAACGCGGGAGAGTATCGGTTCTGTCGACATTTAAACAAAGGTTCCGACTCAATTGGAAGCATGATTCACAACCAGAAAAAAACCCCCACGTAAACTTCGACGAAAGGAACACCGGTGTCTAGCCTTAAGACTCTTGTCAGAGACGCTCACTCTGCAAGTCGGGCATTCCTGCTGCCCGGGGCCTACGACGCTTTGTCCGCTCGAATCATTCAGGACCTCGGATTCGAGGCCGTTTATGTCACGGGTGCAGGGCTGGCGAATTCCCGATTGGGAGTCCCCGACATTGGGTTGGTCACACTCACGGAACTGCGGGATCATGTCGCACTCCTGGCTGACGCGGTTGACCTTCCCCTCGTGGTCGACATTGATACCGGGTTCGGCAATGCGGTCAACGTTGTGCGGACTGTGAAATTAATGGAGCGGGCCGGGGCATCTGCACTTCAATTAGAAGACCAGGTGTTTCCCAAAAAATGTGGGCACTTCGATGGCAAGGCGGTGATTCCTGCAAATGAGATGGTCGCAAAGATCAAGGCGGCTGTAGACACGAGGCAATCACAGGACCTACTCATTATTGCCCGCACTGATGCACGGGCCGTGAGCACTCTTGAAGAGGCGGTGGATCGTGGACACGCTTACCAGGAGGCCGGTGCCGATGTCATCTTCATCGAGGCTCCAGAATCAACCGACGAACTTGCAATTGTGGGCAAGTCATTCGACGTCCCACTAATCGCCAACATGGTTGAGGGAGGCAAGACCCCCGTCCAGTCGGCGCAGGAACTGGCGGAACTGGGATTCACATTGGTGCTTTTTGCTAATGCGGCTCTTCGCAGCGCACAGAAGTCAGTTCGAGACGTACTTCAGGAGATACAGCGAGTCGGCTCAACCGCCGCGGTACTTGATCACATGTCTACCTGGGAAGAACGCCAAAGCGGAGTTGGCAAGCCGTACTTCGACATGCTGGAACGAAAGTACGCGGTCGAGGTGACGCCATGAGCACCATCGATCTTCGAATTCGCAATGCGAGCGTTGTTCTCTCCGATGGTCCTCGGGATCTAGATATTCTGGTGGACGGTGGAAAGATCACGGGTGTTGTTCCTCGCACGGACCCCACAGTTGCCACGGAGGAGATTGACGCCACAGGCCTTCACGTATTCCCGGGACTCGTGGACCCCCATGTGCATTTGGGACCGAATATCACCTACCCCCAGAGCGCCGAAGACGTTGCGCGCGAAACCCAATCGGCAGCGGCAGGCGGAATCACCACACTCATTGCCTACCTAATGACCCCACAGCCATATGAAGAAGTTTTCCCCATTGCCAAAGCCGCGATGGAAGCTGATTCGGCCGTGGATTTTGGTTTCCACTTTTGCGTAGTCACCCGCGACCAACTTGAGTCGATGCCAGATTACGTCCGGGATTTGGGAGTTAGCTCCTTTAAATTCTTTATGAATTTTCGAGGCGATGAAGGTAAGTACCTTGATCTTCCCGGAAATGATGATGGATTTATGTTCGACCTGCTTGAGGCAGCCGAGCGCAACGGTGCCATGCTCGATCCACACGCGGAAAATATTGAACTCGTCTGGCGCTTGCGAGCGTTGGGTAGACCTGAAGGCGTAAATGACCTTGATGCGTGGAATCTTGGTCGCCCCGATTACGTTGAGGCTGAAGCACTGCACCGCCTTTCGTTCCTTGCCAAGGTGACCGGCGCAAGCGTCTACGCCGTCCATACGACTAGCGGTCTCTCACTCGATGTCCTTCGACAAGGTCAGCAGAGCCACCCGGATCTTTTCGTGGAAACCTGCCCTCATTACTTAACTCTGGACATCAACGCCCCGTGTGGCACCTACGGCAAAGTGAATCCTCCACTACGTCCGCGACACGATCTGGATGCACTGTGGTCTGCAGTTGCTGATGGCCTGGTGGACACAATCGGCTCCGACCATGTGCCACGTCACAAATCGTTCAAGGAAAAAGACATCATGACAGCGTCTGCCGGCTTTCCTGGAATGCAAAACCTATTGCCCCTGCTCATCTCCGAGGGGTACCACAAGCGGAACCTGCCATTGGAGCGAATCGCGTATCTGACCAGCACCCGACCCGCCCAACTTTTCGGTCTTTACCCGAAGAAGGGTGTGATTCACGTCGGCTCGGACGCTGACTTGACCTTGGTCGATTTGTCAGGGCAGGCCGACATCACCGCGGCAACGCAACTCTCAGGTGCCGAGTACACGCCGTGGGAGGGCTGGCACGTTGAAGGAGTTGTCGCCCGAACAATCCGCGGCGGAGAGTCAACCTTCGCCAATGGTGCGATTCTGCCGAGCGCCACAGGCAAATTCCTTCACCGCGAGCACAGTGGACGCGCCGCATTGGATGCGATCGCATGAGCGAGTTGTGGAGCGGTGTGATCACCCCAGACGACGAGCGGCGGTATGCCCGCGCAGGCTTTGGTCACCCCGTTGGTATGGGTTCGAACCCTGCGCTCCTCATCATCGACGTTCAGTACCGAACTTTGGGAAATACACCGAAGCCCTTTGACGAGGCGGTCGAGGACTACTCCACAGCATGTGGTGATGTCGGGTGGACTGCCGTTGATCACATTGCGGAATTGCTGGCCTTCTCCCGATCTGCCGGCATTCCTGTTTTGTACCCACATGTGGCACCAAAACTTTCGTATGACTCGGGGGTTTTGGGCGCCAAGGTGCCTTCCATCATGGGAGTTGCGGCAAAGGGTTACGAGTTCCCGCCCGAGGTGGCCCCGTTGGAGCAGGACATCATGCTGCCCAAGAAGCACCCCAGCGCTTTTTTCGGGACGCCACTAATTAGTTACCTGATCGGACTTGGTGTCGACTCACTCATTATTACCGGGTGCAGCACAAGTGGCTGCGTACGTTCGACGGTCGTTGATGCTTTTGCCAATAATTTTCGCGTTACCGTTCCATTTGACGCGGTTTACGACCGCAGTGAAACAGTTCATAAGGTAAATCTTTTCGACATGGCGCAAAAATATGCAGATGTCACATCAACCTCCGAGTTGATCGCTTCGCTGCGCTCGTTGGGCTACGGGGAAAAATCATGAAACTACAGGCAAACTGGAGTGAACTTCCCGAGCAGGTAAACGCACCTAACAACTTTCGGCGTGCGGTGCTTGGTCGCGAGATGGGGGTCAACTTGATCCGCTGGGTTCACCCCACGACCCTGCCAAGTCATGCCCACAATGACGCCGAGCAAGCGATGGTCATGGTGAAGGGGACTATCCGTCTCATGGTCGGTGATCAGGACATGGTGCTCGTCGACGGTGATGTTGTCATCATTCCGCGAGGTGTTGAGCACTCTGGCGAGAGCATTCACGGTGAAGCGGAATTCATTGAAGTCTTTGCACCCGGCCGTGTGGAGAACCTTCCGGGATTTCTCGGTACCTTCGAAGAATTAGGAAAGGACTGACGTCATGGCTCTTGAGCGCATCACACCGCGCGTGTTCGTTGAAACGAGCAACCTGGGCAGCAACAACTCGCTGATTGTGGGCTCGGAAGGCAACATCCTTGTGGACTCGCCGCACCGGCCAACCGATGCAATCGAGTTGGCGCGCGAAGCGCAAGAACATGGCAGGCTTCGTTTTGTCGTAAACACCGACCACCACCCCGATCACACTATTGGCAATTTCTGGATGCCGGGGGAGATCGTTTCTCACGCGGGAACGCGAAAGCGACTGATCGAGGAAGCACCGTCGGATGAATATTTACAAAATCTGATGGCCCGCATTGATCCTGAAGCTTTGCCGCTCATGGGTGACTACAAGGTGCGTATCCCTGACGTAGTTTTTATCAACGAGATGACTTTGCATGTTGGCGATTTAAGTTTGGAGTTGTCTTTTCAGCCGGGTCATACCGCGAACAGCCTGTTGGCCTATTGCCCACAAGAACATGTACTTTTTTCGGGAGATATTTTCTGTGAGGCAGGTCTCCCCTCATTTCAGGATTCCAGGGTAGCTGACTGGTTCTCTGCACTCGAAGCCGTAGAGGCCTTCGATTTCGAAATTCTCGTTCCTGGTCACGGTGATGTCGCTGATCGTTCGGCGATCGAACGCTATCGCGCCCAGGGAAGAGAAGTGGTCCAGAAAGTGGCGGCAGCAATTGCTGCGGGACACGACTGTGATCAGGCGATGGATGAGATCAGGTTCGAAGATCGAATCCATGTTGATACCGATCAGTACATCGGATACCCCGATGACCTGATCGAAATGTTCCAACGGCGATCTGTTTCTCGGATCTATGAGGATCTGGTCGCCAACCCCAATCTGGTCGATCGCTAGCGAAGTTCGGTCAGTTCCCCCCCCCGAAAGAGATCCGGAGAATCGAATGAGAGTAAGAAAGTTGGCAATTGCGGTGATTGCTGCAGGATCAGCACTCACCCTGGTCGCCTGTAGCAGTGATTCAGATACGACGACAGAAACGACAGCCGAAGCCACAGCTGTCGAAGAGAGTGCTAGCGAGACCGCCGACGGTACGGCCGATCTTGTTGCAGCAGCTCAAGCCGTCTGCGATGCGGGCAAGGCAATCCCAGCCACAACCGACATTGGTGAACCGATTGATGTCACGCCACTTGCAGGCAAGACGATCTACAGTATTCCAATTGACAGCAAGTTGGAGTTCTATCAGGTTGGCGAAGAAGCCATGCGTGGCGTTGCTGAGAAGGCCGGCGTAGAGCTCGTCACCTTCCCATCAGATGGCACCCAGACCTCTTACCAGCAGGGTTTCCAGCAGGCTATCAATGCCAAAGCTGGTGCAATCTTGTTGAACGGACCACTGCCCGAGACGCTCGCACCTCAGCTTGAAGAGGCGTTGGCTGCAGGAGTACCGGTCATCCCAGTTCACGTCACAGATTCGACCGGCGAATCCGTCCCAGGTATCACATACGAGGCATTTGCTCCGTTCAATGAATCAGCTGCGCTGATGACATACTGTGCTATCGCCGATCTTGGTGGAGAGCCTTTGAACGCACTTGTGATCGAAGCCTCAGAAACTGGTCCGTCAGCAGGCATGGTTGAAACCATTCAGTCTGTTATCGCTTCCGGTGCACCTGCAGGATCTACAGCGACAGTCATTAACTCCCCAGTGACAAAATGGGCAACGGACATCCAGCCTGCAGTCCAGTCGGCATTGATCGCAGACGCCGGCATCAACACTGTGTTGCCGATCTATGACTCGATGGCGCTCTTCGCAGCACCAGGTATCGAGCAGGCTGCACCAGATCGCAACATCGGTATCTACACCTTCAACGGCACCCCAGCCGTGATGGCGTTGATCCCGGACGGTGTCGTACGAGTAGACATCGCTGAAAACCCAGACTGGGTCGCTTACGTGAACATCGACACCGCGTTCCGCGCCATGTTGAATGTTCCGCCAACACCCAAAGCCTCAGGCCCGATCCGTGCGATTAATGCATCGAACGTAGCCGAGACTGGTAATCCACCCGAGGTCAATAAGGGCTTCGGCGACGAGTACCCAGCTGCTTACCTGCAGCTTTGGGGTCTCGGATGATCGATCCGCACACAGCGGACTCCAACAGTGGGGGTGTCTTTGACACCCCCACTGCAGGGGCCTTCACTCCAGGGGCTTTGTTGTCCATTCGTGGCGTTTCCAAGCACTTTGGAGGAAGCGTCGCACTGAAGGACGTTGATCTGGACATTATGCCCGGCGAAATCCACGGATTACTTGGCGCGAACGGATCCGGAAAATCGACTATCATTAAAATTCTTGCTGGTTTTCATGAGCCTGACGCTGGCGACTTCTGGATTCACGGTCAGCAAGTAAATACACCTTTCGGTGCGGGCGGTTTGCGTCATAAAGGAGTGGGCTTCGTCCACCAAGATCTTGGTCAAGTTCCTAATGCGTCGGTGCTCGAACATATGGTTCTTGATGCTCAGACTGAAAACCGCGGCCTAACGCGGATTAATTGGCGCCTTGAACGAGATCGCGTGCAGGGTTTACTCGATCGGTACGAGCTCGACATAAGTCTTGACGCTCCCATTGACGCTCTCTATCCAGTGCAGCGCGCGCTTGTCGCGATTGTGCGCGCAATAAGTTCGCAAGAGGAATACGTGCAGGCCGGCAATGCCGGAGCGACTCTCCTCATTCTCGACGAACCCACTGTTTTCTTGCCTAAGCACGAGGTTGATCAACTTTTCGTCATGATGCGTCGTTTGAAGGATCAAGGTTCGTCGGTGCTCTTTGTCTCTCACGACATCGATGAAGTTCTTACGATCACCGATCGAGTTTCTGTGCTGCGTGATGGAAAGAATGCGGGCAGTCGCGTTACCAATGACTCCACTCGTGAGCAAATCGTGGAAATGATTTTGGGTGGACGTTTCGAACATATTTCGCGCACCTTCACAGCCACAGATGAAAGCGCACAGCTTGTTTTGTCCACTAGTGGGTTGAAGGGGCACAGGGCGGTCGACGTTAGTTTCGATGTTCGCAAAGGCGAAGTCGTAGGTTTGACAGGTCTTGCGGGATCTGGTTTTGAGGAAATCACGGATTTGATTTACGGTTCTCGAAAACTTGAAGGGGGTTCGATTCTCGTTTATGGTGCGGATGTTCGAAAGCCTGCTCCGGACTCGATGATGAACCGCGGGGTGGTACTTATCCCAGCAGATCGAAAAGGACAGGGTGGTGCACTTTCCTTGACGGTTCTAGAAAACATGGCCCTACCCTCGCTTAGTACGCAGTCCAAGGGTTGGCGAATCAAATGGCGTCAACTTCGACAAAGAATGGCGAGTGTATGTCGCGAACTTCGAGTGGTACCCGACAACGTTGACGCACTATTTGGCAACCTCAGCGGGGGGAACCAGCAAAAAGCCCTGATGGGGAAATGGCTCGATCAAGAACCGCAACTGATGCTCCTCAATGAACCGACTCAAGGTGTTGATATTGGAGCTCGAATGGACATCTTTAGGTTAATCCGAAGTGCAGTTGATGAAAAGGGTATGGGTGTCGTTTGCGCCACGTCCGATTACGAGCAACTCGTTGAGATCGCGGATCGCGTTCTCATTTTGAGCCAAGGGAGAATCCGAGGAGAGATCGTCGGTCAGGAAATAACAAAGGACGCGCTAGCAGCCGCGATCTATGCCGAGGAGGCCGCATGACCAACAACAAGGCGAATACGACAGAGGCTGGATTGCAAAAGCCGAAGCGAAAGGGCCTAGATCTGGAACGCTTCGCGTTAATTGGCGTTTGGATCGTGCTGATTATTTTCTTCGGCATTCTGCTCCCCGACACGTTCCTTACGTCGGCGAATATTTCAAATATGCTCGGTTCTCAGGCGGTTCTGCTCATTCTTGCCCTCGGATTGCTGATCCCGATGCGGGCAGGTGTTTACGACCTATCCGTGGCCTCGACTATGAACTTCTCCGCTGTGATTGTGGCAATTGGAAACGTCCAATGGGGATTATCAATTTGGGTGGCTGTTCTTGTCGCAGTCTTCGCCGCAAGCCTGGTTGGCGTTGTCAATGGTTTCATCGTGGTGAAGTTTGGAATTGACCCGTTTATCGTGACTCTCGGCATCGGAACTGTTGTTGTGGGTCTGACTTACTGGATCTCTAATGCGCGCACGACGGTCGGTGTAGATCGAAGCCTGTCCGACTTCGTTTTGGCAAAGCCATTTCTCGCTATTCCGGTTGACGTTTATTACGCGCTCGCACTCTGCTTTGTGGTGTGGTACATCTTTCAATACACAGCTTTCGGACAGAGACTGCTCTTCGTGGGACAAAACCCTGAAGTTGCACGACTCAATGGCGTTCCAGTTGGCCGTACGCGCTGGACGTCCCTGATCGCCTCTGCATTTGTGGCAGGTATTGCAGGCGCGGTTTTTGTGGGCACCACTGGTAGCGCCGATCCCACTGCAGGCCAGGCCTTTCTGCTCCCCGCTTTCGCGGCGGTCTTCCTCGGATCAACTGTGTTAAGTATCGGGCGATTCAACGCATGGGGCACCGTGATCGCTGTGTATTTCCTGGCCACAGGTATTACCGGACTGCAATTACTAGGACTCCAGCAATTCGTTCAACAACTCTTCTACGGTGGAGCGCTCGTTATTGCTGTCGTTCTTTCCAAGATTGTTCGCTCGCGTAGCGAACGACAAGCCGGGGCCGGCTAAAACAGCCGGCCGCAATCCACGTCAGCCTCACTAATTAAACAAAACTAATCCAAAACGACCCATCGGTACACGACCAACAGAACGACGAAAGGGCACGGTGAAGACCATGAAGGCTAAGGGTGCTGTTATTCACGCAATTGGCGAGGACTGGAAGGTTGAAGATCTCGAACTGGATGAACCTGGCGAGAATGAAGTATTGATTAAGGTCATGGCCAGTGGACTCTGCCATTCCGATGATCACTTTGTCACGGGAGACATTCCTGTCACGCTGCCCATGATCGGCGGCCACGAAGGCGCCGGAATTGTTGAGCGCGTAGGTTCCAAAGTGACGCGGGTCAAACCAGGAGATCACGTTGCGACGCTTTTTATCCCCTCGTGTGGAACGTGCCGATACTGCGCTCGCGGCCAGTCCTACATCTGCAATAACGGTGCCGGCATGGAGCATGGTCTTGCGATGGATGGAACACCTCGGTTCCACTTAGCGGACTCAGGTGCCGGGATTGGTGGGGTAACTCGTTTGGGTACTTTTTCGAACTATCTCGTATGTCACGAAACACAGACGGTAAAGCTTCCTGAAGATATCCCATTTGAGCTTGCCTGCTTAGTCTCGTGTGGTGTGGCGACTGGATATGGCGCGGCGGTGAACGGTGCGAAGGTACGCCCCGGCGATGTCGTATTGATCGTCGGCGCAGGTGGCGTGGGCATGAATGCGGTCCAAGGAGCCCGTCACGCTGGAGCCGACCACATCATCGTGGTGGACCCAGTTCAGTACAAGCGTGATCGCGCCCCTGAGTTCGGTGCCACAGACACATTTGCCTCGTTGGAAGAGGCACAGTCCCGAATTGATTCACTTACCAACGGGCAGGGTGTTGACTCGGCGATTATTACAGTCGGTCGTGTCGACGGTGAGATATTGGGCGCGGTCTTTGACCGAGTGGGAAAGGCGGGCATTTGCATTCTTGTTTCCGTAGGGTCCTACGACAGGAGTCTGTCGGTCAGTCCGCAGGATCTCACTAACTTTGCCAAGTCCATCAAGGGTGTCATGTACGGAGACTGCAATCCCAGCGTCGACATTCCTCGGTTACTACAGATGTACGTCGATGGTTCGATCAAACTCGACCCGCTGGTCACGCGCACATACTCATTAGATGAAATCAATCAGGGCTTCGCTGACATGCATTCAGGCGCCAACATCCGCGGCGTACTCGTCCACGACCACTAATCCTCGTTCATTTAATCAACCACAAGGCTAAGGGAGTTCTCAGATCATGAGCATAGATATTTCAACGCAGGCAGCCAAGAGCATCAAACACACCAGATTGTTCATCGATGGCCAATTCGTCGATGCACTTGACGGCGCGGAATTCGACAGCATCAATCCATCAACGGGAGAAGTGATCACCAAGGTTTCCGAGGCGAAGGAAGCAGATGTTGATCGGGCCGTAGCTGCAGCACGCAGGGCATTTGACAGTGGTCCATGGCGCACCATGACCCCGGCCAAGCGAGCAGCCGCATTGTGGCGCCTGGGCGATCTTCTGTTGGAGAATGCGAAGGAATTGGCAACAATCGAGACGCTTGATCAGGGAAAACCATATTGGTTGGCCGAGGTCAGTGACATTCCATCGGCTGCAGGACTGTTCCATTACATGTCCGGCTGGGCCACCAAGATCGAGGGAAACACGATTCCCATCTCGGCTCCGGGTAATTACCACTCGTACACGCGTCGCGAAGCAATCGGCGTTGTTGGCTTGATCGTGCCGTGGAACTTCCCATTGGTGATCACCGCATGGAAGGTCGCACCCGCACTTGCCGCGGGAAATACCGTGGTACTCAAACCTGCTGAGCAAACACCCCTCTCGGCTCTTGCACTTGCTGAGCTTGCCTTGGAAGCGGGAATCCCACCCGGTGTGCTCAACGTTGTTCCAGGCTTTGGACCAACTGCCGGCGCTGCCCTGACCGCGCACCCCGACGTCGACAAGGTTTCCTTTACCGGATCCACAGCCACAGGTCGTCGCATTATGCAGGCGGCCCAGGGCAACCTCAAGAAGCTGACCTTGGAATTGGGGGGTAAGAGCGCCAATATTATTTTCCCCGATGCCAACTTGGAAAAAGCAATAGCAGGATCAAAGGACGGTATTTTCTTTAACGCAGGCCAAGCTTGTGCGGCCGGCTCACGTCTTTACGTACACGAAGATATCTTCGACGAGTTCGTGGGTGGCCTGAAGACAATGGCCGAAGGTATCAAGGTCGGAGACGGTTTCGATCCAACGAGTGAGATTGGTCCATTGGCGAGTTTGGAGCACTTCGAGCGCGTCAGTGGCTACCTCTCAACCGGTGTCGCCGAAGGGGCGAAGGCCATAACCGGTGGAGTTCGGGTCGGTGACAGGGGCTACTTTGTCGCACCAACGATTTTCACTGACGCCGCACCGGATTCCACGATCATTCAAGAGGAAATCTTCGGCCCTGTTGTGGTTGCAACCAAATTCCGGGACACAGATGAAGTCGTAGCTTTAGCGAATGACACTCGTTTTGGTCTGGCGGCTGGCATTTGGTCCAATGATGTTTCAACGGTGCATAACGTTGCCGCTCGATTGCGTGCGGGCACAGTGTGGGCAAACTGCTACGGCGTTTTTGACCCGGCCCTGCCATTCGGTGGATATAAAGAGTCTGGTTGGGGTCGCGAGATGGGACACGAGGTACTCAACTACTTTACGGAGGTCAAGACCGTCATCGTCAGTGTGGATGAATAGCAGGACTCGGTGCGGTTGAGTAGGGGGATCTAGTGTGGATGAATAGGGGAAACTGTGCTTAACGAGTCAGTCATCGATATCAGCAAGGCGAGTCTGGCCAATCAGGTTGAGGTCACCCTGCGACACCAGATTGTCCGGGGTGAAAAGTCTCCGGGATCCAGACTCAATGAGGTTGAGATCGCGCGTGAACTTGGGGTAAGCAGGGGTCCCGTTCGGGAGGCGATGCAACGTTTGGCGCGCGACGGCCTGGTCGTAATGGAGATGCACCGTGGGGCATTTGTACGCAGTTTGGATTTCCAAGAACTTCGTCAACTTTTCGAAGTGAGGGCGGGGCTTGAGTCAGAGGCTGCAGCGCTTGCTGCAATGCGCATTGATGATGAAGGAATCAGGATGCTTCTCGTGATGCAAGACGAAACGAGTGCTTACGTTAATGAGCAGGAAAATGCGGCCTATCCTGATCAGATCGATCTGCACCGTTTAGTGGCTCGGTTCTCCCAAAATGATCGTATCTCGCACATGCTGGATCTGATTAATGGCGAACTTCGCCTTGCGCGTTCGCGATCGGGGGCAACAGCTGAGCGTGCCCGAAAGGCGGTTCAAGAGCATCAATTTCTCATTGAGCAGTTGATCGCTCGCAACGCCGACGGAGCACGGGTCGCAATGCGCGACCACATCAACCACGCGTACGCAAATGTGATGCAGACAATTCATGAAAATGAAAACTCGGTTTCTGGTAACGGACAGGTCTAACGTGCCCAACCTCTTTGACCCACTCACACTTGGAAGCGCCGTGATGCGCAATCGAATTGCGATGGCCCCCATGACCCGCAACCGTGCGGATGAGAACGGCGTTCCCTCCCCTTTCGCCGTCGAATATTACCGGCAGAGAGCTGGAGCGGGCCTGATCATCACCGAGGCAACCCAGCCTTCTGAGACAGGGCGTGGGTACGCCGGGACACCGGGATTGCACTCAGACGAACAACAGGCTGCCTGGAAACAGATCGCTGACGCTGTGCACGGTGAAGGCGGTTTGATCTACCTTCAACTGATGCACACGGGGCGCATAGGGCACTCGTCTCTTCTCCCGTCAGGGCGACAGATCATGGCGCCGAGTGCGGTTCGAGCCGAAATGGATGTCGCAACCGCTACTGGCGAAATGGTCCCCGCCGAGGTGCCGTTAGAGATGTCCACATCGGATATTGAGTCGGTGATTACCGACTTTGCCGACTCAGCCGAACGCGCCATCGCTGCAGGCCTTGATGGAGTGGAATTGCACGGAGCCAATGGTTATCTCCTCCACCAGTTTTTATCCTCACACACAAATCGGCGCACTGACGAATACGGCGGGAGTGTGTCGGGGCTGGGTCGATTCGTTGTCGAACTCGTCACGGCTGTCGCCGACCGGATCGGTGGGAATCGACTCGGGCTGCGTCTCTCCCCTGGTGGGAAGTTCAACGACATGCATGACACAAATAATGAGGAGACATACGTTGAACTAGTACGGCAACTTGATGGACTGGGCCTGAGTTACCTTCACACGCTCCGAGGACGACCCACACCGCTGCACGATCAATTGCGGGCGATCTGGAACAGCGTTTACATGGTTAATACTGGGTATCAAGGATCCAGCGAGTTTGACGTCCTGAATCAACTGATCGTTGACAAAGTTGCTGACTGTGTCAGCGTGGGGCGTCTTTTTATATCCAACCCTGATCTGGTCACACGTTGGCGAAATTCATTACCACTCGCGCCGTGGGATGAGGACACTTTTTATTTCGGAACAGAAAAAGGCTACACCGACTATCCGAATGCAGAAACAGCCTGAACTAACTCCCAAATCAATGAAGTACTACATTAAAAAAAGGAGCACACCATGAAAGAACTTGAAGGTTTCGTCGTAGTCGTAACAGGTGCGGCATCCGGAATTGGTGAAGCATGTGTTACCGCCTTTGAAGATCGTGGGGCCAACGTGGTTGCCTGGGATTTGACCGGTACCGCATCCGCAGGTCCGGTTGATGTAAGCGATTCGGTAGCGGTTCGTGCTGCGGCAGAGCAGGTGCGGGAAAAATTTGGGCGAGTTGACGTTCTTGTTAACTGCGCTGGAGTTATCACCGCCAATCTCCCGCTACAAGAGGTAAACCCGGATGACTTTCAGCGAAATTTCTCCGTGAACGTTATGGGAGTTGTAAACACGAGTCAGGCGGTCTACCCATTGATGTCGCAGTCATCACATGGCGCGATCGTGAACGTGGCATCTCAGGCGGCCCTTGTTTGTCTGCCTAGTCAATCCGCCTACTCTGCATCCAAGGGTGCTGTCGCCGCTTTGACCCGCGCATCGGCTATCGATTGGGCTGCCGAGGGCATCCGGGTCAACGCCGTATGTCCCGGCTTTACTGCTACCCCGATGGCCATGGGTCAAATGACGCCGGAACTCGATGCCGCCGTTTCCCGCAGAGTGCCCCTCGGTCGAATCTTCCAGCCATCTGAAATGGCTGAAGCGATCGTTTTCCTTGCAAGTCCGCGCGCATCGGCAATCACGGGTGTCGTGCTTCCTGTCGATGGTGGCTGGACTGCGGGCGAGCCTGCACTTCCTATGTAACGTGTCTGCTTTTCGCAGATGAATCGAACTCTCGAGATTGGAGTCACAGATGAGGTTCAGTAATCAAGTTGCCATTGTCACGGGTGCAGGTTCTGGCATTGGTGAGGCTACGGCTTACCGACTGTCCGCGGAGGGCGCGCATGTGGTTCTGGTCGGGCGCAGGCGCGAGGCGCTCGAGTCTGTTGCGGCGAAGTGTGCGAGTCCGACCACGGTGTTACCGCTCGACGTGACCATAAAGGCCGACGTCGACACCGCACTTCCTGCCTTGCTCGCGCAGGTCGGATCGCCCAGTGTCGTTGTTCATTCCGCAGGCCAAACAATTGTCGGGGCCTTGGACGAACTCACCGTTGAAGAATGGGACAGTCAGTTTGACGTCAATCTCAAAAGTATTTATCTGGTGAACAAGCATCTGTGGCCGGCAATGAAAGCTGGTGGTGGCAGCATCGTGATGGTTGCATCGACGGCGTCTTTCGCAGCTTTTCCGCAGGACGCGGCATACGTCGCATCCAAGGGTGCGGTACTTGCTTTGACAAAGGCCATGGCCCTCGATGGTGCGTCCGTTGGAATTCGAGTCAATGCGGTCTGCCCAGGTTTCATTCTCACTCCGAATCTTCAAGGCTATTTCGATGCTCAAGACGACCCCGAGGCTGTTGCTCGCGGTGCTGCGATGTCCGCGCCCTTGGGACGCATGGGGACACCAGCTGATGTTGCCGGCACAATTTCATTCCTTGCTTCGGAAGATGCAGCGTTCGTTACAGGTGCAAGTTTGCTCGTTGATGGCGGCCTGATGGCGAAGGTACCGACTTCTTAAATGCGCGTTACGCATTTCGCGCGCACGGCCAACGTAAACATTTCTTGTGTAAAAGAATCTTGACACGCTATTGAAAAGAGTTAATCGAAATGAATGACGTAGACGTTGATGTTGTTGTAGTTGGCGCAGGTGGTGGTGGACTTGCTGCCGCTCTTGCCGCATCCGATGCGGGGGCCTCCGTTGTGGTCTTCGAAAAGTCCGATTCACCCGGTGGAAACACGGCCCTGTCGACAGGTTCGATTCCCGCAGCGGGCTCCAAACTCCAGAAGGCTGCAGGTGTGCAAGATTCCCCGGAACGAATGGTCGCTGACTTACTCAGGCAAAGCGGTCCGCATGAAAATGAGGAGGTCCTTCGTCAATTGGCCGAGTCTTCCGCAGAGCTCATTGATTGGTTGACTGAAAGTCACAACGTTTCGCTGAGTCTTGTCACTGATTACAAGCACGTAGGTCACACCGTGCACCGATTGCATGCGCCAGAGTCCAGACGAGGCGCAGACCTTACCGATGATCTAGTAGCCGCATGTCGCGCAGCAAATATCGACGTGATCACAAACAGTCCGGTAAGCAGTCTCCTTGTAGAGGACGGGTGTGTGGAAGGTGTGGTGATTTCGGGGGAACGGGTTGAAACCCAGCAAATTCGTGCACGCGCGGTCATTCTTGCGTCGAATGGCTTTGGTGCAAACCCCGCGCTCATCCGCACTTGGTTACCAGAGGCCATGGGTACCGAATACTTCGGCGCTCACGGCTCCACGGGAGAGGGCATCGAATGGGGCCTTGAATTAGGCGGGCACCTCGCTAATGCCACGGCGTATCAGGGATACGCGGCCGTGGCCTACCCGCATGGTTCAATCCTGTCGTGGACGACAATCGAGATGGGTGGGATCATCATTGATTCCACGGGTAACCGTCTCGGGGATGAAAGTGTCGGGTATTCGGGATTCACAACCAGAATTATTAAGGGAGTGGCGCCCTTTTATGTCCTGTGTGACGAACGCATCAGAGATCTTGCATGTCGCGAATCGGAGTATGCCGAACTAGTCGACATGGGTGGTGTCCGTTCGTATGCGAGCGCAGCCGATCTCGCCGAAGCTTTGGGCATTCCGGTTCATTCACTCGAACGGACTCTTGCCGAATACCAGTCGGCCGCTGCTGGGGATAGCGCTGATCCTTTCCAAAGACGTGATTTCGGAATCGCCCCACTTCAGTCGCCTTTAATGGTGTCGCGAGTTGTTCCCGGGATCTTCCATACGCAAGGCGGGCTTGCAGTTGACACTGAAGGTCGAGTTTTAGGCGCGGGTGACCGACCAATCCAAGGACTCTTCGCGGTGGGAGGTGTCGCAGCTGGAGTCAGTGGGGCCACGGGCGCCGACGGCTATTCATCGGGGAATGGGCTTCTAAGCGCCATCGGCCTCGGTCGCATTGCAGGACGAGCTGCGGTATCCGCATGACTCCGGAAGGGCACGACATTTGGTTGAGTGATCTTGCCCAACGGGTGAGTGGACTTTCCACCGGGGAAATTGCGCTCGAGCCAGAAATCAGACAGCGCAGCGCGTTGGTGCTCGTTGATGACCTTGCGGCGATGATTGCAGGTAGCGGTGCAGAACAGGTTGCAAGGCTCGACGAAAACCAACGTGAACGATCCGCGGGTGGCGAGGCGCGCACGGTCTTGGGGTCCAAACTGGCTCGGGCAAATGCTGCTTTGGTAAACGCGACCGCTGCCGATTGGGACGAACTTGACGAGGGGTATCGCCCGGCCACGTGTCACGGCGGCCTTTATGCGCTGCCAGCGGCCATGGCGGAGGCTGAGTCAAGTGGCGCTGACATTGCTCAGGTTCTTCGGGCCGTTGTCGTGGGGTACGAAGTATCGACCGCACATGCGAGGCTGTATCGGCCCACTGCATCGTTGGTGTTGCACCCGCACGCGGTCTTCTCTTCACTGGGCGCTGCCTCAGCTGTTGCCAGCCTTCGAAAGTGCGAATCAACTTCCTTCCAACAGGTAATCCAGGTGGCAGCCACGATGACACTTGCCGGGCCGTACCAGCATGCCCTAGACGGTCACGAAGTGCGAAATGCGTGGGCTGGAGCCGGCGCAATGTTGGGATTTGTTGCCGCGGACCTTGCCAGCGCGGGCATCCTTGGCAGCACAGACAGTGCATATGAAAGTTTGCATGGCGGACTTGGATATCAGGTGAGTGAAGATGAATTGCTTTATGGCATTCAGGGTTGGGCGATTGAGCACGGCTACCACAAGGCTTACCCTTGCTGTCAGTACGCCCACAGCTCTGTGGAAGCAACTCTGAGCATTGTGGATCGGGACCTGATTGGTCAACGCCCTGAGGACATCGAAGAGATCCTCGTCGAGGTTCATCCGCTGGGCTTTGCCCTCGCTAACCGTTCGCCCCAAACCAGCCTTGGTGGGAAGTTTTCGGTACCGCATGCGGTTGCCACAGTAATCGCGCATCGAAATGCAGGACTGCCTGCGTTTGCCCGTGACGCTCTTTTTGATGAACGTGTCGATTCCCTGCGGCAGCGGATAAGGCTGTTGCCCTTTGATGGTGACCTACACCCGCCACATGACCGCCCGGCCAGAGTTACGGTCCGAATGAACGATGGCACGGAGTTCACCGAAGAATGCCTCAGTGCAATTGGGGGACCGGATAGGCCCCTTGGCGTGGATCAGGTGTTGGAAAAAGTTGAACGGGTAACCCATGAAATTGCTCCTGGTTTTGCAGCGGTAGCCCGCAGCCTTGTCGAAGACTCTGGGAACGACTCCGAGCAGTGGTCCTCATTTTTTGATGTGGCGGTTGCTCGTTGAACACACATGACATTGCTGAAATTATTTCGCGAGCTGGGCGTGAGGTTCCAGAGCACGTGACAGCCTCAGCACGACTTCATTTTTTGGATGCAATTGGAGTGGGGTTTGCCGCATCGGTGGTTGGCCCCGTTACCAAAGTGAGCGGGCTGGCTAATCCTGCGCAAGAGAACAGTGGGCATCGCGCGTCCGTCTTCAACTCCGCAGCGTACGCTTCTTCATCCGTGTCAGCGCTGATCAATGGAACGCTGATTCATTCTTTGGAGTTTGATGACACACACGGAGCATCTATCGTCCACGGATCCAGCGTGGTGGCGCCCACTGCACTTGCTGTCGCTGAAGATGTGCGTGCCTCGGGCACAGATTTACTGGCAGCGTTCACTATGGGCTGGGAACTGATGATCCGAATGGGAATGGCCTCACAAGGCTCGATTCAGGCCAACGGTTTTCAAACCACTTCGACGGTTGGCCCATTCGGTGCCGCAGTTGTTACCGCCCTCTTACACGGATCGGACTCGACACTTCTGGCAAATGCATTGGGCATTGCTGGTAGCACCCCTGCTGGTAATTTTGCGTTCCTTGATCACGGTGACACCACCAAGGCCATGCAGCCGGGTTGGGCTGCTCACTCGGGCATCATGTCTTTCGAACTGGCATCCTTGGGTATCACTGGGCCCACTGGCGTCTTTGATGGGACCCGGGGGTTCTTCGCGATCTATGGCGATGACCATGAGGCGGCACAACGCTTCGAGGACTACGCCGCTGATATCGGCACAAAGTGGCATCTGCCTGGCACTGCATTTAAGGGGATCGCTTGTTGTCATTACATCCACCCATTCGTTGAGGCGGCGGAGCAAGTTGTCAAAGGTGGCCTAGTCGCAGCAGATATTGAGTTGGTGACATGCGATGTTCCTGTTGAAGTGATTGACATCATCGCGGAGCCGTGGGCTGCGCGCCAGCATGTTAGAAATGCTCATGAGGCTCGTTGGAGTCTGCCCTACGTTACAGCGGCGACACTATTGGGTCGCAGATCAATGCCTGACCTGTTTGTTGGTGTGGGTGAATCGGAGATTGTGGCTGTAGCCGAACGAGTGGAGTACCGTCCGTGGGTTGACAGTGGCTTTCCTGACCGTTACCCGGCCCGGATCACCGTTCGAAGTGTCGGTGGCGCTGTGCAAGTTGTTGAGATTGACGATGTCCTTGGAGGGTCGCGTAGGTCGATGCCCGAATCAGCCGTTGTGGACAAGGCGAAGTGGTGCTTTGGTGCGGGTGGCATGTCTGAGAGCACCAGCGAATTGCTGATCAACGAAATATTGAACGCGACCGACCCCGATGTTGCAAGGATCGGCCGTGCCCTTCGGAACTAGTGTGCGATCTCGAGGAGCCCGCGAATGTTTTTACCTGCGAGCATGTCGTCGTAGCCCTCATTGACTTGTTCGAGGGAGTATCTCGAGGTGATGAGTTCATCGAGTTTGATTTGGCCCGCCATGTAAAGATCAATGATCTTTCGGATGTCAAGGTGCGGATTGCCCGATCCGAAGAGACTTCCCACGAGTTTTTTCTCATAGAGGGTGAGCTCGAGGCCGGGAATCTGCAACATGAGGTTCGGGTTTGATACGGAAGTGAGAACAACCGTGCCTCCCTTTCGCACGATTGCAAACGCATCCGTGACCACTTTTTGGTCGGCTAGTCCCACTGTGATGATCGCTGCGTGTGCGCCATTGCCGCGGGTCTCGTTCCAAACAAACTCGTGGGCTTCTTCAGCACTGGCAAAAGCATGTGTTGCACCCATTGACAGAGCTGTGGTGCGCTTGAACTCGACTGGATCAACGGCAACCACCATTACCGCCCCGGCGAGGGCTGCCCCCTGAACCGCATTGATCCCGATTCCGCCGATGCCATAAACAACGATCACCTGACCGGGCCGCGTATTTGCGGCGTAGATCGCGGAACCGAATCCGGTCGGCACCCCGCAGGCTGTAATTGCCACAACGTCGAGCGGAATATGGTCTTCTAATTTGACAATGCATGCGTCGGGAATCACGTTCCACTGCGAGAAGGTACCAAGAAGATCGACCGCGCCCATGCTCTGTCCTCGGGCGTGTAGGCGCTGGGTTCCATCAAGCATGGTGCCGGCAAGAAGAAATTGACCGTTGTCACATAGGTTGGTGTGTCCGGAGATGCAGTATTGACATGTGCCGCACGAGGGCATCCACGAAGTTACAAAGTGGTCACCGGCTTTAAGGTTTTTGACCCCAGGGCCGACTTCCTCAATGATGCCCGTTCCTTCATGACCACCAACCATGGGTGGCGTGAACGCAAGGTCGCCATTGCGCATGTGTTCGTCAGTGTGACACAGACCCGCATAATCGAATCGGACCAAGACCTCATTGTCTTTCGGTGGGTCAAGTTCTAGTTCCGTGATCTCGAATTCGCCTGTTTCTCCCCACATGACGGCTGCCTTGGTTTTCATAAAATACACCGTTTCTCTCTTAGTAATTGAATGCGCGTCAGGGTCCACAGGCGCGTTTAATTATTGAATTATGAGCCAATTTTGAACCTAATGGCATCGAGTGTCAATAGTACCGAAGTATGATATTTATGTGTGTTGGGCATGTGATAGCGAGACCCCGTTTCACCCCGTCGACGGTCGGGCGTGTGCACGGTGTGGGGTCTGGCAGGCATTCGACTCGGGGGCGTTCGCCGGTCACGCATGGTCCCCTGATGGATACCGGGCCGCCTGTGAAAAATGTCGAAATGGATCATCCGTGGTCCTAGAATCTTCTGGGTCAAACGAAGAAGGGGGCTCACTTGAGCGAACTTGAGCAGGTCTCGACAGGCAAGGAAACGAATAGACATGCGTACTACTACTCGCAAGCGATCCGTGTAGGCGATTTTCTGTTCGTATCAGGGCAGGCGGCACTCGACGACGACGGCAACGTGGTGGGGCTTGAAGACTTTGACGCCCAAGCCGAACAGGTTTTTTCCAACCTCGAGGCAGTGCTCAGGGCCGGCGGAAGTGACCTGAACAGCGTGGTAAAGGTGACAATTTTTATGACGGATATGTCGTTTTTTCCTCGAATTATCGAGTTACGTCAACGTTTTTTCACCCCGCCCTACCCAGCAGACACCACGGTGGAAGTTCGCTCTCTGGCGCTTGCGGGACTCATGGTTGAGATCGAGGCGATCGCACTAGTAAAGGAATAGCCTTGAATGTACGCAAGTCTCTGACAAGTTTTTCTGTCAAGATGGCACCATGAGTGAAAAAAATATGTACACCTACCAAGAGTCCGTCACAATCAAGGCGTCAGCTCAGACGGTGTACAGCATTGTTTCTGACATCACGCGGACAGGTGAGTGGAGCCCGGTCTGCACTTCATGCTGGTGGGATGACGAGGAAAGCGCAGGCGTTGAGGGTGCATGGTTCACCGGACGCAATGAGTTACCGGACCGGACCTGGGAAACCCGGTCACAGGTTGTGAGCGCCGAACCTGGTCGGGAGTTCGCCTGGGTGGTCGGTGGCAAATTCGTTCGGTGGGGATACACCCTTACCGAAGTTGATGCTCTTCCCGAAGTTGATGCTATGACGGTACTCACTGAATCGTGGGAGTTGCTCCCCGAGGGAATCACAATGTTTGGTGAAAAATACGGGGATCAGGCGCCCGCCCGGATCGCTGACCGCACACAGCAGGCACTCGATGGAATCCCGAAAACGCTTTCCGCGATCAAAGGGATTGCCGAGTCAACACCTTAATTTATGAGATGGGGACTCCATGCGTCATTGGTACGCGACACCGATCACGGTGGTGGAGTCGAAAACGCAGCGATTTGCACAGTGACACAGCAGGGGAGTCGTTTGAGTCGACTTGGAGGGCGAGTTTGTTGCAATTTTGCTCGCGGGCCGTATCTTCTAACCCATGCACAATCAGCCGACCAATTCCTTGACGGCGATGCTCACTCGTTACGAAGACGTGCGTAATTACACCCCAGCCGCTATTGAAGGCAATTCGTCCGCTGGCAACGCTCTGACCATCGATAAGAATTGTTAAGTAATGTGCGGGGTATCGGCGCAAGTTTTCACTCAATGTTTTCCCTTGTATTGTAAACCATTCGTTAGTCGGCTCCTGGGAAATCTTGGTGGTGAACTGTCGGTGCGGCATTGATGGTTGAAGATCGCTGGTATCAATCACCATGAAGTTGAATTCGGCCGCAACGTTCCAGCCCTGTGTTTCGAGGTATTCATCAAGTTGGGTGTATGCCGGCAAGGGAACAGTTATTGCGGGTGGCAACGAATTTTCTTGGTAGAACTCTTCAACTTTGCGTACGGTCGGTTCAATTTCCATTCCGGGTTCACCGAAAGGCCTAGCTCCGGTCGGTAATGCAGAATTCTGAAGAAAAGGGTTATCTTTGGATGCACGGAGAAGCCACTTACCGCACTCCTCTGTGACATCGGCTGGCCAGGTGGTGGCCGCGGCCGCTTCAAGCTCACGAATTCGCATACTCAGTGGTGCACCGAAACCTGCTTTAGCGTTGACTTCTGCAACCACGCGCCAGTGCGTAATTGAGTCAGGATCAAAGGTTGCCAGAGAACCATCGCGCGTTTGAATCGTGTATTTACCCTGCAGGACTCCGAGCAGTTCCGCTGTGTTGCCCTGCGAATCCCGGAATGCAATTGTCAATCTGAGGCCGAACTGTGAGGCTCCGGGCGGGCTGATCATGGTTCAAGTCTAGACAGTTGCGAAGATGCCATTACCCAGAAGGATTTTTTCGTCCTTGAGGCTTTTCCACTCATCGTCGCGCTGAACTTGTTCATCGCGCTACCGCGGCTGGGCTAATCGCATAACGGTTAAAACTCTGAGCGCAGGCTAGGCGATATTTCTTTTGATCAGGTCTCGAATCTCAGTGAGTAGTTCAATATCCGTTACAGGAGCGGATACTTCTTCGTCTTTTTGGTTTCGTTCCCTCCAACGATTCATGGGGGAGACAAAAACGAAGTAAAGGACGGCCATCGTCAATATAAACGTGATGATCGCATTAATCACGGCGGTGACATCGAAAACCTGTCCATTGACAGTTATGACACCTGCGTCAACTCCGCCCCCGGAGATCAACCCAATCAGCGGAGTGATGATCGCCCCGGTAACCCCCGAGATCAATGCTGTGAAAGCTGCGCCGGCTACAAAGCCAACCGCAACATCGATTACGTTGCCTTTTGTGATGAATTCCTTGAAACCTGTAAACATGGCGAAAGAATAACTGAAAAGGTGGCCTATGCAGACTCGACCGAATCGGCTTTTCGTTTTGCTTGACTCATTACGGTAGCCCCACTAACAAACGCTTTACGCCAAGGAAGTACACCGTCGATCTCGACTTCAATACTGAAACTCAAAAGGGTTCGAATAAGGACGATGATGCCCAGGACAAGTACATTGTCGAGGTTCGGCTCCACGGCGACAGTTCGAATGAGGTCACCAGCTACAAGAATTTCCAAACCGAGCAAAAGTGCACCACCGAATGTTTGACGCATCGCTTTATAGGCGATGTCGCCTTTTTTGGTGCGGACGAGTGTTCGAACAGAGAAGTATGCGGCCCAAATTAAACCAAATGCGATAACGAGGGTCGCGATAATTTCAAATCCCTTAGCAACGTTAAGCATCACTTCGGTGTAGGTGGCTTCAGACATGTCAAACATGGGAAAGGTATATCACTGGGCCCTTTTTTCCGCTGCCACTTCAGTGATCAGTGCGGTAAGGACCCCTTCTTCGACCGGCCCGATTATTCGAACTGCTATCTGGCCGTCCCTGTCTACGATTAGCGTGCTGGGCAGTCCATTCGGCGGAATACCCGGTACCAGAGCCAGCAAGCGGCCTTCGGGGTCGGCGATACTCCGGTAAGGGATTTCCTGTGCAAATTTCCGAGCTGATTCAAGGTCGTCGTTTACGTTTAATCCGAGAAATTGAACACCCAAGTCCTTGGTGGCCTTGTATGTTGCGACCAATTCTGGCGTTTCTTCAACACATGGAGCACACCAGCTTGCCCACGCGTTGACGACTGTGACCCCGCCCAAGTAATCCGTGATTGCGATTGGTTCAAGGTCGAGATCAAGGCCAGCGATAGCAGGGATTGGCTCTCGGTCGGATCGCGCGATAAAAGTCATTCCCGCACCTGTTTCCTGCTGCCCTGAAGCTCCTCCAAGATCAGTTTCATTAATTTGGATTGTCGTGTCACTGCTGGAGGACATGAAATTTCCGCAACCGGACAGCGATACGGCGAGGACGAGGAGGAGAGCTAGTTTCTTCATGGAATGTTTCTCATGGCCTCTTGGCGTTCAAGTTGGTCGGTTTCCTTTTCTTGATCTTTCCACCACTGCAGTGCAGCAAGCATCATCCAGAATCCGTCGAGCACCATGCCGAGTGCCCACATAAGTGCCCCGGCAAATTTCTGGTCGGTGAGTGGATCTAGGCCGATCGTGACACTGGCCTCAATGTAGGTGGGATAAAGGGGAATGGGAGCGAAGTGAATCACCATGCCGAGAACTGTTTCGGGGATCATCATTAATCCAAGTGAAACAAGACGAACGCTGGGAGCAGGTCGCTTGGCAATCAGGTCATTACCGATAAGTGGGTAGTAAAACATGAGAGCCGCCGCCAAGAAAACAGGCCGCTCGATAAACATCATTGCGTCGTGATCGGTGAGGATCCATTCCATAACAAAAATTACATGAGTCCCCAATAGAACGAAGGCAAAAAATGACCAACCAAAATACGGATTGGTAATCACTTTCATGACGCGGCTTCGCAGCACCTTTACAACATTTCGGCGCCCGTTAGGTCCTAGGTTGATGAAGGTCAGGGTGATCGGATTGGAGAGAACAATCAAAGGTCCGGCCACCATCATGATCGCTAGGTGTTGCATCATGTGGGGCCAAAACGCGACATGTGACCAAGCAGAAAACGGACCAAGGTAGGTGGCAATCATGATGGCGATTGCGCAGAGAAATGAAATGGTTCTGAGAATTGACCACGACTGGCCAGTGATCCGTTTGGCCCGGTTTGCCGCCCACAGATAGAGCGCGGCCAAAGCCAGTAGGTTAATCAAGGCAAAGTAGTCCGGCTCCCAAAACGGAAGACCAAGTGGAACTATCTGCATAGGCTCAGGTTAGTTGAATCCAGATTCCCGCAAATTAGCGCATATGTCATAGAAAGTTTGTCTATTTTTGGCTAAATCAACTTCCTGATGCGCTAGGGTCGGTCGAACGATGAGGGTCGTTATCAGGGTCGATATCTAACCGGTCGATATCTAACCATTGGTGTTCATGTTCGAGATGAAAGGGTGTGTGTGAAAAAGTTTCTCGTTACATTCCTCACCGTGCTCCTCGGGGGAGCGATTGTCGCGGGAGTCGGGGTTTTCAACGCGGTCCAGCAGGAGGCTCCGCCCGTTCTGGTAGCCAATGTCGTGG
The DNA here is from genome assembly GCA_017854795.1 of Candidatus Nanopelagicales bacterium. Taxonomy (GTDB): domain Bacteria; phylum Actinomycetota; class Actinomycetes; order S36-B12; family S36-B12; genus UBA4592. The sequence goes on from JAFMHB010000001.1 coordinate 60,285, forward strand.
GAACTAAGACTGCTCCATCGGGTGAAGAAATGCCACATGCGGAACTCTATTTAGACGTGTACCCCAATAGTTCCTCGCAGGTTCCTCAGCCAGAGACGAAATCTCCCATAAATAACCTCCTGCTTGCCGGCCAGCCGTTTTATCACCCTTCGACGAGTTTGCAGGTGCCGTCAAACTCACTGGTCACCATTCACTTTCGCCAGTACGACAGCGGTGGCCAGATTTATAACCCTTATTTCTCCAAAGTTCATGGAACCGTTGATGGCACCATGAAGTGGAATGGCGAGGAAGTAACCGAGATTAAGCCCGATGAAGTGGGTCATACCTTTACCGTGCACCAGTACCCGGAATCCACCCAGCCGTATTTCTTCATGTCAATCCCACTACCGATGAACAAGGCAAATGCCAAAACCGACAAAATGGGTTACCCAGTTGACCCGCAAATCGTCAGTGTCACCTTTATGACCGGAGATGCCGGAAGTTATGTGTGGAACTGTGAGTTCCCGTGTGGGGACCTGTACCAAGAATTTGGTGGGCCAATGCAAACACGTGGTTGGATGGCTGGAACATTTGATGTGGTGGATGCATGAGCGCCGACACGTTGATCCCCGAAGAACCTGAAGCACCGACCAACCGTCCGCCTTCCATGGAACGCGTGCGATCGTGGCTGCAGCGCCCTTATGCCCGCAAGATTTTGATTCTGACGGTGGTGATCGGTTTTCTGCTCTTGCCACTGGCTTGGTTGCTTCTGGCAGCGATGAACCAAACGGGTGCTCCCGCCTCCGAGATCATGAAGGACATTGAACAAACAGTCTTTGTTTTCACGTTGGTGTCAATTCCCATAACGGCTTTCGTGTTCGCGGTACTGGTCTACAGCTTGATCGGCTGGCGGCAGATAAGCGGCGACGAGCCTCCCATGCAGGACAGCCCAGCGATTCGCACCAACACAATCGGCGTTATTTTGTGGACGGTTGCTTCCTCGCTGTTAGCGATGTTTCTCGTGGTCTGGGGCCTAGTTGAATTGGCTCAAATTACAGCCAATTCATATGGCTCAATTTCAGCCGATGAACAGCCGGGTCAAAAAAGTTCAGAGATTATAAATGTCACCGGACAACAATGGGTGTGGACATTTGAGTACCCCGAACACAACGGTTTGACGTCAGACATTTTGTATTTGCCTCTGGATCGACCCGTGTATTTTAATGTCACCTCCAAAGACGTGATTCACAATTTTTGGGCTGTCGAACTGGGTGTCAAAATTGATGCGAACCCAGGTGCCATCACTCAGACCGGTGTAACTGCGAACAAATTGGGTACCTTCAATGTTCGTTGTGCTGAGTTGTGCGGAATGCACCACGCCTTCATGCAAACGCAAATTCAGGTATTAGAACAGGACGCCTTCGATTCATGGGTCCGTGAAAGCGGAGGAAAGAAGACCTCATGAGTGTTGATACAGCGGTAGAAACGAAGACAGTGTTTGGAGCCGAAGTTCCCCAACCGCCACAGCATGGTGCGGCTGGTGGAGTAATGAGAGGGCTGAACTTTGGCACCGGGCTGATCGGTGGAATTGGCCTGGCCGCCGTTGCCGGTTGGGTTACCGCGATTCTTACTCCTAGTTCAGCGTCAAATGCCTCCTTTGCCCCGATGGAACCAACCTATGTTTATCTCGCAGTCCTCCTCGGCTGGGTTGTGGGATTCATGCTCGGAATGGGTGCATTCGTTGGTCCACTGCGTTGGGTTGTCGGTCGAGACATTACCCACGCGGACGCCGAATACATGGCTGGCAAAGACCTGGGCCGCAAGCGCTACTGGAAATACACAACCGATCACAAAGTTGTGGGAATCCAATACTTGGTAGTCACCCTGTTCATCCTGGGATTCGCAGGTTTGCTTGCCATGTTGATTCGAACAGAACTCGGTATGACCTGGACTTCTCTGTTCACCCCGTCTTTCTACAACAGCATGATTGGTACACACGGAATTGCCATGATTATCGGCATGATCGTCGTCATTAGCGGCCCATTGGGTAACTTCATTGTTCCCATGATGATCGGCGCCCGCGATATGGCGTATCCGCGGTTGAACGCACTCTCGGTGTGGCTTCTTGTAGCGGCGGTCCCCATGCTGGTGAGCTCGATGTTCATGGGTGGAATTCAAGACGGATGGTCGGTGTATCAACCTCTCGCATCCCAAGCGCCTGTTGGAATGCTTGGTTATCAAATGACCATCATTATTTTCGCAATCTCAACGGCAATTGCCAGTGTTAACCTGATGACCACAATTTTAACCATGCGCGCAAAAGGGATGACCTGGTCGCGCACACCAATTTTTGTCTACGGAATTTTTGCGGCCTCCGTTATGGGGCTTTATGCATTCCCATTTTTCCAGTACGCACAGATTTTGGGACTGACAGATCGAGTCTTTAGCACATCGTTTTTTGATCCGCTGAATGGTGGCAGCGTCTGGCTTTATGAGAATCTTTTTTGGCTACTCGGTCACCCTGAGGTTTATGTCATCCTGATTCCATCGATGGCGGTGGCTCTCGAACTGATGCCTGTTTTCCTTCGCAAGCCTTTGTTCTCATTTAACTTTGCCGTCGCCGGCATAGTTGGTGTTGTTGCATTGAGCGGCTTGGTTTGGGCTCACCACATGTACATGACAGGTTGGGCCCCTGCCGCTAATTACCCATTCATGCTGTCGACAGAAATGATTTCAATTCCGGTGGGCTTCTTGGTCCTCGTTGCGATTGGCACCTTCTGGCGTGGAACCGCATGGACTCGACTTCCACTGATGGCGGTGTACGCGGTAATTTTCAACAAGATGATTGGTGGCGTTACCGGCGTATATCTCTCCGACGTTCCAGCCGACCAGTATTTCCACGGCAGCATGTTCGTGGTTGCCCACTTCCACTTCATGCTTATGGGAGCAGGGCTATTTGGAGCCATGGCTGGAATTGCGTTCTTCTTCCCCAAAATGACGGGGCGAATCCTGGACGAGCGGGTAGGGTCAATCGGCCTGTGGACCGCCTTTATCGGTTTTCAGATCACATTTATCTCAATGTTTGTCGCCGGGCTTCAGGGTCAACCCCGCCGGGTACTCGACTTCGATGATCAATTCAATCTTTCTAATTGGATTTCAACGATCGGTGCATACATCATTGGAATAGGAATGTTGATCTTCCTGTCGGCAATCATCACTTCGTGGCGTTCGGGAGTTATCGCCTCCAGTAATCCTTGGGGATCCAAGTCCCTCGAATGGCAGACCGAAACGCCGGTGCCGCTGGAGAACTTCCCAGTACTCCCTGTCGTAACCGAGCGGCCCTATAACTACGGTGTTCCAGATCCCTATGAAGCCGAGCTCGAATCAATCGATGAAGACCTCACGGAGAAGGCGGGTACAAAGTGAGCACTTCGACACTGCCCGTCTCCCCAACAACGGGTGAGCCAATCACAACCATCGCTAGACGAGCACGCCTAGGACTGTGGCTACTTATCGTTGCTGACGTTGCCGGCACGATTGCTCTGGTTATCAGTTACTCCTACCTGTGGTCCCTTAACGTCAATGGTGGCTGGGCACCCCCCGGTGCAACTCTTACCGCCAATCAAACAAATAGCACACTTCCAACAACGCCATCCACGGCAACCTTCGCCGTCGAATGGCCTTTCTGGGCGATCTTGTTTGTTGTAGTTGTTGCTACCGCATTGATGTGGTTCGGGTACCGAAGCGCGCGAAGTGGAAACCATGCAGGTTTGATGGTGGGAGCGGGGCTGTCATTCCTTGTGACCGTAGCGGCGCTGATCTTCCAATGGATTCAAATGAGCACTTTCCCCTTTGATGCGGGAGATGGTGCATACGCATCTGCGGTTTTACTCCTGTGCGCAAGCAATATTTTTCATCTTTTCCTTTTGTTGTTTATCGGCATGGGAATTTTTATGCGGGCGCGCAAGGGACTGATCGACAAAACGAATTGGTACCAGGCCCAGTTGTTGAGCTACTACATGACGTGGGTGTGTATCGCATTCCTCCTCGGTGCGATCCTGACAACTTTCATGGTTGAGAGCCCAAACACGGACCCGGCAATATTTGGAACTTTTAAACAGCAGTAGTTAAATGCTTCCCAAACGAATGCAGAATCAGGTCTCCACACGTTGGTCACTCCTGCTGGCAGGTTCCTGTGCTCTAGCTTCCATGTATTTGGTGCTGGCCATGATTGGCGCATTGAGCGAGAACGAGATTATCGGCTTGCCAACGGTCCCAGAGCTGACGCTATGGGGACTACCCTTGAGTTTGCTGATCAGAGATATTGCGATGGCGCTTACCGTTGGTTCGGTGTTGGTCGGAGGGGTGTTGGCACCGAGACCCGATGCGTTCTTGGGTCGGCTGACCTCCTTGAGCGCGTTGGTATGGATTCTGGCAATCGCGACTCAATCAGTGTTCACCGTTTCTGAGGTTCTCGCTTTTTCAATTTCGGATTCACTCAACGTAACTGTCTGGTGGTCACTACTGTCACAAACGACTGTCGGCCAAGTCATGTTGGTCCAAACCGTGATACTTGTTTTTGTCGCAATTCTGGGTTGGGTGGTGCTTGACCGCGTCACCGGAATTATCATTTCTTCACTCGCAATCATCGCGGCTTTCCTACCCGGTCTCACCGGTCATTCAAGTTTGACCGACACACACAATGCGGCATCAATCAGCCTAGGTATTCATATCGTTGCTATGAGTGCTTGGATTGGCGGATTGGTTGCCTTGGTGATCTACCTGTTGCACTCAGGAAATGATTCAGGGATAGTCATTCGTCGGTTCAGTACTCTCGCTCTGATTAGCGTCATTGCCTTAGTCGAAAGCGGATTACTCAATGCGTCACTGAGACTTGATGGACCGGCAGCACTTGTTACCTCAGTTTATGGCGCGATCCTTCTGGCAAAAATCTCGATCCTGATTGTCTTAATCTCATTTGGTTGGCGGGTGCGGAAGAAAATTAATGAAAGCGCTGAAGAAGGTCCGATGAACAACGTGGCGATATCGTTGCTAGCGGGGCGTGAGATTCTTTGGATGGGCTTAGTCCTAGGGCTTTCCGTCGCACTCTCGCGTACGGCGCCCCCGGGTGAATTCCAAGCCGGCGACCAACTCATTTGGGTGGCCCTTCTGGCCCTTGCCTTATTTCTGCCATTTTCCATTTACTATCTGCTCCCACGCGGCAAGGGAACGGTTAAATTTTTCCAGAAGTACCCCGATGTCAGCGCGATCGCATTGACCATTTGGCTGTATCTCTTTATTACGTTTTTCACCTCCGTGACCATCGGGCAAAGTATCGGTGCTCAGTGGTTCGCCCTGCTAGGTTCGTTATTGACTATTTTTCTTGGGTACCAGTTCATCAGTTCACTCTCACAGAACCGGAGCTGGTCAACGGCTGGATTCGCTGTAGTGGGCATCCCACTCGTTGGTTGGTGGTTGGAGCGCGATGTCAATGGTGGACTGCATTGGTCATTCTGGGTCATGACTCTGTTCGCAATCCTGTTCATTCTCTCCTTAATGCGACCCATTGCGCCACAATCTGAAATCCCGATCAACGAATCTGTCCGGATTCCAGCATGAGTAATGCGAAGCAAAAGCGAAAAGATTTTTGGCAGTTGCACGTCCCGCTGGCAATAGTCTTAGCATTTTGCGCATATGCCACCGTGATCGAATTTAGCCGAGCACAGGAAGGGGTCACTCGCGCCTGGGTCTACACCTTTCAGTGGCCAATCATTGGCATCTTCGCGGTGGTGGTGTGGAATCGTTACCGCAAGCACGGCAGCCTCACCACGTCAATCAGTAAGTACTTTCGGGACAGGGCAAAAAGATTTGAAGCCATGGAGCAGGATCCGGCTGCTCCCGAACTGCAAGTTAAAGATCCGGATGAAGTCGCGTGGAAAGAATATGTAACGAAAATGCAGCAGGAGAATCCACCGGGTGGCCCCCCGGAACGGGCTTAACCCACTGTTCCGATCTGGAAGTCGGCAAGCGCAGCCTCGGGTTCTCCCTGAACATTGTGTTGATTATTGAACGGAGTGGATGCATCAACTCCACACATGGATTCCACGGGACCGCTCCCGCCAGGGTGCTCATTTATCCACTGGGTGAGTTCATATACATTTCCATTAACGACCGACCAACAATCATCCGGGGTTGCGTGTAGTGCCACCTCCGAAAGGGAGAAAGTTGACTCAGGGGGAATAACTGCCATTGGGGCTGCCATATCCGTATCTTCCAGCCATACGGATTTGGCGCCAGAGTGTCCGGCAAGAATGGTTGCCGAAATTGCGGCAAGGGAAACTAGCACGACGAGTATGCCCGTGATTGTTGAGTAAATTGATTTGGGTTTGGTGTCTAACCACAACCACAATGCACTAAGGACAACGAGTGCCAAGGAGGCATAAAATGTTCGGGATCCCCACTCTTGGTGGTATTCGGACACACTATCAACTTTTCTGAGCGTCTCACCAGATTCCTTTGCTAGGAAGGCGCTTCCCGTTGCAACAATTAAGGTGCCACCAACGAAATACTTCTGCACTTTGCCACGAAATGGTGGGATCAGGATCATGGCGATCATGCCTATTGCCCCTAAGGGAAGCAGCACGACGACCGCGTGCACCAACAGCGGATGGGCTGGGATTCCAAAAATAAATTCGGGAATCAACGTTTCTTCTTCACGACACCGATTTGGTACTCGGCTAAGTTGCTGTTGGGTGACCCTTGACCCGCATGTTGGGCGTTAAAAGCTTTTGATGCATTTTTGCCACACATGGCAATGATTCGGCTTGAACCGCCGGGGTGTCGACTGATCCAACCGGTAAGGTTGTAGACCTTTCGATTCACGACTGCCCAACAATCATTCGCACTATTGTGTTTTTTGACCGCCTTGAATGTAATCGGTTTGGTGGTGTTGGGAGCCGCACTGATGGCTGTTGGTGCCATTAGGCCCAGAGGAATAAACACTGATACGGAGACCGCGATTATCTTTGATTTTATTCTCATAACGTGATTCTGCGACATGACTGATTAATCTGCAATCTGGGATGAATTTTTGGTGTCTACCACCGGTTCATCGTAGTCCGCTACGACGGGTGTTTTGGTGGGACGCCTGATAATCCAAGTGAAGAAAGCCAGAACAACTGCTACGCCTGCAAGGACTTCGAATAGCTGCAGGGTGCCCGTTTGGGCAAATTCGACGAGAGTGCCACCAATTTGTTGGCTGAGAATGAAGATGGCCATGACAAGTACAAACCAGCCAAAACCCCTTCGTAGCTTCTCTGGGTGGATCTTGCCCACGACTCGACTTCCAATGAGAACACCGACGATTGCTGCCGCAGTCACAATAAGGGTGGCAGTCCAATTGATTTCTGTCTCGGGGTTAAGGGAGACCAAACTGCCATTGCCGAACTGGAGTGCATAACCTGCGAAGCCGGCAAAGGACTTCATTGCAATAACAAGAAGTGAGGTAGCAACAGCGATTGGCATGGGGAGTCCGCCTAAAAGTGCGAGGGCAGGCACAACAAGGAAGCCCCCGCCTGCTCCGACAAGTCCGGTTACCAGACCCACCACCAGGCCATCGAGAATAATTCGAAAGAGTGGGAGTCCTTTGTGGTGGGAGCCTTCAATTGTTTTGCGTCCACGAATCATGGCTACGGCGGTCACGCCCATCATGACGGAGAAAGCACCGAGTAGCAGTGCGCCAGGAAGTTGACTGCCGACCTGCCCGCCAATGAATGCGCCGACCATTCCGGCCCCACCAAAAATTAGGCCAGTACGCCATTGCACCCGGCCTGCGCGCGCGTGAGCAATTAATCCGAAAATGGATGTGACACCGACAACAAAAAGGCTTGCGGTTATTGCCTCCTTGGGTGTGAAGTCCAAAATGTAGACCAGTAACGGGGTGGTCAGGATCGAACCACCGCCCCCGAGGAGGCCAATGGCGCCTCCGATAAAAATAGCAAGAAATCCTGCGAGAACGATCATGTTGCTCCCTTGTTGTATCGCCCAATTGGCGTATTTGCTGAGTCAGAAAAATCAACTTCAAGATTGAATCGATCACCACGAATAAATGTTTCACGCCATTCGATTACTTGGTCACCACTTTTTCCCACCCGCTCAAGGGCGAAGACAGGTGATCCGCTGGGGAGGTGAAGTGCGTTAGCAATGTGACGGGAGGCAACCTGCGCATAGATTTTTTCTCCACCCGCATTCATCACGATTGCGCAGCGATCCCGCAGTTCCGCGTAAATGGAACTGTGCGTGAAGTCAGCTTCGAGTAATGGGCGGGCGAATTCGGCGAGCAGCCAGGCAGTGTCATAGGCGAGTGGTTCACCGCCAGCGAAACGGACGCGTTCGATAACAACAAACTCACTTGTCGGAGCAACATCTAGTTCTTGGGCGACCGTTGGGTTGAGTGTCAAGACCAACCGCTTCACCGTGCTGGATTGTTCAACACCTTGATCAGCAATGGTGGTGAACAATGAATACAACGCACCGAGGTTCTGTGAGTATTTAGTCTCTGCGACCGTGGTGCCGCGGCCGCGCTCACTTTTTAGGAGTCCTTCAGCCCGCAGAACTCGCAGGGCCTCACGGATGGTGTGACGGCTAACCCCGTACTGATCGGTGAGGTCGTGTTCCCCCGGGAGACCGTCCTCGAATTCCCCCGCATTAATTCGCCGGCGTAGATCTTCGCTGACCTGGGACCACAGGGGGAGCGGATGTGTGCGCTCCGGGAGAATTGGTCCGGGTGAAGTGAGACCGAGGGTTTGCGACACGTTCACCCCTCCCTTCTGGTAATTGCTGCCTCACTGCTGCCGATTTGTGAGGCGCTGGATAGCAATCGCAATTGTACGTACATCCGTACAAGTGGATCACAAGGGGTGGGGTTATATCGAAGTTTCTAGTACCGCGATCAATTGAGATCGAAGGTCTTGGGCACGAGTGGAGATGTAGCGCTGAAGTGCAACATAGGTGGCCCGACCGGTACGTGTCTCTACCCGGATGGGTTCGTAGCCGTATTGGACTAGGTCATAAGGACTTGCTTGCATGTCCAGAGTTCGAGCGCTGCGAGCCAACTCAAAGCAATCCAAAACTAGGTCACCGGGGATCATCGGTTGAAACCACATGCAGTGCTTGTAAAGATCCATATTTGCATGAAGGCAACCGGATTGTTCAATGTCTTTTTGGTTTTCACGAGTGGGAACGATGTTGAGACGATTCATGTTCTGGGGAGCGGCTTCCTCGGTGAAGAATCGGAAGGCATCAATATGTGTGCAGCGAAGCCCCGATTCAACAATGAGTGCATCAATCTGTTCTTGGGTGACGCGCAGCGGATCCCCATGTCGGATATCGTGTTGATCAGCCTGATAAACCATGGCCCATTCATGCAATCCAAAACAGTTAAATGCAGCCTCATGCACTTGCGTGTTGCGCAAAAGCTCCAATGTCGAATCGATTCTGGACCGGTGCTTGGACAGGTATTGCGCATCCAATTCACAGGATGTCCCGTTGGAGGAATAAGTGGGGAAATCAAATGCATCGTTGGAATCTATTTCAAGAGTAATCCCAATGCCGGGAAACCAAGTTTCCAACTTAGTTGGCGTATAAGGGTAGTACTCAAACATGAAGTCATCTACTGGATCACGTTTGCCGATTTGTTTGCGGGCGCGCCTGCCCTCAGTGAGAGTCTCGGCTCGTTTTTTGTGCGCAACTTGCGCTTCCCGCCATGAAGGGAGAGCGAGTGTGCGGTTCATAGGTGAGCATTTTGCCAGTAGCCTGATCACGTGGACCAACCAAGTGCATTAGAGCTCGCAATTGCTGCGGCTTTCGCGCCCTTGCGAAATCAAGGGTTTGTTTCAGCACTGGTGTTCAACGGTGGAACCAGAATCAGCATTGATTTTGATCCGTCAGCGCCCCGTGACTTAGGGACAAGGATTTCCCAGGAGCTTTCGAGGGTGACCGTGAAACTGCAAGACTCAGGAATAGAAATCGAACTTTCTCAGTTGAAATCACGCGCTGAGGTGCTCGCGGCAGGTGCACAAGTTGCGGAAATCATTGTGGCCGCCGGGTCAACAACTATGCAAGTGAGTGAATCGGCAGACGTTAGTGTGAACAAGTTTGATCCGCGTGACCGTGAATTTTTAGACAATGTCCCACCGCACCACGGTGTGTGAGCATTTATTTAATTTCTAACGTGAATTAATTACTAATGAAATCTGATCAGAGTCTTCTGCTGCGAGGGCTGCGCCCTGCCATGCTTCGACGCTGACCAAAATCACAGTCGAGGTAGGGGATCCGAATCCTGAGGCGTCGGGTAGATCCAAAACGGCTGCATCTAGTGCAATGACTCGTGGTGTGCCCCCTTCGCTGGGAACCACGAGGTCAATCGTGTCGCCTACCTGGACCGCACTCGCAATTGCGGCAGATCGCAGTGTCACCGGTACCGCAACGAACCCTTCGGGTAAACCGGCAATAATGCGATCGGGTCCACTCGCCGGGGCAGGTGCAGACATTGAGCCAAAAATGAGGAGAACAGCTAGTGCCGCAGAGACTGATCCCAGGATCCGTCGGTGCCGGTTGGCTAGCGTGCGCAGTCGCAGGAGTGCATTTACTTGCATGATGTGAATCTAGGTGCCAAACAAATCCACGTCTAATTGCTATCCACAGGCCGTGCTACTTGATGGCAGTTACTTAGTCGCCGAACCTGAACTGGATTCAGATTTTTTGGGAGCCGACTTTTCGGCTGCAGGTTTTGCTGGAGTACTCGTTGATGGTGAGGACCCAGAGTCAGATTTGGGTGTTGAAGAAGTGGACGACCCAGAGTCAGATTTGGGCGCTTTGGCGGAGGCTGAACCCTCCGAGGCCCGCGAATCGGTGCGGTAGAAGCCAGAGCCTTTGAACATAACACCAACACCGGTGAATTGCTTGCGGAGTGACTCCTTGCCGCAGGCTGGGCAGGTGGTCAAAGTGGGGTCCGCCATCGATTGCACGATGTCGTGGTTGGTGTTGCACGCGGTGCATAAATACTCGTAGGTGGGCACGCAATCCTCCAGTTATCCGATCAGCCGGGAAGTTGACACTCGCCCTGACGAAGCCCCAATTCTGCCCTAACCCTGGTTCAGGTGGCTACCGCAGGTCAGTTCCGCCCTAGAGTTGCAGCCATGCGGGAAGCCAATCGACTACTCGTCATTGGTGTCGGTGGCGCATTCGGCGCACTCAGTCGCGCTGGAATCTCTCAGCTTTTTGGCACGACTTCCATTGAACTTGGCGATCAAGGCGCCAACTTCCCGTGGGCAACCCTCACCGTAAACGTCATTGGTGCACTCTTAATTGGAGTCCTTGCCGTCACCTTAATCTCAGACGGAGGTAACTACCTACGTCCATTGCTCATCACCGGATTCCTCGGCGGATTTACCACATTTTCTGCCCTGGCCTTGGAAGCCGCAGACCTCATTGACCACAACATGTGGCCAACGGCCTTGCTGTATCTCGCAATCACGGTGGGAGCTGGACTTCTCGCCGTGCAGTTCGGGATAAGGGTTACCCAGCGAATGGTCAAATCATGATCACGATTGCTGCGATTGCATTGGGCGCCTTTATCGGAGCACCTCTTCGGGCTTTGGTCGAGCAATTTGCGGGCCGAACACGTAGTGCATTAACGACACTGCTAATCATTAACTCACTCGGCTCACTACTGGCAGGATTTAGCCTTGGTGCATTTACCGGAGACATGAGAATATTTTTTATCACTGGGTTAGCAGGTGCATTCACTACTTTCTCCGGCTGGACATTAGCCCTCGCTATGTTTTCGCACGAACTTGTTGAGTCTGGGGTTCCACCTGTAGCTCGTTATACGCGAATGGGAATGGTAATGGTTGTAGCTACAGGAATCCCACTGATATCAATCTGGATCGGCTGGCTTATCAGTGAACGTCTATTTGTGACGCTCTAAAACCAACGCACGGTTGATTCGGTCACGCTGACGTCAACAGGGATGTCGTGTTCCTCTGTCGGGACCTCCGATAGAAATTCGGATTCATAGGTAACCCCGATGATCAGCGGGGGGCGCTCAAGGCCGGCAATCTTGGTTAACGCTCGGTCATAAAAACCCTTTCCCTGTCCAAGTCGAAAACCACTCGGACTCATGGCCTGCGCGGGAACAATGATCGCCGTGCAACTCGGTAATGCTTGTGAGCTGGACAACGCACCCCTCGGATCGGGCTCGAGTGTTCCAAATGTGTTGCGCATCCAATGCTCCTCGTTCCCATCATCAGCCCACATCAGCTCATCGCCGCTAACAATGGGGATGATCACCGTGCAACCCATCTCTCGTAGTTGCGAGCGCAAAACATTTATGGGAGGTTCATGTGGCATGGCGACATAAGCGGCGATAACACTCACAGGGGTAATAGCAATAGTCTCCAGCGCATCGAGAATATGCCCGGAAATCCGTGAATCAAGCTGTGAGATAGCACCGAGATCGCGGTGTTTTCTCGCCGACCGAAGCTGCGAACGCAAGGCTGATTTGCCCGCACCCTGATCCTGAATCATGCTCCAATGTTCCCTCACGTGGAGGCGCATGTTGCTGGCACCCTTGTATACCCACATATATATGTGTGGCTTTGCCGTAGGGTCTCCCCATGACTTTTGAGGGAGTGCGCAAAGCGGTGATTCCGGCCGCGGGCCTAGGGACCAGGTTCCTTCCGGCAACCAAGGCAACCCCCAAGGAGATGCTGCCGGTCGTGGACAAACCTGCGATCCAATACGTGGTCGAGGAAGCAGTTGCGGCAGGACTACAAGACATCCTTTTTGTGACAGGCCGGAGTAAGCGCCCACTCGAAGATCATTTTGATCGGAACTATGAACTCGAGCAGGTTCTGGAAAGCAAAGGGGACGCAGAGCGACTGGAGCTGGTTCGCGAGTCCACAGATCTAGCGCGAATTCACTATGTCCGTCAAGGCGATCCACTGGGACTCGGGCACGCAGTCCTCGTGGCCCAGCAACATGTTGGAGACGAACCATTTGCAGTGTTGTTAGGCGATGACCTTATTGACGCACGGGATCCGATTTTGGACGCAATGATCGAGATCCGGAACGAATTTGGTGGCTCGGTTCTATGCTTGATGCAGGTACCGCGGGAAACTATTTCACTGTACGGGTGCGTGGATATCGACGGCGAGCCGATTAATGGAGTCGTTGCAGTTACGGATCTTGTTGAGAAGCCTGACGTTGCCAATGCGCCAAGTGATCTGGCGATTATCGGCCGTTACATTCTTGATCCTGCAGTGTTCGCGGTCCTGGCTGACACCGCCCCAGGTCGTGGTGGCGAAATCCAATTGACCGATGCGCTTCGAGTGCTAGCAACAATGTCACCTGAGCAGGGTGGCGGTGTCCGGGGAGTTGTTTTTGACGGCAGGCGTTACGACACCGGGGACAAACTGAGTTATTTGCAGGCGGTTATCACCTTGGCAACCCAACGCCAAGATATTGGACCCCAACTCACCGCGTGGCTACACGAGTTCAGTCAGTAATCACCATGACGGTTTCTGGTTTTTGGCCGGTCACGTTAGTGCAAGGACAACTGGTACTGCGACCACTGCGGTATTCAGATCGGCGGTCCTGGAGTGACGTTCGCAAGAGAAATGCTCAATGGCTGAAACAGTGGGATGCAACCATGCCGCCGGAAGGTCATACGGTTGGGCAAAGGTCCCCAAATTACAGCGCGATGCTGCGCATGATGAAGAGAGAAGCACGTGAAGGTCGGGCACTCCCATTTGCCATTGAGTTCGAAGGAAAATTTGTTGGCCAGCTCACGGTTGGCGGGATTTGGGGCGGTTCATCACGCGGCGCATTTTTCGGCTACTGGATTGACGAAAGTGTTGCCGGACGCGGACTCATGACAACCTGTGTTGAGATGGCAGCCGATTACTGTTTCAACACAATGATGTTGCACCGCATCGAAATAAATGTCCGACCAGAAAATGCAGCCTCACGAGCGGTTGCATTGAAAGCAGGATTCACCCAAGAGTCATATAGGCCACGGTATCTACACATCGATGGAGATTGGCGCGACCATATTGGCTTTGTAAAGTTTCGCGACACGCCGAACGAAGAAAACCTTGAATACCAAGAGAAGTAGACGGGTGCATCTAACCTTGCGACTGTGACTGGGTTGATCTACGTAGTGATCATTGGACTTTGGGCCGCCGTTTTAATTCCCATCTGGCTTAAACGCCAAGATCAGGTCAGCGAAGTTCGTTCAACAGCCCGGTTCAGTTCAGCCATGAGGTCACTCGGTGACCGTGCCGACTCTAAATCAGGCCGACGCGTAAGTCATAACCGCGACTTCACTTCACCTCGGGATCGGGCGAAGGCTCAGGCTGCCAAACGCCGGTCAATGGTGCTCGCGGGACTCACCAGCATCACCGCCATTGCGTTGATCGGGACGGTTCTAGGGTTCATTCCTGCTTTCGTTGCCATCACAGCCGGAGTACTTTTGAGTGCATTCCTTTTTACCACCATGGCGACCGCTTCCAAGCGTGATCAGGCACCGGCACGCAGTTCCCAACGTGCTTACCGTGAATTCCATGAAGTTGACGAAGTCCGCGAGCAGGGCAGGGATCAGCGTCCACTGACGCGGGCCGAATTACAAAAAGCGGAACTCGATGACTTTGCCAACTGGGATCCGTGGGAAGAGGATGCGCCCGGCTGGGATGCGGTCCCGCAAACCCTTCCGAGTTATGTCACTTCGCCTCGTGCAACCGCGATCCCACGCAATATTGAGCGCAATGCTGATTGGACCGGTGAGTCCATGTTGAATCTGGTGAACAAAGCCCAACAGGTGCGAGACACCAACGAAGCAGAACTTGTCCGGGTTCAGGTTGCCAATGTCAGCGATGCGACTACCGAGATCCCAATCATTCGTGCGAACTCCGCATACCAAGCACGCGCCGTAAACGAATAGTCTCTGCTAGCCTGCCTACCGCAAGGGGCTGTGGCGCAGTTGGTAGCGCGTCTCGTTCGCAATGAGAAGGCCAGGGGTTCGATTCCCCTCAGCTCCACTTAGTCCCGTCTCAGGGCATCTATAGGCGAGAGAGTCCACTGGCGACCGTGGTGAAATGCACATGGACGGCCTTAGATCAGCTGACAAATGGCGTGAGCACTATTCTTGGCGGGTAGTTAATCTGTGTCCCGCAACTCTTCTACCGCCGAATGAGAGATTTTAGGATGATGGCAAATTCTTCGACCACGTACATTGGCTTGTGGAAGTGGTATCGCGTCAATTTACGCGGCTCATACGGGCAATTGGGTTTCACTTTCCTTCTTATTGGAATCATGTTGGCGACCCAGGCGGTAGTACCACTTCAGGTTGAATCCATTTTGCACCACGGCGAATGGGACAGTACAGCGGTTGGAATACTCATCGCTTTGGTGATTCTCATGATGGTGACAGGTCACTTCGGCCATCTTGGGGCTCACGATCTTGCAGTCCATAGTGGGGAACGACTTCGTAACCGAGTCTTTGACCGATTGATGCATGGAAGATCCGAAGGGATAAATACTATCGTACGTCCGTCAATTGTTTCCCGACACACCACTGATGTCTCCAATGTTTCCGGGGGTTTTGAACTGACAGTCGGATACGGAATCCCGGCCGTTATAAAGATCATTCAAAGCCTTGTCATATTGATTATCATCGCACCACGAGCAGGTGTGGCCATGGTCGTTGCAGTGATTCTGTTCATAGTCATTCGACATTTAATTGGCAAGCAGATGCTTCAAGCAGATCGCCAAGCCCTTGAGGCGGGATCCAGTCTGGGTGAAGTGGTCGACGAGGCCATAACATCAACCAAGCAAATCAGTGGGCTTCATCTGATTCGATGGATCGAAGGTCGATTTTCATCACGCAACGGGGACTTAGCCCACGCGGAGCACCGTCAAGGCATACTCGCTACCCGACTACTAACAAGTGCGCACGGGGCCGGGTTGATCGGCTTAGTCGTAGTCGTCATGCTGGCAATAAGTTCGAGCACCGAAGAAATTGCTGTCGTCGCCGCTTCATTGTTGTACATCGAGGCGGTTGTAGCGGGTCTTGAAGTGTTGCCCACTTGGATCAAGTCGCTGCAACTCGCCGTTGCTAGTCGACGCCGAATCGACGAAATTCTCATCGATGCTGCCACACCGGCATCCGAACCTCTGATTGATCTGAGCAGCAAGAGGATCGAGTTGACGGGTGAAAGTTTGGGGGTTTCCCCGGGTTCAATTGTTGGATTGGTGACTACCCCAGATATCGACATCGATACCTTAATGTCGGTTTTTGCGGGAAATGACAATCCTTTGGATTGGCGGATGACAACCGATGGTCATCTCATCCGGTTGTCACACGTGAATCCGGAGATCCAGCAAGTTACGGCAGAACCGCTGACCGTTAATGCATCGCCCATGGCTTATTTCAGGGGTGTCGTAGATGACATTGAGGAATCCCGCGGAATTGAACTACTGCAGGCGGTTGGACTTCAGGAACTGGTCGAGCGCAGGTTTGAAGAAATCGGTCCGGCCGGAAATCGATTAACTGTGAATCAGCGACAAAGACTTGCGCTGGCATGCGCACTCGCAGCTGCGCCCGATGTCTTACTCATCGGTCCAATTCTTGCTTTTGCTGATGCAGAGACTGCCATGCCACTAATGGCTAGTTTGCGCGGGCAGGACATCGAGTTGATCGTGATTGCAACGCGCGATGTCGACGTAGCACACGAAGTCTCACGCTTAATTTTCGCGGATAGCTCAGGTGTTACAACCGGTAGTCACCAAGACCTCTTGGTGAACAACCCGAGATATGCGCGATTGTGGGAAGGCCGCTTACTGACCTCAGACGTTGATCTCAGTGTCCTTGGTTTGGGAGAGGAAGCTGGTGACTCGCTGTACGCCAAGTTGGTCACAGAGCACTTTGAGCCGGGAACCCCTTTGTACCGAACAGGGGATCCCGCCGACCGGGTAATTTTTGTTATTTCAGGTCATATCGAGATAGCGACAAGGGATGCGCAAGGGAACTCGCGTCGGGTGGCAGTTTTAGCCCCAGGTATGCATTGCGGTGACTTGCGGTTGACCGTGGGGGAGAAGCGCGCTGAAGATGCCACCGCAGTTGACAACGCTGTAGTGCGCAGCCTAAGCCGCGGCGCGATTTCTGCAGGTATGTCCGGCATGCTGGATCGAACACCCGCAGAACGTAAGGTCGTGTCAGTTATTTTGCGCGCGGGCTCGCTTTCAGTTCCGGACTTAGAAGCGGAGTTGACTGATTTGGATCCAGCGGAATTGCATAAAGCTCTGGACCTATTGCGCCAAGACGGAGCTATCAGAGAAGTGGATGGCGTTATGTCAGTTGTCCAGAAGCGCGCTGTGAAAAGTGGTGCCGCAGAGATCCTTGACCGTATCGGCGGACTGTAAGTCTGGGGCCAAACCATTCTTGGATTCCATTCTCAAATGTCTCTCCACTTTTCTATTCATGCACAGGACTCATGAAAGCCGCTGATTAGGGAGTTTCCTTGACCATGTTTCATCGGCGTGTTTTTTGGCCGTGTTTCTTGGCCAAGCACCCTTTGGATGAGGCCCATTCCGAGGTTGACACTTATATATAGACTCCGCGTATGGACAGGTCAGCCAGCGCAGGAATTATTGGGGCAGCCATAGCAATTGGGCGCTCATTTCAACCGAATCTATTGACCCGCGGGTCAACGGATCAAGCGATTATCACCGGCGCTTCATCGGCTATTGCCTACCAGGCTTACAGCGCGGGAGATGCTTTATTGACTTCAATCGCCTCTCGTTTAGGTCGCACCAATGAGCCCAGTGCAGGTAGTCGCCTAGTGGTTGCAGGTGTCGCGGGAGCTTTGGGCGCTGGTGCCGCCTACGCACTTCGTTGGCGAGAGCATGAACCCTCAGGGAGAGCATTGGGGCGACTTGCTTCACAGACGTTGGCGGCAATGTCTGCTGCAAGTATTCTCGCAAATTCAGCCTCACGTGATCAAAGTGGTGGCCCCGGTTTGCGACACGTTGCGGTTGCCACCGTGGCTGGTGCTGGGTCGTGGGCATCAACCCAACCGTGGAAGTCACTGCCCGGGTCGGCGACCTATCCGCAAACTTCGGTGAGCACAGAGTTCAAGGGTAAGTACTTTTTTGAGGATCAAGTCCGTGAAGTAACACCCGCCAAAGCCGCTGTCATTGGTACGGGAGTTGCGGCGATCACTCTGGGGCTTTCATACGTTGAATCAGTTCTGACAAACACAATGTCCAAGGGTGCAACCTACGTGCTCGGTGGCCAACCACAGGATCATCGCCTATTAGGCCGAACAACCAGCCTTGCCATTTTTACAACTGTGGGTTGGCTTGCTGTCGGTCAAGTAGACAGATTCCTAGGCAAAAGTGGTGGAGGAATTGACCCCGGGCTAGAGACCGCACCAGATACTCCAGAAGTAACTGGCTCAGCCGCGTCAGGACTACCGTGGAATAAGCAGACTCGTGAAGGTGCCAGGTGGTTGAGCATGGCGCTGCCCCCACAAACCATCAATAGCGTGATGCAAATTCAGGACGCAAAACAGCCCATCCGAGTCTACGCATCAACTGAAGTAGCATCGACCGACGAAGAACGTGCACAGATCCTCTTGCGTGAGATTGATCGAACGAAAGCCCTGGAACGAAAAGCGTTTGCGATCTTCTCACCAACCGGATCAGGTTATGTGAATTACGTGGCGAATGAAACATTCGAATACTTAATGCACGGAGATTGTGCATCAGCTGCAATCCAGTACTCCGTACTACCTTCAGCCCTCTCGCTCACCCGAGTAGACGAAGGGACCGCACAAACCCGCATGGTCCTTCAAGGTGTAGTTGAACGACTTCTTGCGATTCCAGCTGAGAAGCGGCCTAAGTTCTTCCTTTTCGGTGAAAGCTTGGGTTCGCAGGTCAGCGAAGAGATGTTCCGCCATCTTGGTTCCATGGGCCTTCTTGGCACCGAACTCGACGCTGCGCTGTGGATTGGTACACCGGCGGCCACCAAATGGCGGGATCAAATCTGGGGAACGAGTTCCCTCGCTGACATTCCATCGGTGAATGAAGCAGGTATCTACCTGCCGAGAAATTTGAAGGACTGGATTGAATTAGAGGATCAGGAGCGAGATCGCGTCAAGTTCCTACTACTACAAAATGGAGATGACCCGATCCCCAAATTTGGATCTCAAGTCCTATGGCGCAAACCGGATTGGATGGGGCCAGCAAATATTCGGCAGATGGGCAATCCCAAGGGAACCCAATGGGTGCCAATTACAACTTTCCTCATGACCTTCCTGGACATGATGAATGCTCTGGTCCCGACCCCAGGAACGTTTGCTGAAGGTGGCCACGATTATCGAGCTGTATTGCCCCGAGCGATCAGGGAAACGTGGCGCTTGGAGGCAACCGATGATCAAATGGAGCGGGTCAACAAAGCTCTGCGTCAACGTGAACTCGCTTGGGAGCTGTATCGAGATTGGGCGGCCGCAAATGCAAAGCCAGCACAGGACGTTGACAAAGCTCGATCGAAAGTATTGGCGAATGCAACCAAATATGCGGGCTTTGAAGTTGACGAAGCTAAGTTGCAAGAAATTGTTCATTCTGGGTTGAACCCACTCCTTGATTGAGAATATGCGCATGCACTGTGTTCTGAGAATTTTCCTGACGGCGGTCCTCGGCATTTTCGTGCTGGCTCCCACAGCTTCGGCCGCGCCAGCCCTCGAGGGCTCGGGTAATGCGGTAGTTGACCTGGGTTCGGTGCGTAAATCGGTGATTATTGACTTCACATTTACCGGATCGGGCCCGGTGGCTGTGACCCCAGTTTTCACCAAGGACAAAAGGCCAACACCGTGGCTAGAAGGCAGCGCACCCCTTACGGGGAGTGTCTTTGCCGAGAAGCATTCATCCCCACTCATCGGAGCGAAAATTAATACTCCGGATCAATGGTCCCTGCAAGTGTCGCCCTTGGCTAGCGCACCGAAGGCAACCTCAGGATCGTCCCCTTCGGTGATCCAACTTCCAAAAGCAACAAAGAGTGATTCTTCGCGCACATTCATCTATCGGGGAGACTCAGAAGTTGTTGTATTCCCCATTTCAGCAAAAGGGATGAGTGGATTTCCTGTAGTGAATTCGAGCGGGAATATCAAAAAGAAGATCACTTTGCCCCGTGGAACGAAATACATTTCCATCTGGGCTATTGGCCCATGGAAGTTGAAAAAATAATGGTGAATACTTCTCGAGTCGTCCACGTGGTCCATGTCCATGCTGAGGGCGAGGTTGGAGACGTCGTCGTTGGCGGAGTTGCCAACCCACCCGGTGAAAGTGTTTGGGATCAGTCTCGATTCATTGAAGTCGATGACTCATTGCGGAAGTTTCTATTGAATGAACCTCGGGGCGGGGTCTTTCGTCATTACAACCTATTGGTACCGCCAAAAAATCCATTGGCCGATATGGGTTTTATCATTATGGAGCCAGCTGACACTCCTCCCATGTCAGGTTCAAATTCGATTTGTGTGGCGACAGTCGTGTTGGAAACTGGGATCATCGCGATGAAAGAGCCGGTTACCTCATTGGTGCTTGAAGCACCCGGTGGATTGGTGAAGGTAAGCGCTCAGTGTTCGAAGGGAAAGGTCACTTCTGTCACGCTGGAAAACTTACCAAGTTTCGTTGTACATGATCAGGCCTTGATTGAGGTCGCGGGTTACGGGAATGTTGAAGTCACCACTGCCTTTGGCGGAGACAGTTTTGTTATGACCCAAGCGAGCAAACTGGGATTTGAATTAGTTCCCAGCGAGGCAGCCGAGTTGGCTCGACTCGGCATGCTGTTGCGCACGGCGGCAAATGAACAACTGGAATTTGTACACCCACACCTTCCTGATTGGAAACACCATTCATTTGCCTACCTCACGGGTGAGTTGGGTCGTACTGATTCTGGCGAGCTCACCTCAACGAATGTTTGCGTGATTAATCCGGGGAAACTTGACCGCTCTCCAACGGGAACGGGTGTGAGCGCTCTCATGGCCGTAATGCATGCGCGGGGATTAATGTCTGTAGGCGAATCATTTGTTGGCCGCAGCATTATCGGATCTGCATTTCGTGGTCACATACTTTCCGAGACGGTCGTGGGTGATCATGCTGCGATCATTCCAACAATTAGCGGCCAGGGATACATCTACGGAACCAGTCAGTTTTATGTTGATCCCAGTGATCCATGGCCCCTGGGTTACCGTGTTGGTGACACATGGCCGAACGCAAACTAAACATTTACATTCCTCTTACTTTGTGGCAAAGACTCCCGTATTTATTTCTGTTGCAATTGAAGTAACAGAAAAGGAGTCAATCATGAGAAACATGATGAGTGGGTCAAAGAAATTTATGGCAGCTGCTGGAGCGGCGCTAATTATCGGATCTGTACTTGGTGGAATTTCAACTTCAGCGCAGGCAGCAACAAAGCCGGATGCCGCAGCCTTGCAGTACATGGTCGCCGAAGAAAAATTGGCACATGACGTGTATGTAACACTCGGTGAGGAATATGGAGTTCGAGTTTTTTCCAATATTGCTCGAAGTGAAACACAACACCAGAGTTCAGTAGCAAAATTACTGGATCTCTACGGAATCAAGAATCCAACGCTCAATGACAAAGTTGGAGTTTTTGACGACCCGAAGTTACAGAACCTCTATGACGACTTAATCGCAAAGGGAATGTTGTCCCTGCAGGACGCCCTTGAAGTGGGGGTATTGGTTGAGAAGACAGACATTGCCGACCTTAAGGAAATCCTGGCGGGGAACGAGCCTGCTGAAGTTGATCGCGTTTTGACTCAACTCCTCAAGGCTTCTTACAACCACTTGGCTGCATTTGAACGTCAGCTTAAGTAAACGAAATTTCACATAGTGAGCCCTTGATCGCCCTCGGGTGATTGAGGGCTCAACTATTCAGTAGAGTAGGGCCGCACTAATTGGTGCACAATCATTTATCTCTTACAAGGAGACATGCGTGAGCACTGCGCCTCCCTCACAATTCGATCAGTCTGCCAACAATTCTGGGGTTTCCGCTCCTGACCCCAACCGTTGGCGCGCACTAGTTGTGATCGCGATCGCCCAGTTAATGGTTGTCCTCGACGCTTCAATTGTGAATATTGCACTTCCCAGCATGCAGGCCGATCTTGGGATCAGTGACGCGGACCGTCAATGGGTGGTCACCGCCTACACACTTGCATTTGGGGGACTCCTTCTCCTAGGAGGGCGGATCGCTGACTTCCAAGGACGCAAGCGAATGTTCATCGTCGGGCTGATTGGTTTTGCAGCAGCTTCGGCTCTGGGTGGCGTTTCTGTTAATGCGGAAATGCTCTTTGCCGCCCGTGGATTGCAAGGCGTCTTTGCGGCTCTACTTGCCCCAGCGGCCCTGAGTTTGATCTCGGTTACGTTTACCGAGTCTAAGGAACGGGCAAAAGCCTTTGGTGTTTATGGCGCACTTTCTGGTGCTGGCGCAGCAATTGGGCTGGTACTAGGTGGAATTCTGACCGAATATGCCTCATGGCACTGGACGCTCCTGGTCAACGTGCCCATTGCACTGATCGCAGTCTTCCTTGGTCTCGCGTATGTTAAAGAAAGTCGGGCAACGGGGGATACAAAATATGACATCCCGGGCGCAATTACGGCGACCCTTGGACTCGTTTCGTTGGTGTACGGAATCACCAAGGCCGAGTCAGAAGGTTGGACGGGTGGAAGCACCCTGTTCTTCATCGGCGCATCTATCGTGTTGTTGGTTGTCTTCTTCTTTATTGAGAGTCGGTCCAGTCACCCATTGCTGCCGCTGGCAATTATTAAGAATCGTAATCGCGGCGGTGCCTATCTCGCTAGTTTCTTTGTGGGTATAGGGCTTTTTGCCATGTTCCTTTTCTTGACCTACTTCTTCCAAATCGTGTTGGGTTACACGCCACTCAAAGCTGGCCTGCTATTCCTTCCCTTCTCGGCCGGTGTGATCGTCAGCGCGGGTATTGCAAGTCAATTGCTCCCGCGTTTCGGCCCGCGCTATGTGACTTTCAGTGGGTTCATTTTGGCAACTGTTGGAATGCTGTTGCTGACCCAATTGGGCGCCGCAAGTTCCTACTGGCCGAACATCTTGCCAGCACTGATCATTATTAGCCTCGGCATGGGCTTGATCTTCGTACCACTTTCGGCAACGGCGCTATTCGCAGTGGGGAATCATGATGCAGGTGTTGCATCAGCCGTACTGAACACCAGTCAGCAAATCGGTGGCTCAATTGGTATCGCATTTTTGAACACGATCGCTACGAGCGCTACGGCCGCGTACGTGATTGCAAACAACGTCGATCCATTTGACGCGAATGCGCAAGTTGAAGGCTACGTTGATGCATTCATGTGGGGCGCAGGCATCTTGGCGCTGGCCGGAATCATCTGGGTGGTTTTGGTTAAAGTGTCCAAGAAGGACATGGCCGCAGGGGATGAGGCGGCAGTCGTCCATGTCTAGCAGCACAGGTAGTCAAGTTTTTTCTGACTAATCGTGTAAACCAAGGAGTAGATACGGTACGTTTCGGATATGTCCCACAGGTCGCGCCTAACCCTGATTGGGTCAGTGTTGCTTGTTTTGGGAATTATCGCGCACTCGACGGCTGCCGGCTCAATTTCAATCATGGGTTTTGGAATCGCAGTTTTACTGGGATTTGGATGTGCTATTCCCATTTCGCGCGGTGCACTTAAACGAGTTCCACTCGTAGTGTCGATTTTTGGAACCGAGTTACTTATCCACATGGCCTTGTCGGTGACCCCACATTCCGTTGGGCATTCGAGTGCAGGTGGTTTCATGCCTTCGGCCGCAATGCTGTTCTGGCATGGTCTCGCAGCGGTCATTGCAATGAGCGCGATTGTGTTCTTGGACTCGCTCTATGCGGCATGGGCTCGAATGGTCGCCGCGATCATTGGCGGGATTTACATCACGGTCATCCCGGAGCTTGGCATTGACAGCGTGTCTACGGGGAGTGACTCTGAATTCACGCAGGAATACTTAGTAAGAACAGATGTCTCGCGGGGGCCGCCTTTGTGCTCCCGCACTGTATACGCACTTTGTGCGTAAGACCCTTCTGTTCAATACTTATTCAAACTTATTTGAGGATTCTTGTGAAAAAAATCGTATCAATATTGTCAATTTCAGCTGTACTCCTTGTTGGTTCTAGCGGACTTGGGGCAGCAAATGCTGTTTCAGCGCCAAAGCCAGGTTCAACCTGTGCCATTAATCCAGCTATGACCGGTGGCTCAGTAATTGTGAAAGACAAATCCTACGTCTGTCTACCCACCGCTCGTTGGTCAAAAGCCCTTCCTAAAAGTTCATCACCATTGAAGACCAAAGACATGTGGGTGAAGATCGCGGACAGTGGGATGACTGCCGCATTTGGCATGATTACGAATCCGACTAAGAAAGACATTCGGATAATTGCGGCTCGATCAAACGCGTTTTCAACACTTGATCAGTTGCACCAGATGACGATGAACGCCGAGGGCACGATGGTCATGCAACAACTTGCGACCGGCTTATTGATCCCTGCAGGAAAAACGGTTGAGCTCAAGCCGGGTGGGGATCACATAATGTTCATGAACTTGAAAAAGCCAATAACCGCCGGAACCATGGTGCCAATTATGTTGATTGGTTCAAACGCCGAGCAACTTCGCTTTAGGGCATTAGGCAAGGTCTTCGCTGGTGCCAATGAGTCGTATGACCCAGCACATTCCGGCATGTCAGGGATGTAAATCAATGGCCACCAACGGGATTACCCGTCGAGGCCTCTTCGCATTCACCGGTGCCGCAATCGTTGGCGGCGCCGGTGGATACGCACTCGGCGGTATTAGTGCGAATGAGAGCCCATTAATTGCTCAACCTGTGACTAAGGAGTCCAGTTCGACCGCGAAGATTAAGACGCCTTTTTATGGTGTGCACCAAGCAGGTGTAGAAACGACTGCCCAGGTGTACACAAAATTCCTTGGGCTCAACGTAAACGATCCCAGCAGGGATGCTCTAGAAGCCATTGGGCGGATTCTCACGGATGACGCTGCTCGTCTAACGCAAGGCGAAGGTGCACTGGGTGATACTGAGCCCGAGATTGCCGCAAACCCGGCTCGATTGAGTATCACATTGGGATTGGGTCGATCATTCATCAAGGAACTTGGTATTGACATTCCTACTTCTTTCCCCGAGATACCAGCGTTTAAGACGGATGCATTGGATGCTCAGTGGGGGCAGAGTGATCTTGTAGTCCAGATTGGCTCTGATGATCCGCTGACCCTTTCCCACGCGCATCGGATGATTACGAAAGACTTGTCTACGTTAACCACGACCGCATGGGTGCAGTCGGGCTTTTTGTCACCCACACCCGCTACGGCAGGTGGTACGGCAAGTCGAAATCAAATGGGTCAGGTCGATGGAACGATTAACCCGACCCTTGATCAATATGCTCAAGCCGTTTGGATTGATGACGGTTCTTGGGCTGACGGTGGAACCGTTTTGGTGCTGCGAAGGATCCGCATGTTGATGGACGACTGGGATGTATTGGATCGCAGTGCCAAAGAGATAGTTGTCGGGCGTTCAATAGAAACAGGTGCTCCGCTGACGGGGGTTGACCAAAGTGACCCCGTTGACTTTGATGCTCTTGGCTCGGACGGTCTGCCGGTTATTTCACGAAATGCGCATATCCGGGTGGCGCACGCAGCATCAATCGAAGAGATGATTTTACGCCGTCCCTACAACTACAACGTTGAGCTGGCCGACGGTTCCATTGACGTGGGGTTACTTTTTGCGGCGTATACAAAGAATCCCACTAAGTCATTTATTCCTATGCAGGATCGAATCGCGCAATCAGATGCGATGAATAGGTGGGTCACCACGATTGGTTCGGCCGCCTATTTAATTTTGCCGGGTGTATCAGAAGGCGAATTCCTTGGTGAGGTGTTGATCTAAAGCAAGACGTTGCACCAGGTTGCACTAACCTTTGCCGGTTGCCCTTATTAATTAGGCCGGTAAAACAGGAAAGAAGGTGCGCGTGGCAGCGCTGCTCGCACTTATCTCTAGTTTGTCGTGGGGCGTAGCCGACTTTCTGGGTGGACTTGCCGCTCGGCGTGCCGGTGCTACTCAAGTACTCGCTGTCTCTTACCCTTCCGGCGCCATCGCAATCACTTTCCTGGCGATCTTTGTTGTTCCCGGAACATTAAGTAGCGACCTCATTGGTATCTCGCTACTCGCAGGTTTAGTTGGCACGATTGCGATTACGTTGCTCTATGCAGCCTTGGTCCGTGGCCAAATGGGAGTTGTCTCGCCCATAACGGCCGTGATGAGCGGCGCCGTTCCTGTTGTGGTCGGACTGTTTCGAGGAGAGCAGCCATCAGCGTATGCCTTCGCAGGTATGGGACTGGCCGTAATTGCAGTCGTACTGGTGAGTCGCGAGTCGGCGCACCATCATGGAAGAACACCGATTTTTGCAATCGGCTTGGCGATCGCATCTGGGATTGCTATCGGTTTTTACCTCACCATTATTGGACTGGCGCCTGTTGATTCAGGTGTGTGGGTTGCAACCCTGGGACGCTGGTTCTCGACGATCATCATGATCACGTTCGTCGTAGTGGTCGTTCGGTCGTTCAATAAGTCAACTTTTCCCTGGAAACTTGCGATAATCACCGGAGTTCTCGACTCGACTGCAAACGGCCTCTTCCAATTGGCGAGCCAACGTGGACTTCTGTCCATTGTCGCTGTACTTGGTTCGCTGTACCCAGCGGCAACGGTTGTCCTTGCTCGAGTGGTGATCAAGGAGCGCATGAATCGATTGCAAAGTGTGGGTGTATTAATGGCCCTAGGTGCTGCCGTCTTGCTCGCGTTTAATTCCTAGTTGACGTAATTAAAGTGACTTCATCGCTTTTCGAATATAAATGAAGAAGACAATATTGGCAGTTGCTAGTGCAATGAAAACCGCGGACATGAGCCCCCAACCTTGGGCTGATCCGATAATGAATGCGGCCCCGGCAAAAAATACTGCAGCAAAAATTTGCAGGGTTGCGGAGAAGCGAAGTTTGCGTAATTCCCGAACCTTGAAGTCGGTGTGAGGTTTTTCATCTTCCGGATTCATACGGAGATCTTACTCAGTGTGCGGAGCCAAGATTGGCATGAGCAATTGTTTGATAATTGCTGAGAGTTCAAATAGTCGATCCTTCTGGACTGCATTTTTACTCCAAGCCAAGCCGATTGTGCGAAATGGTTGAGGATCCGCGATGCTCGCTATCGCAATACCTGTACCGATTCGGGCTTCGAGTTCAACAGCGCACTCGGGGAGAAGAGTTACTCCGTTGCCGGCGGCCACCATTTGACACACCGTGGCAAGCCCAGCTGCGCCTACATCATAGGTATTCGAAATCTTGGCGTTTGCGCAAATCTCTTCGGCTTGACCGCGGAGGCAGTGACCATCTTCAATTAAAAGCACAGGGAATTCGTTAACGTCACCGAGGTCGATTCCGGTTGACCCAGCCCAAGGGTGGTCGATAGGAACTGCGAGGTGAAATGTGTCGGTGAAGAGTTCCAAAGTTTCAATGTCAGAGGGTGCGATGGGAAGCGCGAGAAGGGCTATGTCAATTGAGTGGTCACGCAATGAATTAAGAAGGACGTCCGTGCGTTGTTCTGAAAGTTGAAGGGAGATTGTGCTGCCAAGGCCGGCAACTATTTTGGGCAACAAATATGGGGCAAGCGTTGGGATAGCACCCAACCGCAGGACCGAGTCAACTCCGTGTGGTGCTGATGCTGTGGTGAAATCAGCGAGGGCTTCAAGTGCGCGTCGGGCGAATGGGATTAGGGATGCCCCGACCGAGGTGAGTTCGACACCTCGGGATCCTCGCTGAAGTAGGGGGAAACCAAGCGCAGCTTCCAAATCCCGTATTTGGACGCTGACCGCGGGTTGGCTGATGCCAAGCGCATTGGCGGCGGCACCAAAACTGCCCTCCTGGGTTACTGCAACGAAGGCTCGAAGTTGGGGGTAGGTCGGGTGCCATTTTCGGCGATCAAAGTCCATAACTTCAGATTATGCTACATAAAATTTTATTCATTAGACTTATGGGAAATTGTGAGCCAGAATGTAGGTAACCCACGGCAGAAGGAAGAGTTTCTATGAGCACTGAAGCACTTAGCACTGAATCGCAATGTCCAGTAATGCATGGAGCAGGTGTTGGCGGAACGCAGAATGACGATTGGTGGCCCAATCAACTGAACCTGCGAGTCCTCGATCAAAACCCACCATCCGGCAATCCGATGGGCGAGGATTTTGATTACGCTCAGGCGTTCGCAACCCTAAATCTTGCTGAAGTAAAAGCAGACCTCACCAAGGTCATGACCGACTCACAAGAATGGTGGCCAGCAGACTACGGTCATTACGGCCCGTTCTTCATTCGTATGGCATGGCACTCAGCCGGCACATACCGCACCACAGACGGTCGCGGTGGTGGCGGAAACGGCATGCAGCGCTTCGCGCCTCTGAACAGCTGGCCCGACAACGTCAACTTGGACAAAGCTCGTCGTCTCCTCTGGCCGGTCAAGCAGAAGTACGGCAAGAATCTCTCGTGGGCAGATCTATTTATTCTGACCGGAAACGTCGCCCTTGAGTCAATGGGCTTTGAGACTTTCGGATTCGGTGGCGGACGCGCTGACGTGTTCCAGCCCGATGAAACCTACTGGGGCGCCGAGCATGAATGGTTGGCCGACAACCGTTACACGGGTGATCGGGAATTAGAAAATCCACTAGCAGCAGTTCAAATGGGCTTGATCTACGTCAACCCCGAAGGCCCCAACGGAGTCCCTGACGCCATGGCTTCAGGGCGAGACATCCGAGAAACCTTCGCCCGCATGGCAATGAACGACTACGAAACAGTTGCCCTTGTCGCGGGTGGACACACATTCGGTAAAGCCCACGGCGCCGCAGATCCCAGTAAGTACGTTGGTGCAGAGCCTGAAGGCGCCCCGCTGCAAGAGATGGGTCTGGGCTGGAAGAGCTCCTTCGGAACCGGTAATGGGGAAGACACGATTTCAAGTGGCATTGAAGGCGCATGGACGCCAACACCAACCACGTGGGATAACAGTTACTTCGACACCTTGTTCGGACACGAATGGGAGCTCACCCACAGCCCTGCGGGTGCCCAACAGTGGACACCGGTGGGTGGCGCTGGTTCGGAAGATGTACCGGACGCGCATAACCCCAATAAGCGTCATGCACCCATGATGACCACGGCAGATATGGCAATGCGGGTTGATCCGATCTACGAAAAGATCTCCCGTCACTTCCATGAAAACCCCGCCGAGTTGGCAGACGCCTTTGCAAAAGCGTGGTTCAAACTGACCCACCGAGATATGGGACCGATCACCCGTTATGTTGGCTCCGAGGTTCCCAGTGAGATCTTCATTTGGCAGGATCCCGTCCCGGCAGTTGAGGGTGCATTGATCGATGATGCCGACATTGCCGCACTCAAGGCACAGGTGTTGGCTAGTGGATTGAGCGTTTCCGAACTCGTGTCCACCGCATGGGCTTCAGCATCAACATTCCGCGGAACTGACAAGCGGGGTGGCGCAAACGGTGCCCGGATTCGCTTGGAACCACAGCGTGATTGGGCGGTCAACAACCCGGCCCAACTTTCCAAGGTGCTGGGAACACTCGAAGGAATCGCCAAGGAATTCAATGCAGGTGCCAAGACCGTCTCCATGGCTGATCTCATTGTCCTTGCAGGTTGCGCTGGAGTTGAAAAAGCTGCCAGTAACGCCGGTGAAACCGTTACGGTTCCTTTCACACCAGGTCGCACCGATGCAACCCAGGAGATGACAGATATTGAGTCATTTGCGGTTCTTGAGCCCGTAGCTGACGGCTTCCGCAATTACTTGGGCAAGGCCTTGGTGCGTCCGGCTGAGAAGCTGCTCGTGGACAAAGCGAATCTGCTCACACTCAGTGCACCGGAAATGTCGGTGCTCGTTGCCGGCATGCGCGCCATGAATGCGAACTTTGATGGTTCACAGGTGGGCATCTTGACGGATAAGAAGGAAACGTTGACCAACGACTTCTTCATCAATACGACCGATATGTCAACGCAGTGGAAGCCGGTCACGGAGGACACTGAAAGTGCCGACCTTTTCGAAGGCACAGACCGTGCAACCGGTGAACTCAAGTGGATGGCCAGCCGAGTGGACCTCGTATTTGGTTCAAACTCTCAGTTGCGCGCAATCGCTGAGGTCTACGCCGGCAATGACGCACAGGGCAAGTTCGTGTGTGACTTTGTGTCCGCTTGGAACAAGGTCATGATGCTCGATCGTTTTGATCTTGCGTAAATAGTTCACGCCATCAAGTTGATGGGTTAATGGTCGCCGTGGGTGAAATACTCACGGCGACCATTTTTTTGTTGGCACGTATTTACCGGTTAAGCATCCAGTTCTGGTTCTTCATCGGTTTCGATTACCGTCTTTGCTCCGGCAAGAACACCGACTGCTTTTAGGCCATAGGCCACAAAGGGGCCGACGAGCACTGCAAAGAGAACTGTTCCAATTCCCACTGTTCCACCAAGGAACCAGCCAACGGTTAAGGCGCCAATTTCAATACCCAAACGCACCCGGGCAACAGGCCATCCAGTGCGAAAGTGAATTCCGGTCATCATGCCGTCACGGGGCCCCGGGCCCAAGTTCGTGGTCAGGTACAACCCGCTACCAATTCCCACACATGCGATCCCCGCGATCACAACGAGGAATTTCACAACTGTGTTTGTCGGATGCGGCAGGATCGTGCTCATCACTTGAAGTGCCGTTGCAATCACGATCGCATTGGCAATAGTGCCAAGACCTGGGCGTTCCTTCAACGGAATCCAGGCGAGGAGTACAACAACGCTAATAATGAATGTGGTTGCCCCAATACTCAGCCCGGTCCTGACATTGAGGCCTTGAGCGAAGACGGTCCAGGGGCCAACTCCAAGATCTGAAATGATCAGCAGTGCCTCGCCCGTACCGAAAATCCACAACCCAATAATCAGAATCGCTAGGGTGCTGGGCTTGGAACTCCAGCGTGATTCTGAGCGCCACCGGGTAACCGGAACACTTCGCGATGGGGTGAGGAATCCTGGTAAAAATGGCATTTTTTGCTCGTGAACTCCCAAATTGGGTTAGGTTGTTACGGTGTTGTTATCAAAATCAGGTCCGACCGCACGGGGACTAATTGTGCTGGCGCTAGTAGGAACTCTAGTGACCGCATGTGGTGGGGGCGGTGACACAGCAGATACTTCACCTGATGCACCAAATACCGTCGAAGTCATAGGGACTCAACAACTCATGATCGACCAAGAGATCACGGTTCTTGATCAAAAGTTGGTGTATCCCAAAAAGGGTGTTGCGCAAGTGTCCAGTGCAATCACGACACTAGAACCCGGTCAGGAAACCGGTTGGCAGTTGCACCCGGTCCCCACATTTGTTTATGTTCTCAGCGGCACTTACACCGTCGAGTATGAAGCCGGTGTCACCAAGGAATTTCCAGCTGGTAGTTCAACAATGCAGGCCGTGAAGACCAATTACAACGGGATCAATAAGGGTGAAGATACCGTTCAACTGCTCACCGTGTTCATGGGAGCGAAGGGAAAAAGAAATACCGTGATGCGTTAAGTCGGTCGGTGGTCCAAATCGGTATTGGTTGCAAATTTCCCGAGTTCAATTCGAGTGGCGTTATTTCTCGTAAGGTAATTCTTGGCTCCCATGTCACCGGCAATCTCGTTTATTAGTGCTGACCAATGTTCACGCCCAATGACAACGGGGTGACCGATTTCGCCCTCGTAGGTTGCTTGAATGAGATCCCCTTGCGCGTCGGTAATCTCGGTGATGGCTGCGGCACTGAGTCCTATGTGATCCACGAGAGTGATGACGACTCGATCAAGTTGAGGTTCCTGGGTCAAGAGGAATACAAGCCCGGCGCGCAAACTAGAGGACATGCCCAAAGAAAAGTCGGGATTTTCAATCACCGTTGCCTGCGGAACGTCACCAACCCATGCGCCGAGCACAACATAAACATTGGTTAGTCCTGCTTCGCGCAGGATGCGAACACCACGATCAACGAGACGTTCACCTTCGAAAACGAATGGCGCTTTTGGCCCACCGAATCTTTGGCCACTCCCTGCAGCAAGAACGAGACAGGCTGTATTGGCTAAATCGACCATGCTCCACCATAATGAGCGGACTATGCCAGCCGTTGTTCACCATGCCGAAGTGAGCGAGTCAGAGATCGATGCTCAGGCGATGAAAGCGCTGGTAAGTGATGCAACCACTGGAGCGGTTGTCTTATTCAGCGGAGATGTGAGAGACCACGACCATGGGCGGAAGGTGGTTTCTTTGACCTATGAAGGTCACCCATCCGCACAGGAGGTTTTAGAAACGGTCGTCAATGACTTTGCGGCAGACTCAAACGTCACGGGAATTGCCGTGGTCCACAGGGTGGGTGAGATCCCAATTGGCCAGGCTGCATTGGTTGTAGTTGTGGCTAGTTCACACCGCGGTGATGCATTTATAGCGGCGGGTGCTTTAGTTGACCTAGTAAAAGAGAAGCTTCCCGTGTGGAAGCACCAGTTTTTTGCCGATGGAACCGACGAGTGGGTGAATTGCGCGTGAATGGAACGAAACAACTCGTTGATACTTATGGTCGTGTGCATCGTGATTTGCGCGTGTCATTAACCGACCGTTGTTCATTGCGCTGCACCTACTGCATGCCTGCGGATTTCTCGGACTGGATCGCGAACGACAAACTCCTGACAACTGATGAACTCGTCACGGTAATCGGACTCTGTGTTGAGGCTGGTATCACTCAGGTGCGACTGACGGGTGGTGAACCACTCTTGCGTCGTGACATTGTTGATGTAGTACGTCGAATAAACGAATTACCCCAACCGCCTCGTATTTCTCTAACAACAAATGCACTGCGGTTGGCCGAGGTCGCTCAAGAGCTCAAAGACGCTGGGCTTGCGCGAGTCAATGTGTCACTGGACACGCTTGACCCAACACGATTTAACGAGATGACTCACCGTGATCGATTCCATGACGTCATTGAAGGAATCGAGGCGGCAAAGGCGGCAGGTCTTACACCGCTCAAAGTTAATGCGGTCCTGCTCAAAGGAGTGAATGACGACGAAGCAATTCCTCTGCTGCGGCATGCATTAGCCAATGATTGGAATCTTCGATTCATCGAGCAAATGCCACTGGATGCCGGTGACCTGTGGGCTCGTCCAGTCATGGTCACGGCAGATGAAATCCAGAGCGAACTTGAACGTGAGTTTGAATTGACCCCTGTCCCAAGTCGAGGATCTGCGCCAGCGGAAGAGTTCTACGTTGACGGTGGGCCGGAAACAGTGGGGATTATCGCAAGTGTGACCAGACCGTTCTGTGCAGCATGTGACCGCTTGAGGTTGACTGCCGATGGCCAATTTCGAAACTGCCTCTTCGCCCGTGACGAAACAGATGTGCGCGCGATTCTGCGCTCGGGCCTTCCTCAGTCAGATATCCATGCAGGAGTGCAGGCAATAATTGAGTCGGTTACTAAGTCAAAGTTACCGGGACATGGAATAAATGATCCTGGCTTCATCAAGCCTGACCGCCCCATGAGCGCAATTGGTGGATGAGTTTATCCGCCAGAAAATGGCGGCATAACATCAATGTGTTGCCCCGCACGAACATCGCAGTCGCCCGATCTTCCAAATGAATGACCGTCGACAATGAAGGAACATTGAGGGATCACCGATGCCAAGCCAGGAATTTGTTGAATCAACTCTGCTTTAACTTCGACAAGGGATGCAGCTTCCACGGTGAGTGAATTTTGCTGAGCTGCATGACGCGCCGCGGCATATAGATTTACCGTGACACTCAACGCGGGGCACCTGGGTGAATTGGCCCGCTTGTGCGCGCGAGTGGTTGACCACCACCGCCCCAGCGGTGTTGAACGATCTCGGCGCAAATACTGATTGCGGTTTCTTCGGGAGTGCGAGCGCCAATATCGAGTCCAATTGGTGAATGTATGCGCGCAAGTTCAGAATCGGAAACTCCAGCCTCTCGCAACCGGGTCACTCGATCTTCGTGGGTTCGCCGCGAACCCATTGCACCTATGTAGCCAGCTTTGGTTCCTAATGCGACCTTGAGAGCGGGGACATCAAACTTTGGATCGTGTGTGAGGACAGCGATAACGGTTCGTTCATCAACTTCCTGTTGTTCAAGCCAGCGGTGTGGCCAATCAACTACAACCTGATCGGCCTCAGGAAAACGTTTGACCGTGGCAAAAATTGGGCGAGCATCGCAGACTGTCACGACATAACCGAGCACTTTGCCAACTCTCACCAGAGCTGCTGAAAAATCGATGGCACCAAAAACAAACATTTGCGCAGGCGGGGCAAAGCTCGCAACGAATACGGTTAATCCTTCACCGAGGCGTTCACCCTCGGGTCCATATTCAATTGTTCCCGTGAGCCCTGCGGCCAACATGCCCAGTGCATCGTCTCGAACCGTGTCATTGAGGCGATCCGTCCCCAGTGAACCAGCCGTTGAATCAGGGTGAATCACTAAGTGTCGGCCAACAAAATGGGGACCCTTGATGATCGTTGCGATACAAACGGGATCACCTCGGTCAATCCGAGCGGCTACCTCAGGCAGTTCTGGCCAGGTGTCTTGATTTACTGGCTCAATAAAAACTTCCAGAATTCCGCCACAGGTCAGTCCTACCGCAAAGGCATCATCGTCACTGACCCCGTAATGTTCGAATCGGGGAGTGCCGTCTGCGATTACTTCGTTGCAGACTTCAAAGAGAGCACCTTCAACACAGCCGCCGCTAACACTGCCAACAGCTTCACCTTCGGGTGTGACCAGCATCGATGCTCCAGCAGGTCTGGGAGCGGAGCGCCAAGTTTGGACAACGGTGGCCATCGCAGCGCCACCAGATTGATGAGCGGCTAATAGTTCAGTGATTACTTCTCGCATCGTGATCCAAGTCTAAGTCCATTCCATGGAGTTATTCAAACAACTTGTATTGTGCCGCTGCTTGGCTATCATCCATTTATTCGCAATGGGTCGATATGGGAACCAAATTCAGGAAGAGGTGATTGAGTTGTATGACATCGCTTTGAGTGTCGCAGCATGTGTTCGTTCGGGCACACGAGCGGATGTTGCCTGGATGGTGTTGCCGAATGCATCCGATCAAGCATTGGCCTTAACCCCGGGTGGAGGAAGGATTGGCCGGTTAGCATCCGGCGCATTTGATGGTTTGCTGACCGACGCGGCAGCCCGGCGCCTATCCACTGGTCGTCTGGTGGACCATGTAGTGAGTGAGATGGAAAGCCTCATTTGCGAACTCCCCGCAGGAACCCCCGTGCAGTTCCTTGTAGTTCCCGCGGAACAGTTCCCATCCCAGACTTGGTCACTTTTACTTAATCACAGTTCTTTGGTTGTTGTAGCGTCAATGTCGAAAGATATGGTTACGGCTATAAATATTGAGCCCGGCGGCGCAGATGCGCGACCGTTGGTTAACGTGGAAATTGATTCAATTACAACGGTTCTCGCCCCAACCCCCCGATTGATAGTTGCGGGAGGCGGACCTGTCGCCGACGCGCTCGCCGCGCAGGCCGCCCTAATTAAATGGAAGGTTGTCATTGAGCCGCGCCCCGATGCGGTGGCAGGGCTGGCCGCCACCCTGTCTCCGGTCGATTCTGTGGTTGTGTTGGGTCATGATGTCGAAGTTTCATCGGGGTGCCTGATGGCCGCTTTGGGAAGTGATGCGGGGTACATAGGGGCGCTGGGTTCGGTGGCAATGCAGAACTCCCGGGCCGACTGGCTCGCTTATCGTGATGTGACGGATTTGTCCAGAGTACATGGACCTGCAGGTCTTGATATCAATGCTGCCACGCCCGAAGAAATTGCGGTCGCGATTGTGGCCGAAGCAATCGCGGTTCATCGGCAATAAAAAAATAATTTAGAATTTCCCTGCAAATCCTGCATCCGAGGCCTACGCTTGCAATACTTTCAACATCTGTCAGGTATCCATGGATGCAAGTGAGCTCAAGGGGTTAAATATGCCGGTTGAATCTTCAGGGCAGGAACGCGGAAACCCGCGAATGTTTGCTCTCATTGAAAACGCCCCGAAAACTGGCGCGAGCCCAACGGTGTGGGCTTTTCCACAGTTCGTTGAATTCCTGAAAGTTGCGGGCCAACCCGTTCAAGGCCCTTGGCCGCCGCACCAAGAGCCACGCCCTGATCCCGATGCAGATTCCATGCCAACAGCAGTCCCCGACAGCGGTCGCTAAGAGAGGAAAGGAACGAATGTATCCGTCACGATTTTCCTACGACGCACCAACTTCGGTCGAAGAAGTTATTGCGATACTTGACCAAAATGGCGGTGAGGCAAAAGTATTAGCAGGAGGACAGAGCCTGATCCCGATGCTAAAACTTCGCTTCGCATCTCCAGCGCGCGTGGTCGACATAAACGGGATTCCCGGTCTGGAGTACCACCGCGTTGATCCCGACGGGACGTTGCGCATTGGAGCCTTATGTCGACACGAGGATTTGGAATTTAGCAAAATTCTTGGAAATTTCCCCACGTTGTCTCAGGCATCCTCTCTTGTGGCAGATCCAATCGTGCGTACGCGCGGAACTTTTGTTGGTTCACTGTGCCACGCTGACCCGCAGGGTGATTGGTCCGCAACAATGATTGCCCTTGGAGGAAAAATCATTGCACAGGGACCAAATGGTCGCAGGGAAATTAAAGCACGTGACTTCGTCCTAGGGCCATTTGTCAATGCCCTCGCGTTTAATGAGGTTGCCGTAGAAGCGATCGTTCCGCCGGCTAAGGGGAAGGCTCTCGGCGGTTACTTAAAGTTGGAGCGTCGCGTCGGTGACTTCGCCACTGCTTCGGTTGCAGTGGCCCTGGACGTTGACGGTGACATTGTGACGCGTGCCGGCTGTGCACTTGCTGGAGTCGGTGGCCGGACCATTGATGCAAATGATGCAATCTCAGTATTGGTGGGTAAGTCCTTGAATTCGGAGAGCATTAAAGAAGCGGCCGAGGCAGTTGCTGCTGCAGCGGAACCGCGCACCGATCACAGGGGATCTTCTTCATATAAGCGCCACATCGTGGAAACATTTGTCACCCGGATTCTGTCCAACATTGCCAACAGCGAGCAGAAAGCAGCCTGAACATGACTAGCCTCTATGACGAAGTACAGGCAGCGCCTGCTGCAGGAGTGGAAGTTCGCCGGATCACGGTAAATGTAAACGGAACGGATAGAACCGTTGATGTGGAACCACGACTCCTCCTCGCGCACCTGTTGCGCCAAGCATTGCAACTCACTGGAACGCACAGTGGTTGCGACACGTCCGGTTGCGGCGCATGTACGGTGTTGATGGATGGCCGTCCCGTTAAGAGCTGCACCGTATTAGCGGTTCAGGCAAACGGTCGAGAAGTCGAAACGGTGGAAGGCCTTGCTACCGCAAGCGAATTGCACCCTATTCAAGAAGGATTCAAAGAGGAGCACGGTCTCCAATGCGGGTTCTGCACTCCCGGCATGATGCTCTCAGCCAAGGCGCTGCTGGAACGAAATCCCGATCCAACCGAGGATGAAGTTCGTTGGGCATTGTCTGGCAACCTGTGCCGCTGCACCGGCTACCAAAACATCGTTAAGTCAGTTCTTTGGGCTGCAAAGAAAATGCGCGAACAAAACCAGGAGGCATGATGGCACCGCTCGACGAACTCAAAATTGGTGGCATGGGTGCGAGTCGCCGCCGTGTAGAAGACAACCGTTTCATCCGTGGTAAGGGTCGTTACGTTGATGACATTGTATTGCCCGGAATGTTGCACGTGGAAATTCTGCGCAGCCCAGTGGCACACGCCCGCATTAAATCTATTGATACCAGTGCGGCTTGGGAGGTTCCCGGAGTTCGACTTGTCATGACCGGAGAGACCATGGCTGCTCGAAACCTGGCCTGGATGCCAACCCTTTCTTATGACACACAAGCAGTGCTCGCAACAGACAAGGTTCGTTTTCAGGGACAAGAGGTCGCAGCGGTTGTTGCAGACAACCCGTACATCGCCAGAGATGCACTCGACAAGATCGTGGTTGAATACGAACAGTTACCGGTTATTGTTAATCCGATTCAGGCTCAGAGCCCCGACGCACCCCTGATCCGCGACGACAAAGAGAACCAAACGTCAAATAAGATCTTCGATTGGGAGATTGGCGACAAGGAAGCAACCGACCGAGCTTTTGCGCAGGCAGATGTCGTGTCAAAGATTGATCTGCACTATCCCCGCTCTCATCCGTCCCCATTAGAAACCTGTGGCTCAATCGCGGATTATGATCGATCCAGCGGGAAATTAACCGTCTACATGACTTCGCAGGCACCTCACATTGTTCGAGCTGCGGTGGCCATGGTTGCTGAGTTACCTGAGCACATGATCCGGATTATCTCCCCCGATCTTGGTGGCGGATTTGGAAATAAAGTTCCCATCTATCCGGGATACGTTATTTCGATTCTTGCGTCAATCCTGACTGAACGCCCCGTCAAGTGGGTTGAAGACAAATCAAGTAACTTAATTTCTACCGGTTTTGGTCGCGATGTTTATCTTGAAGGAGAGTTGGCCCTTCGAAAAGATGGAAAAATCCTCGGAATGCGCATGCACACGATTTCTGATCACGGTGCCTTTTTCGCTGATGCTCAACCTACGAAGTTCAAAATTGGTTTGATGCACTCAACATTTGCCTGCTATGACATACCTACCGGTCACCTTGTCAGTGAGGGCTACTACACGAACAAGGCTCCGGGAGGTGTGGCATATCGATGCTCATTCAGGGTCACCGAAGCTATGTTTTTCCAAGAGCGAATGATGCATGCAGCGGCAAATGACCTCGGCATGGATCAAGCAGAGTTCCGTCGAGTGAACTTGGTCCGCGACGACATGTTCCCGTATCGCACCGCTTTTGGTTTCCTCACCGATTCCGGTCAGTACGAAAAATGCCTCGATGTTGGATTGGAGGCAATCGGGTACAGCACCTTCAAGCAGGAGCAAGAAGAAGCTCGTAAGCGCGGCAAGTTACTCGGTATTGGAATTTCAACCATGACCGAACCACTTGGTGCGGGAAATAGTCGGGAATACGACATCATCGGTATCAAGATGTTTGACTCCGCTGAATTGCGCGTGCACATGACAGGTAAGGCAATCCTGCGAACGGGCGCGAAGACTCAAGGCCAGGGTCACGAGACAACGTGGGCGCAAATCGTGGCCCACGAACTCGGAATTCCTGCCGACGACATTGTTGTGGAAGAAGGCGATACTGACACGGCGCCGTTCGGAATGGGAACCTACGCATCTCGATCAACACCGGTCGCTGGTGCTGCCGTCGCTATGGCTTCTCGCAAGATTCGGGCTAAGGCACGCAAAATCGCAGCCCACCTTCTTGAGGTTTCTGAAGAGGATATTGAGTGGGAGTTAGGGCGGTTTTACGTTCGCGGTAATCAAGAACGCGGCGTGACCATTCAGGATTGTGCACTCGCCGCCTATAGCAATGTGCCAGACGGTCTGGAACCGGGATTAGAAAATACTTCGTACTACGATCCCCCCAACTTGACCTGGCCATTCGCAGCCTATTTCTGCAAAGTAGAAGTCGATGCACAAACTGGCGTATGGGATGTCTTGAACTTCGTTGCCGTGGACGACTGTGGTGTGCGAATCAACCCAATGATTGTCGAAGGGCAGGTAATGGGTGGACTCACCGAGGCATACGCCATGGCGAACATGCAGTACATGACTTTCGACGAAGAAGGTAACTGCATTGGAGCTAACTACATGGACTACCTAATCCCCACTTCGTGGGAGACTCCTGGTTTTGAGTTGCATGAAGTGGTCACTCCGTGCCCGCACCATCCAATTGGGGCTAAGGGTGTTGGCGAATGCGCAACGGTGGCGGGGCCCGCCGCGTTCGTGAATGCTGTGATGAGTGCCATTGAGCACACAGGTGTTCGCAATGTTGACATGCCACTCATGCCAAACCGTGTTTACCAGGCGCTGCAAACGGGGCAAGATGTCTCGGGAATGCCACCGGTTCTGAGCGACTAACATGAAGGAAACGATCAGCGGTATGGACGTCATGGAACTTGCGGT
This sequence comes from Candidatus Nanopelagicales bacterium, assembly GCA_017854795.1. GTDB lineage: Bacteria > Actinomycetota > Actinomycetes > S36-B12 > S36-B12 > UBA4592. Next base: position 100,529 of record JAFMHB010000001.1, read on the forward strand.
TCAACTCGCACGCACCGGGCAGTCCTATGCGCTTGCCACAGTTGTTTGGCGTAAGCCGCCTTCGTCGGGCCAACATGGTTCAAAAGCGGTGATCACCGCAGATGGTCAACTTCACGGCTGGATCGGTGGCGCATGTGCCGAGCCGGTTGTGATCCGAGAAGCAAAAAAAGTTCTTGCTGCAGGCGAGCCCTCTTTGATCTGGCTTGGTCAAGATGCTGATTTTGCTGGAATGCATGTCCCTGAGGGGGTCCTGACAATCCCCATGTCATGCCAAAGTGAAGGGGCACTACAGCTCTATATTGAGCCTGTTCTCGTGGCACCCGAAGTGGTGATTGTTGGGCGCTCACCCATGGCCATGACCCTGTTGGAATTAGTTCGCGGCGTTGGCTGGCAGGGCGAGTTAATCGATGGGTCGGCGTTCACTGCGGAAATGGTGCATTCGGGCAGCATCGTGATTGTGGCTACACAGGGGCACGGCGATGAAGAAGTTTTGGAGACTGCCTTGGGCGAAAGCCCCGCATTTGTTGGGCTGGTGGCCTCGGCCAAACGCGGTGAAGCAGTTCAGGGTTACCTGTTGGATCGTGGCGTATCACCGGAAAAATTGTCAACCGTTCACGTCCCGGTGGGCCTTGACTTGGGACACACCACGCACCGCGAAATAGCTGTGGCGATCCTCGGCGAATTAGTCCAAAGGCGCGCAGCGGGAGAATTACGACCGGTATCGATGAATCCTTCGATCAAGACCGAACCTGAAGAGGTTATTGACCTGGTCTGCAATATGACGGTTGCCGCAGTCCCAGAAAACAGGCCATTCGATTATGACGGAGTTACGTACTACTTCTGCGCACCCGGGTGTCGGGTCGCGTTTGAAAAAGATCCAGAAAAATTCATCAAGCGGGAGGTCACATGTTAATTACCCAAACCTTCGACATGGATCAGCCAGTCGAACAAGTGTGGAATTTCTTCGATGACATTCCCCTAGTTGCTATGTGCATTCCGGGTGCGGACCTCACTGAAAAGGTAAGTGACGACGAATACCGTGGAGATGTCACAATCTCGGCCGGTCCGGTGAAGTTGGAGTTCACCGGAGTAGTCAAAATTAAGAGCCGCGACGACGCCCGGAAGGTGATCGTGCTCGATGCTTCCGGCGCGGATAAAAAGGGTCGTGGGTCAGCTAGCGCAATGCTTGACATCTCTCTCGTTCCACTTGGTGGCCAGACGAGGGTAAATATGAGCATGGACCTTGCCATTTCAGGCGCCGCGGCTCAATACGGTCGCGGATTGGTAAAGGACTTCACCGGGGTTCTTGTAACCCAAACCGCGGGATCCATGAAAATGCGGATGACCGCGATCGCCGAGGGTCGCGATCCGATGTCAGTTGGGGGACCCAAGGCGGCCAGTGGTCTTGCAATCGGTTTCAGTGCATTTTCTATGGCTGCAAAACGGGTGTTCGCACGTTTCTTCCTGCCCTATCAATCGGCACCTAGCCGTTAGTCCGGAGGTAAATTAGATGAGTCTATGGATGCTGGGAAATCTTATTCTCCTGATTGTGGTGGTGCCATTGCTTGTGGCCCTGCTTAACCGGTTACTGGCAGCGCTCGAGCAAATTCGAGCTGCGGCGCAAGACACGCTTTCTGGTGGTGTTGCACTCATTGGTGCGTTGCACAACACGCCAGCGTTACTTGCAACAACAGATGATGTAATAAAAGAAGTAGCCAACGGTGCGGTGCGCTATGCCGGTCCGGTTTCTAAGTTGCTGGGATAGGAGAAGTTATGCCAATTGATGCAGTTATTACGCTCATTCTCGGGGCACTGATTATCGGTGCCGCTGCACTCGGTCTCGCGCGCGCGATAGGTCACCTTGCCGCGACTGAGAAGACCTTGGACACGCTCGACGGTGGAGTTCAGGTGATTGCTGCCCAGACCTCGACCGTTGTTCCGGTTGTCGCATCAGTTAATGCCAGTTTGGCCCCTGTCCGCGACTTTGCCAATTCGATTTAAGGAGGGTTCATGGATTTCGCTGGACATGAAGGTTGGCTAATCGGTTACATCATTGGCCTTGTTGTCGTTCTCGTTGTTGTTGCGCTCGTTATTCCGATTCTGGTAATTGCATGGAAAATCGGTACGCAGGCTGGCAAAATTCTAACGGGGTTGGAGCAAGCTGAGACAAATACAGCTGGACTTGCCGGCCTCAACGAAACAATAACATCTGCATTGGCAGTCATCGCTGGGCTAAAACGCGGCCGTACAAGGTTAGGAGGATGACATGGATGCCCAAACTGAACAGTTATGGATGATTGCAAACGTTCTAGGGATTGTGGTTGTTGTGGCTGTAGCCGCACTACTCACGCTCCTCGTAATATTTGTGCATCGCATTCACGTAAGGGTGGTAAAAATCAAGGCCACCCTAGAAGCAGCCAAGAACAACACCGCTGATACCGCACTCATTGGCGTCACCGCGGGTGGAGTGGAAGCAGTGTTGGCGGAGGGTCTTGAACATCATTTATTCCTCGGACGAGTACTAGACAAGGTGCGCTCATGAGTTCATTGCAGTGGTGGTCAGTGATTGACGTTGCTCTGCTTATCGCAGGGTTAGCGGTGTACTTGTTCATCGTCGGATCGCAATTAAAGAAAGTTGCTGCGAATCTTGAAGAGTCAGCCGAATTAGTCTGGGCGATTAAAAATGATGCTGCACTGATTGAGCCAGGCCTCACTTCAATAAACAGCACTGGTCGTGTTGTTGCTGGTGCTCTTCCCTTGCTGTACGGAATGGGGGAGGGGATAGTTGTTGGAGCAACTTTCGTGCATGAAGATCATGAAGCAGATGGTGTCAACCGTCCAGCAATGGGTACCAGGCGCTCGCGCATGATCGAGGCTATGGGCGTCGACATAGATTAGTTCGGCTTGCGACCGGTCGTGAGTGGATCGGTAACGGGGGCGTCGTAGCTTCCAATCCACTCGGCTTTCCAAGCTTTGTCAAACTTTTCTTCATTGCAACTTGGGTTGTAAACCGAAGCGAGATCGCGCGTTATCTGTTCTCTGTGCGAGCGATTGCTCCCGGGCGCATTGAGCCAGCACACGTGCAGGTTGAACTTGCCACCAGCGCGCTCCAACCATGCGGCTGTTCTCGCGTGCTTGAAAGGAAACCCAACCTGTGAGAGGTCATCTGCATGTCCCACGTAGATCACTGAAAATTCCTGTGAAGGCTCAGGCTTTGACTTGGTAAGGATGGCGTAAACAGCTGGCTCTTTTGGCGGAGTCCAGCCGGCAAGGGTCCGGGGGCCTTCAAAGGCGTAACCGGCCAAACTACCGAGTCGAATCACTGAAGGTCACTATCCAGATCACCAAAGTCTTCGTCCTCACCGAGGGTTTCCACACTGGTAACCGGCCACAAAGGAAGCGAAGTCTTTTCGACAGCTTGCGCGAACTGTTTTATCGCTTTATCTGCAGCTTCACTGGAGCCATCAGCTTCCACAACTATTTGTGCGCCGTAACCCATGGTGCCGTAGCCGGAGGCGATTCCGTCCAATCCTGCGACAGCATCGGCTAATTCCACTACTTCTTCGAGAGTCACTTCGCGGTCACCCTCCGCCTGGATAGAAACACTGAATCTCACGCTTATCTCACTTTCGAGAGTCGATTGGCTAGGTGCTCAAGGCTAGCAAGATTGTGACCTGAGTACACCTCGTCTATATAAGGTTCAGCGACAATCATGCCAAGTGATGCAGGTACATAATCCACGACATCGCCCTTATGCGGGTTGACCCAAATAACTCGGTATGCAATTCGCGAGAGGCTTTCCATAGCTTGCGATAGTGCCGCCGGTTCACCCCGGTCAAGTCCGTCAGAGCAAATAACAACAACGGCTCCACGGCCTAGTCGTGACCGGCGGGCGTCTTTGGTAAATTCCTTAATCGAGTCGCCGATTCGGGTGCCACCGTCCCAGTCGAATACCGATTCGCCAGCCAGACGCATAGCCTCATCAGGGTTACGGCGATCTAGGGATCGTGTGATGCGGGTGAGACGGGTTCCAAAACAAAAGACATCAACTTTGGCATTTGCTCGCCGCGCACAATAAGCAAACTGCAGGAGGTTGCGGGAGTAGTCCGCCATCGAGCCCGAAACGTCAAGGATCAGTACTAATGGACGTAACTTGTTCTTTCGTTTTTTGTAAGCAAGGTCGCGGGGCTCGCCAAGTTTGCGCATGCTCTCGCGCACCATGCGTCGAAGGTCGAGTCGGGCGGCCTTACGACTCCGAGTCGTCCGGTGAGTTCGGCGCACAGGCGGGGTAACGCGCATACGAGAGATCAGTTTTCGCACCTGGCGAATTTCGTCCTCGGAGCACTCGGAAAAAGCCTTATAACGATAAACGTCGGAGGTGCTCGCTAGGTAACCGAGTTTGACTTCATCGGGGCTGATATCACCGGGAACACCTTCTTCGGTGTTCGGAATCTCGAGGGTGGCGCCAACGGTAGATGACGATCGAAGAGTGAGCTTTCGGGCGTCTTTGTTGGCTTCCTCGATGTCCAGAAAAAATAGTTTGAAGACCGCGTTGTAGATAGGGACTTGGTCTTGGCGCCGGATCATCGTGGCCCTACCAGCCCAGTAAACGTCCATCAGGTCGCTGACGTCGAGTTGGGAAACTCCTGAGCAGAAGGTCAATATGTCGTCTGAACCAATCGATATCCCCGCATGTCTGAGTGTCTGACCGAACTCCACGAGAAGTTCGTCGAACCCGCTAAGAGATGACATCCTGAATACTTCGAGAGGCAAACTCCAAATCATCGCGATCCTTGACGACAGCACCGAGGGTATCAATTGCGACTTCAGCGGTAAGAGTTTTTGCACCTAGCGCGCTGACGCTTTCCGCCCAGTCAATAGTTTCTGCTACGCCGGGAAGTTTCTCGAGATCCATCGCGCGAAGTCGATTGACAGCATGGACAACCTGATTCGCGAGAGCTGGGCCTATTTCTGGGAGTCTCGACCTAACAATCTCGATTTCGCGTTCGCTTTCGGGGAAGCCGATCCAGGTGTAAAGGCAACGGCGTTTGAGAGCGTCGTGCAGTTCCCGAGTTCGGTTCGAAGTAAGGATGACAATAGGCCGGGATTGCGCACTAATCGTTCCCACCTCGGGGATGGTAACTTGGAAATCACCAAGTAGTTCAAGAAGGAATGCTTCAAATTCGTCATCGGCTCGGTCGATTTCATCAATCAAGAGAACACATTGATCCCCTGCTCGAACGGCCTTGAGTAGCGGCCGCTCGAGCAGGAACCGCGGACCGAAAAGTTGTTCGTCAGAGGCGTCATCCGTGGCTAGGGAACGCACGAACAGCATTTGGCGGGCGTAGTCCCATTCGTACAGGGCTTGATGCATATCGATGCCCTCATAGCACTGCAGTCGAATTAAATCTCGGCCCAGCATCGTGGAAACAGTGCGAGCGAGTTCCGTCTTGCCAACGCCTACTTCGCCCTCAAGGAGCAAAGGTTTACCGAGTTTGAGTGACAGTAGTAGAGATGTCGTTAGACCACGATCGGCGATATAACCACGATCTGCCAGATCGCTGGTGAGCTGCGAAACTGTTAGTTCTTCGAACGCCATGGAAGTTAGTCCACTTGGCCAAGGACGAGCTCACCCAGCGAGGCCGAACCGAGTTTGCCTTCTCTTGCCAGTTTGTTCTTCCAGGCGGTTGCCATGTCTACGCCCTCTTCGGCGAAGCCATCATATGAAACGTCTTTCATGTTCCGACACACCTTGTTCGGCGTACATTCCTCGTCCATTTCAGTCATGGCTCCAGGAGTTCCCTGCCAAACGGCACGGAGGACCTCGGCTGCTTTTTCACTTTCGGTCGACATGGGCTGCTCCCTGGTTATGTGAGTCACCCAAGGTTACCAGCAGAATGAGACCTTCGCAGCCAGGTCGCCAATTGGCTGGTCCGGGAAATTACCCAATCGTCTGGGAAATGTGACTTGCTTTGGAAATTCTGCAGTTCGGAGAGTCTCAGAGCGTAGAGTTATCGCATGCTTAGCGTTGCGGAATACCTCGACCTTGTCCTTGACAGCGTCAGTGAACTTCCCGCGATGGAATTGCCCATCTCAGACGTGAATGGATGCGTACTTGCCCAAGATATTTATGCACGTTGGCCACTCCCTTCCTTCGATAACTCGTCAATGGACGGTTACGCGGTAATTGCCGCAGATTTGGCACATGCGAGTGAGAGTGTGCCGATTTCGCTACCCGTGATTGACGACATCCCTGCTGGGTTCAAGTCATTGGAAACTTTGCAAAGTGGTCAGGCCATCCGAATTATGACCGGCGCCCCGATGCCAGCGGGCGCGGACAGCGTGATTCGTGTTGAGGACACTGATGGTGGCAGCGGGGTTGTCCGGATTCAGGTACCAATTGAGGTGGGAAGTTGTGTGCGTCGTGAAGGTGAAGACGTGCAGGCGGGTGACCTAGTGCTGACAAAGGGTACGTTCATCGGTCCGCGTCAGATTGCTTTGATCGCGGCGGTGGGACACGGTGTCATTTCCGTGATCCCTAAGCCACGGGTTGCGGTTCTTGCGACAGGAAGTGAACTCGTTGAACCTGGGACCGAGCTCAAGTACGGTTTGATTTCGGATTCAAATAGTTTCCTCATTACTGCAATTGCTAATGACAGTGGAGCCACCGCATACAGGCTTCCACCTGTACAAGATGACGAAGACGCGTTAATTGAGATCCTGCAGGACCAAGTGCACCGAGCTGACCTCATCATCACAACCGGGGGAGTGAGTATGGGTGCCTACGATCCCGTTAAATCTGCATTTCTGAAGCTGGGAACGGCCCAGTTTCACAAAGTGGCAATGCAACCGGGAATGCCACAAGGTTTCGGCAGTGTTGGTGAGCCTGCGATCCCGATCATCACACTTCCGGGTAATCCGGTGAGCGCTTATGTTTCCTTCGAGGTGTTCATTCGCCCGGCAATTCGCAAGATGCGGGGCTTGAAGCAGTTGGAGCGCCCGCATCGGTCGGCAACGTTGAAGGGTGAATTGCAATCACCAATCAACAAGGTGCAGTTTGCTCGAGGTCGCTTTATGGCCGAGGAGCAGGTTGAACTTGTGGGTACTGGACAGGGATCACATGTTCTTGGTGGACTCGCGCAAGCAGATGCACTCATTGTGATTCCGGTGGGTGTTGACAGTATTACCAATGGAGAGCAGGTTCAGGTAATTGATGTGAGAGGTGATTTGACATGAGCGCATTCCCGCATCTCAATGATCAAGGTGATGCCCACATGGTGGATGTGACCGCTAAGAGTGTCACCGAAAGATCGGCTACTGCTCGTTCTCGGGTTTCTATGAGCGATGAAGTTGTTAGTCGTTTGCGCGCAGGGGATATGCCGAAAGGTGATGCATTTGCCGTAGCACGTATTGCTGCGATCTCGGCATCAAAAAAGACGAGTGAACTGATTCCGTTATGTCATCCGCTGGCAATCCACGGTGTCAACGTTGATTTGTCACTTGATACAACGGGAGTCGAGATCACCGTGACGGTAAAGACCGCTGATCGGACCGGAGTTGAAATGGAGGCATTGACGGCCGCATCCGTTGGAGCCCTGGCACTCATCGATATGGTCAAAGGCCTTGATCGGCTTGCTCGTATTGAATACGTCGAGTTGTTGGAAAAAAAGGGTGGGCGCTCAGGCCATTGGATTCGCAGTGAAAATGAGTGAACAGTGAGCATGAGCAACTTCACGGCGCAGGTAATAACTGTTTCTACCCGGGGTTCCCAGGGCCTTCGAGCTGATACCTCCGGCGAAATCTTGGCAACAGCCTTGACCGAACTCGGTTTGGTTTGCTCACCCACGGTGATCATCGCTGATGGTCCGGGGGTATCCACCGAGATTGTGCGAGCGGTTGAAACAGGTCACTCGCTCGTTGTGACAACCGGTGGCACGGGTATTTCGCCAACAGATCAAACGCCGGAGTTCACCCGGTCGGTGATAGACCGAGAAATACCGGGAATCGCGGAGGCGATTCGCGCTTATGGCCGTGGGAATGGGATTGCAACTGCATCCCTGTCCAGGGGAATCGCGGGGCAGTTGGCTAACTCACTGGTCATCAATGTCCCCGGTTCTCCCGGTGGCGCTCGCGATGCCGCCGCTGTCCTTGGGGAAATTGTGATCCATGCGCTCGAGCAAATAGCCGGATCAGATCACTAGTTCACCTGTTTTCACGCTGCCTAAATGAAGAGCAACTGCGCTCCGTCGGTCATCTCAATAAAAGCGCTAGCGTTAATGATTGCATCAACGCCCTCGTAGAGATCCTCTTTAACTAGATGGTTCATGTCAGCGCTGAGTTGGCATGCCCAGATATTTGCACCCGAATCTTTGAGAAGGTCAAGGAAATCCCGCACTTCAGGAACGTCAAGTTCAGCGAGGGATTTCTTGAGTGAATGCGTTGCGAACGAGGTAACACCCGGTAGAGGACCGAGCGCCGCCGGCATGTGCGTCGCTGTATTGCCCACCGGTGAAAATTTGAGATGGTCCATGGTCTTGTTGTTGATAATGTCAAAACCCCAGAAGGTGAAGAATAAATCAACAGCAATGCCTTCACCCAAGGCAGCGTTACCCAAAATGAATGCCGGGTAAGCCATATCGAGTGAGCCTTTTGAGCAGATAATCGCTAATTTTCTGCCCGAATCTTCGTCGTTCCCAAATGAAGGAACAATCATGTCGCTCATACGCAGCCAGCTGGCTTCGGTAGACCGGCAATGTAGGACATTTTCTTTGCGGGCTTCTTAGGAAACAATGCAAAGAGAGACTTAGTATCAATTCCACCGGCCGTGGAAACGCGACGCAAAGTGGGGGTGGCGCCATTGACTTTGAAATCTTCCCGCAGAAAATTGATAACTTTCCAATGTTCATCTGTGAGATCAACGCCGATTGCGGTTGCTAGAGCGCAGGCTATTGATGGATCCCATTGATCGTATTCGGTGAGAAATCCTTCATCATCGACGGAAATGTCGTGACCTTCAATTACTGTTGTTGGCATTGCAAATCCTTTCTCGTTTTTTAGAGTGCAGCTTTTGCGAGTTTGGCTTCGTCGAGCATGTCAGTGTTTTTCCCACTGAGACTCATGTGGGCGGGGACGGGCATTTGTCGCCCGGGCATCAAGATGTTCCAGTACACCCACCGGAACGCCATTTTTCCCATGTGATTCATCCGAGTTTTTTTCAACAGGCTCATTGGTCCAACGATCGGGTAGGGGTACCTGCCGGGGAGTGGCTCCACGTTGTAGTTGAAGTCAATCAACATCGCTTTACCTCCACCCGTTTCAATAAAGCAGTTAGCGTGGCCATCAAAGCGGTGGGTCATTTCTTTCCCAGCAATGTGCTCCAAGAAATTCTCGATGAAAATATCGACTTCAAAGTGTGCAACCGATCCGGCCTTGGAAGCAGGAATATTGTTCGCGTCACCGAGAGCGAAAACATTTGAATACTTGTTGGAAAGTTGGGTAAATTTGTCAACGGGAACCAGATTGAGTTCATTGCCGAGCCCAGAGGCTGTGAGAAAGTCCTGACCCATGTTGACCGGGATGCTGACCAGAAGGTCAAATGGAATCCGGCGTTCATCAAATGAAATGATCTCGTTGGTGTCGTTATCAACCTCCATCAGCATGAAGTCTGGCTCAACCGAAATTGATTTTTCTTCCAAGGTGGCCCCGAACGCCTGAGCGGCAATCGGTTGGGTGAAGGCAGCGCCCAGAGGTGTGACATAGGTCATCGTCACTTTGTCTCGTATACCGCGGGATTTAAAATAATCGTCGGCAAGGAATGCAAATTCAAGTGGAGCGACCGGACACTTAATCGGCATTTCAACAATATTGATGACAACGTTGCCAGCATCAAAGCGCTTCAATCTTTCTGCGAGAGCCTTAGAGCCTTCATAACTGTAGAACTCGTGAACGGCGTCGTTGGACGAAAGACCCTCGGCTAACCCATCCGTTTGGTCCGCACGGGGGGATACGCCCGTTGCAATGATTAAATAATCGTAATCGAACTCGCTACCATCAACCAAGAAGACTTTATTGGAGTCTCCATCGATCCGGTCGATTTCACCTAACACTAGGTTAACTTTTTTGTTTAACGTTTCCCGACGCGAGCGGGTGATTTGATCGGGGGAGTATGTGCCAAACGGCATGAATAAAAACCCAGGCTGGTACCGGTGATTGTCATCACGATCAACAACAGTGACTTTCCAGTCCTTGAGCAGGTGAGCCAGGCGATTCGCGGACATTGTGCCGGCGGTGCCACCACCGAGTACAAGGAGTTTTTTCATACCTCCACGGTAAACGGAAGAATCGAGGAGCGACGGTGCCAATGGTAGGGACTTAAAGGGTCAAAGGTCCCTAGTGGGATTTGGCTCGCTTCCATGAACTGTGAATTTCGTCTTCAGCCTCTTTGCGTCCGGTCCACGTAGCCCCTTCAACGGACTTACCGGGTTCAAGATCTTTGTACACCTCAAAGAAATGTTGTATTTCGAGGCGGTCGAATTCGGCAACATGATGAATATCGCGGAGGTGCTCCATGCGGGGGTCACCTGCAGGGACGCACAGCAACTTGTCATCGCCGCCCGCTTCGTCGGTCATCCGGAACATTCCCACGGTTCGGCAAGAAATCACTACGCCAGGGAAAGTGGGTTCCTGAACGAGTACGAGAGCATCGAGTGGGTCCCCATCAAGGCCGAGAGTGTTATCGATGAATCCGTAGTCGTGTGGATAACGCGTTGAGGTGAAAAGCATCCGATCCAGTCGAATTCGGCCGCTCGTGTGGTCAACTTCGTACTTATTGCGACTTCCGCCAGGGATTTCAATTGTGACGTCAAAAACGAGGGGATCCATAGGTGCACATTAGCCGGGCAGTGCCATTTGTTAGCGCAGCGGTGACTTACAGTAGTAGGGATGCGTATTTATAGGTCAAAATCATTGCGACGCCTTGGTGTTGTAGCAGGCTCATGCGGCTTGGTTGTGGGCTTGCTATTGACGCCCACGGGCGCTGTGGCAGCGCCACCCAGTGGTCCTGTTCCCACCGTGTATCAACCTCTGAATAGCAGTTCGCCCGCTCCCAGCATCACTGGATTAGACCGTTCAATTGGCAAACTCACCCAGAGTGCGTCCTTGGGCAGGTTCTCGATGATTGTTGTCGACCCGGTAAGTGAAAAAACAATCTTCAATGATCAAGTTGATAAGGCCCGAATTCCCGCCTCGGTGGCCAAGGTGTTGACGGCTGCAGCAGCACTAAGTTCACTAGGTCCCAATACTCGCCTTTCCACCCAAACGAAACTCAATGGCATGGACCTGTACCTGATAGGTGGAGGCGACCCATTGTTGTCCAAAGCAAAGGGCACCAATTCGCTTAAGTCCCTAGCTCAAAAAACAATCAGTGCGTTGACATCAAGAAATCAAAAAAACATAAAACTTTTTTACGATGATTCCCTATTCACCGGTCCATCCCTTGGTCCGGGCTGGAAAACGAGTTTTCCCAATGTGGGAGTTGCGGCCCCCGTATCAGCGCTGAGCGTTGGGGGTGCTCGGGTAAGTGGCAGTTCGGTTAGCCGCGTGTCAAACCCGGCTAAACAGGCGGCTCAACTTTTTGCCCAGCGACTTAAAAGGGCCGGAATTTTGGTTCAGGCAGTCAAACGAGGGCAAGCTCCAACAGTTTCAACTCCCATTGCATCGGTACCTTCTCAGCCCGTTAGCGCGATCGTTGAAGAAATGTTGCGGGAGTCAGACAATGACATAGCCGAAGTTCTCGCGCACCTTGTGGGACAAAAAACCGTTGGAGACGGCAGTTTCGCAGGTGGTGCGCGCGCAACGAAGTTGATCTTGGATCAAAACGGTATTTCAACCAAGAACCTGAATTTATTTGATGGCAGTGGGCTCTCACAGCAGAACAAGATGACTAGTACGACCGTGGCCCAGATACTGACCAAAATGGTGCGTGGTGACAAATCGCAATGGGCCGCGATTGCTACTGGCCTTCCCGTTGCGGGGCGCACGGGGACACTGGATACACGCTTTGATACCAAGAGAACGCAAGCAGGTGCCGGTGTTGTTCGAGCAAAAACAGGCTCACTCACAGGTGTATCCGCATTGGCTGGAACCGTTTTAGATAAAAGCGGACGACTCCTTGTCTTCGTCATGATGGGTAACAAGGTTGGATCACTGAACAGTGCTCGAGATTCAATGGATCTGATTGCGTCCAAACTTGCTAAATGTGGATGCTTGTGACCGCGATCCCGCATTCGGACCTCATCCGAAGAGCGTCGCGGCGCACTATGCCCAAAGGCCCCGAAGTCAGTTCGGTTCATGCTGCCCAGGTTGTTGCTTCACTGCGCGAACTCGCTCAAGTTGCAACCCGAGAAATCACCGCCGTGTCACTTCTTGAAGCCCCGGTGACCCACGAAACAGTGGTTGTAGATCGAATGGGCTGGGTTGAATCAAATATGAATGCATTGGGGGTAATCACGCAGTTCGTATCGGAGGAGGGCGAGGATGGTAATCCACTTGCCGACCGTGCAGGTGCCATTCAGACGGGACTCGCTTTGGGTTGGGCATCGGGAAAAGTGTTGGGTCAATACGAAGCGCTGGTCAATCCTGGACGTTTGCTTTTGGTTGCACCAAATATCACCCAGGTCGCGCGCTCACTTGACGTTGATGAACGAGACTTTCAACTCTGGGTGTGCTTACACGAAGAAACCCACCGACTTCAATTTGGAGCGGTCTCTTGGATGCAGGGCCATTTCATTGAGCTGATCAAGGAAATGATCGGGGCCGAGAAACTACCGGGGCGGGCGTACCCGTGGCGTCTGCTTCAAGTGATTAATGCTCTCATCCGCAATGACGGTTCGAGTGTTATTGAACTTGTTCAAAGTGATGATCAGGTGCGGATCTACAGAAGGATTGTGGCCCTGCTGACCCTGTTAGAAGGCCACGCGGATTTTGTCATGGACCAAGGTGGGCCTGATCTAGTTCCCAGTGTCTCTGAGATTCGACGTAAGTTTGAAGTCCGACGTGATTCAAATAAGAAACTGATTACCAGGCTTCTCGGTATGGACGAAAAACTTATGCAGTACCGAAAAGGTGAAGCCTTTGTTAGCAACTGTGTCGCTGAAATGGGAATTGCAGACTTCAATGTGGTTTGGGCATCGCCAGAGAATTTGCCAACCTTGGCCGAAATTGAAAATCCAGCAACGTGGCGAAAACGAATTCTTCAGCACCATGAATGAGATGAAAAAGCCGGCATCTCAAACAGTTGTTGCCTTGCGCAACAGTGTCAAGGCATGTTTGGCGCCCGACACGGCGTCGGTAGTGGTCGGGCTCTCGGGTGGGGTGGATTCTCTCGTTCTCACAGCAATCGCCGTTTGGGTTGGAGAGCGATCCGGTTTCACCGTGCAGGCTGTTGTTGTTGACCACGGCCTTCAAGTCGGTTCAAGTGAAATTGCAAGTAGTGCGGCTGTAGCCGCAACAAAACTGGGCGCCACTTCGATTGAAATTCGCAATGTTGACGTGGGAACTAATGGTGGAATGGAAATGGCTGCTCGAACTGCTAGACGTTCTGCGCTTCTAGATGTCGCCAGCGGGCGCCCAATCCTGCTCGGTCATACCGCTAACGACCAGGCTGAAACTGTCTTACTGCGACTACTCCGTGGGTCAGGAGCCCATAGCCTGTCAGCGATGTCGGCATGCACCCAGACTTGGCATCGTCCGTTTTTGTCTCATCTGCGTGGTGACATTGAGCTCGCGAGCGTAGAGTTACTTGCCCCTCTGGGGATCACACCTTGGCGGGATCCGCATAATTTTGACGAGGGTTTCTCTCGGGTCAAAATGCGGAAGCACCTTGACCTGTTGAGCGAGGAATTCGGCCCGTCAATTGTTTCTGGGCTTGTACGAACCGCAGATATGTTGCGAGCTGATGACCGAGCTCTTGACCTGATCGCAGCGCAGTACTTCCATGCCGCTGAAAAATCTGAGTTGGCAGTAAGCATGAGTGTCGAAGAGTTTGACAGCGTTCCCACCGCGATCCGTACCCGACTCATCAAGTCGTGCTTTGATTGCTTGACCGCTGGAACCCGCGAAAATTCTCCTCTCACGCACCAACATGTCATGAGGGTTGAAGCACTTATTTCAAGCTGGTCGGGACAAAGTGGGATTGCATTGCCATTGGGTGTGACCGCGAAGCGGGAATATGGAAGGCTAGTCTTCAATCGGGGAAACTAAAAGGAGCAATGCGTGGACGCAGGAGATATCGAAGGTCAACTAGATCATGTGCTCCTCACCGAAGAGCAATTACATGACCGGATTGCCGAATTAGCCAATGAAATTGGCGCTGACTACCCCGCCGACGAAGACCTGCTACTGGTTGGTGTTCTCAAAGGTGCCGTAATGGTTATGGCGGATTTAGCGCGCGCACTCCCTCGACAGGCACACATGGACTGGATGGCGGTGTCTTCCTATGGTTCAGGAACGACCTCCAGCGGTGTTGTTCGAATTCTCAAAGACCTCGATACTGATATTGCTGGCTGCAATGTTCTCGTAGTCGAAGACATCCTTGACTCGGGGTTAACCCTCACGTGGTTGCTCAAAAACCTCGGTTCACGGAAGCCAAAAACCCTTGAGGTCTTCACGCTCCTACGCAAGCCAGAAGGCATGAAAATGAAAGTTGACGCTAAATATGTCGGCTTTGATATCCCGAATGAATTCGTGGTCGGTTACGGGTTGGACTACGACCAGAACTACCGCAATCTGCGATCAATCGGCACGCTGGCACCGCATGTCTACGAATCCTGAGACCTGATAGCCCCCAAGCCCAAGGGAGTCGCCCTCATGGAATCAGCCTTTTCGCCCAACGCATAACCCTTGGTGCAGCGCGCTCGCACACCTGAGGTCGTAGTACCGTGGCGAAGTGGATTTCAAGAGGATTTTGCGGGGGCCGATATTCTGGATCGCCCTCGCGATCATATTTGTTCTCGTGGGCTCAAGCCTGATTTCAGGGGTTGGCGCTCCAGAGGAAGTGGATACCAGTGTCGCGATCTCGGAAATCTCGGGTGGCAATGTTGATACTGCAACCATCACCGATCGTGATCAGGTACTTGAACTGGTTCTCAAAAATGGTGAAACCGTTCGGAGCACCTACGTCACGGGTCAGGGCATTGTTCTTCAAGAGTTACTGCAGGTCAAGGCCGACTCTGGAGCCCTCCCCGGCGGTTACAACGTCGTTGTTCCATCAGAAAATATTTTCTTTACCCTCATAATTTCGTTAGTGCCATTTATTCTGTTGGTTCTCATCATGGTTTTCATTTTTTCCCAGATGCAGGGTGGCGGCTCCAAGCTCATGCAGTTCGGGAAGTCAAAAGCCAAATTGGTGTCCAAGGACATGCCACAAACCACATTTGCTGACGTTGCAGGTTCCGCGGAGGCGGTGGAAGAACTCGAAGAGATCAAAGAATTCCTGCAAGATCCTGAGAAGTTCAAGGCAGTGGGTGCCAAAATCCCCAAGGGTGTTTTGCTGTATGGGCCACCGGGAACGGGCAAGACTCTTTTGGCTCGTGCTGTTGCAGGTGAAGCGGGTGTACCTTTCTACTCGATTTCGGGCTCAGACTTTGTCGAAATGTTTGTCGGTGTCGGAGCAAGTCGCGTGCGTGATCTTTTTGAACAGGCAAAAGCGAATGCGCCCGCAATTATTTTCATGGACGAAATTGATGCGGTAGGTCGGCATCGTGGTGCGGGAATGGGTGGCGGCCACGACGAGCGCGAGCAAACGTTGAACCAGATGTTGGTTGAGATGGACGGCTTCGATGTCTCCGGCGGAGTAATCATGATCGCTGCGACCAACCGCCCCGATATCTTGGATCCGGCACTGCTGCGACCAGGCCGCTTTGACCGACAAATTGCGGTCGAACGCCCCGACCTCAAGGGTAGATTTGAAATTCTCAAGGTGCATGCAAAGGGGAAACCCTTCTGTGACGACGTAGAAATGATGAACGTTGCCCGGCGAACCCCAGGGTTCACGGGCGCTGACCTGGCCAACGTTCTCAACGAGGCCGCACTCCTCACCGCACGCGAAGGTGCATCCGAGATCACCAATGTGATCATGGATGAAGCAATTGACCGCGTGATGGCAGGCCCACAGAAGCGCACGCGGGCAATGGACCATGAGGAACGACTCATCACGGCCTACCACGAAGCCGGGCACGCACTTGTTGCCGCAGCACTTCCCGGTAATGATCCCGTCCACAAAATCACGATCATGCCGCGTGGACGCGCACTCGGGTACACCATGGTTTTGCCCGACCAAGAAAAATATTCCACTACCCGAAGCCAGATGCTCAATCAGTTGGCTTACATGCTTGGCGGTCGTGCAGCCGAGGAATTGATTTTTCATGACCCCACGACCGGTGCATCCAATGACATTGAAAAGGCAACGGCCGTTGCGCGCGCAATGGTCATGCAATACGGCATGACCGAGCGCCTTGGAGCCATCAAATACGGTCAAGAGCAGGGTGAAGTATTCATGGGTCGCGACATGGGGCACACACGTGACTTCTCCGAGGAAGTTGCCGCTGCAATCGACGAAGAAGTTCGGGCGTTCATTGAAACCGCACATCAGGAGGCCTACGACCTTCTCGTAGCTAATAGGGATGCACTTGATGCAATCGTGGTCGCCTTGATGGAACGAGAGACACTTCAGAAGGAAGAGATCGCGGAGATCTTCGCCGAATTAAATTTACGTGAGCCTCGAGGAGCATGGACAGGTTCGGCACGCAGATCGCCAGACATCAGTGGACCGGTCGAAGTACCTGCCCTTGATGCCGCAAAATCCAATGTATAGTTTCGTTGCATAATGAGCGATATCAACCCCATCAGTATTACCAGCCCAGGGCCTAAGTCTCCCTACAATTACGCGGGTGTTGAAAAAGCAACTCGTGATCTGTTAATCGCAATCGGAGAGGACCCAGATCGTCCCGGCCTCATTGACACTCCGGCTCGGGTTGCTCGCGGATATGCCGAAATTTTTGGTGGACTGCACAAAACCGCAGAGGAAGTACTCACCACAACATTCGATCTAGGCCACGACGAGCTTGTAATTGTGAAAGACATTAATTTCAACAGCATGTGTGAGCATCACTTGCTACCGTTTTATGGTCATGCTCACATTGGGTACATCCCCAATGAAAATGGACGTATTACCGGCCTCTCCAAACTTGCTCGTGTCACGGACGTTTTCGCCCAGCGCCCCCAAGTCCAGGAACGACTCACGGGTCAGATCGCGGATTCAGTCATGAATATTTTGCAGCCACGGGGTGCAATAGTGATTTTGGAAGCAGAGCACATGTGTATGTCACTTCGTGGAGTGCGTAAGCCGGGAGCGGTCACGACCACAAGCGTTGTGCGAGGCTCATTGCGTGACCCTGCAACTCGCTCCGAGGCCATGACGTTAATCACCGGACTTTAACTTCAATGTTCGCCCATGCCCCGGTAATCATGGGGATCTTGAATTTAACCCCGGATTCATTTTCCGACGGTGGCCAATTTGATTCAGTTGAATCAGCGGTCAACGCTGCCACGTCTATGGTGGATCGTGGTGCGAACATCATTGATATTGGCGGAGAGTCCACCCGTCCCGGTGCCGAAAGAATTTCACTCGAAACTGAACTGGCACGCGTGATTCCAGTTGTTGAGCAACTCTCGGCGCAGGGTATTTACGTAAGCATTGACACCATGCGCTCTGAGGTCGCGGAAGCTGCCGTTTCTGCGGGTGCACGAATGGTGAATGACGTAAGTGGCGGTCTCGTCGATCCACAAATGTTAAAAGTGGTTGCACGTCTCGGTGTTCCGATTGTGCTGATGCATTGGCGTGGACCGAGCAAGACGATGCAAGAGAATATTCACTACGACAATGCCGTTGTTGAAGTTTGTGCAGAATTACAGAGCCGGGCCAGAGCAGCACTGGGTGCCGGAATTGACCGCGGCAACATCATTGTTGATCCCGGAATTGGTTTTGGAAAAGAAGCTAACCACAATTGGGAACTGTTAAGACATTTTGATGCCCTAATGGCGATCGGCTATCCATTACTCGTTGGGGTATCACGCAAGAGATTCCTCGGGTCTCTTCTGGCAGACACCGAAGGAATTCCGCGTGACGTTGGCGCCCGTGACGTCGCATCCGCGACCTCATCGGCCTATCTTCTTCAACGTGGCGCATGGGGTGTCCGAGTTCACGACGTACAAGCAACAAGTGATGCGTACAAGGCCCTGAGTGCGATCAACCCGGATCCAGCAATTGACTCAATTGAATTGCTGGGCCTGCGTGAATTTGGCCACCATGGAGTACTTGAACACGAGCGCATTAACGGGCAGTATTTCAGTGTCGATGCAACTTTGGGGCTTTCAATTTCACATGCAGCGCACACCGACGATCTAGCGGACACCGTGAATTACGCGGAAGTAGCGGATTCAATTCGAGCCCGAATTGCCGGAGAGCCCGTAGACCTGATTGAAAAACTTGCCGAACTGATTGCCACTGATTGCCTGGCATTTCCTCAGGTCGTCTTCGCCAAGATTCGAGTCCATAAGCCTAATGCACCAATTGAAGGCGAATTCGGCGACGTCATTGTCACTCGAGCAAAATTTGCTGACTCATGAAAAACACCGTCCTGATTGCATTCGGAGCAAATCTGGGTGACCCGGTTACAACAGTGAAAGTCGCGTATAAGCAACTTTCCCAGGAGTGGACACCGCTCGCAAGTTCGCATCTATATCGGAGTAAACCTGTCGGTGGAGTTGAGCAGGACGACTTCATTAACGCGGTAGCACTTTTTGCTACCGAGCTATCCGGGCGTGAAATTCTCAACAAACTTCACGAAGTTGAAGATGTTCATGCCAGGACCCGAGAAGTCCGCTGGGGACCACGGACATTGGACCTAGACGTTATTGCCCTCTGGGAGAATGGTGATCCTGTGACAAGTCCAGATCCGATCCTGACTCTCCCTCATCCGCGTGCGTGGGAGCGTGTATTCGTTACCGCCCCATGGACATCGATGAATTTAGACGCCCCGTTCAGCGAACTTCCTGGGGTAGGTCCAGTTAATGAATTGTTGTCATCAATCCAGGAAATTGATCAGCTTGAGATGGGGCTGGACGACTGATGCACACCACGAAGATCTCACGGCTTGTAGTTATCGCCTTGATTCTTATGGCAATTGGATTTGCACTCACCCAAATTATTATGGGTCAAAGTTCACGCTCCCTCCCCGTCCCAGCAATGGCTGCAGGTGCGTTGTGGATCCTGGGCGCTGGATTCGGGATCTGGACCTACTTTGCGAAGCCGCGCCTTAAGCGGGAACCCGGCACGAAGCCATTCCCGCCACTAGCGGCGGCTCGGATTGCTGTATTAGCGCTGGCAGGGAGCAGAACGGGTGCGGTAATCGCCGGTTTCTACGCTGGGGTGGCACTTGCCTCAATGGGCAGTATTGACACCCCTGCCGGTTGGAGCGCGACCGTCAATGGCTTCTTGGCCGCATTGGGAGGGGTGCTGCTCGTTATTTCTTCGCTGTGGCTGGAAAGCCTGTGCGTTGCAAGAGACCAGGGCACAACCTCAGACAAGTGATCAAAGTACTGTGCTCCCATGAGTGATTCCACGCTTGAAGACTTGCCCTTCGACGAACTGCGGCACCAGGCTTTTCATCTGGCAGAAAAGAAACTAGATATTGGTTTCTTCACTGACGTGTTCTCGCACATGCCTGGAATGATCGCGATTGAGGGCGAGGGTGGGGACCTCGGTTCAATCGGGGGGACATTTATTGAAACCGTGCGGGCCACCAAGCAAATGTTTGGTCACGGTGAAATCGATCCAGACATTGAAACCCTGCTCCGCGCTCGATTCGCGACCTACATTCGGGCTAACGATCCAAGTCTCCAATAACCAAAAACATACTGCTCAATGCGTTCGGCAACTGATCGAGGCGGTGGCCCACGAGTGTGGGAACAAGTGCCTGGAAATTATTGAATGATGCAGACCGTAATTTTAAGCGCCACGGAGTTTTGTCCCCGGCACTGACCAAATACCAACCGTTAATCCCGGTGGGTCCGTCGACCCAGGAGTAGGAGTTTCCTTCTGGTGCTCGCACCACCTTGGGGAGAACTACATTGACCTCTGAACCGTTTGTAGTTTCAAGGTGTGGCATTATTTTTTCGATAAGTGCAGTGCTCAGTGACACTTGATCAATCAGTGCCAAGAAGCGAGAGTATGCATCTCCATCCGTGTACACCTCTGGCCTAACGGCATCCAATTCCTTGTATTTGAGGTATTCGGTGTCGAATCGGAGATCGTTATTTAGTCCGCTGGCCCACGCCACTGGTCCGCTGGTGCCAAATGACACTGAGTCAGCGGTAGACAGAACCGCCAATCCGCGGAGTTCACTCTGATTCAGACTTTCACGGAGAGTGGGGAGAATTTTCTGCAATTCATAAATAATTTCATGACTTTGTTCGGAGGTGTCGGTGGGAATGTCGTGAGCAACACCTCCAATGCATGCGTACATTGGGTGAACTCGATTACCCGTGATCGACTCGAATAGGTTGGCGATCTGGTTGCGGATCTGGTGGGTTTGCTGAGTCGGTAGAAATGCAATCAGGGCTGAGATCCGGGTGAACTCAGCCAGCAACATGCGAATCCACGTGGCTCTCTCGGGAGGGTGAATTCCCATTGCCGATTCAAGGGTCAGCGCAACTCCAAGTTCTGAAGTAAACGGCGCATACCAGTCGTGGCGGTTAGCCAGCATCATGATTTGTCGGTAGTCACGAACCTCGAAAAGTTTTTCGGCACCACGGTGCATAAAGCCAATACGAGGTTCGACATCGGTGATCAGGTCACCATCGAGGGTGAGGTTGAGTTGAAATCCTCCTTGAGCACTTGGGTGAAATTCACCCAAATCGATTCTGATCTCGCCGGGGGCCAAGCCAATACCGGCAATCACATTACGCATATGTGCATCGTTTCATGTCCGAGTACCAAAGTCTTGAACGAGCCACCGAAAATTATTGTGACCAGGATCGACATCGGTGATTGAAGTGGCTGTGATGTCCGGACGTGATGCTATTGCGGCACTGGCACAAGAATCCAACGCAACGTGAGTTGTGATGTTTACTTCCCCGTTGGGAATCGCGCGAACAGAACTACCAAGTTGATATCCGGTGAGAGTGCCGGCATCAAATAATCCCTTGGCCCGCTGGTCAAGTGAA
This sequence comes from Candidatus Nanopelagicales bacterium, assembly GCA_017854795.1. Classification (GTDB taxonomy): domain Bacteria; phylum Actinomycetota; class Actinomycetes; order S36-B12; family S36-B12; genus UBA4592. The sequence continues at coordinate 121,811 of JAFMHB010000001.1, forward strand.
TGTGAGTAATCAATAGCGATTGCCCGTCCTGTACTGAAAATGTTTACCAATTTAACCCACGCGTGATCGCGAGTGATTCCAATTTCTCGACGTGCATGAGGAGCTGTTTGCGGCCACCACTGTGCGAGCCATTCCAATTCCACCTCTGAAATTGGCTCGCCCAACTGCTCATGACCACTGACGGGATCAACCAAAACTGTTCGCGGTGTGAGGTTCTCGTCGTATTCGACAACGGTGGTGGGAATGTCATCTAAGAGCTCATGGGCAATCACGACACCGAATTTCTCCCTGATCGGGATTTTTCGCGCGTCACCACTGGACACATCGTAAATCTGGGTTTTCCAGTTGAGTCCATTTTCGCGGATGAGGTGTTGCAGCTTTTCCACAAGTGAACCGTCGGATCCACCAACATCGAGGATCAAGAATTGAGTGGGAGAACCGCAATACTGATAAGTTTCGAGTAGATAGGGAAATAATTCCGCTGCCAAATCTGGGTTGGATTGAACAGCCGTACGAAAGTGCTCATAGGGATTTGCTCCCTTGGTCCCGAACTCACCGTAAAAGCTATTGGGGCCGAAAGCTGCGCCCTCCCAAGCATTGATCCAAGGAATGTATGGGGACATGGGACATGACGTTAGTCACCCCTAGGCTTTTGGCATGGACTCGCCTCCCCGTTTGCGTATTGGGGTAGTCGGAGCAGGCCGTGTTGGCGCTGTTTTGGGTGCGGCCCTGCGATTGGCTGGCCATAACTGCATTGGTGTGAGTGCGGTATCGGATTTGTCCCGACTGCGCGCCGACGCACTCCTTCCGGGCGTACCCATCAAAGCTGCCGATCAAGTGGTAGCGGAATCCGAGTTGGTGATTCTGGCCGTGCCAGACAGTGTTCTCCCTGAACTCATTCGCGGTTTTTCCTCCAGTGAGGTCTTCATCCCTGGGCAGTTCGTAGCCCACACCTCGGGAAATTACGGGATCTCGGTTTTTGAATCAGCCCCACAAGTTTCACCCATGGCGATTCACCCGATCATGACTTTCACCGGAACCAGCGTTGACCTTGCCCGGCTGCCGGATACACCATTTGGAGTCACCACCACAGAAACACTTCGACCCGTGGCTGAAGCGCTGGTGGTGGAAATGGGTGGTGAGCCGGTTTGGGTCCCTGAAGAGTCACGGGCGATCTACCACACCGCGATGGTGTTGAGTTCAAACTACCTCAATGTTCTCGTCAATGAAGCTGTATCACTTTTGACGGAGTCAGGAATGGAAAGTCCGCAGCGCATACTTGCGCCACTTCTCAGTGCTTCCCTGGACAATGCGTTGAGGTTAGGAGACAAAGGTCTGACCGGGCCCGTCGCTCGTGGAGACTCCGAAGTTATTCGCAAGCACCTCGATGCACTACACGAGCGCCCAAGTTCACAAAATGCCTATCGCGCTCTCGCCCGACTAGCAACTGATCGAGCGCTCGCTGCGGGTTTACTCTCTGTCGATCAGGCTGCAGACCTTCTTATTGAATTGAGTGAGAACACATGACCAAGTTGATCCACGTTAGTCGTGAACTAGAGAAAAAAATTGGAGTTGTCCGGGCTTTTATTCCAACTATGGGTGCGTTACATCAAGGACATCTCGACCTCGTTGACGAGGCGAGGGCACTGGTTGGCGACAATGGTGAAGTTGTCGTGTCAATTTTTGTTAATCCGACCCAGTTTGAACATTCAACCGACGTGTCGCAATATCCAAGAACACTAGAAAGTGATTTTGCACAATGCGAGGCCCGCGGCGTTGACATTGTGTTCGCGCCCACTGTTGAGGAAATGTATCCCGAAGGAATGGGAACCGAAGAACATGTGAGTGTTCAACCGGGGCCGCTGGGGTCGGTATTGGAAGGTGCCGATCGTCCTGGACATTTTTCTGGCGTACTCACAATTGTTGCAAAACTTTTAAACCTGGTTCAGCCAGAGTTCACCACTTTTGGCGAGAAGGACTACCAGCAATTAGCGTTGATTTCACAGATGGTGCAACAACTCAACTTCCCCGTTAAAGTTGTGGGAGTGCAAACGCGTCGCGAATCCGATGGCTTGGCCATGAGCTCACGCAATGCTTTTCTCAGCCCTGAGCAGAGGATTCACGCGGTTTCCATTTCCCGTGCACTTTACGCCGCACAGGGAATTGAAGGAAATATTGATGTGAAGTTGAGTGCGGCCCGGGCCGTGCTCTCGGGGGAGATCGAAACTTCTTATTTAGTCGCTATGACAAATGACCTCTCCAGTGAACTTGACGGAACGGACGATGTGCATGAGGGTCGGTTGCTTTTTGCCGGTCTTCTTGGGTCAACTCGATTAATTGACAACATGCCAATAGTGAATGTGAATTCGAGTGAATGAAATTCACATTCCACGCTGGCTAACCGCAGATTCACCCGGTTGGCAGATTGAAGCTGACGTAATCGTGATCGGGTCCGGTGTCGCTGGTCTCTCTGCAGCAATTCACGCCCGCCGGACCGGTCGAAGCGTGGTGATCCTGACGAAAGCTAAAATTGACGAAGGTTCTACCCGTTGGGCGCAGGGTGGAATCGCAGCAGCACTGGCAGAAGATGATTCACCCTCAGAGCACCGGGACGACACCATCACCGCGGGTGCCGGATTGTGCAACCCACAGGCTGTTGAGGTGCTGGTCACAGAAGGTCCGCAGGCTGTCCGTGATTTGATCACGCTGGGTGCAAACTTTGACCTAGACCCGAGCGGTGAAATTTCACTCACTCGGGAAGGGGGCCATCACCGAGATCGAATCGCGCACGCTGGAGGAGATGCAACCGGTGCTGAAATCTCTCGGGCTCTGGTCTCCGCGGTACTCAATGATCCGGGTATTGAAATAGTTGAGAATGCGCTCGCGCTGGACCTATTAACCGATGAAAATGGTGCCGCGCAAGGTGTGACCCTGCACGTTATGGGGTCCGGACAGCGCGACGGCATTGGTGCGGCCTTAGCTCCAGCCGTGATTTTGACTACGGGCGGTTTCGGCCAAGTTTTTGGTCAAACGACTAATCCTTATGTTTCAACAGGTGATGGAATTGCTCTCGCGCTTCGAGCAGGTGCGAGTATCGCGGACCTCGAGTTTGTGCAGTTTCATCCAACCGTTTTGTGGCTAGGTCCACTTGCCCAGGGGCAGCAGCCACTTGTCAGTGAAGCCGTGCGGGGTGAAGGTGCACGACTACTTGATCCGGCCCTCCAACCTTTCATGGAGTCCATTCATGAGTTGGGTGATTTAGCCCCCCGTGATGTCGTTGCAAAAGAAATAATGAAAGTGATGCGTGCAACAGGTTCAGCCCACGTATGGCTTGATGGTCGCATGCTGGGAGCCGATACTTGGGTACGTCGATTCCCCACAATTCTCGCGAGCGCAAGGTCACGTGGAATTGACCCGGTAACCGATCTCATCCCGGTAGGCCCCGCCCAGCACTATGTCTCTGGAGGTGTCGTGACAGATCTTTTTGGTCGCACGAGTATCCCGGGACTTTATGCTGCGGGTGAGGTTGCCTGCACCGGGGTTCATGGAGCGAATCGTCTCGCCTCTAATTCGCTGCTGGAAGGCTTGGTGTACTCCCGCCGGATCATGAACGCCATTGACTCTGATCATCTTGTGGGCCACAAGGTTGAAGCAGATACGTCCCAGGATTCATTTTTAATCCCACACCGAGTGAGACGAGACATGCAAAGCGTTATGGATCGAAATGCGGGTGTTCTTCGTAGCGAAGCATCCCTTACCCACGCGAAAAAGTGGCTGGCCAATATCGAACGCACTGGTGCTCGTGAATGCACAGAAGATTGGGAGAGTGCGAACCTGTTCATGGTGTCTCAAGTGTTAATTGAACACGCATTGGCTCGGAAAGAGACGCGCGGTTCACATTGGCGTGAGGACTACCCCGAGCGCAGCACTGAGTTTGAGGTTCGGCTAGTTTCACACCGCTCACCGGATGGTGAGTTGATCACAACGACAACTGGAATAGGGATCTGATGCAGTCGCACAAAATCAAAAAGGAGCTAGCGGATCAATTAATCGCTGGTGGGCTGAACCCCCTTGACGTATCAGAGGTTGTCCTGCGCGCCCTGCATGAGGACTGCGACGATAACGGTGACGTAACCTCCATCGCCACTATCCCTAATAATCAAGTTTCCACATTGGATTTAGTTGCTCGGGAAGCGGGTACGGTTGCCGGGATTCCTGTTGCGGCAGCTGTATTCGCAATTCTGGGTGGTGCGTCAGTACAGATTCAGACTCCCGCCAGTGACGGTGACACCGTGCTCGCAGGTGACGTACTCATCTCAATCACTGGGCCAACTCGGGTGCTACTGCAGGGGGAGCGCCCCGCACTTAATCTGCTGAGTCATCTCAGTGCGATCGCAACAGCCACAAAAACATGGGCTTTAGCGCTAGGGGATTCACACACGAAAGTGCGTGACACTCGAAAGACAACTCCCGGTCTACGAACACTCGACAAATATGCGGTGAGGTGTGGTGGTGGACTCAATCACCGCATGAACCTTTCAGACGCAGCCCTGATCAAAGACAATCATGTCGTTGCGGCCGGTGGGGTTGCCCAGGCCTATGAATTGATTAAAAAACGCTTCCCGGACCTCCCGGTTGAGGTCGAAGTTGACTCACTCGATCAACTAGAAGAAGTCCTTGAGGTCGGAGCAGATCTTGTACTTTTGGACAATTTCTCGATTGATGAATTGAACGAAGCGGTGGAAGTTAATGCCGGTCGTGCCAAGTTGGAAGCATCCGGCGGCTTCACAATCGGTCAGGCTTCGGAGATAGCGACAACAGGCGTTGATTATGTTGCGGTAGGGGCAATTACCCACTCTGCACCTATTCTCGATATTGGTGCTGACCTTCGGATGGAGTTGTCCTGATGCTACTCGCGATTGATGTTGGAAATACGAATACGGTTATTGGTCTGTATGAAAATAGAATCCTTCATAAATCATGGCGAATTAATACCGATCCAGCGCAGACAGCCGACGAACTTGCGCTGAAGTACCGTGGCCTGTTAGAAAATGAACCGGGGGTAAGCGGTGTTGCCTTATGTAGCACCGTGCCGGCAGTTTTACATCAAATGCGACTCATGGTCGAGCGTTACTATTCGGAACTTCCGGTGGTGATTGTTGAGCCTGGAATCAAGACTGGAGTTCCGATACTCACCGACAACCCGAAAGAGGTGGGGGCGGACCGAATTGTTAACACGCTTGCGGCACACCATCTTTTTGGTGGCCCATGCATCGTGGTGGATTTTGGAACTTCGACCAACCTCGACGTAGTGTCCGACAAAGGGGAGTTCCTCGGTGGCGCTTTAGCACCCGGCATTGAAATTTCAATTGAGGCGCTGGCTCAGCGGGCAGCGCAATTGCGACAGGTTGAACTAGTGGCGCCGCGTTCGGTGATTGGAAAAAATACCGTTGAGGCACTTCAATCGGGTGCGGTCTACGGATTTGCGGGTCAAGTGGACGGTTTAGTGGATCGGATCATCGAAGAAATTGGTGCCGTGACAGCGGTTGTTGCAACCGGTGGGCTTAGTCAGATAGTGGTTTCCGAGTCGCGCAGCATTACCCACCATGAACCGGATCTGACCCTTTTGGGTCTGGCACTACTGTTTGAAAAGAACCAGTCATAACGGAAACTATGAATCTAGGGCCTGGGAACCTGCGACCACGCCAAGCACTGTGGCAAGACCATGAATTGGTCCGGTAGTGCGTGGAAGAATTAGGGTTCGAATTCCAACGGCGCCGGCACCACCGTCATCGATCGCATTATCCCCAACCATGAGCAAATCCTCTGGAGCAATTCCAATGGCGGCACTCACCGCAAGAAATATTTCTGGATTCGGTTTAACGTAACCTAACTCCGCCGAAGTGAATGCGTGATCAACGCAGTCCCCCATACCCACTCGAACCAAAATTTCATTCAGGTCAAGGGCAATATTTGAAATGATCGTGGTCGTTATTCCCTGCTCGCGAAGGGCATCAAGAACAGGAATTGTGTCTTCATAAGCAAACCAAGCATGGGTGAGCGTGGAATAGAGAGCTGATGTGAGCGGTTCCTCGGTAAAGTCTCCGAGCAATCGAGTAAAGATCTCTTCATTTGCTGCCCTGCTGAGGTCTCGCTTGTGATGTGGATCCTCTATGCGAGCAAACTCAACAATCGAGTTCAACTTGGGCACGATGTCTGTGTACTCGAGCGGATCAAGTTTCGCACTCCCGCATGCGATTTCCAGCCATAATTCGCTACTTCCTTGGTCCACCAGGGTTGAATGAAAGTCAAAGAGCACACCTTTGATCGAACTAGGGCGACATAGCGGATGCGAAAGACTCACGCGGGTGAGTCTAGGTCCAAGTTTGCGGGCGGCATGCTTCTAATAGCCTTAGCGACTGTGAGTGACGAGTTAGACGTTCCCGAACAGGTCCAGATCCGGCGTCATAAGCGTCAGGTGTTGCTGGATAAAGGTTTAGAGGCGTATCCCGTATCGCTTCCCATCACAGCATCCATTGCTCAACTGAGGGAGCAGTACGGCGATTTGGAGGCGGAAGCGGTAACGGGTGTAACGGTGGGAATTGCTGGCCGGGTGATTTTCAGTCGAAATACCGGAAAATTGGCTTTTGCAACAATCTCTTCGGGTAGCGGTGAAACGATCCAAGCCATGGTATCCCTTGGTCAGGTGGGTGAAGAGAGTTTGGCGGACTGGAAAGCACTCGTTGACCTTGGGGATCAAATTTTTGTTCAGGGAGAAGTGATTTCATCCAAGCGTGGTGAGCTTTCCGTCTATGTCGATTCCTGGAGCATGGCGTCAAAATCATTGCGCCCACTTCCCGTGGCTCATAAAGAAATGAATGAAGAGTCTCGTGTACGCCAGCGTTATGTAGATTTAATTATGCGCCCGGAAGCGCAGGTCATGGCGCGGACAAGAGTCAAAGCAGTTTCGGCACTGCGCACATCATTATCCAATCGTGATTACCTTGAAATTGAAACTCCAATGTTGCAAACCCAACCGGGTGGTGCAACGGCTCGACCGTTTATTACCCACTCAAACGCGTTTGGAATAGACCTCTACATGCGAATTGCTCCAGAGTTGTTTCTAAAGCGTGCGGTAGTTGGTGGCCTAGATCGAGTGTTTGAGATCAATCGAAATTTCCGCAATGAAGGCGCGGACTCGACCCATTCTCCAGAGTTTGCGATGCTCGAGTTTTATCAGGCATTCGCTGACTACCAAGACATGGCAACCATTACTCGTGAATTGATTCAAGAGGCTGCGCAGGCAGTCGCTGGCTCACTCACGGTTACTCACTTTGATGGAAGCGAACATGATCTCTCCGGTGTGTGGCCTCAGATTGATCTTTATGGTTCCCTTTCACAAGCCATTGATCAGGATGTAACACCTGAAACATCACGAGCCGTGCTTGAAACTCTGTGCACGGCAGCCGAGATCAAATTTGCGCCCACTTGGGTGAATGGCAAACTTGTTGAGGAGCTTTTTGAGCATTACGTGATTCCAACATTTACCGGTCCGACATTTGTTATGCATTTTCCCGTTGATACTTCACCCTTAACTCGTGATCACCGATCCAGGCCTGGGGTTGTTGAAAAATGGGACCTCTACATCGATGGTTTTGAGTTGGCAACGGGTTACTCGGAATTGGTGGATCCCGTAATTCAGCGTGAACGCTTGGTCCAACAGGCGTCCCTTGGGGAAAAGGGCGACAAGGAAGCCATGCCCCTCGACGAAGACTTTTTGAGAGCCCTTGAACACGGAATGCCACCGAGTGGAGGAGTGGGAATGGGAGTGGATCGCCTTCTCATGGCACTCACGGGACAAGGTATTCGGGAAACGATCCTTTTTCCATTGGTAAAGCCGGAGCGGGATCAATGATCACAATCCGAGCGGCTCGAACAACTGATGTTCGGGAGATCAGAAATCTCATCGACTCGTATTCAACCGACGGGAGTTTGCTGTCAAAAGCCACCGTAACAATCTTTGAAGACATACAAGAATTTTTAGTCGCGACCGATGGTGAAAGAGTCATTGGATGTGGGGCCTTGCATGTGATGTGGGAGGACTTAGCTGAAGTCCGAACTCTGGCCGTTGTGCCAGACCGAGCGCATGAAGGTATTGGCTCCCAGCTGCTTGAGCATTTGTTGGAGCGGGCACGCGCACTCGGAACCAAGCGAGTGTTCTGTCTCACTTTTCGAAAGGATTTTTTTGGACATCACGGTTTCGTGGAAATCGATGACGCACCTATCGGGCACGAAGTTTATGAACAAATGTTGCAGTCGTATGACGAAGGCGTCGCAGAATTTCTTGGGCTTGAGCGAGTAAAGCCGAATACTCTCGGTAATTTCCGCATGCTACGCGAGACGCTTTAGCCTCATAGATCGATCCTGGAGTCGGTCCTGGAAGGCCACCGAGGAGCCCATTTCAAAGGAGTCCTGAAAGGTCTTCCTCACGGATCCGGGGTGAAATCGACCATTCACCCGCCTTGGGCACCATGTCTAAGGCGGTATTTCTCTCGGATTTCGCGTTGGGCGTACGGGTTCCGGTGCATCTCGGGTTTCACTCACGTGATTCATAGGGGACAATAGAGAAGTCGGTTTGGGTGCCCACACCCGAAGGCACGCATGAAGGAGAGTGGCCAATGTTCGAGCGGTTTACAGACAGAGCCCGTCGCGTGGTTGTCCTTGCACAAGAGGAAGCCCGTATGCTCAACCACAATTACATTGGCACCGAACATATTTTGCTCGGCTTGATCCATGAAGGTGAAGGCGTCGCCGCCAAAGCCCTGGAAAGCCTTGGAATTTCACTCGATGCTGTCCGCCAGCAAGTTGAGGAAATTATTGGCCAAGGACAGCAAGCACCTTCAGGACACATTCCTTTTACCCCACGGGCCAAGAAGGTGCTGGAACTTTCATTGCGCGAAGCACTTCAATTGGGCCATAACTACATTGGCACCGAGCACATTCTCCTTGGTCTCATTCGCGAAGGCGAGGGTGTAGCTGCCCAGGTGCTCGTTAAACTAGGTGCCGATTTAAACAAGGTTCGCCAGCAGGTCATTCAACTGCTGAGTGGTTACCAAGGTAAAGAACCTGCCACAGCCGGTGGGCCGGCCGAAGGAACACCTTCGACATCATTAGTTCTTGATCAATTCGGCCGCAACCTGACCGCTGCTGCTCGCGAGAACAAACTCGATCCGGTAATTGGTCGCTCAAAAGAAATCGAGAGGGTCATGCAGGTTCTCTCGCGCCGCACCAAAAATAATCCGGTGCTTATTGGTGAGCCAGGTGTTGGCAAGACCGCAATTGTCGAAGGCCTCGCCCAAGACATTGTGGCTGGTGAAGTCCCTGAAACACTCAAGGACAAGCAGGTGTACACCCTTGATCTGGGAGCACTCGTCGCGGGAAGTCGTTACCGTGGTGACTTCGAAGAACGACTGAAGAAAGTCCTCAAGGAGATTCGTACCCGTGGTGACATCATTTTGTTCATCGACGAAATCCACACCCTCGTCGGTGCAGGTGCCGCTGAAGGCGCAATTGATGCAGCCAGCATTCTCAAGCCGATGCTCGCACGTGGTGAACTCCAAACGATTGGTGCGACAACCCTTGACGAATACCGCAAGCACATTGAAAAAGATGCCGCACTTGAGCGTCGGTTCGCCCCGGTGCTCGTTGATGCACCCGATGTAGCCCACACGATTGAAATTTTGCGTGGACTCCGTGATCGATACGAATCCCATCACAGAGTCTCAATCACTGACGGTGCACTCGAGGCCGCTGCACGTCTCTCTGACCGTTACATCTCTGATCGTCAACTGCCCGACAAGGCGATTGACCTTATTGATGAAGCCGGGTCACGTCTGCGCATTCGTCGGATGACAACCCCACCGGACTTGCGCGAATTTGACGTCAAAATTGCCGATGTCCGCAAGGCCAAAGAGTCCTCTATTGACGAGCAGGATTTCGAAAAAGCTGCGGCATTGCGCGATGATGAGAAGAACCTGCTGGCAGAGCGCGCCGAACGTGAGCGCGAATGGAAAGCCGGCGACCTTGACGTTGTTGCTGAGGTGGACGAGAAGTTGATCGGTGAGGTGCTCGCGCTCATGACGGGTATCCCTGTCTCCGACCTCTCTGAGGACGACATTGCCCGGTTACTCCGGATGGAAGAGGAACTCCATCACCGCGTAATTGGTCAAGAACAAGCAATCAAGGCACTTTCGAAGTCCATTCGTCGCACTCGAGCAGGTCTCAAAGATCCCAAGCGTCCTAGTGGCTCCTTTATCTTTGCCGGACCTTCGGGCGTTGGTAAAACTGAGTTGTCCAAGACCTTGGCCGAGTTCCTTTTCGGTTCCGAAGATGCCCTGATTGCTTTGGACATGTCCGAATACAGTGAACGTCACACAGCCTCGCGGCTCTTTGGTTCACCCCCCGGATACGTCGGTTACGAAGAGGGTGGCCAGTTGACCGAGAAGGTTCGACGCAAGCCGTTCAGTGTCGTCCTCTTTGATGAGGTTGAAAAAGCCCACCCGGACATTTTCAACTCACTTCTTCAGGTCTTGGAAGAAGGACGGCTCACAGACTCACAGGGTCGGGTCGTTGACTTTAAGAACACCGTGATCATCATGACCACCAACCTTGGTAGTCGGGATGTGTCCAAGGGACAGAACCTGGGATTTGCCCCCGACGACAACGAATTCAGTGCCTATGAGCAGATGAAAGCCAAGGTTCAACAGGAACTCAAGCAGCATTTCCGTCCTGAATTCCTGAATCGGATCGATGACGTAGTCGTATTCCACCAGTTGAGCAAGAATGAAATCGTGGAGATCGTTGACCTCATGATCGCCGGTCTGGAAAAGCGACTGCTCGATAAGGACATGGATATTGAGCTCACGACCGCTGCCAAGGATCTCTTGGCAGAGCGCGGATATGACTCAGCACTGGGTGCGCGGCCACTCCGTCGCACGATTCAGCGTGATCTGGAAGATCCACTGAGTGAAAAAATGCTCTTTGGCGACCTGCTTCCCGGCAGCATCGTGGTGGTTGACGTCGAAGGTGAGGGCGATTCGCGCGAATTCACATTTGTATCAACCCCGCGGGAAGTGCTGCCAGATTCACCTCCGGTTGAGGCCGCGGGATAACTGAGTTACCCTCCAATATGAATTGCGGAGGCTGAGAATGAGCGGCGGACCACTTAGCCCAGGCTTCAACGAGTTTGACCGGCCCAAGCGCGGCTTCCCGCGCTGGGCCGGTTTTCTCATTGCGGGAGTAATCAGTGTTGGTCTGCTATTACTTGTATGGGGATTTGCTGCAGGGAGTGGGCCATTCGCTTCGCTGGGTCAAGTCAGCGAAGAGTTACAGCCTGCAGGCTTTCGGCCAACGGTTGATACTGACGTGATCCAAGTGAGTGTCACACCTCCCCAATCCGGAATCTGCCCAGATCAAAGCCTTGATGCCACTGTCATTGAGTCATTAAGTGACATTGGGATAGCTGTAACACTCACCGGTCCAAGGAGTAGTAGTTGTCAGGGAAGCGCTGAATCAGATTCAATCTGGATTGATGTGCTGTTGGAGAATCCCGTTGGTGATCGCGCCATAATTCGAATAAGTGATGGGCAGCAAATTCTACGAACTCGGTAACGCGTAGCGCCCTCGAGTTTTTTCAATCATGCCCTCGTTGAGTAATTGAGTCAGTGCGGTCTCGCATCGCTGCTGGTCGGGTGATTGCTTCTTGAGTTGTTCCAAGGTTGCTGAATTTTGTTGCTCGCGCAGGATCTTTAAAATCCTCCCACGCTCTTGGCGGATACTTCCTTCGTAACGAGCCTGGATTTTTTTTGGAATATCGGAATTAGGTTTGCCTTGGGAAAACCAGTTGCAATTATTGACTATTGGACACTTTTCACACAAGGGATCACGCGCGGTGCAGATGGTCGCACCCAACTCCATGGAAGCCGCCGACCAAGCAGCAGCGTGTTGTTCACAGATCGGGAGGAGTTCTTGGGCGAGCGCACGTTCAATCACTGAGATAGTTGGTGCCTGGTGGGATTGGCCGAGCCACGCTCGTGCTAACAGCCTGCGAACATTTACATCAAGAACCAGTGACCGTTGGCCAAACGCAAACGCGAGAATCGCATTAGCGGTGTATTCACCAACTCCGGGCAATGAAACAAGTTCTTCAAAAGTTTGTGGAACCTCCCCGTTAAACTGTTGTGTAAGAATCACTGCGCTTTCGTGTAGGCGCTTGGCTCGTCGAGGGTAACCCAAATTTTCCCAGTGCCGGATTGCCTCACCAACCGGGCTGTCGGCCAAATGCTTTGGCGTTGGCCAGCGCTTCATCCACTGCTCCCATCTCGGTTGAACACGCCTCACAGGTGTTTGTTGCAGCATGAATTCGCTGACCATTACGCCCCACGGAGTTGTATTTCGCCACGGGAGGACTCTGGCCTCGGTTGTGAACCAAGTGGAGATGGTCCGCGGATCGGGAGAAGGGATGCTCACCCGGGGATAGTTTCATGCGGCACTGCGGCCGCATTACTGTGGAGTAGTGAGCATGCAACCGATTGGTCCTGAATCACCCAGTATTTATTGGGTTCGTAGGGCAGCACTTCTCGTAATTGTTCTGCTCATCCTTTTCGCCTTGGTGTGGGTTTTCCGAGCAGTCTTCGGCTCACCGAGTGGTGAGAATCCGGCGGCTGAACCTACGGTCGCCGTTTCGGAGTCCGTTATTCCTGATGGAGAGTTAACTCCGCTAACACCGGTCACGACTGACCCGATTGATTGCACGGATTCGGCAATTTTTGTTGAAGCGACAACTGACTCCTCGACATACAAGGTGGGCAAAGAACCTGTTCTGTCCTTGCTAATTGAGAATATAGGCAGCGTTGCCTGCCTGCGTGATGTTGGACCGCAGGCAAATGAACTTGAAGTGAAGTCAGGCGGGTACCACGTTTGGTCAAGTGATGACTGTTCCTCAAATAATAAATCAAAGATTGTAACCCTTGAACCAGGTGACAAGGTGGCGTCAACCATCACGTGGAATGGTCAACTCAGTGAACCCGATTGTCCAGAAATAAACGCGGCTGCAAAAGTTGGCCGCTACGAGGTAATTGGACGCAACCTTGATGTCTTCAGTGAAGCAACACCGTTTGCCCTAACGAAAAAGAACTAGAAATCTGGGACGCCTTCTGGCTGCGAATTGGCGGTGAGTTTGGCCATCAGGATCACAGCTTGTCCAATATTGGAGACAGGATGAGCCTTTATTCCTTGGGTTTTTACACTCGAGCCCGCCGGAATAATTGCATCGGTGAACCCGAGGCGGGAGGCCTCGCCCAATCTGCGTTCAAGGCCTGTTACCCGGCGAATATCGCCAGCGAGTCCCAGTTCGCCGATTGCAACTAGTCCACTGGGAAGTGAGATGTCTTTGACACTGCTGACGATGGCAAGTGCGGTAGCAAGATCGGTTGCAGGTTCAAGTAATCGCATGCCACCGACAGTCGCGACAAAACAATCCGCTGTCGAGAGTTTGAGTCCGGCTCGACGTTCCAAGATTCCCAGCATCATGGCGGTGCGAGATGAGTCCAGTCCGCTGGTGACGCGGCGGGGTTGAGGTGAACTGGATGGGGCGATAAGTGCTTGGACCTCAGCGACCAGCGGTCGTTTTCCTTCGACGGTGATGGTGACGCAGGTTCCAGGAACAGGGTGAGTCCGGTCGCCGAGGAATAGTCCACTTGGGTCAGGAAGTCCGTGAATTCCGTCTTCGGTTAACTCAAAGCAACCAATTTCGTCTGCTGGTCCGTATCGATTTTTAATTGCGCGAACCAGTCGAAGCGGACCATGACGGTCACCTTCAAACTGCAGCACCACATCAACCAAGTGTTCGAGGGCGCGAGGACCGGCAACACTTCCATCCTTTGTTACGTGGCCAACCAATACCGTGGTCATATTTCTTGATTTAGCAGCCCTGATGAGTGAAGCCGCCACCTCTTTTACTTGAGTAACCCCGCCACCGACACCGTCAATGTCGGCACTTGCAATCGTCTGGACGGAGTCAACGATGAGAAGTGAGGGATTAGTCTCTTCAATATGGCCTAGAGCAACCCCGAGGTCGGTTTCAGCCGCCAGAAAAAGTGAGTCACTCAGTGCGTCAATCCGCTCTGCCCGCAGCCGAACTTGAGCAGCTGACTCTTCGCCCGTTATGTAGAGGACTTTGTGACCGAGCCGCGCCCACTGGGCGGCAACGGCAAGTAGCAGAGTTGATTTTCCGACCCCCGGCTCACCGGCGAGAAGCAGTACAGCACCTGGAACAAAGCCACCGCCAAGTGCGCGATCAAATTCACCGATCCCGGTACTTTGGGATTGGGCAGAACTAATGTCAATGGCGCTAATTGCGAGTGCAGGGGAGGTTGTAGCCCTTGCTTTTGTGGTCGCGGTGACGACCCCTAGCTCCTCGACGCTACCCCAGGATTGGCACTCGCCACAGCGACCAGCCCACTTCCCTGTGGCCCACCCGCACTCGGTGCAGCGGAACTGGGGTGTTTTTGTCGTGCTTTTTGCCATGTTGATTCCTGAGCGTTAGTCCTGCGGGTCAGCAGGATGAATGGAAAGCCCAATTCTGGCAGTTACGTCTGACTTTTTACTCCTCTGATTAAAAGCTGTGAGGACCTCGTCGCGATCACGGCACAATCGGGCAAGCTCTTCGTACGCTGGAGCCCCGATCAGGGCCACGATTTCGTCCTTTGAGTTGATGTACACGGGTTCGCTGGCCGTGTGGGCCTCAGTATTCCCCGTGCAGTACCACTCAAAATCGGAGCCACCGGCTCCCCACCCTCTGCGGTCGTATTCACCTAACACGACGACCATACGCTCACGGCCATCTTCGTAGGTCACGTTGTCATAGGAGCGACGTAATGGGAGTTGCCAGCAAACGTCGGGCTTCGTTTCGATGAACGAGACGCCCTCTTTCTCAGCTAGGTGGTGCAGTGCACATCCGTATCCACCAGCAAAATCCTCGGAATTGTGAAAAATGCAGGCGCCGTTGACCACTCGAGTTTTATTGGCGCCGTCTTCTTTTTCGCTCCACCCCTTTTTCCCATGTCCAGTTTCGAAATTTTCCCACAGCTCGGGGGTCAGTTTCTTTACCCATTTGCCGACCCGTTTTTCATCTTTCTTTTCAGAAAAATGAGCACCGTGGACGCAGCAACCAGCGTCGGGACGCTCCGCGTCAATTCCTTTGCAGCCTCTCCCAAATATGCAGTTGTACTTGGACATGAGCCAGGTTAGATCGCATCGGATCAACTGGTCGTCGTCGGCTGGGTCAACAAACTCGACCCAGGCTCGGGGGAAATCAAGGGGGACTTCAGGCATTACTCAAGCCTAGGTCAGCAACGCGTCTGCTGAGCCACTGGCACCATTGAGTAAGTGCAGGAGCCCGCATTCGGGTAACGTGGTGTCATGAGTCTTGGGCACCCGGACAGTGCCAACAGTGCCAACAGTGCCAACAGTGCCAACAGTGCCAACAGTGCCAACGGCGCCAACAGTGCTAAGACTGCCGAAAGTGCGCACAGCATTGGATTGACTCAAGCAGAAGTTGATCAGCGCATTGCCGCTGGTGAAACAAATGATGCACCGGATGCGAACTCCCGGAGCCTTGCGAGCATTGTCAAAGAAAATACGTTGACTTGGTTCAACTTCCTCATTGGGTCAATGTGGATCGTAATGCTGATTGTGGCGCCTTGGCAGGATTCGCTTTTTGGTCTAGTGATTGTGGCTAATACGTTAATTGGCACCATTCAGGAGTACCGAGCTTCACGAACACTTGAGAAACTCGCGGTAATCGGTGAAGCGAAACCTGTTGTGCGCCGTGATGGCTCCGATCAAGAAATTAGCGCAGCGCAGATAGTTCTAGGCGATCTCATCGTGTTGCGAACAGGTGATCAACTCGTTGTGGACGGTGAAATAGAACAATCACAAGGATTGGAAATTGATGAAAGCCTCTTGACAGGCGAAGCCGATCCGGTTGACAAGCATGTTGGGGACTCGGCCATGAGTGGTTCATTTGTAGTGGCAGGCAGTGGCTACATGCGAGCAACCAAAGTTGGTCGTGACTCGTTTGCGGCTGGCCTAACTGAAGCAGCCAAGCAGTTTCAAATCACAAATTCGGAACTACGTGATGCAATCAACAAATTCATTAGATACGTTTCTTACTTCCTGCTGCCCGTAGGTATAGCTCTGCTTTTGTCTCAATTATTCCGAGCAAAATTGCCACTTGATGAATCAATTAGGGGAACGATCGCCGGAGTAGTCACCATGGTGCCCGAAGGTCTAGTTCTTCTGACTTCTATTGCAATGGCTGTCGCGGTAATTGATCTCGCCCGAAAGCGAGTGTTGGTACAAGACTTGCCCGCTGTGGAAGTGTTGGCTCGCGTTGACACGGTATGCGCCGACAAGACCGGAACCCTCACTGAACCGGGAATGCAGGTGCAGGAAACAATTCCGCTCGGTGATGTGGGCTTGGCTGATATTGAGGCTGCCCTCGGGGCAGTAGCTGCCTCGCAGCCAAATGCGAATCCCACACTTATTGCCATTGAGTCCAGTTACCCGAATCCCGGTTGGCAAATCACGGAATCGGTGCCGTTTTCCAGTGCGCGCAAATGGTCAAGTGCGGCCTTTGTAGATCGAGGTACATGGATACTCGGCGCCCCAGAGATGATTGACCCCAGCAACTCCTCGATGCTGGTTCATGCAAATAAAAGTGCGGCGTCGGGTGCTCGAGTGCTGGTTCTGGCTAAGAGCGCTGCGAGTGTTTCATCCGATGAAAACCTTGGAGTGGTTGACTCCGTGGCACTAGTAGTGATCAGCCAGACGCTCCGAAGTGATGCAGCGGAGACGGTCACATACTTCCTCAGTCAAGGGGTCAACGTGAAGGTGATCTCGGGTGACAATGCTGAAACAGTCGGTGCAATTGCCAGCCAAGCGGGGGTCCCTGGTGCAGACCACCCCTATGACGCTCGTAACCTGCCTGACAATACCGATGAAATCGCTGACGTGCTTTCTACCACAAATGTATTTGGGCGCGTGACTCCAGCGCAAAAGCAAGCGATGGTCGACGCATTGCATTTACAAGGAAAAACCGTTGCCATGACAGGCGATGGAGTGAACGACGTTCTGGCGCTGAAGAACTCCGATCTTGGAATTGCCATGGGCTCTGGTTCGGGGGCAACGCGCGCGGTCGCACAATTAGTTTTGCTTGATGACCAGTGGTCGGTGATGCCAAGTGTTGTGGCGCAGGGGCGAAAGGTTTTAGGCAATATCGAACGTGTTGCCGACGTCTTTTTGACTAAGAGTTTCTATGCAATGATCGTGAGCAGCGCAACGGTCATCTTCGCTGTAGCGTTCCCATTTTTACCCCGGCATTTAACCTTGGTGAGTGCATTGACAATCGGTATTCCTGGATTCTTCCTTGCATTGATGCCGAACACGGAGAGGTTCCGACCAGGCTTCTTCCGACGGGTACTCCTTTTCGCTGTTCCCGCTGGCGTGATCGCTGCGGTTGCTGCGTTTACCAGCTATGGAGTTGCACTCTATTTTGATGAGCCGATATTTAATGCGCAGTCGGGGGCGACGATCACGCTGTTCATTGTGACCATTGCAGTGCTGGCTCAATCGGCGAGGCCGTTAATTGCAGTTAGGCTGCTGTTGGTAGCCGCGATGATCGCGGCTTTCGTCGCGGTGCTCTACATCCCATTTCTATCAAACTTCTTTCTATTGTCATTGGGCCCCGAGCGCTACAGCATTATTTCGATTGTCGTTGGCCTCGTGGGGGCATTAGCGGTTGGAATCGCCACAAAGATCACTGACCAGTGGAGGCGTGGACCATGAAAATTGGACTGTCGACATCATCGGTTTTCCCCGAGTCAACCGCAGCCGCATTCGAACTTGCCGCCCTCAACGGATACGACGGAGTCGAAATAATGGTCGGGATGGACTCCATGAGCCAAGACTCAACCGCATTGAGAAACCTTGTCCAGCACTATCAACTCCCGATCATTTCCTTGCATTCCCCTTGCCTGCTGATCACTCAGCGAGTCTGGGGGACAAACCCGTGGGGCAAACTCGACAAAGCGCGCGAGGTTGCCGAGCTTGTCGGAGCAACGAGCGTTGTAGTGCACCCGCCATTTCGTTGGCAGCGTGAATATGCCAAGAATTTTGAAAATGGAATAGCTGAACTTAATCGGAATTCCCAAGTTGGTTTCACGGTGGAAAATATGTATCCGTGGCGTGCCGGCCCAGGATCATTCCCTGCTTATGCACCCGATTGGGACATCAGAAAACAGGATTATGAAAATGTTACTCTGGACTTTTCACATACGTCAGTGTCTCGAACCGATCCCATTGAGATGATGCAGGAGTTCGGGGATCGACTGCGACACATTCACTTGGCAGATGGAACCGATTCCGCGGCCGACGAGCATCTAGTGCCTGGCAGGGGCACACAGCCAGTTCGTGAAGCATTGGAATTTCTCAAACGAAACGGTTTCGACGGAAATATTATTGCTGAGATTTCGACACGCTCAGTAGTTGATCGCGATGAAAGGATCGCTGACATAAAGGCCAGTATTGATTTTGTGCGCGGGGTGTTCCCGCGCGGTGAGGAGTAAGAAATGTCGCAAGAACCAGCTCAAGAAGCGGGTGGAATCGTTGGGGTTGCGCGTTCCATGTTCCTCAATTCGGGTTATGCCCGAACGACAATCAAGTCGATCGCTGCGGCGGCAGGGGTCGCGCCAACCGTTGTCTCAAACCTGTACACGAATAAAGGGGCACTATTCGCCGCAGCGATGTCTTTCCCGAGTGATCCACAAAAAGCGATTCCCGCACTGGTTGCACCAGGAATTCAGGGGATGGGCGAACGACTTGTGCGGGCAACACTGCAACTAGTCGCTGATCAGCAGGTGCGTGAAGATCTCGTCAAGGCGGCAAATGCGGGTCGTTCATTGAACTCGGGCATCGACATGTTCGCTGTAATCAAACCGCTTTCGGACTACTTCCAAAGTGCCGTTGTCGATCGGGCGTTGATTTTGATGGGGATCCCTGATGCGCGGATTAGAGGTGCATTGATTAGCTCCTATTTAACAGGTGTTATTGCCTATCGTTATTTCTTGAAAATTGAGCCATTGTCGAGTTTGTCTCAAGAGCAGGTGGTTGCACTTGTTTCTCCGATTGTTCAGGATCTACTTGACCCAACAAAACCGCTACCCGGTGGTGTGAAATGAAGAAAATTGGTGTGATCGGTTCAGGCTCTATGGGTCAGGCACTGATTTCTGGATGGACAGAGTCAGGGGCCAGTGTTGTTGCAATTGTGCGCGACGTTGAAAAATATCGGCATCTGGAAAAATCGCTCGGTATTGATGTCACCGATAACCGAAGTGCCCTTTTGGAGTGCGATGTCGTGGTTATTGCTATTAAGCCTCAGATAATTAAAGAGGTACTTCACGAGTTTCAGTCCTATATCGCTGATCACGCACTTGTGATCTCTGTTGCGGTGGGTATTACTACCGAGTTCATCGGAAAATGTTTCCCCCAGACTGTGGAAATCGTGAAAGCCATGCCTAACACTCCTTCGCAAATTCACATGGGCGTGACCTGCATCAGTGGTGGTGAGAATTGTTCAGATAGTTCAATTGCGGTTGCGACCGAATTATTGAGCGCGGTCGGTGAGGTTTTTGTTGTCCCTGAATCCCAGCAAGCCGCGGTCGGTGCAGTTTCGGGAAGCGGTCCGGCTTACTTGTTTTTCCTTGCCCAGTATTTGCGGGAGGGCGCGCAGCAACTGGGCGTAGATGCCGATCTGGCTGATCAATTGATTCGGGCGACGCTACGGGGATCGGCCGAGTTGCTCATGCAATCTGAAATGTCGGCCACTCAATTGCGTAAGCAGGTGACGTCACCGGGTGGAACTACCCAGGCCGCGATGGAGGTACTTGATTCAGCACGGGTTGGTGAAGTCATTTGTGCGGCGCTAGAGGCAGGCGTCGCTCGTTCAATTGAGCTGGGCAAGAGCTGAATTCGTTTTTGTGAAACCTGATATTTACATCCCATGGGATGAAAAACTTGTGCACTACAACTTTGGGCAGGATCACCCGCTTGCCCCCATCCGTGTTGAGTTAGCCATGCGATTGGCCCAAGAACTTGGAGTCATTTCGAGGGAGAACCTTTTCGAACCGGTTATTCTCGCCACCAACGAACAACTATTGCGGGCTCATAGTGCCGACTACATCGCAGCTGTCACCACGGCAGGAGCGAATCCGCAGCAGGCTGCGTTGGAATTTGGTCTGGGCACCAGTGATAACCCAGTCTTTGCTGGAATGCATGAAGCTTCGGCTCGTGTTTCGGGCGCCACGCTGATGGCGGCAAATGCAGTGTGGAACGGGGAAGCCAAACATGCGGTTAATCTGGCCGGTGGACTGCATCACGCGCAACGGGCGAGTGCGTCAGGGTTTTGCATTTACAACGATATTGCGGTCGCGATCTACGACTTACTTGAACAGGGCGCGAAGCGAATCGCATATATCGACATCGACGCCCACCACGGTGATGGAGTAGCAAATATTTTTTACGATGACCCGCGTGTGTTGACCATTTCGATACATGAGAGTCCTGCCACATTGTTTCCAGGAACCGGTTGGCCGTCTGAAACGGGCGGAACCGATGCGCCTGGCAGTTGTGTCAACATCGCGTTACCGGCCGGAACGGGGGATCAAGGATGGCTCAGGGCCTTTGTCTCGGTCGTACCGCAGGTAATCGATGTGTTTTCCCCCGAGATCATCTTTGGCCAAAATGGCGCAGATTCACATATTCACGACCCATTGACTCATTTGGCTCTCAGTGTTGACGGCCAGCGTTGCGCCTACGAATTGATACATCAACTTTCCCACAGGCATGGGGGGAAACTGGTCGCGGTAGGCGGTGGAGGCTATGACGTTGCTGACGCGGTTCCTCGCAGTTGGGCTAATTTACTCGCGGTGGTGGCGGGCAGTGAGTTGGCAAAAGATGCTGCAATTCCTCATGATTACCTGGAATATGTACAGAGTTCATTAGGCTCATTGGGTGTCCCGAGTGGGATAAGTTTCTCCGACGGCATGAAGCCGTGGGCTAAACCAATTGATCAAGGATTCAATGATCGGGATCCGGTGGACGCTGCCATCATGGCGACCAGATCGGCTGCCTTCCCCAACTTTGGACTGGATCCGGAAGTAAATTCTTGGTTCTAGCGTGTCCATTCAACTATTTTGAACATTTTCGGGTATCTGGTCGCGCCACGCCGGGACGACCGACTATTGTTCGATAGTCCTGATAAGGGGAGACTTTCAACAACGCCTATCGAAAAATGGAGTACCGCATGTCAACAGCAGCTTTTGGTGATGTTCGTTTCCTCACCGTGGCCGAAGTAGCCGGAGTAATGCGCGTCTCAAAGATGACGGTTTATCGTCTTGTACACAACGGTGAATTAACCGCCGTCCGGGTTGGTCGCTCATTCCGCGTCCCCGAGCAGGCAGTTCAGGATTACCTCCGCGATTCCTACATTGAAACCGCGTAAAGGCATCCAAGTAGCCTCGCAACACAGGCAGTGAACGATCACAGATAGACTGCACTTCGCTTTACATGACATTTACTTCACGTACTTCAAGTAAGGAAATTATTAATGGGCTCAGTAATCAAAAAGCGTCGCAAGCGGATGGCTAAGAAGAAGCACCGCAAACTGCTGCGTCGCACCCGAGTCCAGCGCAGAAACAAGAAGAAGTAGTCGTCAGGCCCTTCCGCCCAGAAGTACGACATGGACAATCTCCCGAGTCATGCAGTTAGCGGCTCTACCCCTGTCCATCATAGATTTTTCGACCGGATTCTTGACCCGATCTACCGTGATTGGTTCCGGACCCAAGTAATTGGCTCGGAGAATATCCCGGAGCAGGGGCCGGCCCTGATCGTTGGCAATCACGCGGGAGCATTCGCAATTGATGCACTGATGGTTGTTCATGCTCTCGAAAAGAACTCATCGCGAGAATTGCACCTTCTCGGGGCGGACTTTCTTTTCCAAGACCCAATGCGTGAACTAATGGCGCACCTCAACGTGCATCCGGCAACTTTTGAGAGTGCCAATGAACTGTTACAGGCCGGATATCTGGTTGGGGTTTGGCCCGAAGGGGTTAACGGGGTGGGAAAAACAATTGAGCATCGGTATCAATTGCAGGAGTTTGGAAGAGCGGGATTTGCCAGGCTCGCCGCCATCAACGGTGTCCCGATAATTCCAACAGCGGTTATTGGAGCCGAAGAGGCATATCCACTCATGGCAAGAGTCGAGGGAATACTCGATTGGGCTGGCTTTCCTTATTTGCCGGTAACACCAACATTTCCTGCTTTGGGGCCGTTGGGGCTGATTCCATTTCCGAGTAGATGGACTATTTCATTTGGACTTCCAATAGCTCCACCGAAATCAGATAACGCCCTTGATGCATTTGCGTGTTCGGATCAGGTTCGTAGTGAACTCACCCAAACAATCCGTGAACTACTCTCACAACGATCAAGTATTTTTTGAACCGCGCGCGACACGTCCTAGCGCGTAACCCGCTGTGAGCCCTGCTGCAATGCCGGCCGCGGTAACTGCAGCGGGAATGGCATTTGCCCGCAATTGAGCCCGTCTTCTGAAGTCGCTGACTTCCCAGTCCATTTTCTTGGCGTAGGCGCGTAGTTCGGGATCGGGGTTAATAGCTGTCGGAAAGCCGACAGTTGACAGCATTGGAATGTCATTAGCCGAGTCGGAGTAGGCGTAGCACGTGGATAGGTCGTAATGCTCGCTAGCGGCGAGTGCGCGGACAGCTTCGGCTTTGGCAAGCCCGTGGAGCGGGTAGCCAACTAATTGGCCCGTATAGATGCCGTTGTCTGTTTGCGAGACGGTGCCCAACGCCCCGGTTAGCCCAAGACGCCTGGCTAATAGGTTGGCAAGTTCCACCGGGGTTGCGGTGACCAACCAAACATCAACCCCAGCGTCAATGTGTTCCTGCGCAATGGCCAAAGTTCCTGGAATCAGTTTGTCTACCATTCGATCATCAAAAACTATTTCACTGAGCCGGGTGAGTTCTTCTACGCTGCGACCTTGGACGAATGACAGGGCTGCCGTGGTCGCTGAGGCGACATCTTCTAAATCCTCAGATCCTGAAAGCACGAATTTCATTTGTTTCACGCCGAAACCGAAGATTTCCCGACCGGAGAAATACTTCAATTTGGCGAGCCCTGCAGCAAAGTGGAAAAGGGAGGCTCCGCGCATAATTGTGTTATCAACGTCAAAGAATGCGGCAGAGGACCCGGTGTGGCGTTCACTGCTTCTTGAGTCATAGGCCGCGGCGGCCGAGGCGACACCGGATTCACGGTAGGTGCCCAGGACATTGCTTTTCCCGGGGGCTTTATCCAGCGACACACCTCAAGAATACTCACCCTGTGTCCTCGGCTCAGGATATGTGTCAAACTGCATCCGTGAACTCCGCGAACGCCTTTAACCCCACAGCCCGTCCGGGCATGTTCAATGAAGTTTCGACCGTTTCGGACTTCGTAGCAAATTCAGCGTTACGTGATCCAAATCGAGTTGCATTAATCGAAGCCCAAACTGGGGAACGCATCTCGTACTCTGTTCTAGATTCACAGGTGAGCGCTACGGCGGCAGCATTATTGGAAAGTGGATTGATTCCTTCTCGAACCGGTGACCGGGTGGCAATATTGATGGGCAACTCAATCGAGTTTGTGGTCTCGTATTTTGGAATTGTCCGTGCTGGCCTCGTTCCCATTCCATTGAACCCCGGTTATACGTCACGTGAAATTATCGAAATCTTGGAGGTTTCCGAGGCCAAGGTTCTTTTGGTTTCAGAAGAGTTGGCTGAGTTAGGCGCGGCCTCGGTGCCAGATTCTTGTCGAGCAATGTTGTGTCAGGAAATCACGTCGACGCGTGATTCGATTCGTAACTTTTTAAAGGAGTCCATCAAGAGTCTGATCCGAAAGCCTGATATCGAGGTGGATTTTCCCGAGATTGCGGCTGACGACCTTGGACTCCTCCTGTTTACATCTGGCTCCGATGGAACACCCAAAGGTGTAATGCTGACTAATGCAAACTTGGTGAGCAATGTTTCTGCATTGTTGGAGTTACGAAACCCTCCCATTGTTAGCGCGGAAGATACAGTTCTGGCGGTCTTGCCACTATTCCACATTTATGGCTTGAACACGGTTTTGACTCTGGCACTCGCAGCGGGCGCATCTGTTGTAATACTTGATCGTTTTGATGCATCCGAATCGCTAGAAGTCATTTCGCGAGAACATGTAACGACAGTTGCAGGTGCACCTGCAATGTACTTATTGTGGTCACGGATTCCCAGTGTTACTGACGCAATGCGACCGGTCAGGCTCCTATCAAGTGGTGGAGCCCCACTGCCCGTTGACGTTTTTAATCGCTTTGAAGAGCTCACGGGGATGCGAATTTTTGAAGGCTACGGTATGACGGAAACGTCTCCGGTAATCACTTCAACGGTGGTGAATTCTCGGGCTCGGGCAGGCTGCGTTGGCCTCCCCATTTCAGGAACGAGTATTCGAATCATGGCTGATTCCGGTGACGAGGCTGAGTTTGGTGACCCGGGTGAAATTTGGGTTAAGGGCCCTGGGGTTTTCCTCGGTTATTGGCCTAATCAAGATAGCGGTCCGGATTCCGATGGATGGTTTGGCACCGGTGACATTGGCTACCAAGACGAAGACGGCGCATTGCACTTGGTTGACCGCCGCAGAGAATTAATAATTGTTAATGGGTTTAATGTTTTTCCGCGTGAGGTTGAGGTAGCTCTGGAATCACTTCCCGATATCGCCGAAGCAGCGGTTCTCGGTCGGCCGGATCCAGAAACGGGTGAAGCAGTGAGCGCTTTGGTCGTATTAGTTCCTGGTTCATCAGCTACCCCTGAATCCATTGGGGCGCAAGTTGCACTGATCCTTGCTCGTTTTAAGTGCCCAACGCAGATCAGGTTCGTGTCGAGTTTGCCCAAGTCTGCGACCGGCAAAATTGCAAAAGGTCGACTCCGTGAGGTGTACGGGGTGGATGTAATAGGGGTCGATGATCTCAGGGTTGAGGCTCGACTAGACGAGACCACCGGT
This sequence comes from Candidatus Nanopelagicales bacterium, assembly GCA_017854795.1. Taxonomy (GTDB): domain Bacteria; phylum Actinomycetota; class Actinomycetes; order S36-B12; family S36-B12; genus UBA4592. The sequence continues at coordinate 147,014 of JAFMHB010000001.1, forward strand.
GATTCGGTTGAATAAGGTTGAATAATTCACCGCGTGTGAGCGTTGTGGGGAAGCCCAACTGTCACTTGTGTGAGCAGGCCATTGAGGTTGTTTCGCAAGTGTGTGAAGAGTTGGGACAGGGTTTTCAGGTTCTCTCAATTACCGAGGACCCCGAGTTAGCCGATTTGTACTGGGAGAAGATTCCGGTGATTTTGGTTGATGGTCAACCATTCGATTTTTGGCGGGTTAATCGGGAACGCTTAGTCGCCAAACTGAACCCCTAGTTCGATTATAGGACAGTAGTGTCCGGTAATATTTGATATCTGTTCGTCTAGGTGAATAGAGTTCGGCTGCTTCACAAGGCCGCAATCACCCGTGAATGTGTCGAGTACATGTTCTTTGACCCGAGGTAAAAAATAGTGACCCTTCCCAACCGCAAGCCCGGCGCGATTCCCGCCGCAACGATTGCCCGATTACCCGTGTATCACCGGGTCCTGGCAAGTTTCGGGGTAGATGGCGTTACGACCATTGCCAGCGAAGAATTGGCAGCTGCTTGCGGAGTGAGTTCGGCCAAATTACGCAAAGACCTTTCCCACCTGGGATCCTTTGGAACTCGGGGGGTCGGGTACAACGTTTCATATCTCACTTTTCAAATCGCTCGCGAATTGGGCGTGACCAAGCCTCGTGGAATTGTCATAGTTGGCATGGGGAATTTGGGTCGGGCCCTTGCGTCCTACCGCGCTTTTGGTGGCCGAGGATTTCACATTGTCGGGATTTTCGATCGTGACCACGAATTGGTGGGCAGCACGATTGTTTGTGGACAGGAATCCTTGACGGTTAAGCCGGTTGGGGAATTGCCAACAGTTGTCTCCCAAAGTGATGTGAACATTGGAGTAATCACTACCCCTGCTGACTCGGCCCAAGAGATCGCAGACCTAATGATTCACGCTGGACTTGTGAGCATCTTGAACTTTGCACCTGTCGTTCTCAATGTCCCCGAACAGGTTGAAGTAAGAAAAGTTGATTTAGCCGTTGAACTCCAGATACTTGCATTCCATGATCAAAGATCCGATTCCGACCAAGTCTCTCAGGAACAACTCATCCATGCGGAGATCGCATGAGTCCAACTGCAAAAACCACAAAGCCAAAATCCAACGCAACATCAACAAAAGAGGCAGTCGAAGTGACAACAGAAAAAAAGTCAGTGACAAAGAGCGCAGCGAAGCCTGCGGTTATTGAGGGAGTGGAGGTCTCACCCACAGCCCCGCGGAAAAAGCCTGCCCTCGGCTCCATCGTGTTCATTGCGGCAGGTCCTGGTGATCCTGAACTGTTGACAATGCGTGCCGTTCGACTCCTGAAGTCTGCCGACAAAATAGTCGCGGACACGCAGGCTTCACACATTGCTTTGGCTTATGTGCAGGAGGACAAGGTCGTGAGCACACTTGGGGAAGACGAGATCGAACTTGAACCAGCCGAGGCTGCAAAGTTGGTGCTCGAATTTGCACGCGAAGCACAACTAGTTGTACGTCTGGTCATCGGAGATCCGATTATTTCGGGTCGTTTGGTTCCTGAGATTTCAGTGCTCCGCCGCTCACATGCCAATTTTGAGGTCGTCCCCGGAGTCAGCGAAGTTACTGGCATACCGGCTTTCGCGGGCTTCAACCTGACGGGTGGAAAGTCCCACGAAGTCCGAATTCTTAATGGAACGGATACCGCGATCGAGTGGGAAGGTCTCACCAACCCGCGCGAGACATTGGTATTCCTCGAAAGTGGCGATTTGGTAGCCACAATTGCGGACAAACTTCTCAAAGCTGGACGTGACCCGTTAACCCCGATCGCACTTACCCGAAACGGCACCACAGTTGACCAACGAACCACGCTGTCAACTCTGGGTTCAGTCGGTGCCTTATTAAAGGGTTCCAAAGATTCGGGACCAGGCTTCGTTGTTGTGGGTGAGGTAATCGAGCAACGTGAGAAATACAACTGGTTTGAGAAGAAGGAGTTGGTTGGCTGGCGCGTCCTGATTCCCCGTACCCAAGACAACACTGCAGAGATGATTCAGGTGCTCAAGGCACACGGAGCGGTCCCCAGCGAAGTCGCAACAATTTCCGTTGAACCACCTCGCACTCCCCAGCAAATGGACCGAGCAGTAAACGGACTCGTTTCAGGTCGCTACGCATGGGTTGGTTTCACCTCACTTAATGCAGTGCGCGCGATCCGCGAAAAACTCGAAGAATATGGTCTGGATGCACGTTCGTTCTCCGGTCTTAAAGTTGCAGCAGTGGGGGCTTCAACTATTGCGGCACTCATTGAGTTTGGCGTAAAGCCAGACTTGGTTCCACCAGGTGATCAAAACACCACGGCGCTCATGGAGGAATGGCCTCCCTACGACAGTCTCACTGACCCAATTAACCGAATTTTCCTGCCCAGAGCGGATATTTCAACGGACACCTTGGTGGCTGGTTTGACTGAACTTGGCTGGGAAGTTGAAGACATCACGGCATTTCGCACCGTTCGTGCGGCGCCGCCCCCCGCGCAAACGCGAGAGGCTATCAAGACCGGAGGATTTGATGCAGTGCTATTTACTTCTAGTAGCACAGTGAGAAACCTCGTCGGTATCGCAGGAAAACCACATGCAACAACTGTGGTTGCCTGTATCGGTCCACAGACGGCAAAGACGGCAGCGGAGCACGGCCTTCGAGTCGATGTCCTAGCCGAGGTCAACACTCCACTTGCTCTCGTCGATGCACTCTCGGTTCACGCCGAAAGTTTGCGAGACGCTGCACTTGCTAACGGTGAAGTTTCATGGCGTCCAAGTCGTCGCAGGCCTGTTGCGCGACGCAAGAGCGCGAAGTAAAAATCGTGTCAGAGTCATCGGGTCACACAACAGTTCATTTGCTCCGGCATGGTGAGGTGTACAACCCGGAAGGCGTGCTCTACGGCCGCCTTCCCGGTTATTACCTCAGCGACCTTGGGCTCGAAATGGCCGATCGCGCCGCGACCGCACTCGCACAGCGCGATATTGCTACCGTCATTTCCTCGCCAATGGAGCGTGCCCAGCAGACGGCGACTCCAATTGCACTGAGTCACGATCTTGAGATCGTGACTAATGATGATTTGATCGAAGCTGAAAATATCTTCGAGGGTAAACGAGTGAGCGTCGGCGATGGCGTTCTCAAGCAACCAAAAACCTGGCCTCACCTGTGGAACCCATTCAAACCGTCATGGGGTGAGCCCTACGACATAGTGGCAGCACGGATGAATGCTGCTATCGATTCTGCGCGGATCGCGGCAGAGGGCCGTGAAGCGGTTCTCGTGAGTCACCAATTGCCAATTTGGGTAGCTCGGCTATCAGCGGAGAGTCGCAGACTGTGGCATGACCCGCGCTCACGTCAATGCACGTTGGCGTCATTAACATCTTTGACTTTTGACAATCAGGACTTGGTTGCCATCACTTATTCTGAGCCTTCACGGGACCTACTTGAAAAGGCCAGCAAGATTGCTGGCGCTTAGCATGTAACCATGCGCGTCCTTCCTCGCTCGACCCTGCTCTTCCTGCCAGCTGTGTTGATGTTGGTGCTGGGCCTGAGTGCATGTTCAAGCGCTCCCGAGACTGGCGCGGGTTTCGTTTCAGGGGATGGTTCGGTCACAATTCTCGAACCGGAACAACGCCAAATTGCCCCTGATGCTGTTGGCCTTGATCTCAGTGGTGATCCGTTGGCGCTCTCCGACTTCGCAGGTCAGGTTGTGGTTCTCAACGTTTGGGCCTCGTGGTGTGCCCCATGTCGGGCTGAAGCCGGTGCACTGGAGGAGGTTGCACTCCAATTTGATGGCAAAGGGGTGCAATTCGTCGGGCTTAATACCCGCGATTCCCAGGCCGCCGCGCAAGCATTTATCCGGAATTACGGTGTGAGTTACCCATCCCTTGTGGACACTGACGGTCGTATCCAGTTGCTATTTAATGACTCACTGCCGCCGCAAGCGATCCCTTCCACAATCGTGATTGATCAACAGGGCCGGGTCGCGGCCCGCGCACTCGGCACAGTCACCGCAGCCACGCTGCGTGCAATGATTGAGCCGCTTCTGGACAAGTCGGGGATGCCAAGTGGATAACATTTCCACCGTCGTTACCAGTGGTTCGCTGTTGTTTGCAATGCTGATCTCTTTTGCCGCAGGGTTACTAGCCTTCCTGAGTCCGTGCGTACTGCCCTTGGCTCCGGGTTACATCAGTTACATAACCGGACTGACCGGTGCCGAACTAAGCGAGGGCCGTAAAGGCCGCGTTTTGCTCGGAAGCATTCTGTTCGTACTGGGCTTTAGCGTGGTTTTTGTTTCCTATGGCGCATTATTCGGGGGCATTGGTTCACTGTTGTTGGAATATTCCGACTGGATTAATCGCATTCTTGGAGTCCTGGTGATTGCCATGGGTTTGGCTTTCATGGGGTTGATACCCGGGTTACAGCGTGAGTATCGATTCCACCATGTGCCCAAGTGGGGCGTTGCCGGTGCACCCATTCTGGGAATCGCCTTTGGCATCGGCTGGACACCGTGTATTGGTCCAACACTCGCGGCGGTACAGACTCTGGCGTTCACCGAGGCCAGTGCGGCCCGGGGGGCACTTCTTTCATTGGTGTACTCACTCGGATTGGGATTGCCATTCATTCTGATCGGTTTACTATTCACCCGGACCGCGCGAGCGCTGAAATTCCTGCGAACACATACCCTTGCGATTATGAGAATTGGCGGCGCCATGTTGGTGATTGTCGGCCTTCTCCTAGTGACAGGTGCTTGGACCGAATTCACCATCTGGCTTCGAGTGACAATACCTGGATTTGAGACGGTGATTTAGTGAGCACTTCACTTCCCCCAATGTCCCAGCGAGGATTCCTTCGGTGGCTTTGGCGGCAACTCACCAGTATGAAGACCGCACTGATTCTCCTGTTCTTGCTGGCAATTGTGAGCATCCCTGGTTCGTATTTTCCGCAACGTGGAACGAACCCGATTCTGGTTGACCAATGGATTGCCGACTACCCCACACTCGGACCAATCTTGGATTCAATCGGGCTCTTTGATGTGTTCGGCTCGCCGTGGTACTCGGCCGTTTACATCCTGCTGTTCATATCACTTATTGGTTGTGTTGTTCCCAGGCTTGGAGTGCACTGGAGCGCCATGCGGTCCCAACCACCACCCGCGCCCAAGAACCTTTCCCGCCTAGGTGGAAACTCCTTCGAGGTCGAAGGTGAATCCGAAGCAGTAATTGCGGATGCTCGCGCGATACTCAAAAAGCAACATTGGCGAACGGTGGTCGGCCAGGACCCGGACGGCAGCCGTTGGGTTTCCGCAGAAAAGGGATACCTGCGTGAAACCGGCAACCTGGTTTTCCATTTCTCACTCATTCTGATTCTTGTCGGTGTCGCAGTTGGTGGACTTTTTGGCTGGCGCGGGAATGTGATCGTCCGTGAAGGTGAGGGTTTTTCAAACACCTTGACGCAATACGACGCATGGGGCGGGGGCCGACTGTCATCGGCCGAGAACCTCCCCGAATTTTCTTTCACACTCGAAAGCTTCAATGTTGAGTTTGAACGCGGCAACTCCCAAGAAGGGGCGCCACGACTCTTTGAAGCCACAATGGTTGTCGATCGGCCCGGTGAAGAGGGTTCCACAACGCATCTGGTGGAGGTTAATGAGCCTCTTGTGATTGATTCAGCCAAAGTGTTTTTAGTAGGTCACGGTTACGCACCCCACTTAATTGTGCGCGATTCGAAAGGGCAGGTCGTACTCGATGACGCGGTCGTCTTTTTGCCACAGGATGGCAACTTCACATCAACCGGCGTCATTAAAGTTCCTGATTCAGACCCGCAGTTGGGATTCCGAGGACTATTTCTGCCGACTAGCGCAATCACTGAAGAACTCGGACCGCATTCGATTTTTCCGGCACCCGACGACGTATCGGTTTTTCTGGGCGCGTGGTCTGGGAACTTGGGTCTAGATAGCGGAATATCCCAGAGCGTTTATACCTTGAACGTCGATGACATGACCCAGTTGGGGCTCGAGTCCCTGCGTGTTGGTCAATCGTGGCAGTTACCCGAAGGTGCGGGCAGTATTGAACTAACGGGGTTTGAACGTTGGGCCTCATTTCAGATTGCCTCGGATCCGGGCAAAGAATTAGCGTTGGTAGCCTCGATTCTGGCGATAGCGGGGCTGAGTTTGAGTCTTTTTATTCAACGCCGTCGAGTCTGGGTAAAGGTGGGGCCGGTTATCGAGCAGGGCTCATCAAGCAGGGATAAAGTTGGCAGAGTTAAGGTTGAGGTCGCTGGCATTGCGAAAGCCTCCGGGCATGACGCAATCGAGCAAGTAGACAACATTGTTGAAACATTGAAGGGGCAAGGCGCCTAATGGACTTTATGAACAGCGTGCAACTGGCTGACGCCAGTAACAATTTTGTCTACGCGTCCATGGTGATTCTTTTCCTTGCAACAATCTCCTTTTCGGTGTCTTTTGCGGCAGGCCGCAGGCGCGTTAGCCCGGTCGAAGTGTCATCAAGGCGAGTCCTGGTCGAACCCAGTGGGTCACAAGTTCATGAGCCTGATGTCGCCCTTACGCAACTTGATCCAGGTCGTCGCGCCGCCAATATCGGAATGTCCCTCACCTGGTTAGCAACCGGAATGTTGTTGATTGGTGTGGTACTACGTGGGGTCTGGGCGGGCCGGGTGCCCTGGGGCAACATGTACGAATTTTCGATCTCATCGGCACTGGGTATTTTGGTAGTTTTTCTCGTGTGGTCGACCCAGCGAGACCTTCGCTGGCTGGGGCTCTTCGTCACCATTCCAACCCTGCTCACACTGGGAATGGCCGTGACGGTTCTTTATACCGAGTCTGCCCAACTTGTTCCCGCGTTGAAGTCCTACTGGCTGGTTATTCACGTGTTCGCGGCGATTATCGGTGGTGGAGCGTTTACGGTTGGTGCGGCAACGGCTGGACTGTCTTTGATTTCAGGCAAGGGCTGGTTTAAGCAGCTTCCACCGCGAGAAAAACTTGAAGGACTAACCCACAAAGTTATTGCTTTTTCATTCCCCATCTGGACGTTTGCGGTTGTTGCAGGCGCGATTTGGGCTGAGAACGCTTGGGGTCGTTATTGGGGTTGGGATCCAAAGGAGACCTGGGCCTTTATTACTTGGGTTATTTTCGCCGCCTATCTGCACGCTCGCTCAACAGCGGGATGGAAACACCAAAAGGCATCTGTTATTGCCATAGTTGGATGGGTAGCTTTCTTAGTTAACTACTTTGGCGTGAATATCTTTATCAACAGTTTGCACAGTTACGCGGGTATGTGACACGTTCTTAGAGGTCTGCGGGGTGTTAGCTAAGAGGTCTGTGGGGGTTTTATGGGTTTTGCTCGCGCCGCTTTCGCATTTTGTCGACCCAGACGTCGTCGTCCAGTTTGCGCAAAAATTTTGGATCGTCATCGGGGGCGCCGGGGCCTGATTTTTTGCCGTTAATTCCCCCTGCGGGCCAGACTCTGCCCAAAAGCAACCAGAATGCACCTCCAATAATCGGAAGCACGAGAACGATGATCAACCAGACGTACTTGGGAAGCGTGCGAGTCTGGCTCTTTGGACTTCGAAGGACATCGATAATCGAGTAAATGTAGAAAGCAATTGCGAGGAGTACTCCCGCTGCCCTGATCATGACCCTCCTTGCACAACTGACATCTACAGTCCGTGGAACCTAAGGGTACGCCATGATCGCAATTAGTGTCGGGGTAGCGTGGGCAAGGTGAAGAACAAGTCGGTTGCCTGGTTGAGCTACACCACGATCAGGCTGGCCCTAGTGGTTTTAGTGTGGCTCGCTCTCCAGTTCTTCACGCCGATCAGGGGACTGCTTGCCGTCGCTCTGGCGCTTCTGATCTCAGCACTTTTCAGCATTCTTTTCCTCAGCAGGCAACGAGACGCTATGAGTGAATCAATGTTTGGGTTCTTCCGTAGGCTCAATGAGCGAATCGATGCTTCTGCTGCCAAAGAAGACTATTTAGAGGCTGAGCCCCAAGCCCAACATGACGCCGTAGACCAACAGGAGAATCCCAGTGGCTTTGAGGACGGGGATCAGGGCAGGTCCACGGGCGCCCCGACGAATTAACTTGATCGGCAGGAATATCCACGGAGTCGCGGCGTAGCCGAGTAAAGCCCATGGACCAAATGGAATCACGAGAACTGCAGGTACCACAAAGGCACAGGCAATAGAAAAGATATAAAGGGTGCGGGTTCGCTGATCGCCTATTCGCACCGCAAGTGTGCGTTTTCCATGTTCTGTGTCTCCAGGAATATCCCGCAAATTGTTTGTGATCAAAATTGAACACGCGAGTGCCCCGACACCAATTGAAGCGATGAAAGAACCCAGGGTGAGTTCGAGCGTTTGTACATAGGCCGTCCCCATAACGGGAACGATTCCAAAGAAGATGAAAACAAATAGTTCACCAAATCCCGCATAGCCGTAGGGTCGTGATCCACCCGTGTAAAACCAAGCCGCTGCAATGCTTGCAGCACCGACAATGAGGAGCCACCATGCTTGTGTCAGGAGTACCAGCGTGAAGCCACTAGCCATGGCGATCGCGAACATGAGAAATGCGGCACGTTTAACCAGATGAGGTTTGGCCAGCCCTTGTCCGACTAGCCGAACCGGACCCACGCGTACATGGTCAGTACCGCGAATTCCATCGCTGTAGTCATTCGCGAAATTCACTCCCGCTTGCAAGGCAAGTGCAACAACAAGGGCTAAAAGCGCTCGACCTACGTTTAATGAATCCAAATGCTGCGCGATTCCGGTACCGACTAAAACCGGTGCGATTGCAGCGGGAAGAGTGCGCGGTCTTGCTCCTTGAATCCATTCACCTGTGGTGGCCATGGGTCAACCGTAGAGGTTGGTGATTGCGACCTGATCAAGTTTGCCATTTGGCAGTGTTGGTAGTTGGGAAACGACACGAAAAGTCGGGATTGCAATGGACCCAAGTTGAAGGGCGATTTGGGTGCGGATATCGGCCGATACATTCTCAAATTCAGTCGCCTCAGCAACTACCAGGGCCGTTAAATTGGGGAGCACGAAGCAACCGTGTACACCGGAATTATTTTCGATGATCTTGCAAATAGCCGTTCGAGAAACATTTACTCCATTGATCAGCACGATGTCGTCGAGTCTTCCGAGGATTTCTAACTTGCCAAGGGAATTCACGTGGGCGTAATCATCCGTAGTAAACGAGCCATTGAAAGGCGTGAATGCTGTTGTTTCTGTTGGTCGGTAACCCTGCGCAATACTCGGTCCGTTAATGGTGATTTGGGAGTTATCCGGATCGAGAGTGAAGTCAGTACCAGGGCCGCTGACTCCGCTAAAAAAACACCCTCCAGCACTCTCGGTCATGCCATATGTATACGTGATGTTCAGACCCAAGTCTTGGGCTTGCAAGAAGTCATTGGTGGGGGTTGGGCCTCCGCCAATCAAAATGGCCGCGCATTGTTTGAGTGCGAGAGCACCGGCTTGCGAGCTCAGCAATCGTCGCAGCTGAGTGGGAACAAGTGAAACAAAAATGGGTTCGTTTGTGAGCCTTGCGACTACATGAGCGAATTCGTCGGGATTAAAAATCGAGCCACCTGCGACACTTTCTAAGGCGACCGGCACGGTTCCAGCGGCAATCGAGCGAGATAGGACGTTAACGCCAGCTATTGAAGTTACGGGCAATGCGCACACCCAGCGTGGGCGTGCATCGAGCCGGGCTCCGACCGCCGCACCCGAATTAACGAACTCATTCATTGCACCAAGTTGGGCTGCGCTGAGTTCAACTCCTCGGGGGTTTCCGGTAGATCCTGAGGTTGTCAAAATGGCGACGCTTTGACTTTGGCAAGGAGCATGGGGATTGACGGCTGCCCGGATAGCACCTATCTGGTGTTGTGAGTAGTGGCGGCTCTGTCCAGGAATGGGTGCGAAGACCCGGTTGCTATCCAGTGCAGCGTTGAGGGCATCGAATGCTGCGGCCACTCCGGAACTGCCCGGAACAATCTCGGAGACCTCGATTTTACGATTAGTTGAGTCGGCCACGATGCGAGAGTAGAAGATGCCGGTAATCTCGGCACATGGACACTCGTAAACGTTATGAATTACCGCCGGTTGCCCCAACAGATTCACCGGTGTGGACTGATCCATCGCACTCGTCCAGCACGCCGGCCTGTGAATGGGAATCGTTTGGGGAATTCACTGACATCACCTATGGACTTGGCACCGGCGCGTATCAGGGCATTGCAAAAATTACGATTTGTCGTCCGGAAAAGCGGAATGCCTTCAGACCCCAGACTCTGTTTGAACTCAGTGATGCATTTAATGCCGCGCGCGACGACGACCGCGTCGGCGTCATAATTTTGACCGGCCAAGGTGATCTTGCCTTTTGCTCCGGCGGGGACCAAGTTATCCGAGGCAATGACGGGTATATCGGGAGCGACGATGTTGCCTTAAAGGGAATTGGGCGCCTGAACGTCCTTGACCTTCAAGTCCAGATTCGCCGATTACCAAAGCCAGTAATTGCGATGGTGGCCGGTTTTTCAATCGGAGGCGGCAATGTCTTAAACGTGGTGTGCGACCTCACAGTCGCGGCAGATAATGCACGTTTTGGCCAAACAGGCCCCCGGGTTGGGTCATTTGATGGGGGATACGGCTCAGGGTTGCTCGCTAGGATTGTTGGGCAGAAGCGCTCACGTGAAGTTTGGTACACGTGCAAGCAATATGGCGCGGAGCAGGCTTACGACTGGGGTTTAGTCAATGAAGTCGTTCCGATTGAAGATCTAGAGATTGCTACCTGCGATCTCGCCGCTCAGATTCTGACTATGTCACCATTGGCATTGCGGATGCTTAAGGCCTCACACAATGCGGTCGACGACGGTCTCGCAGGTGTTCAACAATTGGCGGGGGACTCCACCATGCTGTTCTACATGACAGAAGAGGCCCAAGAAGGCCGTGATGCCTTCAAGGAAAAACGCGAACCCGATTTCAGCCGATTCCCCAAGCGACCGTAAGAACTCAAGGACAATGAATTCTGCTTTCCCCCAACTGGAATTCTTTTCGTTGACGTTGCGGGAGAAATTTCGGGGATTGAATTCACGTGAAGGAGTTTTGCTTCAAGGCCCCGCCGGCTGGGGTGAATTCAGTCCATTTCCCAACTACACTCCTGAACAAGATTCCCTTTGGCTGAGAGCGGCTTTGGAATCAGCCTTTGTTCCTTTTGATTTTCCAAAAGATGCAAGCATCGGCGTTAACGCAATCATCGGCGACAATGAAGACCCCTACCGCGCAAGCACGCGATCCTTGGAGCAATTCGGCTGCACCACCGTCAAGATCAAAGTGGGCCTTGACGTGACCAGTGACGTGAAACGTGTCGAGGGGATTGTTCGAGCCTATCGAGAAGCACAGAAACTGGGCGATTTACGAATTCGCCTTGATGCCAATGGGCGCTGGAGTGTGCAGCAAGCAATGGACACCCTGTCCGAATTGGATGGCGCGCCGATTGAATACATTGAACAACCGTGTCAATCGGTGACGGAATTGCGAGAGCTTCATCGGAAAATTAATGTTCCGATTGCCCTCGATGAAAGTATTCGAGTTGATGGCCAGCATCAAATAAGCAATTTCGCTGATGTTGCAATCATTAAAGTTTCCCCACTCGGTGGAATTAATGCGATAGAAGAGATGATCGCGAAATTGGATGTACCGATTCGAATTAGTGGCGCACTTGAATCCAGTGTCGGTCTGAGTGCATCACTTTTAGCGGCTCACACATTTGCTCCTCATGAAGTAGCCGGGCTCGGTACCGGGATGCTCTTGGCAACGGATCTGACCGGCGAACCCGCAGTTCCCCATCTTGGTCGAATCTCGGTTAAGCGTTATGAACCAAGCCTAGAGAAGATCACTGAATCTGGTCTCTCACCCGATCAGCAAGGGTTGTGGGAGAAGCGGTTTGCTCGCGCTTGTGGTTTGATCCCTGACGCTGTGCTCGCGTCCTGGGGTGTACCCAATCAGAGTATGCAAGGCTAGGGACATGGAGCCCTCGGTCGCCCAAGCCAAAGTGATGGTCGACGAACTCATTCGATGCGGCATCACAGACGTTGTTCTTTCCCCCGGCTCTCGCAGTGCTCCTCTGGCGTTGGAACTTGCTGGTGCACATGCTCGCCTCGAACTTCGATTGCATGTGCGCCTTGATGAAAGAGTCGCAGCATTTGTTGCATTGGGTCTGGGCAAGGCGACAGGAATTCCTGCAGCCGTGGTGACAACTTCTGGGAGTGCAGTAGCTAACTTGCTGCCCGCGGTCATTGAAGCCGATCACTCTTACGTGCCCATGCTGCTCTTGACCGCGGATCGACCTCCGCAATTGCGTGGGATTGGGGCAAATCAAACTATCTCGCAGATGGCAATATTTGGACCGCATGTTCGATCCAGTGTCGATCTGGCAACCGCAACAACAGCAGAGGGTCAAGTGAAGTACTGGCGCTCGGAAGTCTCTCGAGCGGTCGGGATTGCAACCGACTCGGTGAGTCCGGGTCCGGTCCATCTCAATATCCCATTTTCTGCGCCCCTTGTTGGCGAATCTGATGGCATTTGGAGTGAAGACTTGGACGGACGTCCCGACGGACGCCCCTGGGTCGCTGATGCCCGGTTACTCGCGGCGGTGAGTTCACCCCTCGATGAAATTATGACTTTCCTTGATGAAGACGGCGTTGTGCCCGCGCGTGGATTGATCGTTGTGGGGGATCACAATGATTCTGATGCTATTGACATGATTGACGAACTCAGTGACTTCATTGGTTGGCCAATAATCGCTGAACCCAGCGCCAATCTGAGTCGGGCCGATCTTGCCCTCTCCCATGGCCACCTACTAGCGGCAGATTCTTCCTTCCGCGAAACCCATGTTCCGGAATTGGTGCTGACAATTGGCAAAGTGGGTTTGTCTCGGGGCGTACTCAAACTCATTGAGTCTGCGGGGGTTCACATTGCGGTTGACGGCCACGCGCATTTCGCCGACCCAACCCGTAGCGCCGACCTAGTAATTGCTGCCGTACCTCTTCCTCCGCAAGAGTGTGAAGTTGACGGTGAATGGTTGGAAGAGTGGCAGCGTGCTGATATTTTGGCGGCAGCAGCGATTGAAACGGTTCTGAATCCCGAAGAGCTCACCGGCATGCAGATCACCCGAGTTGTGACGCGCCTATTGCCTGAAGCTGGAACACTTTTCTTAGGGGCCTCGTCCGCTGTTCGGCATGTTGCATCATTTGCAGCCACGAGTGTTACGGACTCTGCTGTTTTAGGTAATCGTGGTGTTTCCGGGATCGACGGTTGTGTGTCGACGGCGACAGGGGTAGCGATCAGCGCAACGCATGAAGGTGACGGCTGTGTAGTTGCCTTAGTCGGAGATCAATCCTTTCTTTATGACTCAAATGCACTTTTAATTCCGCCGACTGAAGCGAAAATTAATCTTGTAGTAGTTGTGATTGATAACAACGGTGGTGGAATTTTCTCAACTTTGGAACAAGGCGCTCCACAATATGCAAAGTATTTTGATCAAGTGTTTGGTGTACCACTCGACATTGACCCGAGCCTTGTAGCAACGTCGCTCCGGGCTAATGCGGTTACCGTCACGACGGAAGACGAGTTGGCCGAGGCCCTCGACACGGCAATTGACGGCGGTTTACATGTGATCACCGCGACGAGTGTTGACCGTATTCGGGAAAGTGAAATTCTCGTGCACATTGCTCAGGCAGTTCACGAAGCACTCTCAGGAAACTGAGATCGGTGGTCGCAAATTCAACACGGCAGAAAATCCTTCGTGCGGCAAGTGATCGGTACACCACTCTGAGTGTTCTTAAAATTTCTGGGAGTGAAATTGCTAAGACCTCCGGTTATGCGGCCGGGTCAGTGGGGGCACGGAGGTATCACACTCGTTGTTACCGACTGTGATAATTATTTGATGGCCCTAGCAAACGTATTCTCCCTTTCGGCGACTGAATTGCAGACGGGGGAGATCGCCTACTTGGTGGAGGACCAATATCAAGGTCTAGGAATTAGAAAAATTTTGCTTGGCCAAGATTGGGTTCCGGTTCCTGCACCCGAATTTGGTCACTCGATTAACGTGTTTGAAAAAGTGAAGACGTTCTAACTGCTTTCTAAGGCATCACGTACGGGCGCGAGTTTTGCTGCTGACTCGGCAAGTTCTAGTTCAGGGATTGATCCGGCAACGATTCCACATCCGGCATATGAACGAACGGTCTGTGCTTCATGGTCAATTTTGGCGCATCGAAGTGCAATCCCAAACTCACCGTCACCGCGCTGATCAAACCAACCAACCGGACCGGCATACCGCCCGCGGTTCATCCCTTCGAGTTCTGCAATTACTACCTTGGCCCGCTCAGTCGGGGTGCCACACACGGCGGCCGTTGGGTGCAGGGATGCGACGAGGGACAGGATAGGTGCCTCGTTTGCAAGTTGACCCGTGACATCGGTCGCGAGATGTTGGACGTTCGCGAGTTCAAGAACACGTGGCTGGTCGGGAACATCGAGGTCGGTGCAGTGAGTTGCTAGAGCTTTTGCGACTGAATTGACCGCGTACGCATGCTCCGCTAAGTCTTTTTGACTCTTCATGAGATCAGATGCCAAGTCCGCATCAGTTCCCTTATCTCCTTGACGCCTGACCGTACCCGCCAAGACCCGACTCGTAACCAGCCCACCAGTTCGGCGAACGAGCAATTCGGGAGTAGCACCAAAAAGGTCCTCAACAACAAATGTCCAACAGGTGGGGTAGGCCTTTGCCAACGCGTTAACGAGGAAACGAACATCGAGGGTGCCGTCAATGTGGGCAATCAAATCTCGCGCCAGAACTACTTTGTCGAGCTCACCCGCGGTGATTCGATTAACCGCACTGGCAACGGACTGTTCCCATTCCCATGGCTGAACGCTGCCCTCGGCCCAGCGAACCGCAGACGGACCGACCGGAACTGAAACGGGAGGCAGGGCAGTGCTTGCGGAACCAATTGTTGTCATCCAAGTTTGCCCACCACGCTTACCGACGACAACGCTGGGGACCACAACTTCAGACAGATTATTTGGGTCGAATGCAAATGAAGCGAAAGCAACAGGCCCCGTGCCAGGCAGACTCACCGTGTCTTCAATGTGGGCGTTGGTGAGAAGTCGATTCCACCAGCGTTGAGTCCGAGAAAATGTTTCATCACCGCGAACTTGTAATCGGGCGGCTACGCCCCAACCGATAAGCCCTTCACCACCACGAACCCAAGCTAAAGGTTTCTCGACGGGGAGATGCCGTAAGAGTTCCACGTCATGATCGAGTGCACGCGTGCGAAAAACTAAGTGCTCCTGATCGGGCATTGCACCGGACTGCTCAATCACGCTCACTGCAGGAGCCTATGGCCAGCTGGTTGTTTCGACCACTTGGAACTGCAGTTCGCACTTGGTGTGATCTCTGACAGACTAGGGGAGTGTCTAGGGCGAATTTGGATAAGAACCCAGCCGAAGTCGCGGCGATGTTTGATGCCGTAGCCGCCAAATACGACGTGACGAACGACATTTTAGCCCTCGGGCAAACTCGCCGTTGGCGTAATGAAGTCCGAAAAGCCCTGAAACTTGAACAGGGGCAACTAGTTCTTGACGTAGCGGCCGGCACCGGAACATCCACAGCAGCCTTTACTACCACCGGCGCAAAGGTCATTGCCGCCGACTTTTCGCTAGGAATGCTGGAAGTGGGTAAGGACCGGAACCCCACGATTCCATTTGTGGCAGCAGACGCGCTAGCGCTGCCATTTCCTGATTCAACTTTCGACCGAATCACTATTTCTTTCGGGTTGCGTAATGTCGCTGATCGAATGGTGGCCTTGAAAGAATTTCGGAGGGTCATTAAACCCGGCGGGCTAGTTGTGATTTGTGAGTTCTCCCACCCCACATTTGCCCCCCTTCGCAAGGTGTATACCGAGTACCTGATGGCGGCGTTGCCCGTGCTTTCGGATCGAGTGTCATCAAATCCTGATGCATATCGGTACTTGGCGGAATCAATTCGGGCTTGGCCCACGCAAAAGGAGTTGGCAGTTGACATCGCCGATGCCGGTTGGAAGGGGGTCCAGTGGCGCAATTTCACCGGGGGAATCGTGAGTATCCACCGGGCGGTTGCTCCGAAGGATTAACCACTATGCTTGGGACGATAGTGAAGCAATTCACAATCGCTCAATTACAATCGGTGCAATCTCGGCCGAAATTATTCCAGTCGTAGAGCATGTGAAAGGTCGAGCGTGAACGTCTACACACCGATTTTGGTGCTCGGAATCTTGGCTTTTGGTTTCGCCGTCTTTTCCATCGTGATCGCCAGTTTCACCGGACCAAAGCGATACAACCGAGCCAAATACGCTGCTTACGAATGCGGAATCGAACCAACACCCCAGCCAATGGGTGGCGGGCGATTCCCCGTGAAGTTTTACCTCACGGCCATGATGTTCATCATTTTTGATATTGAACTTGTCTTCCTCTACCCGTGGGCAGTTTCAGCCGATGCACTTGGTGCATTTGGCCTGATCGCAATATTCCTTTTCCTGATAAATTTATGTTTGCCATATGCATTTGAGTGGCGCCGCGGCGGATTGGAGTGGGATTAATGGGTCTTGAAGAGAAGTTACCCTCGGGGATACTGCTCACCACCGTTGAGCAGGTAGCCGGGTACGCACGCAAAGGGTCACTGTGGCCGGCCACTTTCGGCTTGGCATGTTGTGCAATTGAAATGATGGCAACGGGTGGTCCACGTTACGACATTGCCCGATTCGGCATGGAAGTTTTTCGAGCATCACCCCGTCAAGCGGACCTCATGATTGTTGCTGGCCGAGTAAGTCAAAAAATGGCGCCTGTTCTTCGCCAAATCTATGATCAAATGCCCAATCCCAAGTGGGTGCTGGCCATGGGCGTCTGTTCATCAAGTGGCGGAATGTTCAACAACTACGCCGTTGTTCAAGGTGTGGACCACGTCGTTCCTGTCGACGTCTATCTACCTGGGTGCCCACCACGACCTGAAATGCTCATTGATGCGATTCTGAAGATTCATGACGAAATTCAAGACATGAAGTTGGGTGTGAATCGCAAGAAACAAATTATTGAGCAAGAGCAGGTTGCCTTGGCTGCACCATCAGTATTGGAAATGAAGGGGCTCCTTCGATGACCGATCTTCCTGTGGTACCCGAGGGCATTGCCGAAATAGATCTCGTAGGCGTCCGAAAGGGTGCATTTGGTTCATCTGGGTCGGGCGACACAAGCGGTTTCGGTGGTTTGGTTTCACCGATTGTTATGCCGGGTGCGTCATTGCCTCCCTTCGGCGGATGGTTCGACGAAGTCGCTGAGGAACTTGCACTTTCATTGCTCGACGCTGGAGTGAGCGACGCGGTTGAAAAGATTGTCATTGATCGTGGTGAAATGACGTTTTTCGTGAAGCCTGAAAACCTGATTGCATTCATGACCGAGTGCAGGGACGAGCCAGCACTTCGATTCGAAATGTGTACCAGCGTTAGTGGAGTCCATTTCCCTGAAGAAACTGATCGTGAACTCCACATTGTTTACAGTTTGCTCTCGCTCACCCACAACCGTCGAATTCGGGTTGAAGTGACTATTCCCGACTCCGACCGTCATCTGCCTTCGCTTGTCGGGCTCTACCCGTCTGCGGATTGGCATGAGCGCGAGACGTGGGACTTTTTCGGAATTATTTTCGATGGCCACCCAGCTCTGACGCGCATCCAAATGCCTGATGACTGGGTGGGGCATCCACAACGCAAGGACTATCCACTTGGCGGGATTCCCGTTGAATACAAAGGTGCAAGTATCCCATCACCAGATCACCGGAGGTCGTACAACTAATGACTACCACCGACTTTACGAACGGTGACCCTTTCGCAGGTTCCTACGACACCACGGAGGGAACTGTTTACAACCTTGGCGGTGGCGACTGGGATTCGATCGCTGCCGCACCCGAAGGCGAGAACGAGCGGATCGTTGTCAACATGGGACCTCAGCACCCGTCGACACACGGTGTACTCCGCATGATTTTGGAACTTGAAGGTGAAACAGTTGTCGAAGCTCGTTGTGGAATTGGCTTCCTGCACACCGGAATTGAAAAGAACATGGAGTTTCGCACCTGGGTTCAAGGTGTCACCTACGTAACTCGCATGGATTACCTAGCACCGATGTTCAATGAAACAGCCTACTGCCTTTCGGTTGAGCGGCTACTCGGTATCGAGGATCAAATTCCTGAACGCGCCAACGTGATCCGAGTCATGATGATGGAACTGAACCGAGTTTCTTCACACTTGGTGGCACTTGCGACCGGTGGCATGGAACTCGGGGCGCTCACCGCCATGATTTTCGGTTTCCGCGAACGTGAGCTTGTTCTGGACATTTTCGAGATGGTCTCCGGATTGCGCATGAACAGTGCCTATATCCGACCAGGTGGAGTTGCCATCGATTTGCCAAATGGTGCCGAACAAAAAATCAGAGAAACCGTTGTTCTGCTGCGCAAACGACTGAAGGACACCTCAGATCTATTGGTAGATAACGCCATCTGGATGGGACGCACAGTTGGGGTCGGTTACCTAGACCTGACAGGTTGCATGGCCCTCGGTATCACCGGTCCGGTGCTGCGTGCAACCGGATTGCCACATGATCTTCGCAAGAGCGCCCCGTATTGCGGCTATGAAAACTATGATTTTGAAATTCCGACACAAACAAGCTGTGACGCCTACGGCAGGTTCTTAAATCGCATTGCAGAAATGCACGAGTCACTCAACATTGTTGATCAGTGTCTTGACCGTTTGGTGCCGGGGCCGATCATGATTGCGGACAAGAAAATTGCTTGGCCATCACAACTCTCAATTGGTGGCGACGGGCAAGGTAATTCGCCCGAACATATTCAGAAAATCATGAGTGAGTCCATGGAAGCGCTCATTCACCACTTCAAGTTGGTCACCGAAGGTTTCAGTGTTCCCGCTGGTCAGGCGTACGTCCCGATCGAGTCACCACGAGGTGAACTTGGCGCACACGTTGTGAGCACTGGTGGTACGCGCCCGTACCGTGTTCACTTCCGGGATCCGTCCTTCAACAACCTACAAGCCGTCGCGGCAATGAGTGAGGGTTCCATGATCGCTGACGTGATCGCCGCGGTTGCAAGCATTGACCCCGTTATGGGCGGAGTGGATCGTTAAATGTCACAGATAGATTACTCAGAAAAATGTCCGATAGAGACGAGCCAAACGTGATAACTGAATCAACTCGCATCAAAATGCGGGAACTGGCCGGGCGTTACCCGAACCCTCGTTCTGCACTCTTGCCCATGTTGCACTTGGTGCAGGCAGAACAGGATGAAGTAACCACAGAGGGTATTGCCGCCTGTGCGCAAGAACTTGAGATTACTCAGGCTGAAGTAACTGCGGTAGCAACGTTCTACACCATGTACAAGCACAGTCCAGTCGGAAAACATCACATCGGAGTGTGTATCAACACTTTGTGCGGACTTCTCGGAGGTGACGCTGTCTACGATCGTGTTGCCGAGCGGCTTGGTGCTACTCACAACGGTCCTTCCGCCGACGGTAACTTCTGGCTTGAGCGGATCGAGTGTCAGGCTGCCTGCACCCACGCACCGGTCATGACCGTTGACTGGGAATTCATGGACGATGTAACCCCACAAAGTGCGGTTGACGTGATTGACAAACTCGCTGCAGGTGAAGAAGTTTGGTCAACCCGGGGCCCAATGATTCGAGATTTCCAAGCGACCGAGCACACACTCGCAATGGCTGAAGATGACCTCGCAACTATTGGGAATTGCGTAGACGAAAAAATGCTTGCTGGTTTGAAAATTGCAAAGTCTGGAGCGCAGCAATAATGAAACTAACACCGGTAATTACCGAGCATTGGGACGATCCAGAGTTGTACACATTGGATGGTTATAAAAGCCATGGCGGTTACGAGGCTCTTGCAAAAGCACTCACGTCAGATCCTGACTCGATCATTGCAACTGTCAAAGACAGTGGCCTCCGTGGGCGCGGGGGAGCGGGCTTCCCGACAGGATTGAAATGGTCATTTGTCCCACAAAATGACGGTAAGCCGCATTACCTGGTGGTCAATGCCGACGAATCTGAGCCCGGTGCATGTAAAGACATCCCGATCATGATGGCCAACCCGCACGCATTGCTTGAAGGCGTGATTATCAGCTCATTCGCTATTCGGGCAAATCACGCTTTTATTTACATCCGCGGTGAGGTACCGGCGGCTATTCGCAAGGTTGCTTTTGCTGTTAAGCAAGCCCGCGAGGCGGGTCTCATTGGGAAAAACATTCAGGGATCGGGTTTTGATCTCGAGGTCACGGTTCATGCGGGAGCCGGTGCCTACATTTGCGGCGAAGAAACTGCACTACTCGATTCACTCGAGGGTTATCGAGGACAGCCACGTTTGAAACCACCGTTCCCGGCCGTTGCGGGACTCTATGCTTCACCGACCGTAATTAACAACGTCGAGACAATTGCAAATATCCCTTACATAATTGATCGCGGAGTTGATTGGTTCCGCCAATTCGGAACGGAAAAGTCCCCGGGATTCAAAGTGTTTGCAGTGTCCGGTCACGTGCAACGTCCAGGAATCTACGAAGCACCTCTGGGAATCACAATGCGAGAACTGCTCGACTTTGCCGGAGGTATGCGACCGGGTGCTGAGCTCAAGTTCTGGCTTCCCGGTGGGTCCAGTGTTCCCATGTTGACGGCCGATCACCTTGACCTTCCGTTGACCTATGAAGCCATGGTCGAGGCCGGCTCCATGCTGGGAACGGGAACGCCCATGATATTCGATCAAACGGTGTCAGTTGTTAAAGCGGTAACCCGGTGGCTTGAGTTTTATAAGCATGAGTCTTGTGGCAAGTGCACTCCATGCCGCGAGGGCACCTACTGGATCACTGGCGTCCTTGAAAAATTTGAACACGGTAATGGCACAACAGGTGAGATGGAAACATTGACAACATTGTGTGGCCAGATCGCTGGGCGTTCATTCTGTGCACTCGGTGATGCTGCTGCAACTCCTTATCCCGCTGCGATCAAATACTTCAGTGACGAATTCACGGCCGCGACTCACACCAGTGCTGATGAACAATTCGATCCGGTTGCTTCATATGTATTCTCGGGAGTGCGCGCCTAATGACCATTGTGAATCACAACGAAAAAATTGATACGGTCAACGTAGTCATTGATGGTATTGAAATGGAAGTTCCAAAAGGAACACTTGTAATACGGGCGGCTGAACAAATCGGTATCGAGATTCCTCGCTTCTGTGATCACCCTCTGCTCACCCCGGTTGCCGCGTGCCGCGCTTGTCTCATAGAAATTGACGGAGTTCCCAAGCCTCAACCCGCTTGCGCCCAGGTGCTCTCCGAGGGAATGAATGTTCGTACCCAACGTTCATCGGAAATGGCGCGAATTGCCCAAGAGGGCGTTATGGAATTCTTGCTCGTAAATCATCCTCTGGACTGTCCGGTGTGTGACAAGGGTGGCGAGTGCCCTCTGCAAAATCAGGCCATGACCGTTGGACGTCCTGATTCGCGCTTTGAGGGTGAAAAACGGACCTTTCCTAAACCGATTAATGTTAACGCCGAAATACTCCTTGATCGTGAGCGCTGTGTTTCGTGTGCTCGCTGTACGCGCTTTGCTGAGGAGATCGCCGGGGACGCATCCCTTGAATTACTGGAGCGCGGTGCCCAACAACAGGTTGGTACCGCAAATGACGAGCCATTTGATTCCTACTTCTCGGGGAACGTTGTTCAGATTTGTCCCGTTGGGGCACTTACAAGTGCGTCCTACCGATTCCGTTCGCGGCCATTTGATTTAGTTTCCGTTCCTACTACCTGCGAGCACTGTGCATCAGGGTGTTCGCTTCGCACCGATTACCGCCGCGGCACGGTCACTCGTCGCCTGGCGTGGGATGACCCAGAAGTAAATGAGGATTGGAGCTGCGACAAGGGTCGCTTCGCTTTTGCCTATCTTGCAAATGGACGTATTGAGTCGCCACTTATTCGCGAAAATGGAGAACTCCGCTCGGCATCTTGGCCCGAGGCAATGCACTTTGCTGCCGCAGGACTTGCTGCTGCGGGAACGTCAGCGGTTCTCGTCGGCGGTCGAGCAACCGTTGAGGACGCATACGCGTATTCAAAATTTGCCCGCATCGTCTTGGGTACTGACAACCTTGATTTCCGAGCACGAGCTAGCTCAACCGAAGAAGCAGAGTTCCTAGCAGCACATGTTGCGGGTAGGAAATTGGATGTCACCTACACCGATATCGAAACAGCCTCACAGGTACTGCTGATCGGGTTTGAGCCAGAGGATGAATCACCGATTCTGTTCCTACGATTGCGTAAGGGTGTGAAAAGGGGTGTGTCAGTCCACACCGTTGGTCCGCTCTATTCACTGGGAAGTGAAAAGCTTTCAGCACACTGGGTCAAAGCCAAAGCAGGCTCGGAGGCTCACGCTATCTCGGGCCTTGATTCAGAAATAGTAGGCGCACTTGACAGTAATTCCATTATTTTCGTCGGAGAGCGTGCGGCTGCTAGTCCGGGTGCGCTCAGTGCGGTATCGCGATTGGGCTCACAAACTGGTGCGCGCATCGCTTGGGTTCCTCGACGAGCAGGTGAACGGGGTGCTCTCGATGCCGGCGCCATAGCCGGTCTACTCCCTGGTGGGCGACCAATTTCTGACCCGACTGCTCGCAGCGAAGTAGCTCAGGCGTGGAACATCGATGCTGATTCCTTGCCTAACGTCGGGCTTACTGGCACCGAATTGGTTACTGCGATTAAGCAGGGATCAACTAGCGCATTGGTAATAGCAGGTGTAGATCCCTCCGACCTACCCAATGGCGATGAACTGATTGCTGGAATTGAAAATGCTGATTTTGTTGTGGCGCTTGAGAATCACCACTCGGAAATTACGCAGCGAGCAAGTGTTGTTTTTCCCGTAGCGGTTGTAACTGAAAAATCGGGATCCTTCATGAACTGGGAAGGGCGCAGCAAGCCATTTAGCGCTGCTTTCCGCGAGGCACTTACTCTCACCGATGCCGGTGTCCTCTCGATGTTAGCGAGTGCAATGAATGTCCAACTCAATGGAGATACTCGTGCATTGCGTAAGGAGTTGAATTCGCTGGTGCCATGGTCGGGTCCGCGAACCGATGTGAACAATCACGAAGTTCACGCGCCCGCTGGTACGACACTGGCAACGTGGCGATTGCTCATTGACTCGGGTGTGATGCAAGAAGGCGAACCACACTTAGCCGCAACAGCTAGACCTTCAGTTGTTGCAGTGAGTGCAGCAATGTTTGAGCAATTGGGGAAGCCTGAAGTCATAACTGTTACCGGACCAAAAGGCTCAATTACATTGCCCACCCAGGTCGCCGAGGTGTCAAATGAAAGTGTGTGGCTCCCCATGAACTCTCCCGAATCACATATATATGCCCAACTTGGTTGTGGCTATGGGCAAGCAGTGACTGTAAAGGGAGGTGCCGCATGAGTGGTTCTTCATTCGGTTTTTTTGGAACTGATCCATGGTGGATGGTAATTCTCAAGGCTGTGGCAATTTTTGGAATGTTGGTTGTATTGACGTTGTTCACCATTTGGTGGGAGCGCCGGGTTGTGTCCCGCATGCAAAATCGGATTGGTCCGAACCGAGTTGGTCCGGCTGGTTTATTGCAGTCCCTCATGGACGGTTTTAAGCTTGCCTTCAAAGAAGAGATTATTCCGAAGTCGGCACACGTCGCCGTGTACTGGATTGCACCGGTTATCTCGGCCACAGCCGCTTTCTTGGCTTTTGCAGTAATTCCCTTTGGTCCAACGGTCTCAATTTTTGGCGTTGAAACACCACTGCAACTGACGGACTTCCCCGTATCCGTCCTGTACGTCTTGGCTATTGCCTCGGTTGGCGTTTACGGATTAGTTCTGGCCGGTTGGTCCTCTGGCTCGACCTATCCACTGCTTGGTGGACTGCGGTCAACGGCTCAAGTCATTTCCTATGAAATCGCAATGGGTCTTTCATTCGTCGCGGTCTTCCTTTTTGCCGGTTCCATGTCAACCTCTGAGATCATCGCAAAACAGCAACCGATCTGGTTTGCTGTTATTTTGCTCCCCTCATTCTTGATCTATGTCACATCTATGGTGGGCGAAACTAACCGTGCACCATTTGACCTTCCTGAAGCAGAGGGTGAACTCGTCGGTGGATTCCATACCGAATACTCCTCACTCAAGTTCGCTATGTTCTTCCTTGCCGAGTACATAAACATGGTGACGGTCTCAGCGTTGGCAGCCACCCTTTTTCTCGGCGGTTGGCTGGCTCCGTGGCCCATTTCGTTGTGGGATTCAGCAAATGTTGGTTGGTGGCCGATTCTCTGGTGGCTGCTCAAGGTCCAATTGTTCATCTTCATGTTCATTTGGCTGCGGGCCACGCTCCCCCGATTACGCTACGACCAGTTCATGAAATTTGGATGGAAGATTCTGATTCCTGCGTCCTTGGCCTGGATTTTCATCGTTGCAACTGCACGTGTCTTCCGTGACGACTTCGCTTTCAGCAACCAGCAACTTCTTATTGCCGGTGCTGTAGTCATTGCCGTGTTGCTCATTGGCTCTTGGCTTCTTCAGATCCGCTCTGATCGCAAGCAGGCAGCTATCGAATCCGAGCGTGAGCAAGAACTTCTTGTTCCATTTGACGCTATGGCCGGTGGCCACCCAGTTCCACCGATGCCGGGACAGGTACTCGCCTACACCCCACGACGAGTGCTCGCAGCACAGTCGGTAGCCGCTCAAGTAATACCTCCAGCTCTCGATTCAACCCCAACCGAGGAGACTCCCAATGCCTGAGTTACCAGCCGCAGTTCGCGGATTTGGGGTGACCTTCGGAACTATCTTTAAAAAGGTAGTTACCGAGCAATATCCGGAAGATTCAAGCAAGTATCCACCTAAGCCGCGCTTTCATGGACGCCACCAACTCAATCGTTGGGCTGACGGATTAGAAAAGTGCATTGGGTGTGAACTGTGCGCATGGGCGTGCCCAGCCGATGCAATATTCGTGCAGGGTGCGGATAACAGTGATGAAGAGCGCTATTCGCCAGGTGAACGGTACGGCCGGGTATACCAAATCAACTACACCCGCTGTATTTTTTGTGGATTGTGTATTGAAGCGTGCCCAACCCGTGCGCTCACCATGACGAATGAATTTGAATTGGCGGACAATAACCGCGCTGATCTCATCTATGAAAAGCAGGATCTGTTGGGCCCAATGCTTCCAGGGATGCTCGCTCCACCGCATGACATGGTGCCGGGAACAACCGATAGTGATTATTACGCCAATAAGATCACCGGGTCAGTTCCCCAACAAAGCACTCCCCAACAAAGCACTCCCCAACAAGGTGGTGTTGCATGA